>JBAWFN010000029.1:0-181764 GCA_049591935.1 Terriglobales bacterium | reverse complement strand
GTCCACCGCGTCCCGGCGGCCGCGGCGAAGGCGGCCCCGGCGGCCGCAAGTTCTTCCGGCGCAAGAAAGTTTGCAAGTTCTGCGTGGAGAAGATCGAAGCCATCAATTACAAAGACGTGCGGCTGCTGGCGCAATTTGTGGCGGAGAGCGGCAAGATCACGCCGCGACGCCTGACCGGCGTATGCACCCCGCATCAGCGGCGGTTGTCGTGCGCCATCAAGCAGGCGCGCAATATCGCCCTGTTGCCGTTTGCCGGCCGGGCGTCTTAAAAACGCCACGGATTTGCGCGGATCTTCACGGATCAATCAAAAGAACTCGACGTTTTATCCGTGGTGAGTGCGTGGCTGAAGTTAACCATTTGAACGGGAGTCATAAATTATGGAAGTCATACTGAAAGAAGATGTAGTGAAGTTGGGATCGCGCGGAGACGTGGTCAGAGTTGCCGAGGGGTACGGGCGCAACTACCTGCTGCCGCGCAAGCTGGCGATTGAAGCCTCGAAGGGAAACAAGGCCGTCATTGAGCAGATGAAGGCGGCCTCGGTGCGCCGCTCGGCCAAGGAGAAAGCGCAGGCCGAGGAACTGGCCAAGCAATTCGACGGACTTTCGGTTTCGTTCCAGCGCAAGTCCGGTGAGCATGACCAGTTGTTTGGTTCCGTCACCTCCGGAGATGTTGCCGACGCGCTCGAGAAGAAGAGTTTCAACGTGGATCGCCGCAAGATTCAAATCCACGAGCCGCTGCGAACCTTGGGCGAGTTCACCATCCCCATCAAGCTGCACAAAGATGTGACTGCGCACCTGAAAGTGGTGATCGAGAGGGAAGCCGGAGAGTAGACAGGAATTCGCTAAACCGCAAAGGACACGAAGGTTCACAAAGGTCCCGGATTGAGGATTTCCTTTGTGAACCTTAGTGTCCTTTGTGGTTGGTTGATTTTTCCGGTGCCCTGCAAACCCCGTGCAGGCCCTAACACCTTTCCTGACAGTACAATGCACCAGCAAAAGTCCCACCCTTCCCCTATAATCCTGCTCACGGTTCTCATTCTGAAACGTCCATAACTATGCAACCGGGAAAGGACGGCAAAGGCGTCCCGGTGCATGCGAGGACAGAGAAAATATGCCGGCCGATGCACTGGCAATACCATTTACGGTCGGCGGTTCCCGACGGGAACAGGATTCAAGGGGCGAGGTTGGCAGGACCCAGGACCCGAAACAACGGGGCCACATGGCGGGGCAAAGTCTAGGCCGCATTGACGACACCGTGCTGGTCCGCGAGGCGCAGCGCGGCAATCGCGCCGCCTTCGAGGAGCTGGTGCGGCACTACGATCAGGCGGTGCTGCGGCTGGCCATTCACCTCACCGGAAACGAAGCCGAAGCCCAGGACATTTACCAGGAAGCGTTCCTGAAGGCGTACAAGAGCGTGGCCAACTTCCGCTTCGAGTGCTCTTTCTACACCTGGATTTACCGGATTGTCACCAATCTTTGTCTCGATCACCTGCGGCGCAAGCAAGTCCGCAAGGAAGACGCGCCGGTGGCGACGGATGCGTCCGGAGAGCAGTACGATGTGCTCGAGCAGGTTCCCGATGTCCGCGCCGGGGCCAACCCCGAACGCGACTTGATGAGCCGCGAGTTGGGAGGGCGGATCAGCCGGGCGCTCGACCGATTGACCCCGCGGGAGCGCATGGTGTTTGAGTTGAAGCATTATCACGGACTCAAATTGCGGACGGTGGGCGAAGTGCTGAACACTACCGAAGAGACCGCGAAGAACACATTGTTCCGCGCGACCCAGAAGTTGCGGGGCGCGCTGGCGGACATGAGATGAGAGGTCAGTAGAGGAGATTCCCCGATGCGGGGGTGCAATTATGAAATGTGACTGGGTCAAAGAAAACGTTCTGCTGTACGTTTACAACGAGCTGCCTGACGATGCCCGTTATGAACTGGAGCAGCATCTGGCGCGCTGCCCGGACTGCGCCGCCGAACTGAAAACCACGCGCAAGTTTCACGCCGTGCTCTCTGAGTTGCAGGTGGAAGAGCCCAGTCCCAACCTGGTGGCGTCGTCCCGCATGCGGTTGCAGGAAGCGCTCGAAACCACCAGCCAGGGCGGCTGGTGGCACCGGCTGGTTTTTGATCCCGCCATGTGGCTGCGTCAGATGCGTTTTTCCCCCGCGCTCTCCGCCGCGATTTTCATGATCGGTTTTGCCAGCGGCATTGGCGCCACCTACAAGATCGTGAGCAACGGTGGCGCGGGTGCGATTTCGGTCGGCTCACTCAGCCAGCCGGCTGAGTCTTCGGTTGCGGGAATTCAATCCATTTCGCAGGAAGCCGGAACCAACCAGATCAGCATTAAGTACGACACGGTTTCCACCCAGCAGGCGCAAGGATCGCTGAACGATCAGCGCATCCAGCAGTTGTTGCTGTTTGCGGCGCGCAACAATTCCAACTCCGGTGTGCGCATGGATTCGGTAGACATCCTGACCCAGCAGCCGAACGACGCGCGCGTGCGTGAGGCACTGATCTTTGCCCTGCGCTACGACTCAAATCCGGGAGTGCGACTGAAAGCCCTGGGCGGTCTCGGCCCCTATGTGAAAAGCGATCCGCGGGTGCGGGATGCCGTGCTTGAGGGTCTGGTGAACGACTCCAATCCGGGATTGCGAACCGAGGCCCTGCATTTACTGGAGCCGGTGCGGACCGACGGCAGTGTGCGCGCAGTTTTGCAAAAGCTGGCGGAAAGCGACCAGAACCAGTACATCAAGGCCCAGGCGCGCAACCTGCTGGCCCAGATGCCGGAATTTGACTGATATCGATATTGAGGAAGACGAAAAGTGAAGGTGGAATTTTGAAGAAGTTATCCAAACTCGTTGCGGTCGTGCTCTTGATTCTGCCGGTGGCGACGGCGCAGCAGACCAAAGTCTTCGGTGACGGTGGCAACTGGACTCAGGAGATCACGGGGTCGCTGGCCGCGGTGCGGAATCTCAGGGTCAAGGTCGATATGGGGACGGTGAAGGTGGACGGCGGTTCGGCGCAGGGCGTCAGTTACATCATTCGCAATCATTCCTACACCTCGTCCGAAGCCAGAGCGCGGCGCGAATTTGATTCCTACAAGGTCACAGTTTACGTGCGCGGCGATACCGCCTGGATCGTGGGCGACTGGCAGGGCGGCAACTCGCACAGATTTTCCGCAGAATTCTCCGTCAGCGTTCCCCGGGAAATGGATGAAATTAAGATCGAGACCGACGGCGGCAACGTCACCACCACCGGGGTCTCAGGCCGGGTCGATGCCCAGACCGGTGGCGGCAACATCCACTTCGACGACATTGCGGGCATCATCAACGCCGAAACCGGAGGGGGCAACATCGACGTGGGCAATGTAGCCTCTGATGTCAGCCTGCACACCGGCGGCGGCACCATTCGAGTGACTTCGGCCAAGGGAAAGATCGTCGCCGAAAGCGGCGGCGGCAACGTGATCGTGCTCTCGGGTTTGCAAGGCGCCGAACTGGAAACCGGAGGCGGCAACATTCAGGTAGATCGTTGCGCCGGCAAGGTAACGGCTACGACCGGCGGCGGCACCATTGATCTGGGCGATCTCAGCGGTCCGGTGGAGATCGAAACCGGCGGCGGCAGCATCCGCTTGGCTTCGGCCAAAGGCCCGGTAAAGGCAGAGACCGGCAGCGGCAGCATTGAATTGCTGGGAGTCCCTTCTGCGCGAGCTGAGACCGGAGCCGGCGGCATCGAAGCCCGGTTCATTGTCTCCGGGGGAGAGCGCAACGATTCTGTTCTGGAGACCTCCGCCGGCGACATTACGGTCTACGTAGCGCCGAATGTGAAGCTGAGCATTCGCGCTTCCATCGAGGTGGCCAACGGACATCGTATCCAGTCAGAATTCCCCGAAATTCGGATCACCACCGAAGGCGGGGAGGATTATGGTTCCAAGACCATGACCGCCGAGGGCGATTTGAACGGCGGCGGCCCGGTGCTCAAAGTACGAACTACCACGGGCGACATTTCATTTCGTCGCAGTGGTCATTAGAAGAATTGTGGAGGTATCGTTATGCGAAATATCATTCTCATCCCGTTGCTGACCTTGGCGCTGCTATCGGTTGCGGCCAACGCGGAAAATTCCCCTGGCGATTCCAAGAACGAGATCTTTGGATTCTCCAGCGAAGACGTTGGCGGCAACTCGTATCTCGGCGTGGACACGCGAGATGTGACTCCCGACCGTCTGGGCGCGCTCAAACTGAAGGAAGAACGCGGCGTGGAGGTCACCATGGTGGACCAGGACGCGCCCGCAGGCAAGGCCGGCCTCAAAGAGCACGATGTCATCCTCACGGTGAACGGCGCTGAGGTGGAAAGCGTGGAACAACTGCGGCGCATGATCCGGGAAACGCCGCCGGGACGGATTGTGACCCTGGGTCTCAGCCGCGATGGTCAGCCCATGACCATCAAAGTGCAATTGGCGGATCGCAAGAACAGCTATGCCTATGGCTACTCTTATGGGCCCAAAAGCAAAGACTTCCACTTCGTGATGCCAGCCATGCCGCCCATTCCTCCCATGCCGGATATCGGCGACATTGATGTGCCGGTCTCCATCGTGGTGGTGCATTCCTCGGCGCGCAGCGGATTGATGGTGGAGAATCTGACGCCGCAGCTCGGGGACTTCTTCGGGACCAAGAACGGCCAGGGAGTGCTGGTGCGTTCGGTCGAAAAGGGGAGCCGGGCCGACAAAGCCGGATTCCGCGCCGGAGATGTGATCGTCAAGATCAACGGGGAAGCGATTCACGACAGCAGCGATTTCAGTCATGCTCTGCGAGAGCGGAAGGACAACACCGCGAGCATCGGGGTGATTCGTGACAAGAAAGAAGTCAACCTCACCATCACTTTGCCGGAGCGCAAACAGTCGGAATACCGCGAAAGCCTGATGTTGCCGGAAATGGATGCGGAAACCCGCGAGCAATGGAGCCACTTGCAAGCGGAACTGGCCCGAGTTCAGCCGGAAATGGAAGAGGCGGTAAGCCGGGCGATGGAGCAGGTTGGGCCGGAAGTCGAGCGCCAGAGCCGGGAGGCGCTCCGACAAAAACAAGAACTTGGGCGACAGATGCGGGACCTGCAACGGTCATTCCGTGATCACCAGCGGGAGTTTGAAAGAGATTTCCAGCAGCAGTGCAACGACCTCTTCTAGAAAAAACGGCAGCCTGTCACAAGATTTATTTTCCGCCGGCTTGGGCCAACCCACGCTGCGGATCGGGCGCCAGGCAAACCCGGTTGCGTCCCGATTGTTTTGCGGCGTACAGGCCGGCGTCGGCCGCTTTCACCAGTTCATCCCGCGTCGTGCCGTGATCGGGGTAGTTCGCGGTTCCGGCGCTGATGGTGACCGGTCGCGGCACCCCGGGGAATTGCCAGATTTCCACCATACGCCGCAGCTTTTCAGCTACCGCCAGAGAGTGCTGCGGGCTGGTTTGCGAGAGCAGGATGGCGAATTCCTCCCCGCCATAGCGGCAGACCACGTCAATCTTGCGCAACTGCTGATGCAGAATGGACGACACCTGACGCAGCACTTCGTCTCCCAGCAAGTGTCCGAACTCATCGTTCAGTTGCTTGAATTGGTCGATGTCGATCATGATTACGCCCATGCCCGAGCCGTAGCGGCGGGCGCGTTCGATTTCCTCCGCCATGCGTAGTTCGAAGAACCTGCGGTTAAAGATTCCAGTCAATCCATCCAGATATGCCAGTTGTTTCACCCGATCCACATAGTGGGCGTTCTGGATGGCGTTGGCGCAGATATCGGCCACGGATTCGAGCGGCTGAGTGTCATTGCTATGGAAAGCGCCCGGCCGCTCGCTGTCCAGGGCCAACACGCCCAATGTCTGTCCGAACGACACCAGAGGGATCGACATACGCGACTCGGTTTCGACGTAGAGCCCGGCGTCCGAGGCGGCTTTGGCATTGTTTTCCACTAGAGTCTTTCCGGCCTCAAGCGCCCGCCCCCATGGCCCAGCCCCAGAGGGCAAGCGGCCGCCTTCGGGAACGCGGGCGGTCAGCTTACCGTGGCTGGCACGCAACACCAGATCGTCTTCGTCCTTCAAAAGCACGGAAACGTGCGATACCTGAAAAGCCTGCGCAATCAGCAGGCAAACCTTGGAAAGCAGTTCTTTGAGGTCCAGGACTGCGGTGGTCTGCTGTGCAATCGCGTTGATGGCCTCCAGTTGTGACGCTCGCCGCCGTTCCAGGGAATACAGCCGCGCATTCTGCAGGGCCATCGAAGCTTGGGTTGAAAACAGCGTGAGCATGTCGGCGGTTTCGGAATCAAAGTGATTGAGGTTCGCGCTTTGGCAATCCAGCACGCCCACCACCTGATCTCGCACCATCAGCGGGACAGCCAGTTCCGACCGGGTGGTCTTGGCTGCCATAATGTAACGCGGATCTTTGCTGACGTCGGGCGCATAAACCGGACGCTTTTGCTGCGCCGCTGCTCCCGTAATTCCCTTTCCCAGCTTAACCCGGGCCTTGTCCTGACCTTCGTCCCAGCCCACTTGGCGGCGGACGTACAATTCCCCGCTCTCCTCGTCCAGCAACAGGATGGCGACGTTCTGCAAGTGGAAGTAATCACGTGCGATAACCAGAATCTGTTGCAAAACTTCATCCAGATTGAAGGTAGACAGAACTGCCTGGCTGGCATCGTAGAGGATGGCGATTTTCTGCATAGTACTGGCGGGATTCTATCGGGTTTAGCGCCAGTTACAGAGGTTCCTAAAGTAACTTGGGGCCAGAGCTGAGAGCAGGCTGAAGTCAGCTCTTGGGCGGCTTGGGGCGCTCCGGCTCCGCCGCGAGGGCCTTGATGAGCACGAAAACCACCAGACAGAGGCCGAAATCGACTAGGGTTCCCAGGTCAGTCTTAAATCCGACGTGACGGGCCCACAAGGGCAAGCGCCCTTCCATTAGGAAATACGCGGCATTGCCCACCAGCACAGCCGCCAGAGCGTGCAGGAAATTGGTTGCCGACTTCGACATCGGTGATCCTCCGCCTCCTGCTACCATCTTTTCAGATGCTCGATCCTTCCACTTCCGTGCAATATGTGAAAGGCATCGGCCCCCGCCTGGCCGAGGTGCTGGCGGGTAAGGGCATCCACACCGTCGATGACCTTCTGCATTATCTGCCATTCCGCTACGAAGACCGCCTGAACCCGCGCACCATCCCCGAACTGCGTGCGGGAGAAATGGCGACCGTCATTGCCGAGGTCCGCAACTCCGGACTATTCCGTACCCGCCGCATGCCCATTTTTCAAATGACAGCCGGGCAGGGGCGGACGCGCCTGAAGTGTATCTGGTTCAACGCCACCTATCTTCGGGACAAGTTCAAGCCCGGACAGATCGTGGCCTTGTACGGAAAAGTGGAAGCCGACAATCGCAGCGGCGAGCTTCAAATCGTCCAACCTGATTTCGAGATTCTGGAAGAACCCTCAGAGAACGGCTCGTCCGATTCTGCCGAAAAGAAGCTGGCCGAATCGCTGGAGATTGGCCGCATCGTCCCCATTTATGAAGCCATCGGGCAAGGACGCCTGACTTCGCGGTGGTTTCGTCGCGCCATCCACGGGGCGCTGGAAAATCTGACACCCGATTTGCCAGATGCCATTCCGGCGGCAGTACGGAAGCGCCTGGACCTGGTCTCGCCGCGGGAGGCGCTGCGCCGAGTTCATTGGCCGGAAGCCGGAGAGAGCCTGGAAGATTTGCAGTCCTCACGCACCCCCGCCCATGTCCGCCTGATTTTTGAAGAGCTGTTTTTCGTTGAGTTGGGACTTGAGCTGAAACGCCGGGAACAGAAGGCGCAAACCGGCATCCAGTTTCAGTTGGACGACCGCGTGCGTTCCGCCATCAAAAACATTCTTCCCTTCCACCCCACCGCAGCGCAGAAGCGCGTGCTCAAGGACATCGCCTCCGACATGGAGAAGCCGTCTCCCATGCGGCGGTTGTTGCAGGGCGACGTGGGCTCGGGCAAGACCATTGTCGCATTCGAGGCCGCCATCATCGCCATGGAGAACGGCTACCAGGTGGCGCTCATGGCGCCGACCGAGATTCTGGCGCAGCAGCACTACTTTTCCGCGCGCCGCATCCTGGAACCGGCCGGCTACCGCATCGTGCTGCTCACCGGCTCGCTCGAAGACGATCGCAAGCGCGAGATCCGCCGCCACCTCGCGCAAGGCAGCGCGCAACTGGTCATCGGAACGCACGCGCTCATCGAGCAGAAAGTCGAATTCGCCAAGCTCGGACTCGTCATTGTCGACGAACAACACCGCTTCGGAGTGTTGCAGCGATTCAAGCTGATGAAGAAGTCCGGGGCCTCGGCTTCTCCGGAGCCGGAACCCGACGTTCTGGTCATGACCGCCACGCCCATTCCGCGCACCCTGGCGCTCACTTTGTATGGCGATCTTGACGTCAGCGTGATCGACGAAATGCCGCCCGGTCGTACGCCCATCATCACCCGCATGGTGTCGGATGAGCGCTCCCCCGAAGTGTGGGATTTCGTGCGTAAACAAGCGGCTGCAGGGCATCAGACCTATGTCGTCTATCCGGTAATTGAAGAGAACGAAGAAACCGAACTCAAGGCCGCAATCAAAATGTACAAAGAGCTGGGTCAGCGCGTGTTCCCCAACTTGCGCGTCGGCCTGTTGCATGGCCGCATGGAAGCCGACCTGAAAGAACAGGTGATGCGCCTGCTCCAAAAGGGCGAACTGGATATTCTGGTCTCAACCACGGTGATTGAGGTGGGCGTGGATGTGGCCAATGCGACCATGATGGTGATCGAGCATGCCGAGCGCTTCGGCTTGGCGCAGTTGCACCAGCTACGGGGGCGCATCGGGCGGGGCGCGGCCAAGTCGTATTGCGTGCTGATGACCGGCGGCAAAGTCTCTGAGGACGGAGAGCGGCGTCTCGATGCCATGGTGCGGACCAACGACGGATTCAAGATTGCCGAGTTGGATCTCGAACTGCGCGGACCGGGAGAATTCTTCGGCACTCGCCAGGCCGGAATGCCCAGTTTCCAGGTGGCCAACTTGATTCGCGACCGTCAACTGCTCGAGATCGCCAAGCGCGAAGCGGCGGCAGTTCTCGAAGGTCCCAACCCCGAAATTTCAGCAGAAGAAATCAAAAGGGCGCTACGCCACATGCGTACCCGCTGGCAGAAGACCTACGGGCTGGTCGAGGTTGGGTAAAAGCTCGGTCCGCGTCCATCCGTGCAAATCCGTGGCCACGTTTTATGGGTTTTGGCAACCGGCTCAGCGGGTGTCATAATCTTGGCGGGTGAAAACCGAAACCCAGACCGGCTTGTACCGCAAGCTTCCGTCAGTGGATGAAATTGTCCGCCGGGAGAGTCTGCAATCTCTGGTTGTGCACGAGGGGTTGATTGCGGTGACCGACGCCGCCCGTAGCGTGCTGACGGCGTTGCGCGAGGAAATCGGCTCCGGCCGGCTTGACGAGGATGGCGTCGAATTGGCGCTTTCCGGGCTCGATCACGCCGTGGAACGAAGCGTGCAGCAGGCTTTGAGCTATTCCCTGCGGACGGTCATCAACGCCACCGGCGTGATTCTGCACACCAATCTGGGGCGTGCGCCGCTGGCCTCGTCTGCGCTGGAACTCATGGCTGAGACCGCCGCCGGTTATTCCAATCTTGAGTTCGATATCAAAGCCGGTGAACGGGGCCAGCGTGATGTCCACGTGGATCGCCTGTTCCGCAAGCTGCTGGAAAATACTCGCGTGGGGACAGCCGCCCTCGGCGGTCCGGGCGAGCGCAGCTCGCCAGAGACTGCCACCATCATCGTCAACAACAATGCCGCTGCCGTACTGCTGGCGCTAAACACCTTGGGAGAAGGCGGCGAAGTGATTGTTTCACGCGGAGAACTGGTCGAGATCGGCGGCTCATTCCGCATCCCCGATGTGATGACCAAGTCGAACGCTATCCTGCGCGAAGTCGGGACCACCAACCGCACCCGCCTCGCCGACTACGAACGCGCCATCACCGATAAAACCCGGCTGCTGCTGCGCGTGCATCGCTCCAATTTCGAGATCACCGGATTTACCGGGCAACCCACGCTCGATGAACTTGTCGGACTCTCGCGCCAGCGCAACATTCCGCTGATGGAAGATCTGGGCAGCGGCTCTTTGGTTGATTTGCGTTCGCTCGGCGTGAGCGGTGAACCCAGCGTGCTCGACAGTTTGCGTAGCGGCGTCGACGTAGTCTCCTACAGCGGCGACAAGTTGCTAGGAGGCCCGCAAGCGGGCATACTAAGCGGCCGCAGTGACCTCATCGCCCGCATGAGGTCGAACTCGCTGTTCCGGGCCCTGCGCGAGGACAAGCTGACCTACGCCGCGCTTGAAGCTACTCTGATGGCCTATGCCAAGGGCGACCATGACGCAATCCCGACGATCCGCATGATGCGGCTTTCGAAAGCGGAAATCGGGAAGCGTGCGGAAGCGGTCGCCGGAAGAGTTCGGTCCTCGAAGCTAGCGGTTGAGGTAATCGACGGCGAATCCGTGATTGGCGGCGGCGCTGCTCCTTCCGCGGTACTCTCGACTCGCTTGCTGGCCGCAAGTGCGGAAGGCCTGAGCGCCAACGAGCTGGCTGCCCGTTTGCGGCTTTCAAATCCGCCAATCATTGCCCGGGTTGAAGACGGCCGCGTCCTGCTGGACCTGCGCACGGTATTTCCCGAGCAGGATGAGGCGGTAATCCGCGCCTTGGGGCGGATCGCCGCATGATCGTCGGCACTGGAATCGACATCGCGGAAGTACCTCGCATCGCGGCCTCGATCGCGCGCTTTGGAGATCGTTTCCTGCGCCGCATCTTTACTGAGGGCGAGATTCGCTACTGCGATGCGAAAGCCAATCGGGTGGAGCGCTACGCCGCCCGCTTCGCCGCCAAAGAAGCTGCCATGAAGGCCATTGGCACCGGATGGAACCACGGTGTGACTTGGCGGGACGTGGAAGTCAGCCGCATGCCGGGAGGACGGCCAACCATCGCGTTTCATGGGAAAGCAGCCGAGTTTGCGGCCAAGCTGGGGGCGAAGCACGTCGCGCTGTCGCTGACCCACACCGCCGAGCACGCGATCGCGCAAGTGATTCTGGAGAATTGAAAAGCGCTAACTAGCGCGGAAGCCATGTCCCCACACCCTCTTCCAACGCCCGCTGGTAAATCAGGGGAGCGGTGGCGATGTCATCGAGCGCCAGGCCAAGATTGCACGCGAAGGTGCGTTCTGCGGGCGTTTGCCGGCCGGGCTTGCGCCCTGTAACCAACTCCCCTAGGTCGGCGTGGATCGGCGGAAGGTTCTGGAAATATCCGATCTGGCGATAGTGTTCGAGCTGGGGCACGTCGTCGGTGCAGAACTTGTCGGCTTGGCGAAGCGCGTCGGGATGCCAGTAGGAATCAAAATCCACCAGCGACGCAAACCCTCCTTCGTCCAGCCATCCGGGCTGAATGGTCGCGTGCGGCTGACGCAAAATTGGGCCGGCTGTGACAACCAGGTCGCAGCCTGCTACTGCCTCCCGCGCGCCCGCCACCGGAACAACTTCAATCCCCAGGGCTGAACCCATTTCCTGCGCGTATTCGGCGCTGCGCTCGGGGTGCACATCGTAGGCGCGGACCTTCCTGATCGGGAACAGGACTTTCAGAGCTTCCACATTACTGCGGCCCTGCACGCCGCATCCCAGGATGCCGACCGTCTCTGATTCCTTGCGCGCTAGATACTTGGCGGCGACTGCGGTAGCCGCTCCAGTACGCTGGGCGGTGATCCAGGTGCAGTCCATGACTGCGAGCGGCATGCCGGTTTCAACATCGTTCAGGATAAGAAGCCCGGCAATATATGGCAGCCCGCGTTTGCTGTTTTCCGGATAGCCGCTCACCCACTTCATTCCCACCGCCCTCTGCGCGGCAATATACGCCGGCATGGCATGAATGAAGGCGTCGGGGAGGGTGTGGACGCCGATCTTCGGCGGCATTTCCACCCGTCCTTCACCTTTTTCGCGAAACATCGTTTCCAGCGCCCGGATAATCTCGGCCAGGGTCGGGCCGATGGCTTGTACGTCGGCGTGAGACAGATAGAGCAGTTGGTTGGCCCGATTGGAGTTCATGCGTGAAGAAGTATAGCTTGCGACTCCTCAAAGCGGATTCGGCTCGCCCTTCTGTTAGACTGTCGCATTCTCCGGCAAAGCCTCGAATGTCTGTCATCAGCGAAACTCTTGCGCTTCCCGTGATCGGCGCGCCCGCAAGGAAGCTCCCAAGCGCGCTGCTAGTCGGCGTAGCGGCCAGCAGTTGCGGAGCCTTGCTCCTCGAGTTGGCCCTGACCAGGTTATTTTCCGTTGTGCTCTTCTACCACTTTGCCTTTCTGGCAATTTCGATCGCGCTGCTCGGGCTAGGCTCTGGCGGAGTGTTTGCCTATCTACGAAAACCGTGGCTGGCCCGGTTCGAGACCCGCACCTTGCTTGCCGTGCTTTGCGTTGCCAATGCCGTGGCGGTTCCGGCGGTGCTTGAACTGTGCCTCCACATTGGGGTTTCGCTTGAACTTTCGCGCAATAACTTCGCCCGGCTGACAGCAATCTACCTATTCTCGGCGGTGCCGTTTTTCATCACCGGCGTTGAATTTTCGGTTCTCTTCGCCCGGCAGGCGGAGCACATTCCGCGGCTCTACGGCGCCGACCTTGCCGGAGGCGCCCTCGCCTGCCTGCTGGTGGTGCCGCTATTGAACTGGCTGGGTGGTCCCAACACGGTCTTGTTTGCGGGCGCCTTGGCTGCGTCTGCGGGCGCAGTCTGGGCAGCCAGTCCGGGCCTCAGGAAACTTACGACCGGGCTGGCCGCGGCACTCGTGCTCTTGATGGCCGGCAATCATTCCGGAAGGCTGATTGACATCACCAAGGCCAAAGGCAAGCTTCGCGATCCGGCATGGGTAGAGTTCGCGCGCTGGAACGCAATTTCGCGGGTGGAAGTCGACCGCCAGGGCGATGCCAAGGCCATTGTCATTGACGCCGATGCCTCCACTTACATCATGAACGCCGCCCCCGGCCAGTGGAAGGGAACGGAGTGGGAGGCAAACCTGATGTCTGCGCCTCCGGCACTCGCCAATGTGCTGCGCCCGCACGGCGAATACGCCATCATCGGGCCCGGCGGCGGTGTAGACGTGCTGCGCGCGCTGGCCAACGGCAGTCCCAACGTCACGGGAATCGAAATCAATTCCATCATCGCCAACACCATCATGCGCGGTCGTTATGCGGATTACGCTTTTCATCTTTATGAGCGGCCCGAGGTACACATCCATGTGGGGGACGGCCGTTCGTTCATTCGCAACTCCACGCAACGATTTGACGTGGTACAGATGACGCTGGTGGACACCTGGGCCTCAACCGGAGCCGGCGCTTTTGCCCTCAGCGAGAACAGTCTTTATACGGTGGAGGCATTCCGCGAATATTTCGAGCATCTGAAGCCCGACGGCCTGGTGGCCATCACCCGCTGGGAGTTTCACCAGCCACGCGAAGCCTTGCGCGTGGTCGCGGTCGCGATGCAGGCGCTGCACGAACTCGGGGTGAGCAATCCTGCGCGGAATTTCATGGTGGTCTCGCAAGGCCAGCTTGATGAAGACGGCATTCCCGTAGCGGTGCTGGCCAAGAAGAGCGCATTTACTGCCAAAGAAGAAGAAGCCGTACGTAACCACATGGACGCTTACCGGGCATTGTCGTCGATCTATCTGCCGTCAACTTTCGCGGCCACGCCTTTTTCCGCGCTGATCACCGGCAACGATCCTTACGCCTTTGCCAGGCAGTATGCCTACAACGTTGCTCCGGTGCGCGACAATGCGCCATTCTTTTTCTTCACCCTGAAGCTGGGACAGATATTGGGCCGCCGTCAGGGGCTGGAGCAAGGGATGGACTGGAAAGTGAACGTCGGCGTAGCCGTGCTGGCCACGGTGCTGGTGATTTCTGTAGCGGCAGTGCTGGCGTTTCTGGTAATTCCGCTGGCGTTGCGTGGCGGCCGCCGACGCCCCAGCGTGGTTCCCCTGTTTTACTTTGTCGCCGTGGGACTGGGATACATTCTGGTGGAGATTGCCTTCATCCAGCGTTTCGTACTGTTTCTTGGCCATCCCACCTACGCTTTGACCGTAGTGGTGTTCTTGCTGCTGCTCGCAAGCGGTGCC
Organism: Terriglobales bacterium; assembly: GCA_049591935.1. GTDB lineage: Bacteria > Acidobacteriota > Terriglobia > Terriglobales > Acidobacteriaceae > JABCZH01. The sequence goes on along the minus strand of JBAWFN010000029.1, from coordinate 167,605 downwards.
GGCAGCCTAGCCTCTCGCAGATGGCTCGGCAAGACAGGACGCAGCCTGCTCCCGCTGGCCTTGATTGCGGGCATGATTCTGCTCTATGTGGCCATCCTGCCGTGGATCCTGAACCTGCTGGTCGGCCTCCCGTTCCTGGCCAAGCTGACGGTGAGTGCGGCGTTGCTGGCTCCCTTGGGATTCGCCATGGGCATGCCATTTCCCAGCGGATTGCGGGCGCTGGCCAGCTCCCAAACCGGCGAGGCCAAAGACAATGCCGTGGAGTGGGCCTGGGCCGTGAACGCCGGTTCCAGCGTGCTGGGATCGGTCCTGGCCATGGTCATCGCCATTCAGTTCGGGCTCAACCTCACCCTGGCCTGCGGGGCGGCGGCCTATCTCGCGGCCTTGCTATTTTCCGGCGCCTTACAACCTGCGCGTGAAACATGACCTGCGCCTCTGCTATGATGCAGGGCATTGTTTGAGACTGTAGACCACGCGGAGAATGTTGGAATGACGTTCTTACGGAGAGCCAGTGCCTAGTCAAAAGCAGTTGAAGTGGTCTCAACTGAAGGTCGGAATTACCGTGCTGGTTGCCAGCATCGTCCTGACCATTCTCATCCTGCTGATGAGCGGCACCGGCGGCATCTTCACCCGCAAGATGACCCTGGTCTCCTATTTCGACAATGCCGGCGGTTTGCGCGAGGGCGCGCCCGTGCGTCTGCAAGGCGTCGATATCGGCAACGTCACCAAGATCCGCGTGGTGTCCGACCCCGCCCGGCAACTGGCCCCGGTCGAAGTGACCATGAAGGTCATCACCAAGTACCACAACAACATCCGCAAAGATTCCGTCACTACGCTGGCGACCGCTGGAGTGTTGGGCGAGACCTACATCGACATCAACAGTTCTGTGGCCAAAGGCCGCGAGGCAAAAGAAGATGACGTGATGGCCACGCGCGAGTCGCCGCAGATTGAAGACGTGGTGCGCGCCAGCCAAAGTACGCTGCAGAACATGGACGGCCTGCTCAAGCGCGTCGACCGCATTATCGCCTTTATCGAAAGCGGCCAGGGCTCGATTGGCAAAGTCATCTACGATCCCGCCCTTTATAACCAGTTGAACGCGACCGTGGCGCAATTCCAGGGTCTGGTCGCCAATGTGGCCAACGGCAAGGGCAGCCTGGGCAAGCTGCTGGTGGATGACCAACTCTATAAGAGCGCCAACGACACCGTGGACAAGTTGAACCACATCATTGACGATCTAAGAGCCGGCAAGGGCTCGGCCGGCAAGTTCCTGAGCGACTCCGCGCTCTACGACAACGCCAACAAAACCATGGCCAGCGTAAAGCAGATGACTGACGACATCAACGCCGGCAAAGGCGCGATCGGCGTCATGGCCCGCGACCAGGAATTCGCGGAAAAGCTGAAAAAGACCATGGACAACGTTGCTCAGCTGAGCCAGGAGCTTAACAACCCCGAGGGCTCAGTGGGCAAGCTGTTGAAAGATCCCTCGCTCTATAACAACACCAACGACCTGCTGACGGAAACTCGCAGCCTCATCAAGGCCATGCGCGAGAATCCCAAGAAGTATTTGACCATCCACGTCAAGATTTTTTGAGGGCAGCCGCGCTCTTGCCTGCCCCAGACGTAAGTACTCGATCTGATCTAAGGTCACCCATCCGCACACTCCTGCCCCATCAACACGCCGCATAACCCCAGTCACCTCCCGCTGGTTACAAGCGATGGCGCAAATTACCAAGGAGCCATTGTTGCGCTGCGCTGTGCATGGCAATCTGAGGCAGACAAAAAAACATATACCTTATGCCAAGCACTGGGGGGCAGCCGACACACGAGCCGCGCGGTCTGGTGGGCAGACGGAACCAAGGGTTGTGACCTACCACAGGAGAAAATCATGAAGAAAACTGCACTGTTCGTAATCTCAATGGCGATGGTTCTTGTAACTGCTTCTACCAGTTTTGCCGCAACCTCGGTGGCCAGCCTGAAGGGCGTCTATTCCTTCCAGGTTCAGGGCATCACCAACGAATTCGGATATTACAGTGGCAGCACCTGGGTAAAGGTCTCGACGTGCCCGACAAACGAACACTGTTCTAGTCAGTCGTTTCCCCGGCTGACCTATGGCACGCTTTCGTTCGACGGGTTGGGACACGTAAAGTTCCTCACCGTCACCAGTGTCAATGGCGGCAGCGGTGGACCGACGGTGGGTTCGACTTGGGCTTATTCCGTCTCCGGCTTCAACGCGGCCATCGGCACTTCTGACAACGGCGCGTACCTGTCGCTCGGGAACTTCAACACCGCTGGGGTTCCGCAGACCATGCTCATCCGTACGGTCGGAAGCAATCCCGACACGGGCACAGCTGTCCTGCAATAAACGAATCAGCGTTGCGGACGGAAGCAAAGGCGAGGCTCTCGGGCCTCGCCTTTGTCTTTGCGATGCATTATGTTATTGATTGCAATATACCGGTAACGGCCGCACCGCACGCCTCTGGGCCAACAGCCTCGCCATGCGCTACGGCCTGCCGCCGTTTATCCGCCTCCGCCGAAGATCGAACGCAGGCTACGCGAACGCGGGTGCCCAAGCGATGCAAGGCGACTGGAAACCGACCGCAACAGTCTTTCGTCGCCTGCTAGACGATCTCCTAAATTCTCTGTAGGGACGTAGCTCGCTGTGTCTCGCCCGCACGAGTCTCAACCAGCCACTCTGGCGGGTGCGTCCTCAGCGCGTGTGAGGGGCGGACACTCTCGTCCGCCGCCTTTGAAGTTGGCGTTTTTCTCGGTAGTCATTCGTACAGAACACGAAAGGACGTGGCGTGGTTTTCCGTTTCGAGACAGTTGTCAAATCGAGAACTTCAGTTGAACATTTTAGGATAATATTGATCCACCCTCAGCAAGCCAGCCACTAGAATCAGAGTGCAATGCACAATAAAAGGGAAACCCCTCCTCGTGATCGCGCTTTCATAAGTTTTTTCAGCGGCGCAATGGGTCTGGATCTTGGCCTGGAAGCTGCTGGTCTGAACCCTCTCGCGGCTAACGAGTTTGACCCGATCATTTGCGAAACGATACGCAAGAATCGGCCGCGGCTAAGGCTTTATGGAGAGGACATTCGCGAATTGACGGCTGAGCGTCTGCTAAAGGATCTGCAGCTTGAGCGCGAGGAGCCGTTCGCCGTAGTGGGTGGTCCCCCCTGTCAGGCATTCTCGACTGCTGGACGCCGCTTGGGCCTCAATGACGACAGAGGGAATGTCTTTCTCCACTTCATCAAGCTAATTGCCGGCCTCAGGCCTAAGTACGCTATCTTCGAGAACGTGAGGGGCCTCCTCTCTGCCCCCCTTCAGCATCGGCCTCACAATCAACGTGGAAGCGGGTATCTCGGGCTATGCCCCGAAGAGCTTCCCGGAGGAGCCCTCCTCTACGTCTTACGTTTGCTGGAAGAGAGCGGATACACAACGACATTTACGCTCTACAACACCGCGAACTATGGAGTGCCACAAGTTCGGGAGCGGATCATATTTTTTGCTTCGCGAGATGGCAAGGGTGTGCCGTACATCCGGCCGACCCATGACGAAATGGGGAACGGAGGATTGCCGAGATGGAGAACGGTACGTGATGCGATAGGGGAGCTATCAGCCGCGGATGGTGAGTGTGGTAGTTTTCCGGCCAAGCGACTCCGCTACTTCTCTTTACTGAAGCAAGGGCAGAACTGGCGAGACTTGCCGGAAAGGTTGCAACGGGAAGCAATGGGCCCAAGCTATTACGCGGGGGGAGGTAAGACCGGCTTTTACAGAAGACTCGCGTGGGACAAGCCGTCCCCCACGCTTGTGACTCGACCGACGATGCCAGCTACAGCTCTTTGCCATCCAAGTCGTCTCCGTCCCCTGTCTGTGAGGGAGTATGCGGCCATCCAGACCTTTCCGGAGGACTACGTCTTTCTGGGAAAATTGGACGACAAATACCGCCAAATTGGGAACGCTGTACCGCCCCTATTCGCCAGAGTGATTGGCAACCACATTATCGATTTCAATGGGGGTAGACTCTCGACCGACTGCCTTCCGGCGTCGTTCAGTCGTTACCGGGGCACCGACCACGACAGTTGGAGAAAATCGGTGCTGTCAAGCCAAACGCTTTTGTTCTAGTGCGCAGCCAGTAGGGGCGCTGCCTCCTGACCGACTTCCTGCGCGATCACCAACAATTCATCGTAGGTTTCTGGTTCTCCAATCCGAGCCCAGAAGGGTCGGCCGACAAGAATGTCGAACCGATCTCAAGGAATTGACCAACGAAATTACTCACATACGGCTGACCGTCGCCGTAAGGGTTGTATGCGCATGCAGCGTAGGCCTGCGCATTATGCCCGTGTCGAAGTGCCATTATCGTTAGAATGTCCTTCTTCATCGCCCGGCACGTTTGCTTATTCGGGTCGGGCGTCTTTATCTCAAAATATAACTCTTCGCCATCTTGTCTTCTTACGAAAAGGTCAGACCGCACTTGATCGTTCGCGCCCCCGGGCCCTTGAACCGCGAACACGGCAGCAACATCTACCGCCCTGTTTGGAACACGGTGTGGCTGGCCGTGATCCATGTCATCGAGAATGGCGGTTATCAGTGCAGTTGCCGCCGGCCGTATGTGACCCTGTACGAGGCAATTACTCTGCGCCTCCTGGCCGTATTGGAGGGCAACCATGCGAGCGATGTTTTGAAACCAGCTCCCCAGCCTCGTGGAAAAGGAACGTTCGGACAACCCTTCGATGGACAACGGCGGCATCAGGCGCTCATGAAAAGGCTTGTGCCTTTGGTTTGCAAGGTTCTGTTGTATATAACGGGTCACTTGGTTCAACAGGAAACCTCGGACTTGGTCGCGCGTTTGAGCGTTCAGCGCCATCTAATGCCTCTTCAAAACCTCTTCCAGCCGCGCTAGAGTTCGGGGCTTTTGCAGATCATGCTCCCAGATACGCACCACACGAACACCAACGCTTCTCAATCGCCTAGAGACAAGCTTGGCCCTTTCCCTGTTGCGTTCAATCTTCGTACGCCAAAAGGCCGACCGCGTTCGGGGCACGTGTCCACACCTCGGGCAGCCATGCCAAAAACACCCATCGATAAATACAGCAACCTTCCTGGAGGGAAAATAGAAATCTGGGGTGCCGAACACTTGCTTTGGGTGGAGTAGCCAGCCCCGGAGTCCGGCGCGAACCAAGGCGAGACGAAAGGGCCACTCAGTGGAGCGATTTCCTTTGCTTCTTATACCGCCCATGGCGCGTGAGCGCTCGGGGCTGACGTTGGAGAACTTGCCGCCTGGAAGTCGCAGCCGTAGAAGTCTTTCCATCAGGGCGGAAGTCTACCACTCACGGATTAATTTTGCAGGACGAGGTGGAAGCAGCTTTCCCATTCTTGCACTCCCATACAAAACTCCTTCGGATTTCCTTGCTACTTCCTTGACATCGCTTCCCGCTACGCGAGACAAAAGAAGTATGTGTATCTCCCGAGCGAGGATGCCTCTCCGTGGCTCTAACTCGTTTGTTCCCAAGATTTTGCCTGCAACCCTTTTCTCGGGAGAGATTTGGCGGGAATTTCTCGCTACGATGATGATTCCAAAAGACCGAGGGGGAGGGGGGTATATCGACTAAACTCTCGCAGCCGCGTCCGCATGCTCATGCGCATGATAGCTGGAACGCACCAGCGGCCCGGACTCCACGTGGCGGAAGCCGTATTCGAGGGCGGCGTCTTTCAGGGTGCGGAATTCGTCGGGAGTGTAGAAGCGAGCGATGGGCAAGTGGTCGCGCGAGGGGCGTAGATATTGGCCGACGGTGAGAATGTCCACGCCGCGCGAGCCCAGGTCGCGGAAGACTTCGACTAACTCGGCCAGCGTCTCTCCCAAGCCGACCATCACGCCGGATTTGGTCACCATTCCGGGCGCGAATTTCTTGGCGTTCTCGAGCAGACGCAGCGTGCGCTCGTAGCGGGCGCCCGAGCGCACGACGCGATAGAGCCGCGGCACGGTTTCGGTGTTGTGATTGAGAATGTCGGGCTGAGCGTCAAGCACGATCTGGAGAGCTTCATCCAAGCCCTGAAAGTCGGGGATGAGGACTTCGACGCGGCAGCCGGGAGTCAACTCGCGAATCTGGCGGATGGTTTCGGCAAACACGCGAGCGCCGCCCAGGTTGTCGTCATCGCGATTAACGCTGGTAACGACGGCGTGCCGCAGGCCGAGAGTGGCAACCGCTTCGGCAACGCGTGCCGGCTCTTGCCAGTCGATCGGTCCGGGCTTGCCTTTGGGCACGGCGCAGAAGCCGCAGCGGCGGGTGCAGATGTCGCCGAGGAGCATGAAAGTCGCGGTGCGGTGGTTCCAGCACTCGCCGATGTTGGGGCATTGAGCGGATTCGCAGACGGTGTGCAGACCGAGTCCGCGGGCCAGCTTTTTGAGGTTATGGAAGTTGTCGCCGACCGGAGCTTTGGCGCGGAGCCAGTCTGGCTTGGGCTGCCGGAGGGGTGGCGCGACATCGATTTGCACGAGTTGGGCAGCGCCCGCCATTGATGTTTAGATTTTACACGCTGGCGGCGCGGCTCGTGAAACCAAGGTGAGATGCGACGGACTCAGAAAAATCATGAACCACAAAGGACACAAAGGTTTCACAAAGGTTCACGAAGTTTCACAAAGGTTGCGGGCTCGAAGGGTTTCCTTTGTGTGCCTTGGTGTCCTTTGTGGTTATCGGGTTGAAGGTCTACCGGCTACTGACCTTCTACGTAAGCGTCAATCCATTCTTTGACTTTTTGGCGGCGTTCGTCGGTGGGATCAAAGCGGACGCCAAAAGTCTTTCCCGGAACATTGCGCCAGCTTATGGAGCCACGCACCCAGACCCGGGGCAAGGTGAGCAAGGCAAATGAGATTTCGACCGATTGTCCGCTGGCAACGTCTTCGGCGCTGCGCATGGACATGCCACCGGAGCTGATCTCAACGCTGGTGGCGGTGAGGCGGCGGCCATCGCCGGCGGCGATGACGGTGATTTCGGTGATCACCGGAATGCGAACATAGCGGCGGAGTTCGTGCAGCACCAGCATTTGGGTGGCGCGTACCAGCTTCAAAGCCGAGTGGCGCTCCAGAGGCTCTTGAAAAACGGCGTTGATGCCGTACTTGGAGAAGCGCATAGCGTCCTGGGCGCTGCCGCCAAGCCCGTAAATGATCATCCGGCTGTTGGAAAGTGAGGTGCGAGCCGCTTCCATCATGGGCTGGGCGGCCGGCCCCAGCTTCAGAACGCAAGCTTCAAATTTCTCTTTCTGGAGGCGTTGGACGGCGTTTCCGGGCATGACTACGGTCTCAATGCCAAACTGCCGGAAGCAGTCGGCGAGCAGGAGCCGGGTCGGTTCCTTGAGATCGACCAGGGCCGCGCGGGCGGCAGCCTTCTTGCCGGCGGGGAGCGGGTTAACGGCCGTTGCGATGGCTTTTTCCATGGCTGACATTGATCGTGCCGCGTACCCCTATTGTGGCCCGCATCTCCAGGCTTGGCAAAAGGTTAGAAGGACAATCCCCGAGTACCAAGGTGTTATTACCCGGAATGTCCCGTCGCGCGGCATCGGGTACTTGCCAAACCCATCGGCTTTTGGTGGGTCGGGCTTTACGGGCGGGGCTAGAGGTTGGAAACCAAGGATTGCTATTCGGTCCAGCGACGGAAGAGCAGAGCGCCATTGGTGCCGCCAAAGCCGAAGGAATTGGACATGGCGTATTCGAGCGACGCCTTGCGGGCGTGGTTGGGCACGTAGTCCAGATCGCATTCCACATCGGGCTGCTCGAGGTTGATGGTCGGGGGCACGATCTGGTCGCGAAGGGCCAACACCGTGATTCCAGCCTCCAGGCCGCCCGCGCCGCCCAGCAAGTGCCCGGTCATCGACTTGGTGGAACTGACCGCCATCTTGTAGGCGTGGTCTCCGAAAGCGCGCTTGATGGCCGTGGTTTCGATGCGGTCGCCGAGAGGCGTGGAAGTGCCGTGCGCGTTCACGTAGCCGACGCGATCGGGCTGCACTTTGGCGTCATGCAGGGCGTTCTGCATCACGCGGAAAGCGCCGTCGCCGTCATCGGCGGGAGCGGTAATGTGGTGCGCATCTCCGCTCATGCCATAGCCGACCATTTCTGCCAGAATCTTTGCGCCCCGGCGGCGCGCGAATTCCAGTTCTTCGAGAATCAGGATTCCGGCGCCCTCGCCGATGACGAATCCGTCACGCGCTACGTCCCAGGGCCGGCTGGATTTCTCCGGCTCGTCGTTGCGGGTGGAAAGTGCGCGCATGGCGGCAAATCCGCCCACCGAGAGCGCGGTGACCGCGGCTTCGCTGCCCCCGGCAATCATGGCGTCCGCGTCGCAGCGGGCGATGATCTTGTAGGAGTCGCCAATGGAATGGGCGCTGCTGGTACAGGCGGTGCAAGTGGCCTCGTTGGGCCCTTTGGCGCCGTAGCGGATACTGACGTTGCCGGCTGCCAGATTCACCAGCATGGCAGGAACGAAGAAAGGCGAGATCTTGCGGGGCCCGCCGTTGAGCAGGTTGCGATGCTCACGCTCCATGATTTCGAACCCGCCGATTCCCGACCCCAGATGCACGCCGATGCGGTTTGCATTTTCGGGCGTGACCTGAAGGCCCGAGGTCTTCATCGCCTCATCGGCAGCGCCCATGGCCAGGTGAATAAAGCGGGCCATCTTCTTGACATCTTTTTTCTCAATGAACTGCAGCGGGTCAAAATTCCTGACCTCAGCAGCAATTTTGGAGCTGTGTTGCGAGGCGTCGAATTGGGTGATGAGGCCGATGCCGGATTTGCCGGCGAGCAGATTCGCCCAGGTCTCTCCGGTGGTGTTGCCCACCGCCGAAACCAGGCCCACCCCGGTCACTACGACGCGTCGCACCAACTACTTCCCCGCTTTCGCGTGCTTGCCGATGTAGTCCACCGCATCCTGCACGGTGCGGATCTTCTCCGCGTCCTCATCGGGGATTTCCAATTCGAAGGCCTCTTCAAACGCCATCACCAACTCCACGGTATCCAGCGAGTCCGCGCCCAGGTCGTCCACGAACGAGGCGGTCGCGGTTACTTCGCCTTCTTCCACCCCCAGTTGCTCCACAATGATCTGTTTCACCTTCTCATCAACGGCTGCCATGAGTTCTCCTTATGCTGAAATGATACGGATTTTGTTCCCAGATGTCCGGATTTCGCGAGCCAGCCAGGTTCTGTGTTACCGGCTCTTCGCGTGCTTGTCGACGTAGTCGATGGCGTTCTGCACGGTGAGGATTCTTTCTGCGTCCTCGTCACCGACCTCCATATTGAAAGCTTCCTCCAGGGCCATCACCAGTTCCACCTGATCGAGAGAGTCGGCTCCCAGATCGTCGATGAAGGATGCGCTGGGAGTGACTTCGGCTTCATCCACCCCCAACTGTTCGCTGACAATCTGCCTGACTTTCTCGGTGACCTCTTTTTTTGTGGCAACGGCCATGAACGTCCCACCTTCCTGAAGGCTAAAGAAAAGGGAAGAAGTAGTGTAATGGCCCGCACGAATCGATGTAAAGAAGGGGTCCGGGTAAGCCTTACTCTGGCGGCGCGGCCCACCAGCATCCTAACTGCTGGCTGCTGGCGTGGTCAAACTACCTCCAGGCATATTTATTGGCCGGAGTACCGATCCCGCAAGCGCGTCTGGCGGCTGGTCATGGGAATTTCCTGTCCAGCGATGAAGACTTGTTTCACATCCGTGCGCACGTCGAGAGGGTCGCCGTTGGCCACCACCACGTTGGCAGTTTTCCCGGTGTCGAGCGATCCCAACTGGTCGGCCACGCCCCAGGTTTCAGCGGCATTCAGCGTGATGGCCTTGAGCGCCTCGTCATAGGGAAGGCCGAAGGCGGTGGCATAGCCGGCCTGATAGGGCAGGTTGCGCACGTTGTGAGCGTCATACGACGCGAACATGATCTTGACTCCTCTTTTGTACAACTGCGCTGGCAGACTACAAACCGCGTCGTAGCGTTCGTAAGGTTTGGGATCCTCATAGATGGGGCCGACGATCACAGGGACCTTAAGCCCGGCCACGTAGTCGAGAGCGGATTGCGATTGGCTGATGTGGTTCAGCACGAATTTCAGATTGAACTCATGCGCCAGCGACACCGCGGTTTGCAGATCGTTGGCTTCCTCGGCGGCGAGCACGATGGGCTTCTTGCCCTGCAAGTAAGGCAGCAGGGCTTCGAGCTTCAGATCCCGCTTGGGCGCGGTGGGCGCTTTCCTGTCTTTCTCTTTGTCCTTGTCGTCGGTTTTCTGCGCGGCTTCGCTCTTCTTTTTTTCGTAGTCAGCCCAGTGCTGGGCGTAGTCCTGGGCATCCAGAAAGGCCTGGCGCAGTTGGGCGGCCATGCCCATGCGGGTGGAGGGGAATTTCCGCTTGTCCCAGGATTCGTTGCGCCGCTGGTCGCCGGTGAAGTTCAGGGGCATGGCGATGTCGCGTATCAGCACCATCTCTTCCGAGGACTTGCCCGCCAACTGCACGAACGAGTCCTGGCCGGGCAGCGTGTCCTTGTTGTCGGGCGCGATGAGGGCGTTAGTGACGCCGTTCAGCCGGGTGACAGGGATCAACTCGGATTCCGCGTGGAAGGCGTCGTAAACGTGCATGTGCGGCATGATTTCATCGCTCGACTCAATGAGATCATTGGTCATTTGCTCAGCGGAAATTTCAGTGAGGCCGAGATTGTCTTCCGAGTCGATGAGCCCGGGATAAATCGTCATGCCGGTGGCGTCGATGACGCGGGCGTCTTTCGCTATTTTGATCGCATTGGCCGCGCCGACAGCAGTGATCTTGCCGTTCTGCATGACCAGCACGCCGTTTTCGATGATGCCGTGCGAAACGGTGAGCAGTTTGCCGCCCTTCAGCACGACCGGTTTCTGCTGTGCTGGTGCTGCGCTTGCAACGCACAAGACGAGGCCGACGACGAACGACGAGCGACCAACGACGTTCTTCTTCATTGTCCCTCCGAGTAGTGCGGCATGCCGAAACCGGGTAGCGAACGGTCAAAGTAAATGTCACCATCGATGAATACCTTGTTGGGAACCCCGTAGCTGGAGAGCGGATATCCGTCCCAGATCACCAGATCCGCGTCCTTGCCCACATCAATGGATCCGACCTTGTCGTCCACACCGATGATCCACGCCGCGTTCAGGGTAATCATCTTCAGCGCCTCTTCGTCGCTGGCGCCGCCGTAGCGAATGGTCTTGGCGGCTTCCTGATTCAGACGGCGGGCGAAGTCCTCGGAGTCGCTCTTAATGGCTACGCGCACGCCTTTGCGCATGGACATGACTGCGTTCCATGGGATCGCATCCCAGGCTTCCTGCTTGTAGCCCCACCAATCCGAAAACGTCGCGATGGCGACGTTATTCGCCGCCAGTTGGTCAGCGACTTTGTAGGCTTCGAGGGCGTGATGGAAAGCACGAACTTTGTAGCCGAATTCCTTGGCAATGGCCATTTCGGTGAGGAGTTCGTCGGCGCGGTAGCAATGGATCTGCACCAGCAAATTTCCCCGCAGCACATCGGCCAGAGCTTCCATTTTCAAATCACGTTTGGGCGGGCTGGCGTCCTTGTCGCCTTTTTTGACTTTGGCGTTGTAGTCGTCCCACTCGCGCATATAGTCCTGAGCCTGGACCATGGCCTCGCGTTGCACCGCGAAATTCCCCATGCGAGTGGAGGGAAGCTGATCTTTGCTACCGTACACACGCTTAGGGTTTTCCCCGCTGGCGAACTTGATGGAGCGCGGCGCTCCCGGGAATAAAAGCGCATCGCGATTCAATCCATATTTGTGCTTGATGACCACGGCCTGGCCGCCGATCATGTTGGCGGAGCCATGCAGCAGCAGAGAAGTGGTCACGCCGCCCGCCAGGCCGCGATAGATGGCCTTGTCCTGGTAATCGAAGGCGTCGATCATCATCATCTGCGGAGTGACCGGGCTGGTGGCTTCATTGACATCGTCATCAAGCGCGATGTGCGAATGGGAGTCAATGATCCCCGGCGTCAGGTACTTTCCGCCAGCGTCGATCACGGTTGCGGAAGAAGGCGCGCTGACGTCTTTTCCGACGGCGGCGATCTTGCCGTCTTTGATGTAAACGCTGCCATTCTGCACAATGCCGTGAGTAACGGTCATCACCACCGCGTTCTTGATGACGACGTCGTTATGGGCAGCCGGCGGCTGTTGTGCCTGGAGGAACGCCGACAAAGCGAACAGGAGGGCGGTACGCATTGCGATTCGATTCATGCTGCGTCCTTTGACGGAAACGAAAGTCCGAGGAAAGCGCAAATTGTAGGTGGGAACGCGGGCGGCGTCAATTTGTTTTGAAAGGTTCTTTGCGGCTTTTGCGAATTCTTGGCGCACTTTGCGGTCGAGTTCTTTAACCGCGAAGCTCGCGAAGGCTCCGCGAAGTGCGCAAAGAGAATATGAGAGCATGAGAACATAAGTTTGCGAGTGTTATGTTGAGGAGATCGCTCGATGCGGGCAGTGGTACAACGCGTCAGCCGGGCGCAGGTCACGGTGGGCGGCGAGGTGGTGGGCAGGATCGAGCGCGGCCTGCTGGTTTTGCTTGGAGTGGCAGGCACTGATCAAGAGGCGGATGCTGACTATCTGGCCGAAAAGGTCGCCGGATTACGTATCTTCGAAGACGACGCTGGCAAGATGAACCGTGCCGTGGGCGAGATCGGTGGTGCGGTGCTGGTAGTTTCGCAATTTACCCTGTACGGAGATGTGCGCAGGGGCAAGCGACCGTCGTTCGACGCTGCGGCTCCGCCGGAACAGGCACGGCCGCTTTACGAGTATTTTGTGGAGCGCATCCGCGCTTTCGGCCTGCGCTGTGAAACTGGTAGATTTCAGGAAATGATGCAAGTGGAACTGGTGAATGATGGGCCGGTGACCATCTTGTTGGATTCGGGGAAGGTGTTCTAAACATTTGAGTTTGCTAGAATTCCAGCATGCCGACTGTCCTCCGGTCCGGCCCCTATCGTTTTTATTTTATAGCCACGAGCCCAACGAACCGCCTCACATTCATATCGATCGCGGGGACTTATCGGCGAAGTTCTGGCTTGATCCTGTCCAACTGGAGCGAAATTTTTGGGTTTCGCGCCCATGAACTCCGCGCGCTACAATCAATTGTGACCGAGCACCGGGAAGACTTTCGGGAGGCATGGGATGAGTTTTTCGGCATCCACGGCAGATGAGCGCGTGCTGGACGTGCAGTCCACCGACGACACGCTCAGCGTGAGCCTGCGCGACGGCCGTGTCATCACCGTGCCACTGGTGTGGTATCCGCGCCTGCTCAACGCCACGCCTGCTCAACGCCGGAATTGGGAGATAGTCGGCGGAGGCTATGGCATCCATTGGCCCGATGTGGATGAAGACCTCAGCACAGAAGGCCTGTTGCGGGGCGCGCCAGCGCCCAAAGCGCCCGTTCACGCCAAATAGATTTCTTCCCGACTGATGGCCTTACGCTGTGACCGCCTGCGGCTTCGCCGCCAGCAACTGCCGCAGCACAAATTGCAGAATGCCGCCGTGGGCGTAGTACTGCGCTTCCTGAGGCGTATCGATTCGCAAGATGGCTTCAAAATCTTTACTCTTTCCGCCCACAGTAGCGCGTACTTTCAACTGCTGCCCGGCTGCAAAATGCTCGACCACATCACGAACTCCGCTGATCTCGAACGTCTCTTCGCCGGTCAAGCCTAGAGTCTGCGCCGTCTCGCCCTCGCGGAATTGCAACGGCAGGATGCCCATCCCGACCAGATTCGAGCGATGAATGCGTTCGTAGCTCTCTGCAATCACAGCTCGCACCCCCAGCAGCAGCGGGCCTTTGGCTGCCCAATCGCGAGACGAGCCTGATCCGTATTCCTTTCCGGCGAGAATCACCAGCGGCACGGCTTCGGCGATGTACTTTTCTGAAGCTTCATAAATTGTCATCTCGGCGCCGTCGGGCAGGTGGCGGGTGAATCCGCCTTCGAGGTTCGGGACCATCTTGTTTCTCAGGCGCACGTTGGCAAATGTCCCGCGCACCATGACTTCGTGATTGCCGCGGCGCGAGCCATAAGAATTGAACTCCGCCGGCTTTACCCGGTGTTCGATCAAATATTTTCCCGCTGGGCTGTCGTGTTTGATGGAACCTGCAGGCGAGATGTGGTCAGTGGTAACGCTGTCGCCAAGCACCGCCAGCACTCGTGCGTTCTTAATGTCAGTGATCGCGCCCGGCTTCACACTCATGCCGTCGAAGTACGGCGCCTGACGGATGTAAGTGGAGTCTTTTTCCCAGGCGTAGGTTTCTCCCTGGGGAACCGCCAGCGCGCGCCAGCGATCGTCACCGTGATAGACCTCACCGTAGCTGCGGCGGAACATGTCCGGCGTAATCGACTTGCTGATCGCCTCTTCCACTTCGCGGCGCGACGGCCAGAGATCAGCCAGGAACACGGGCTGGCCGCCCTTATCCTGGGCGATGGCGTCTTTGCGCAGGTCCAGATCAATGCGTCCGGCCAGCGCGAACGCCACCACCAGCGGCGGCGACATGAGGTAGTTGGCGCGCACTTCGCCGTTGATGCGGCCCTCAAAGTTGCGATTGCCGGAGAGCACCGAGGCCACCACCAGGTTATTTTCATCGATGGCGCGCGAAATCTCCTCGGGCAGAGGTCCGGAGTTTCCGATGCAAGTCGTACACCCGTATCCGACGATGTGGAATTTCAGCTTCTCCAGATATCCGGTGAGTCCGGCGCGTTCGAGATAATCGCGGACCACTTTCGACCCCGGAGCCAGCGACGTCTTTACCCAAGCCGGAACTTGTAATCCCCGTTCGACCGCTTTCTTGGCCACCAGCCCGGCGGCAATCATCACCGATGGATTCGAAGTGTTGGTGCAACTGGTGATGGCGGCAATTACTACGCTGCCGTGGTGAAGGTGTCCGTTGCCGGAAGCCGCGGCTGCGCCTTTACCGGGCTTGATCAGCGAAGGCAGGGCTTTGTCGAACGATTCCTTGGCTTGCGAGAGCGGCACACGGTCCTGGGGCCGCTTGGGGCCGGCGAGGCTGGATTCGACGGTTGCAAGATCAAGTGCCAGCAGTTCGGAATATTGCGCTTCCGGCGTCTTCTCATCGTGGAAAAGACCCTGTTCGCGAGCGTAAGCCTCAACCAGCGCGATCTGTTCCTCCGAGCGTCCAGTGAGCCGCAGATAGGCGAGCGTTTCTTTGTCCACGGGGAAAATGCCGCAAGTGGCGCCGTATTCGGGCGACATATTGGCGATGGTCGCGCGGTCGGCCAGCGGCAACTCCTGCAAGCCCGGGCCAAAGTACTCGACGAACTTTCCGACCACGCCGTGCTTGCGCAGCATTTCGGTGATGGTGAGCACCAGATCGGTGGCGGTGGCGCCTTCTTTCAATTTCCCGGTGAGTTTCACGCCCACCACTTGCGGGATCAGCATGGAAACCGGCTGCCCGAGCATGGCGGCTTCAGCTTCGATTCCGCCCACGCCCCAACCCAGCACACCCAGGCCGTTAATCATGGTGGTGTGCGAATCGGTGCCGACCAGCGTATCGGGATATGCAATTTTCTTCCCGTTGGCGTCGTGGACGAAGACCACGCGGGCCAGGAATTCGAGATTCACCTGGTGAACGATCCCGGTATCCGGGGGAACGATGGCCAAATTGCGGAACGCGGTTTGTCCCCAGCGCAGGAATCCATAGCGCTCTTTGTTGCGGATGAATTCAAGCTCGGCGTTGAACTGGAAAGCGTTCGGTGTGCCGAACTGATCGACTTGCACCGAGTGATCGATGACCAACTCCACGGGCTGGAGCGGATTGATCAGCGTCGCGTCGCCGCCGAGTTTCTTCATGGCGTCACGCATCGCAGCCAAGTCAACCACGCAAGGCACGCCGGTAAAATCTTGTAGCAGCACGCGGCTGGGCGTGAAGGCGATTTCCTTGTCCGGTTTCGATTTGCTGTTCCAGTTGGCCAACGCGCGGATGTCTTCCTTGGTTACGCTACGGCCATCTTCGGTGCGCAGCAGATTCTCCAGCAGAATACGCAGAGAAAACGGCAAATGTTTGGTGGAAATACCCTGCC
This sequence comes from Terriglobales bacterium, assembly GCA_049591935.1. GTDB lineage: Bacteria > Acidobacteriota > Terriglobia > Terriglobales > Acidobacteriaceae > JABCZH01. Next base: position 151,539 of record JBAWFN010000029.1, on the reverse strand, counting down.
TGTCAAGGGCATCCAGGCGGTAAATCTCGTAATCGTGGCTATCGACGCGGAGAGTCGAACGACTGCCAAAGCTATTCATGATGATGGCCTTCCCTCTCTAGTTTAGTCGTTCTGGGATGGGTTGCGCCAGAAACCAAGGGCACGGGTACGGTTGCAGTTTTCTCCGCGAACTCTGCGGTGGTTCTCTGCGATCTCCGCGATTTAGGACTTTGGTTTTCCGGCGGCGTCTCTAAACCTTGAAACGCAGAGTTCGCAGAGGAATCGTTTAGGGGGCCGCGGGCAGGGTGTATTCAAAGTCATAGGAATGTTTTCCGGCGTTGATGATGATGTCCATTTTGCCGGTAAGGCCCACTAACTGCCCGGTGCCGGAGTCCGGCACGACGGTGACGCTCAGTTGCGGGACGCCACGGGTCATGGTGGCGCTGTGCTGCAAGAAAAAAGTGCCGCTGCGGCCATTCAGTGTCCCCGTCACTCTCTCCACGGCAACGTAACCTGCCGACCCTTTGATGTCGGTCATGGCAGTCAACATCTGGCCCTTGCTGGCGGCCTCAAGGTCGCCGTGGAACTGCTTGTCGATGGTCATGCGGCCCATGCTGGCGTCCTCGAATTTACCATCTGGCGTCTGCGGGGCGATCTTCACTTCAAACGTTCCTTTGGCGTGGGTCGTCACCGGATGCGCCTTTCTGAGGTGGGGTTGGAGCTGGGAAGTTCGTTTGGGAATAGGCCGCGAGGCTGAGAGACAAGCAGATGGCCATGATGAAACCGGCATCGATGCGAGCCAAAGGCTCGATACACTTCCGCAGCACGAAGCCACCAGGGTGGGGTGGGTTTTTCATCGGCATAGTTCGGTCTCCAGCTACTCGGTGCTTGTCGCCTCAAAACCCGCCGCGACCAAGTCGGGGAACTTGAAAATCCGTTGTCCCGCCCGGCCACCGATCTCAGTCTCGCCTTGGTCTTCAAGGTTTTTCAGAACACTCGAGATTTGAGGCTCGGCGAGATGCAGGGCTTTCATGGTTTTCGTGAACCCAGAAGCCTTGAAGGCCTTGGTTGAGAGAGGAACTCCCTGATGCTGAAAGGGACGCGCTCGCAGCCGGTAGGCGCCGCCGCGTTCCACCCGCGCATAGATCACATACGGTTGGTCCTCGTAGTCTCCAAAGCGGTCAATGACGACTGCGCCGCCATCTGGAAATACAGCCTGAATCTGAAGCACGCCTCCGATGGCATGGATGTAGTTCCGAAGCGTACTAAGATACATGTCGGCGCGCTGTTCGATGCGGGAAATCGAGCTTTGCGGCACATCTAGCATCTCGGCCAGGTCGGCTTGCGTAAGTTGTTTGGCGCAACGCAGTTCTTCCAACGCCATTCGCTCTAGCTCTTCACGCACTCGCCGCCGGTTGTCCGCCAGACTCGCGGGATCCATTTTCGCTTGCAGCTCCTTGTAGTTCCGCGCCATACTCCACTCTCCTCGTCTATTCCTCCAAATCTCTCAAATGCTGGTCGTAGATCTTGTCAGCGCGTGGTACGAATTCTTCATACCAGCGATCGTTGCCGGTCTTGTCCGCGCCAATTAGCAAAATCGCTGTGCGGCGGGGATCGAACGCGTACAAAATCCGATACGGCCGTCCCTCATGTTGAACGCGAAGCTCGCGCATGTGGGCATGCCGCGACGTTTCGATGGAGGAGGAGTGCGGCATTCTCAAGGTTGGCCCAACCTGCTGCAACAGAGTGACGGTGAAGTCGACACTCTTCTGCTCGGAAGCATCGAGGCCGTCCCACCACCGGCCGAATTCATTGGAGAACTCGACCTCCCACGCCATGTTCTAATATGTCATAGAAGGCATTATGCTGTCAAGGGCATATTGAAGCGGGCTTCGTCCCTAGCAGCGATTTATCGTGCGGCCATCCACACCTGATATCCCACGACCGCCATCATGAACAGCAGGTAGAGTCGAAGCACCCACAGCACCAGCAGTTCGGGACCTTTGAGGTGCCGCCTGGGAATAAAGTGCTTCTTGGCCTTCACCAGTTGATCATGTTCGAGAGACGATAACGCCAGCTTCTGGTCGGCACTGGAAATCAATTCCTCTACGTGTTCCTTGGGCGTCATAAAGCTCAATTCTCCTAACTGTAGATCCCCCGCTGCGCTCGGGACGACAACAAAATAGGCTACTTTCCGCCCAACGCCGCAAAAATATTGGGCGCAATGATGCTGATTCCGAAGAGCACACCTGCCGCGGTCAGGACAAATACCACCCCTGTCGACAGTACGTTTGCCCACAACGGGCTAACCAGATCGCCCATAACCTCTTTGTCGTTGACCAGCATAAATAGAAAAACAAGCGCCGGCGGCATGGCCAGCACAGCGACCACGTTGACGACCAGAACCACATAAACCAGCGGCAGCCCGGGGATCAGAACGATGGCTGCCGCCGCCACTGCGCACAACGTCAACACCGAATAAAAAGACTTGCCTTGCCCCAGGGGAAGATTCAGGCTGTGAGGCTTATGGGTGACTTCGCCGAAAGCGTATGCCGAAGAAGTCGAAATCGTGATCGAGGCCACAATGCCAGCCTCCACCATGCCGAGGGCAAATAGCGCTGCGCCAAATCGGCCAATCAGCGGCTGGAGCGCCTGCGCAAACTCGGCCGCCTGGAAAGTGTCCGCCGACATCTGATGGGCGAACAACGGCGCCGTCGCCAGAATCGTGGCCACCGCAGCGGCGGTTGCTAATGCGGCTCCGAGCACAGTGTCAATGCGGCCGAAGCGGATATCTTTCGTGGTCATCCCTTTGTCGACCGTGGCGCTCTGCTGGAAGAAAAGCATCCAGGGTGTGACCGTGGCTCCAATGTCAGCCAGCACAATCAGCAGGGTGTCTTTGTTGAAGCCGGGAAGCGGTTGCCAGGTGATGAATGAATGGCTCACCGAGTGCCAACTGGGGTGAGTCATGAGCGCAACTGGAATGAAGACCAGGTTGAATAGCGCTGCGGCCAGAGTAATCCGTTCCCAGGTCCAGTAGCGGTGACTGACCAGCGCCCCGTAGAGAATGACGAGCGCAATCAGAATTGCCATCCAGGGAGGCACTCCAAAGAAACCCAGGCCCGCGCGTATGGCAATGAATTCCGTGATGAGCGTGAGGAAGTTCCCGATGCCCAGGTCGATCATCGAAAACCAGCCCCAAAAAGGCCCGAAGCGCTCGAAGATCAGTTCGGCATGTCCGCGATGGGTTGCCGCGCCCAGGCGCACGGTCATTTCCTGCACCACGATCGCCATGCAAAACGTGAGCGCAACGAAGGGCAGGAAGAACCCGATGCCAAACTTCGCGCCGGTCGCCGCGTAGGAGAGCATGCTGGGGCCATCGTTCTCTCCCAGCATGACCAGAACGCCAGGCCCCACCAGCAACCACAGCAGCTTTGCCCGAGAGAAAAAGCCGCGCTGGGCACGCGCTGTCGATACCCGGACGCGATCATGCGCACGATCTACGTCTTCGTGGGTGATGACAACGGCTTCGTCGCCATTGGCGATGCGGATCGCAGCAGGCTTCGTGTGTGGAGGTTGTGAACCCACGCTCATGGTCGCAGTTAGCGTGAGTATACATCAGCGGGTAAACTATGGTTAATTACTTTCGAGAGGGCCAGAAGAAGGCTAGTTCGAGGTGCGTTTGGCGCCGCGGACGTCACCCTTGACCCAGACCCGCTCTGCGGCCGAGCGGCCGAGGGCGACGGTGCCGGCATCGGTGGCCAGCGTCAGAGTTTGATCATAATTTCGCCCGGAGACGTGCAGCCGTGCCCCGGGACGCACCCCGCGGTCTTCGAGGAATTCCAGCAGCCGGCGGTCACGTTCGTAAATGCCGCTGACCACATAATGCTTGCCAGCTTCCGCTTGGGCCAGCAGCAACAGGCCGCGGCGACGGCGGCTGGCGGGACTTTCCATCTCACTGAGGTTGCCGTGTGGGCAAGCCCCAGCGCGCCCCAACCGCGCCAGCAGCTTGGCTTCGAAGTCGGGGGAAACAGCGTGCTCCAGGCGCTCGGCTTCATCGTGCACCTTGTACCATTCCATGCCGAACATCTCGGAAAGCATGCGTTCGATGAGGTGGTGACGCAGCGTGAGTTTGCGGGCGATCTTGCGGCCGGAGGGAGTCAAGGCAACATGGCCATCGGCCAGCACGCGCACCAATCCGTCTTTTTTCAAACGGCGCAGCGCCATGGTGACCGCGGGCGGAGAGACGGCCAGCCAGTGAGCGAGCGTGGCGGAGATGACAGGTTCGCCTTCGCTCTCGGCTTCCAGAATCGCCTTGAGATAATCTTCTTTGGACCCGGTGATCATTGGCGACGATTATACCGCCTGGGGTTAAGCACGGTTAAATGCAAAACCTACCACAGAGACACAGAGTCACGGAGAAGAATAGCTACTCATGATTTGTGCGCAGTCTGCCCGGTTTCCTCTGTGGCCCTGTGCCTCTGTGGTGGATTTGCCTGGGTTTGACATCACGCGCGGCGGCCACCTAACCTTAGGGTCTCTCCCAACTATGAACGTTCTTGTCATCGGAGGCGGCGGGCGTGAGCATGCGCTGGTGTGGAAACTGCGGCAGTCGCCGCGCGTCTCGCAGGTCTACTGCGCTCCGGGCAACGGAGGAATCGGTGCGCAGGCCGAGTGCCTACCTGCTGATTTGAAAAGCCTGGCTTCTCTGCTGGCGCTGGCTGGGCAGATCAAGCCCGATCTCACTGTGGTTGGTCCCGAACTGCCTTTGACCCTGGGCGTAGTGGACGAATTCACCCGGCGAGGCTGGAAAACCTTCGGTCCCACCAAGGCGGCGGCGCAGTTGGAGTCGAGCAAGAGCTTTGCCAAGGAGTTCATGCAGCGGCACCAGATTCCCACGGCGCATTACGCCATTTGCGATTCGCTGGATGAAGTCCGCGAGGCCTTGCCGCACTTCCACCTACCGATCGTGGTCAAAGCCGACGGGTTGGCCGCCGGCAAGGGTGTAGTCATTTGCAAAACGAAAGACGAGGCCAGCGCAGTCGCTGCGGAGATGCTCAGCGGAAAGATGCTGGGTACGGCGGGAGCGCGGGTGGTGCTCGAGGAGTGTCTGCAAGGGGAAGAACTTTCCTTTCTTGTCATCAGCGACGGTGAGCGTGTAGCGCCGCTGGTGGCGGCCCAGGACCACAAGCGTGTGGGCGATGGCGACACGGGCCCGAATACCGGCGGCATGGGCGCCTACTCGATTTCGTCCATACTGGACGAACAGATGCAAAACTGGCTGGTCCAGCACGTTGCGCGTCCGGTGGTCGACGGGATGAAAGCGGAGGGTGCCGAATACAGGGGCGTTTTGTACTGCGGGTTGATGATGACGGCACGCGGGCCCATGGTGCTGGAGTTCAACTGCCGCTTTGGCGATCCCGAGACGCAGCCGATTCTGATGCGCCTGGAGAGCGATCTGGTGGAAGCTCTGGAAGCTTCGATCGAAGGACGGGTGAGTGCAGGCGATTTCCGCTGGTCGCCGGATGCCTCGGTGTGCGTGGTCATGGCGTCCGGGGGTTATCCGGGAGCATTCGAAGCCGGCAGGCGAATCACCGGGTTGGCGGATGCGGAGAAAGTTGCAGGAGTGCAAGTTTTTCACGCGGGAACGACCAAACATGACAATGCATATTTCACTTCGGGCGGGCGAGTGCTGGGAGTGACGGCGAGAGCTGCAGATCTCAAGACCGCGGTGGACCGGGCGTATCAGGCGGTCGCGAGGATTGGATTCGAGGGCGCGCACTATCGCACGGACATTGCAGCGCGGGCGTTGAAAAAATAACGGGCATGCAGCCTTCCATGGGAAACCTGTTCTTAGCGTTGAATCTGCTGTCTGCCGCAGGCGCGCTGATCGTCGCCGGATTACTGACGGCGGCGGCGTTGGGGAGATGGCGGCGCGGTCTGGCTTTTCGAGTTATGACGCGGATGGCAGTCGCCGGGGGATTGCTTCCGTTTTTGCTTTTGCCAGTGTGGACGTATGTAAACCGGCATTTTGCGCTTGATCTTCAAGTTGGATTCGAGAAGTTGGCAATCATCGCCTGGCCAAGTTCGATTGGGTTAATGGCGCTCGAAGCGCCGGGCACGGCAGGCTCGAAAGTGGTGGTGGTCTGTGTGCTTGTTCTGATGAATCTCGGATTGTACGGGCTCATCGGATTGTGTCTGGGCATGGTTTGGGAAAAAGCGGCGAGAGTAAATTCAGTTTTGGAGCGAAAGGGACAATGAGCAAAGCACAGGTTTCCATCGTGATGGGCAGCGATTCCGATCTCGACATCATGCGCGAGGCAGCCAAAGCGCTGGAAGAATTCGGCATCGCTTATGAGATTGACGTAACTTCCGCGCACCGCTCTCCCGATCGTACAGCAGAGTACGCGCGCAAAGCGGCCGGCCGCGGCATTCGCGTGATCATTGCGGGCGCCGGTGGCGCGGCGCACCTGGCGGGTGTGATCGCCGCCCATACCACGCTGCCGGTGATCGGGGTCCCCATTCCGTCGACTGCGTTGAACGGCTTGGATTCGCTGCTGGCTACGGTTCAGATGCCTGCGGGCATTCCGGTAGCGACGGTCGCCATCGGCAAGCCGGGAGCCACCAACGCCGGTATTCTGGCGGCGCAGATTTTGGGACTCTCAAGTGCGGCGGTCGAAAAGAAGTTGGACGCGCACAAGGAACAGCTGGCCAATGGCGTGGAAGAGAAATCGAAGAAGTTGAGGATCACGCTGGGAAGCTAGCAGGCACGATGACGGTCATGTGGTCCTCCATGTGGATCGAGAGGCGATCGTTCAAGGTCTTACAGCTTCAGGCTCTTTAGATACTCCCTCATCTGCTGTCCCAGATCCGGCCGCTTGAGGGCAAACTCCACTGTGGCTTTCAGGAAGCCCAGTTTGTCGCCGGCGTCGTGGCGCTTGCCTTCGAAGACGTAGGCGTACATCTTTTCGTTCTTGAGCAGCGCTTTCATTCCGTCGGTGAGCTGGAGCTCACCCCCCACGACGGCTTTAGTCTTGGAGAGCGCGTCAAACAATCCGGGCGTCAGGACGTAGCGCCCGATCACGGCCAGGTTGGAAGGCGCATCTTTGAGCTTCGGCTTCTCGACCATGTCCACGATTTCGTACAGACGGCCACCGAACCTGCCGTCCGCCGGCTTGACCTTAAGCACGCCATACGACGAGATGGCCGGGCCTTCGATCACTTGTGCGGCCAGCACCGAGCCATTCACTTCGTGGAATACATCGATCATTTGCTTCAAACAGGGGACCTCGGAATCGATGACATCGTCGGCGAGCAACACAGCGAAAGGCTCATTGCCAACCAGTTCGCGCGCCGTGAGCACGGCATGACCCAGGCCAAGAGCCTCTTTCTGGCGAACGTAGGCCACGTGAATCATGTCGGAAATATGGCGCACGATATCGAGCAGATCGGTCTTCTTGCGGTCTTCGAGCATCCGCTCCAGCTCATAGCTGACATCAAAATGGTCTTCAATCGCTTGCTTGCCGCGCCCGGTGATGATGATGATCTGGTCACACCCCGAGGCCATGGCTTCTTCCACCCCGTACTGGATGATGGGCTTGTCCACCAGGGGAAGCATTTCTTTGGGTAGGGCCTTGGTCGCGGGGAGAAAGCGCGTACCCAATCCAGCGGCGGGAAAAACGGCTTTGCGAACTCGCATGGCTAGTTTTGATTGTACCGTTTGCGCTTGCGGGCTGACCAATGCGCGCTCCGCCAAATTGTGACAGCGGTCAGGCGCGGGTTTTCTCCGAGCCTTGCGTGTTAGAATTTCTGTGAGTCCCTCGTCTCCGGAGCCTAACTTGATTGAGCTGGCGCCTTCGATTTTGTCGGCAGATTTCGCCCGCCTGGCGGAGCAAGTCCGCGCCGCGACCGAGGGTGGGGGCACGGTCATCCATGTGGATGTGATGGACGGCCATTTCGTCCCTAATATTACGATCGGGCCGCCGGTGGTGCGATCGCTGCGCAAGGCGACGGAATTGCCACTGGATTGCCATCTGATGATCGAAAATCCCGACCCGTTCATCGCCGACTTCGTGGAGGCTGGCGCAGATTGGATTTCGGTCCACCAAGAGGCTTGCCGGCACCTTAACCGGACGCTGCATCTGATTCGCGGCCATGGAGCGCAGGCGGGCGTGGTGATCAATCCGGCGACTCCGGTTGAGACTTTGAGCGAAGTGCTGGACATCGCCGATTATGTGCTGGTGATGTCGGTGAATCCGGGCTTTGGCGGGCAAAAGTTTATTCCGGCGGCAGTGCATAAGATCCGTAGACTGGCCGACTTGCGGGCAGAGCGTGGGCTACATTACCGTATCGAAGTCGATGGCGGAATTGCCCTGGACACGGTGGCGGAAGTTGTGCGCGCGGGAGCGGAAATTTTGGTGGCAGGCAACGCCGTGTTCGGTGCAGGCGATCCAACTAGCAACGCCCGAAAGCTGCTGAAGGCAGCCACCGAAGCTACATTGCAAAAAGTCTAGTTTCCGGTTTCTAGTTTCCAGTTTTTGCAGCTGTCGGCTGCCCGACTAAGAACTGGAGACCAGAAACTAGAAACTGAAATTTCCGAGGTTCCATGTTACGTCGTACTGTGGTACTCGCGCTGCTGGCCGGGTTGGCATTCACCACCGCCTGCACCACCAACAAGAAGGCCACCAATCCTCTGGCGGACGTGAGTTCGAAGCAGCCGGACAAAGTGCTGTTCGACCGCGCCATGGACGCCCTCAAGCACAATCGCTATGACCTGGCCCGGCTGACCTTGCAAACCCTGATCAACACCTATCCGGATTCGGAGTTTATCGCCCGCGCCAAGCTGGCCGTGGCTGACTCCTGGTATGACGAAGGCGGTTCCACTGCGATCGCGCAGGCGGAAATCGAGTACAAGGATTTCATCACCTTCTTCCCCAATATGCCGGAAGCGGCAGAAGCCCAGTTGAAGATTGCCAATATCCACTATCAGGAAATGGAGAGACCGGACCGCGATTATACCCACGCCATGCGGGCCGAGGAGGAATACCGGCAGCTCATCATGCAGTGGCCCGACAGCAAGCTGATTCCTGAGGCCAAGCAGCGGCTGCGGGAAGTGCAAGAGATCATCGGGGAGCGTGAGTTTGGCGTCGGGCGCTTTTACTATTTGCGGGAATCGTATCCCGCGGCTATCGCGCGCTTGCAGTCGCTGGTGGATAAATACCCGCTCTACAGCAAAGCCGACGAGGCCTTGTACCTGCTCGGGCAATCGTATGAGAGCGAGATTACGCTGCTGCATAACAATCGCAAGCTGAACGAGGCGGCCAAGGCCTATCTGATTAAGCAGTTTACCGAGCGTGCCACCGAGGCTTACTCCCGCATCATCACCCGCTACCCCTTAATGGAACGGGCAGACAGCGCCAAGGCACGACTGGAGGCTCTGCACCAGCCGGTGCCCAAACCCACCAAGGCGGCGGTGGCACAGAACAAGGCGGAAGAGGACAGCCGCAAGGAAGACACCGCCCTTTCCAAGGTGATGAGGGCCTTTGCCAAGCATCCGAATGTAGCCGAGGCTGCCAAGGTGGGTGAGCCTACGCTGGTCGATCCAACGCCCATGAGCGCGAGCGCAGTGTCGCAGCCAACGCCACGGACCGCATCAGGGGGCTTGGGCGACGATAAGTCGGTTTCGATTGAGACCGTCAGCGGCGCACCTGCAGCCAACGAAAACACGCCACGCTCCGACGCTCCGCCAGCGGCGAATGCGGTCGTTACCCCGGACGCCACCGCCAACCCGGCTCCCGCCCCGGCGGATGCCAGTGAATTACAGCCCAATGTTGCGCCCGCGGACGCCAACGAATTGAAGCCCAACGTGCCCGCCGACGGGAACCAGGCGTCGCCTCCACCCCAGCAGGTAAACGAGATCCAAGGGGGAAGCCATCCGTCTGGCTCCGCCACGAACCCTGGCACCAGCAACAGTTCAGCGTCGTCGACCGGGGATCAGGATACGGCCGACGATGCTACCGTGGCCTCCAGCAAGCATAAGAAAAAAAAGGGCATTCACAAGATTGTTCCCTTTTGACTTGCCGCCTAAGGAAGCCTCCTGCTGGCTCACCGAGCTAATGCCGGGAAGTTCCTCTCCGCCGGTGGATACTGTCCGCTCGTAACCTGCCTAATAGGTCTATTCTCATTGACTTAGCGTTCCAGACACGTTACCTTCGCCCTATCCTCCGAATACTCATAAGGACATAGCTTGGCGCGCAGAATCCTTCTGGCCGATGACAGTGTGACTGCTCAGAACATGGGCCGGAGAATCCTCAGCGATGCCGGCTACGAAGTCACCACGGTCAACAACGGCTCCGCCGCGCTCAAGAAAATTGCTGAGTCCAAGCCCGATCTAATTGTTCTCGATGTCTATATGCCGGGCTACGGGGGCCTCGAAGTTTGCCAGCGCCTGCGTGAGTCGCGCGAGACCGCACGCATTCCGGTGTTGCTGACGGTCGGTAAGCTGGAGCCTTTCAAGCCGGAGGAGGCGCGTCGAGTACGGGCCGATGCTTTCATTGTTAAGCCCTTCGAGGCCAGCGAACTGCTTACTGCCCTCACCAAGCTGGAAGACCGGATCGTGCCTCAGCCCGCGCCCTACAAGCCTGGCCGGTTTGCCAAGGCGATGTTGGCGCTTGAGACCGACCCTACTTCCAATGAATACGGTGATCTCGAAAGCGGATGGAAGAACCGTCTGAAGATTCCTGTGCCCCACAGCCATGGTCCCGACCTGGAGATCGAAGAGCAGGCGGAGGCCGAGCCACGAAAAGCGGATGCCCGCAAAGAGCCGCCGCCGGTCGAAACCCCAGCGGCGGTGCCGCGTGACATTACGCCCGAGGAGATTGCTGCCATCAATGCAGCCGCGGCAGCATTCGAAACTCCGATCGTGGAACCAGCGGCAGAAGCGGAAGCGACGCATGGGGACCCGGTTCGTGAGCCCGCCGCCAAGGCGGAAAAGGCAACCCCAGAGGTGATCGCGGAGAACCAGGTCGCTGCAACCTTCGCTACTGCCACTTCCGCCGAAGAGACGCAAGCGGAACCTGAGCGTGTGGATGCGGAGCAGAAAAGCGAGCTACCGGTTGTAGAAGAAGTGACGGCTGAAGTTGCGGAGATGGCGACCAGTGCCGCCCCTGAAATTCAGCCGGAGGTGACGATTCCGCCGGAAGAAATCGCGATTGCATCCCCTGCTGACACGCTCCCGAAGGCCGAGGAGCGAGATGACTTTGCGGCAGCGCTGGAGTCGTTGACGCCGGCCAATGGACACGGAGTTCCGCAGCAATTCAGCGGTCCGCGCTGGACTGCCGAGTTGGTTGCGGTGACGGATGCCGAGTCTGCGCTGATATTGGAACAGGAAATGCAAAAGGCGCTCGCGGCCATGGCGGTGATGAATGCCGACGAAACCGGTCAGTCATCGAGCGCGCCAGAAGCGCCAGCCTTGAACAGCATGGAAGACGCGCGTCAAGAGCTAGTGGAGGCGCCGACAGAACATGCGATCGCCCAGAACCTCGAAGCTGAAGCTTCCACTTCGTTAATGGCGGCGATGATCAATCAGACGGCGCTGCCCACCTTGTCGGACCTGGTGGATTCGGTTCTGCCTCGCGTGTCAGCTGAGGAACCGACCACGGAACCGCAAGGGGCGGCATTTGCGGCCGCGGCGTCGGTGGGCGGGGATGCAATTTCACAATCGCCGGTGCCGTCCGAAGTCCCGCCGGTCGCGCCTTCGCCTACTAACGCGGACGAGCGCCAGCGCGAATCGGAGCTGGCAGCCGCGTGGGAGAGCTGGAAACACATTCGCGAATCGGTCGTCGAGCCGCAGCTCAAATCAGAAGTCTCCAATACTGCTGCCGAGCCGCCCGCACCCGAGGTAGCCCAGGCTTCCAGCCTGCAAACTGAATCTGAGGATGAAAGTGGCGGCCAAGAGGAGTCCGTCGCCAGCATCGTGGACAGCGTACTGGCCGATCTCAAGCCCAGACTGATGGAAGAAATTTCCAGGAAAATGGGTAAAGAGAAAAAGCGCAAGTCTTAGCGCTGGCCTCGAGTTTCCGGCCTCGGTTTTACTTCACCTTGCCTGTTTTTCCCTCCTCGGCGCCGAGATACGCCTCCATCTCCGCCCTGCCTGCGTATCTCGCCCAATCGGCGGGCGTGCCGTGCCAGAGAACATCTTTGCTATCGAGTCTTGCGCCATGTTCGACCAATAGCCGCACCAGTTTTTCGTAGCCAGCTCCGGCAGCCTGGTGCAGGGGTGTGCAGTGGGAATGACCGCCGATGGGGTTGAAGCGGTCCGGATCTTCACCCGCATCGAGCAACAAACGGACGATTTCCACGTGTCCATACTGCGAGGCCAGGGCGAGCGCCAGGTGGCGGCTTTCGGGATCGGAAGACGGAAGCAGCCGCCCAAAATCGTCTAGCCGCCCGAGGGCCGCAGCTAACGGCAGGTCGATGCCAGCGCCACGCGCGATGAGAGCGTTCAACGCCTCCAGTTCGCCGTGCAGGGCGGCTGCGTGCGTGGCGGAGTTGGGGTCGGCTCCGTGCTGGCAAAGAAAGTCAATGAGCGCAACCTGCAGGCCGCACTCCCGCGGCACGCTGCCGGTAGAAACCAGCATCAGGGTTTCGTTCAGGGCCGACTTTTCGACGCCAGCGTCGACAATCACCTTTGCGACTTCGACGATATTCTTCGCCAGGGTCCGCGGCGCACGGGATTCTCCGCCACGAATTCCAAAAGGGTGGGATTGTGAAAATAGTTCCAGCCCTCAAAAACCACATGCTGCCGCGCCAGCTTCGGATGTTGCCTTAGATACGCGCGCAAGCCGGCGGCGTCGCCGGCATCAATCAGGTCGACGGCGCGGCGAAATGTGGGATCTTCAATGCGCTCGTGGTGCGGCAGGTCCAGCCGATCGGTGAGTGTTGGCTTTTCAATGTGGCGCTTCAGCCTGGTCCAACTGGGAAAGCCGGCTTCGCGCGCGATGGTTAGCTGCGCATCGCTCAGGCGAAGGTGTGCGCCAAAGATTTCCGCATCGGAGGACTTGCGGAAACGTGGATGAAACTCACGAATGAGCTGTGCCGCCGCCGGATTGCGCGCGGCATGACTCTTCAGCAAGTCTTTCGCCTGATACTTGAGATGGTTGAGATTGGGATTCGCGGGGAGACGTCTGACCGGCATAACGAACTTCCTTTCATGAGCCCGAGGTCCGCATTGCCGGGCAGAAAGTAAGTTCGCAAGACCTGAATTGTACTGGCAGGTGGACTTCTGTCCTTTCCGCGGACCGGATGCGCCCCTATGCGCAGGGACATAATACCATGCAGTGCGGCCGTTCAAAGCCCATCTGGGCGGTGGTAACATCGCCGTTTTACCCATCGAGTGCCGACGCCTGATTACAGGTTCAGACCGCAAGTGGCGGGCCACCCTTGCAGGACCGGAAGGTCAATGAGTGTAATCGCGATATACCGACAACAATTTTGAAGCCCACGAGGTGCTGCTTGACTACCGCCCCGGGCCGGTAGGAGAATCGCCGTGCTCGACTCGTCTGGCCATGCCACCCCTGCGTTGTAGTGGGAGGAAAACAAGTGAAAAGGGCGCTCTTATTTCTCGCGCTTGGCGCAGTATTTTCGATGGCTGCCACCGCTCAGGAGCTGACTGCCCGTGCCCACGCGGAAGCGCGAAGCAGTGAGAATCCGGGATTCCCCATCGCCCTCGCCGCTCCGCACGCGTGCACGGTCTCCCAGGCCCATCCTTGTGTCTACTACGGCGGCGATATTGACGGCAATGACCCACAGGAGGACGCCCTATCCAACGAGAACACATTGGTCATACTCGGCAGCTGGACATACACCGAGGTGAACTCTCCTTTGTCGGTCAAGCTATCCGCCGCATTCACCAATAACCTTCAGACCTTTGGTGTCATTGACCCGCAGACTGCCAACTGGGATTTCCGTATCGGCGTCTCCGAGGGGAATGGTGGAACTTCGCTTGGCTCGGGCAGCGGCACGGCGCTGCTTACCGGCACTGGCCGCAATGCTTTCGGTTTGCAGGAGTATGAACTCTTGACCAAGACTCCCGTCGCGTTGCCGAAAGGCAACGTGTGGTTCGATGTGCAGCCCAATTGCACTAATCAGGGCAATCCTGATTGTTACACCGGCCGCTACTTCGAGTCTGATACCGACGGCTTACTGAACGGCATTAATGCGAAGTTCACTGTGACCTCGAACACCGGTATGGGGCCGACCTATAACTGCTCGGCTGGCCCTCCCTGCGAACCCCCCTTCTGGGAGAGCTCGTGCCGTGACCTTGGCGTTGCCTGCGGTGATGGCATGTCGGCGGGGCTGTTGAAGTAAGAAGTCTTGTGCTCCGACGGTGATCCACAGGCGCTCGGTTAGCCTCTCATTCCTTGTAGGCCTTCCCGCCTTCATACACAGCGTGAACGCCCTGATAGACCTCCCCGCGTTTGACCGCTTTTTGAAACCGCCTGTAAGATCAAAAGCAGCACTCAGCATTCAGCACTCAGCATTCAGCCCTGAAGTTCCGGAGCGATCCTCGGAAATCGGCTGGCTGATTGCTGACGGCTGAGTGCTGAGTGCTTTTTCATGCCCCACGATCTTCCCAAATCCTACGAGCCGGGCGCCATCGAGAAGCGCTGGGCGGAGTACTGGATCAAAGAGAAGCTGTTCTCCGTCAAGACGCCGCCGCCCGGCGAGACGCGGCCCGTCTTCACTCTGCTCTTGCCGCCGCCCAACGTCACCGGCCGCTTGCACATGGGCCACATGCTCAATCAGACGCAGATGGACATCATTGTGCGCTGGCATCGCATGCGCGGCTTCATCACGCTCTGGCTCCCTGGTACCGATCACGCCGGCATCGCTACGCAAATGATGGTCGAGCGCCAACTGGCGAGCGAGGGCAAGAAACGCCGCGATCTGGGCCGCGAGAAGTTTATCGAGCGTGTCTGGGAATGGAAGCAGCTCTATGGCAACGCCATCCTCGACCAGATGAAGCGCCTGGGCGCGTCGGTCGATTGGGACCGGGAATATTTCACCATGGACGAGAACCTCAACCGCGCGGTGCGGGAGGTGTTCGTCCGCCTGTTTGAAGAGGGATTGATTTATCGCGGGAAGTACATCGTCAACTGGTGCCCGCGTTGCGAGACTGCGATTTCCGATCTCGAGGTCAAGCACGAGGAAGTGCAAGGCAAGTTGTACGAGATTCGTTATCCGGTGGTCGGGACAAATGAATTTATCACCGTCGCTACTACGCGGCCGGAGACCATGCTGGGCGACACCGCCGTTGCAGTGAACGGGAAAGACGAGCGCTACCAGCATCTGCATGGCAAGAAGGTTTTGCTGCCGCTGATGAATCGCGAGATTCCCATCATCACCGACGATCTGGCCCAGCCAGAATTCGGGACCGGCGCGGTGAAAGTCACACCGGCGCACGACCCCAATGATTTTCAGGCGGGATTGCGCCATCAACTGCCGCAGATCGAGGTGATGGATGAACACGCCCACATGAACCAGAACGCCGGCCCCTACGCCGGGCTCGATCGTTTCGCGGCGCGCAAGAAAGTTCTGGAAGATTTGCGCGAGCAGGGTTTTCTAGTGGGCGAGAAGGACTACACCATTGCTCTGGGCAAATGCGACCGCTGCGGAACCGTGGTCGAGCCCCGGCTTTCGACGCAATGGTTCATCAAGATCGCGCCGCTGGCGAAACGCGCGACCGAAGCCGTGGAGAGCGGCGAGATCACCATTGTTCCGGAAAACTACAAGACGATTTATCTGAACTGGATGAACAACATCTATGACTGGTGCATCTCGCGCCAGTTATGGTGGGGGCATCGCATCCCGGCGTGGCATTGTGGTTGCGGCGAAATCATTGTGGCCCGCGAAGCGCCCACAAAGTGCGCGAAATGCGGCGGCTCGAAGCTAACCCAGGACACCGACGTTCTCGATACCTGGTTCTCGTCCGGGTTGCTGCCGTTTACAACGTTAGGTTGGCCGGAGAAAACGCGCGATCAACAAGTGTTCTATCCCACCACATTGCTGGTTACCGCCTACGAAATTTTGTTTTTCTGGGTGGCACGCATGATCATGTTCGGCTGCCACTTCATGGACGGGCATCAGCAGGACCCGAAGATCAAAGCCGCCAGCGGCTGGGCGGACAAGAAAGACGACAGCGTCCCCTTCCGGCAGGTTTACATTCACGCGCTGGTGCGCGACGCCGACCGGCAGAAAATGTCGAAGACCAAGGGCAACGTGGTCGATCCGCTCGATGTGATCGAGCGCTTCGGGACCGATGCCACGCGCTTCACGCTGGCCGCGATGGCTGCACCTGGGACTGACCTAGCGTTTAACGAGAGCCGGACGGAGGGCTACCGGGCATTCGCCAACAAGATTTGGAATGCGGCACGGTTCATGTTCATGAATGTGGATAGGGTGCAGGCGGGAATTCCTTTTGCCCGAAGCGCACTCGCGCAGATGCACGGCCCAGCCTCTGTCTTCGCAAGTTTGAGCGCTGTCACTCTCGAAGACCGCTGGATTCTCTCGCGCTTCAACCGCGTCGCTAAGGAAGTCAACGGCGCGCTGGCCGCCTACCGTTTTCATGAAGCCGCCAACCAGATTTATGACTTTTTCTGGGGGGAGTTCTGCGACTGGTATCTGGAACTGATCAAACCGCGCGTCTCGCCTGATGCACCGGAGGAGACTGCGCATAAGGCTTGCTGGAACTTAGTCGTTTTTTTTGAAGCGTCCCTACGATTGCTGCATCCGGTCATGCCCTTCATCACAGAAGAAATCTGGCAAGCAATTTACGATGGGAAGCCGCCGCTGCAATCGATCGCGCTGGCGGCGTATCCGCAGGCAGACGAAAAGCATCTCGACCTGGTGGCTGAGACCGGGATGGCAATCCTCCAGGACCTGATCGTAAGCGTGCGCACCCTGCGGGCGGAATTGAAGGTTGAGCCGAAAGTCAAAGTGCCGATCGAGTTGTTCGCGCACGATCCCCAGACCAAGAGCCTGATTGAGCAGAATCGGGAAGCGATTGAGCGGTTGGGAAGCGTCTCAACCATTACGGATGTGACACAGTCGCAGGCCAGCCAGGCGCCATCGCGCGCCACCGCGCGCTTCGACGTGCGTGTAGTCTACGAGAAGAAGATTGATGTGGCCGCCGAGCGTGAGCGACTCACAAAAGAATTAGAGAAAATGGAAAAGGAAATCAGCAACGGGCAGCGGCAGTTGAGCAACGAAGGCTTTCTGGCGAAAGCCCCAGCCAACGTGGTCGAAGGACTGAGAAAGCGCGCTGGGGAACTCGTCGGACTGCGAGAAAAAACCAAGCGCAAGCTGGAAGAACTGAAATAACCCGGGCCCTGAATGAGGGCCAACGACGAACGACTGACTCATGGATTGGAATAGCCGACGCATTACCGCCGTCATCGAGAACGCGCTGCAGGAAGACCGGGCCACGCGCGATGCCACCAGCTACGCCTGTGTCGAGCCGAACCAGCGTGCCACGGGCACGATCCTCGCCAAGCAGGACTGCATTCTCGCTGGAATCGGCTGCGTGGCGCGCATTCTTGATGTTTACGCCGAACTGGACGGCGCCGTCACCTCGCACTACGAAGTCACCACCCACCCGGAGATCTTCGACGGCGTTCGTCTGCACAAGAGCCAGTCGGTTGCGGTGATCCGTCACAACGCCCGTGTAGTACTTTCCTGCGAGCGTGTGATCTTGAATTTCATGCAGCGGCTGAGTGGTATCGCCACTCTGACCCGCAAATTTGTAGATGCGGTGGCCGGCACCCATACCCATATCCTGGACACGCGAAAGACCATGCCCGGACTGCGCACGCTGGATAAATACGCCGTGCGTTGCGGCGGCGGACAAAACCATCGCTTGGATTTATCCGACGGAGTACTGATCAAGAACAACCACATCGCGCTCGCCGGCGGGGTGGGGCCGGCGCTGGAACGGGCTCACCAGAACCGTCGTGGTGAGCAAGTGATTGAGATCGAAGTGCGTTCGTTGGACGAGTTAGAAGACGCGCTAAAGCACGGAGCGGAAGCCATCCTGCTCGACAACATGCCGGTGGAAATGGTAAAACGTGCGGTGGAGCGATGTTCGCAGGCGAACCGGCATATTCCACTGGAGGTCTCAGGCGGCATCAACCTGGAAAATGTTCGCGCCTATGCGGAGACCGGGGTGAATTTTATTTCCGTGGGCGCGTTGACCCACTCCGCGCCAGCGGTGGATATGAGCCTGCGGGTGGCGCCGGCGTAAGGTCTTCCCCACATTTGTCGTTTTCGCCGCTTGCGCTCATAATTCTCCCATCAAGAAATCAGCCACAATCCGCGGCGGGCGAAAAGGACCGTCGGCTGCCCACAAGCCCGCCCCGCCAACCGATGCCCGGCTGGGACGCATCGTTCGGCTGCTGGCGGACAACGCAACCGTAGTAGTCAGCGGAACCAAGATCGCCTCCGAGATCGGGACCAGCCGTTCGGAAGTGTGGCGTCTGGTGCAGCAACTTCGCGAGCTGGGAGTCAACATCGGCGGACATCCGGCTACCGGCTACAGCCTGAACTCCATGCCTGACCTCCTGCTGCCGGACATTCTGACGCCGCTGCTACATGGAAACATCTTTGCCAAGAACATCCACCACTATTACAAAGCCGGTTCGACCAACAACCTCGCCATGGACGCGGCCAGCGCCGGCGCGCCCGAAGGCAGCGTATTTCTGGCCGAGCAGCAGACGTCTGGCCGCGGTCGCGGCGCTAATCAGTGGCACTCGGTCCGCTCGGCTGGAATTTACTGCTCGGTAGTGCTGCGCCCGGCGCTGCCGCCGTCGGATGTGCTGGTTCTTTCCCTGGCGGCCGGCTTGGCTGTCCACGCCGCGATTCAGGAAATTAACCCGCAAGTTACGCCTGACTTGAAGTGGCCCAATGATGTGTTGATCGAAGGCAAGAAGTTCTGCGGCATTCTCACCGAGATGAACGCCGAGGTCACCCGCGTCCGGCATGTGGTGGTGGGCATCGGGGTGAATGTGAATCAGGCCAGTTTTCCGCCGGATTTGCAGGGCCTGGCAACTTCCCTACGCCTGGCGACGGGAAGCGAGTGGTCGCGGGTGGAGCTCTGTGCCGCTTTGCTAAAATCACTCGGCAGCGAATACCGCGAATTGACGGAAAATGCCAGCGCCCGCGAGTCGATTTTGACTCGTTTTGCCCAGCGATCATCCTCCGTTCAAGGCACCCGCGTCACGGTAGACCAAGACGGCGGTTTCGAAGGCGTGACCGAAGGGCTGGATGCCCGCGGATTCCTGCAAATAAAAACCGCAGCAGGCTTGCGCACAGTGTTAAGCGGGACAGTAAGAAAGCATTAAGGCTTATGCTTCTGGTCCTCGATGTTGGAAACACGAACACGGTCCTCGGCGTCTTCACCAGGGGGGCCAAACTGGCTTCGCTGAAAGGCGGCGCCGCCGCGCCTTATGAGCACCTCGCAGCCAACTGGCGAGTAGCAACCATTGCCACCCAGACCGTCGACGAATACGGCGTGCTTTTCCGCAACCTGTTTGCCATGGACAATCTTGAAGTAAAGGAAATCCACGGCATTGTGATTTCTTCTGTGGTGCCGCCGCTCGACTCCACGCTGCGCCAGGTGTGTGAGCACTACTTCAACACCAAGCCGCTTTTTATTGGGCCGGGCGTGAAAACTGGCATGCCGGTGCTCTACGAGAACCCGGCGGAGGTGGGCGCTGACCGCATTGTGAATTCCGTGGCGGCGTTCGAAAAATATGGCGGTCCGGTGATCGCCGTAGATTTCGGCACCGCTACCACATTCGACTGCGTCACCGCCAAGGGAGAATATCAGGGCGGAGTGATTTGTCCTGGGATTGGGATTTCCGCCGATGCCTTGTTCGGCCGCACCGCCCGTCTGCCACGTGTGGACATTCGTAAACCCGCGCGCATCATTGGCACGAACACCGTCGCCAGCCTGCAATCGGGCCTCTACTACGGATATTTGGGGTTGGTTGACGGCATCCTGGAACGGCTGCTGGCGGAACTGGGCAAGCAAACCAAAGTAGTTGCGACCGGCGGCCTGGCTTCGCTGATCGGCAAAGGCTCGAAGTACATTGAGCAGGTCGACGACTTCCTCACTCTGGAGGGTCTGCGGATTATCTGGGAGCGCAACGTGACAGCCAAACCTGTTACCCAGATTCCATCCGATCGGCCGCCCCGAGCCTCTTCCGGCAGCAAGGCCCATTAGATGGTCGTGGAAAACTACTTCAACTATTTCACCGAAATTGAGGAAAATTATCAGCGGCGGCGGGGGAGCGGTCTGCTCCTGTCAACCCTCGATTGGGCGCTGATCGAGACCTGGAAGGATGCCGGCATCCCGCTCGAAGCGGTCTTGCGAGGAATTGATGCAGCCTTTGACAAGTACGATCAGCGGCCTTCAAAG
Source organism: Terriglobales bacterium (assembly GCA_049591935.1). Classification (GTDB taxonomy): domain Bacteria; phylum Acidobacteriota; class Terriglobia; order Terriglobales; family Acidobacteriaceae; genus JABCZH01. The sequence continues at coordinate 131,090 of JBAWFN010000029.1, read as the reverse complement.
TTGCAGAAGGTCAACAGCCTCGCGTATTGCGCACAAGCCGTGTTAGGCGCCGCCGAGGACATGAAAGAAGCCGCGGTGGGAACCACACAACCCGAGCGGGAGGGCGGCTTTCAGAAAGCCGAAGTCGCTGCTTTTTTGCGGCGCTGTGCCCAGCAACTGGAGGGGGCGAAGTTACCGGAGCGAACCGGGATTTCCGGGCCAGTGGTGGCCAAAGAAACCGCGAACACACTACGCAGCATCGCCGCTGAGCTGGATTCGGCAGAAACCAAGACACGCCTGGAAGACGTGGAACGAAGGCTCACGGTCGCAGAAGAGAAACTATTCGCAGTTTTGTTGGCGGCTACTCCTGACGACCAGATTTTCGCAGTGCGAAGCGAAGCTGATCGTGAACTCGCTCCCTATCGCAGCAAAATGTCGGCCACCCAGATCGAACAACTACAGAAGCAGTTCGTTCATAAGCGGCTGCTGGAAAAGCACGGGCTGCCCAGGTTGAGTTTGTTTTACATGGAATCCCTGTGAAACTCTGTGTTCCCTGTGGTTAGGGTTTTTGTATGCAGTTCACCATTGAAAAACTCGTGTATGGCGGAGATGGGCTGGCGCGTCTGCCCGCCGATGAACACGGCCGTGGCAAAGCCGTCTTCCTGCCCTTCGTACTCGAAGGCGAGACCGTCGAAGCTACGCTGCTGGAACAAAAACGTGGCTTCGCCCGTGCTCGCGTCGATCACACGCTGCAAGCTTCTCCCCTGCGCATCGCGGCGAAATGCCCGTACTTCGGGGAATGCGGAGGCTGCCACTACCAGCACACTAGCTACGCGCATCAACTCGAGATTAAAGCCGCCATCCTGAATGAGAACCTCCGCCGCATCGCGAAGCTCGAACTGGATACAGACGTCATCCTCCATCCTTCGCCGGAGTGGAACTACCGGAACCGCACCCGGCTGCAAGTAAGAGACGAGCCCGAGTTCGCGCTCGGCTACTACAAATTCAACTCGCATGAAGTTCTGCCGGTCGAGCAATGCCCCATCAGTTCGCCGTTGATCAACCGTGCCGTGGCGGCAGTATGGCAGATTGGGCGAGCGGGCAAGATGGGCCCAGGGATTCAGGAGATTGAATTTTTCGCCAACGCAGAGGACTCGGAACTTCTGCTGCAACTGCATGCCACGGAGATTCGCCGTCAAGCTGCAATCCAGATTGCGGAAGAGATAAGGTCGGCTCTACCTGAGTCGGTCGGAATCTCGGTACTGCGCCGCCGAGCCGGCCACGGTTCCGAAACCGAACAAATTGTGACCCTGGGGGTCGGAAGCTTTACCTACAACACCCAGCGTGCCCCTTACCGGGTCAGCCCAGGCGCATTTTTTCAGGTGAATCGCTACTTGGTGGACGAATTGGTAAAAACGGTCACGGAAGGGCAATCCGGGGATGTGGCTCTCGATCTCTATGCCGGGGTGGGACTGTTCTCGACGATTCTGTCCCGCAGTTTTGCACAGGTGATTGCGGTTGAGTCGTCACCGACATCCCACCTTGATCTGGTGCACAATTCCCCATCCTATGTGAAAACTGTTCCCGCAAGCACGGAGCAGTTCCTGGAGGGTGTGGCGGATAAGTTGCGGCCCAATTTCGTCGTGGTTGATCCGCCACGCAACGGGCTGGGGGAAACGGTGGTCCGCAGACTGGCAGGTCTGGGAGCAGGTCGCATGGTTTATGTTTCCTGCGATCCGGCGACGTTGAGTCGTGACCTGGCCGGTCTGCTCGGCGCTGGATACCGCATTCAGCAAGCCCACGTGGTGGACCTTTTCCCCCAGACCTACCACCTGGAGAGTGTGTTTCACCTGGTTCGCTAACCCCGCCCCCGGCCATGAATTCGCATCCCAGCACGCCTGTTCTCGGCGCGCGCAAAGCTGCCACCCGACAGCCCTTATTGTGGGCTGCCTTGGCCTATGCCGGCGGGATCTTCGCGGGCCATTACGCCTGGCGGCCACCTTTGTGGTGGCTGCTTGCCGGACTGGGATTCGCCTTCTCGGCCGCCTATTTCCTTCGTCGGCGGCCTCGCGTGGGGATCACTCTAGCTGGGTTCACACTGTTTGTGTTTGGAGCCCTCACCATTCAGGTAGGCGGCCCGGCAAGCGGTGAAAGTGCAGACGCGTCACTGGGCGATGGGCAGGACGTCATAATCACGGCTCATGTGATCCGTGAAGGAAGCATGCAGCGGAAAGGCTTGGGTGATTTTCAACAAAAGTTGGACCTGGCCGCCGAGCAGATCAACGTCGAAGGCCGTATTCTGACCTGGCACGCGGGCATTCGCGCGAGCTTCTACAGCAAGGCTGACGCGTCCCTCGCCATTCGCGAATTTCGCTACGGCGAAAGAATCCGCTTCTCCACCAAGCTCTATCGGCCGCACAATTTCCGCAATCCTGCTGCTTTTGACTACGAAGGCTACCTCGCCGAAAACGGAATTACGCTTCTTGGCTCGGCCAAGGCGGCAGAGGTGGAACTGCTTCCGGGATTTGCCGGAAGCAGTTTTGAATTCTGGCGGACCCGCGCCCGGCACAACGTCGTTCAGAGGATTCACCTCCTGTGGCCGGAAAAGGAAGCCGCGCTGGCAGACGCCATGCTGGTCGGCGAAAACGCCTTGGTCGGACGAGACCTGCTCACCGATTTCCAGCGCACCGGCACCTACCACGTGCTGGTGATTTCGGGGCTGAAAGTAAGCATCCTGGCACTGGTCACCTTCTGGTTGCTGCGACGGTTAAGGGTGGGCGCGTTTGCATCCGCGGCCATCACAGTTTTGTTGACCGTAGGCTATGCGGTCTTGACCGGCGTGGGCGCGCCGGTCTGGCGAGCCACGCTGATGCTGGCTCTCTATCTGGGTACGAAGTTGATGTACCGGGAAAAATCGATACTCAACGCCATCGGAGTTGCTGCCCTGATCCTTTTGCTGATCGATCCTGCATCGCTTTTTGGCGCCAGTTTCCAACTGAGTTTCCTGTGCGTCCTGATCATCACCGCGATCGGGACGCCGATCCTGGAGCGAACCACGCAGCCGGTCTCCTCCGCGGTGAAGAATCTAAATTCCGCTGGCTATGACTACGCGCTCCCGCCCGCGCTGGTTCAACTGCGGCTCGACCTGCGGATGGTGGCTGGACGACTAGAACGTTTTCTCGGCCCTCGGATTCCATTGCTCATGCTTACCATTGCGGCTCGCACCATCCTGCTGGGCGCTGAGTTTCTAGTGATTTCCCTGGTGCTGCAAGTGGGATTCACCCTGCCCATGGCCTATGACTTCCATCGCGCGACCGTGGTTTCTTTGCCGGCGAACATCCTGGCTGTTCCCTTGACCGAGATTGCACTGGTCGCCTGCCTGGTGGCCATTGGGTTCAGCTATGCTTCGCTGCGTTTTGCCAAGCTGCCGGCGCTGATCGCCGGGTTATCGCTACAGGCAATGGCGGGATCGGTCCGCTGGATCGGACGCTTCAGGATCGCCGACGCTCGCATCGCCACCCCCGGGCTTTGGCTAACGTTGGCAGGCCTGGCAGCATTGGTGCTGGCCATGGTGCTGGCGAGGCGACGCTGGCGGTTGGCGGCGACAGGGCTCGCCGTCCTGGCGGGCAGTGCATTTTGGATCTGCACAGTGCCGCCGCGGCTCCAGATGCGCCCAGGTGTGCTCGAGGTAACTACCATCGATGTGGGACAAGGGGATTCGATTCTGCTGGTTTCACCCCATGGCCGCACCTGGCTGGTAGACGCCGGTGGAATTCCGCACTGGATGCACTCCGAACTCGACATTGGCGAAGATGTGGTGTCGCCCTATCTGTGGTCGCGTGGTGTGAGCCGTCTGGACGGTGTGGCAATTACGCATCCTCACGCAGATCACATTGGAGGCATGAAAGCGGTGTTGGCGAACTTCCATCCCCGCGAACTATGGATGGGCGCAACTTCAGCGAGCGCAGAGTTGGACGGTCTGCTGCGGGAAGCGAGAGATCTCAACATAGTGATCGTGCCCCTCAAGGCGGGAGACAGCTTTGCGGCAGACGATCTTTCTTTTCGCATCCTGGCGCCACCGGCAGACGGGGAAGGTTCTGCGCGGAAGAGAAACGACGAGTCTTTGGTGATGAGCGTCACTTATAACCATACTTCTGCCCTACTGGAAGGAGACGCGGAAAAGGAAAGCGAACGGCGAATTGCACAACAGGAACCGCAAGCCGATCTGCTCAAGGTGGGGCATCACGGCAGCGCCACTTCCACCATTCCGGAGCTGCTGGCCGCAGTACATCCCAGCTTAGCCGTGATTTCGGTGGGAGCCCGCAACGTGTACGGACATCCGCGCCTGGAAGTGCTCGAACGGCTGGCTGAATCCCACGTCAGGACGTATCGCACGGACCTGGATGGCGCGGTCACGTTCTATCTCGACGGAAAGAGCGTTACTCCTCGCCAGCCAGATCGCTGACGTCGATTTCGGCGGTCTCCAGCGTGTCGGGGGCCTGACGGTATTCCTCAATCATTTTGCGCGCCTTGGCGGCGTCTTCCTCGCGCACCAGGATGACCGTGCCGCCCACGCCTGGCAGGATGTCCTGCTGCGCAGCCAGGGAAGTGATGTCGGAATCGATCCCGGCGGACTCCAGCAGGCCGCGGACTACCAGGGCCTCGGACTCCTGTTCGGTGTCGAATACCCGCACCAGCTTCTCATTCGGGTTTGGGCGTTGTTCTTTGTTTGCGGAACCAGCTTCTGGCATCGCTTCTCCTCGGAATTGCTTCACGGGCGACCCCTGCAGCCGTCTTGCCCGTACCGTATTCTACGCCACAGGTGACCGAAGTCCTACACCTTGGGGCCATTGCGCGGGGCCGGGATTGCCAGGAGAATAGTCTCGTAGTCTGGCGCAACGCACCGGTGCCAGTGGCCGTCTAACCGAGGTGAAGTAGAGACCTATGGAAAGCGCGAAGCGGGCCGCACAGACCGGCATTATCAGCGAGAAAGAACAAGAAGCCCGCAACATTCGCCGCCTGCAGGTCATGATCGGCATGGTGATGTCGGTCATCAGCCAGGATTCCAGCCTCACCGTGGAAGAAGCCTCCGAACTGGCAGCCAACGCCAAACGCGCCGCGCTGGCCATGTTTCCTGACAAAGAACTCGCCTACGATCTGCTCTACAAACCGCGTTTGCAGCGCTTGATGAACGAACGCTACCGGCTGCAATAAGCCGCACCCTTCAGGTCTTCTTAGCGACCTTTGCGAAGCCTTTGCGCTCTTTGCGGTAAGAAGCTCTTAACCGCAAAGGACGCGAAAAAACCCGCAAAGAACGCAAGGAACAATACCTGATCCAGCGCCGGAATTGACCCTATCGCCGCCCCCGAACTAAACTCGTTTTACCGCGAGGTTTCCCCATGAAACGTCTGGTTCTGGCCCTCACTGCCGTTTGTCTATTTGTTTCTATCGCCCCCGCCGATGACGACACTCATCATCACGAAGACGTGACTCCGGAACAACTGGGAACGGTGCATTTCCCAACTTCCTGCGTCATCCAGGTGCAAGCGCAATTTGAACGCGGCGTGGCTTTGTTGCACTCGTTCTGGTATGAGGAAGCGGAAAAACAGTTCAATCAGATCGTCCAGGAGGATCCGCGTTGCGCCATGGCGCACTGGGGCGTGGCCATGAGCATCTGGCACCAGCTCTGGAACCATCCTGACCGCAAGACGATCAAGAAGGGCCTGGCGGAAGTAAAGAAGGCGGAGAGGCTGCATTCCACCAATGACGTTGAGCGTGGATACATCTCTGCTATCGATGCCTTCTACAGCGGCTCCAGGCGCCGCGATTATCATGACCGTGCCGTGGCGTATACGAAAGTCATGGAGACGAACTATCAGCGCCATCCGGAAGACCGCGAAGGGGCAGCATTTTATGCGCTCGCGTTGCTGGCCTCAGCGCCTGACCGGGACACGACTTTCGCCAATCAAAAGAAGGCGGGAGCGATCCTGCAAACACTTTTCGTGGAAGAGCCGAACCATCCCGGAATCGCGCACTACATGATTCACAGTTATGACAGCCCACAGTTAGCCGAACTAGGGTTGCCGGCGGCGCGCGCCTACGCCAAGATCGCGCCGGCCGCGCCCCATGCATTGCACATGCCTTCGCACATTTTTGCCCGCCTGGGGCTCTGGCAGGACGATATCGATTCGAACCTGGCTTCCATCGCCGCCACGCGCAAAACCGCGGCCATGCACATGGGTGGTGAAAGTCATCAGTTTCATGCCATGGATTTTCTGGAATACGCGTATTTGCAATCCGGCCGCGAAGCCGATGCGCAGCGCCTGATCGATGAGGTCAAGGCCATGCCGGAGATGAAGGACAACATGTACGGATCAGACTTTGATCCGCGCACTGACTCGTTGGTGGTGTTTTCCGCCCGCTACGCGTTGGAACTTCATCACTGGAGCGAGGCCGCGTCGCTGCCTCTGGTTCCTGGGGCGGACACCGGCGACACTTCGATTACCTATTGGGCGCGTGCGATCGGTGCTGCCCGCAGCGGAAATCCAGCGGAGGCGCGCAAGGACATCGCCGAAATAGACAACATTTACAGAACTCTGCGCAAAAGACACAGCGAGTTTCTCGATGCGGTTGAACAGGACCAGAAAGAGGCGACTGCCTGGGCCGATTATGCAGAGGGCAATCGCGACCAGGCGCTAAAGATTCTTCGTACGATGGCTGAGAAACAAGAAGCCGAAGGCGACGAGCCGCTGGCGCTTCCCGCCCGCGAAATGCTGGCCGACATGTTGCTGGATATGAAGCAGCCCGCGCCGGCGTTGGCGGAGTACGAAAACGACTTGAAATTCCATCCCAATCGCTTTGACGGTCTATATGGCGCCGCGCATGCGGCCGAACTGGCAGGCAAGAACGTGGAGGCCAACACCTACTATGCTCAGTTGCTGAAGGTCTGCAACGGCGCCGCTTCTGACCGGCCGGAACTGAGCAAGGCGAAAGCCCTGGTAGCGAAGAATAACTAGTGGCAGAGTCGCAGTCGGCGGTTGGCAATTACTGTTTTTCCACTCGCAGCAGGCGAAACAACAGCGTTCCCCACCCCAACTTGGATCGCATCTGCACCGGCACGTGATTGCTGTCCGCGGTGTACCAGGTCCACACTGTGCCCTTGCCTTTCAACGCCCCGGTTGTCGGTTCGGCTTTTACGCGCACGGTTTGAAAGGTTCCTGCGGGGACTTTCACCTGCTCCTGAGCTTCCACCCGGAGGGTGACTTCGGTGGTCTTGCCGCCGTCATTGATGGGGAAGGCATAGCTGTTCCCTTGTTGCAGTGGCAACGACGACAAGTAGTAAAAGCCGCTGACCACATCCGTGACACATCCGGGAACATCGTTTTCTACATGTTTGGTCTCGCCGGTTTTCAGGTTCTTCTCATCTTCCACGCCTTGGCCGCGAGCGTAATCGAAACGCAGTTCCACCTGCCGCGACCGCGCACCTTCTTCCACGTGCTTCGAGACTCGGAGCGAGCAGAATTTATGGGGGTCGAAGAACGCTTCGAAGTGATCGTTGACTCTGTAAAGGGCGTTCACAAATCCAGAGGAAACCGCAGTCGCAATCACGTGCTGCTGGGCGCCGTCGGCTTGCAGTGTGACTTTCGCAGTTCCCGCAGTGAACATATGCCACTCCACCGCGTATACGTAGGTTTGGCCGTCAGGAAAACGATAGTTCGGAGGTGGCGGAACCACGTGTGCCGCCGGCGCGGCGCTAATGGTAGGAAGACTGCCCTGGGTCGATTGGGACCGGACAGCGGGCCCCAAAAACAGCGGCAGGGACACAACCGCCGCGAGCCAGACCCGAGCCGCCTTGAATGTAACCAAACGCCCCATTTTCGCTTCGACCCCGATTCCTGATTAAGACGCTTACTCGTGCTTGCAGGATGTCTTCTCAGCTGCTACCGCGACCGCCACAACAACTTGATGATCAGGGCTGCCATGATCGTCGCCGAGCCCAGCGTGGCATTGTACTCCCGATGCTTCTTGTACAAATCCCAGGAAAATTCCCAGCGCTGCTGGCCGGGGGGATTCGGGTTTGGCGCCAGGCGCGGCACCCGGCGTGCGTATTCCGCAAATTCTGGAAAGTGCTGCGCTAGATACGCCTCTTCAGCGCGAATCACCGGCATATAGATGGCTGCAAACATCGCGATCAGGATGGGCACGATCCACAAACTCCTGGCTGCCAGTGCAAAGCCTGAGGCCATGATGAACGAGCCGAGGTAGAGCGGGTTGCGAGTATATGCATAAGGCCCGGTGGTTGCCAGCCGCTGGTTCTTTTCCACGTGACCCGAAGCCAGCGCGCGAATCAGCAAGCCCGGAACGATGAATACAGTGCTGAACAGAAGGGATACTGCCAGTGGATTGGCCAGCCACAAATAAACCGCTGCCAAAACGAACCCTAGTGGCACCCGGCTGCGGCGCGCGATTCGTGACCAACTAACCACGGCACCTCCTTAACAACTCCCGCGCCGCGGTGACGGCCTGTTCCGCGCTGATTTCCAGGAGACCCGGATCCGGCTGCGCGCGGCGTGCGTGCGTGGTGGGACTCAACCAGTTCCGCAGCACCGTGCTCCGAGTTCCGTAAGGTCCGTTTCTTGCCGGATCGGTGGGGCCGAAAATGGCTACAACCGGAACCCCCAAAGCTGCTGCCAGATGCATGGGGCCAGTGTCGCCTCCGATGAATAGTTGAGCGCGCCGGGTAAGGGCAATCAATTCCGTGAGTGTGCAACCGACTGCCTCAGCCGAGCCTGCGCTGGCTGTCTCGACCGCCTGCGCCAGCTCTTCCTCGCCCGGACCGAAATTGATCAGAGACTTCAACCCGTCCTCGGCCAGTTGTTTCGCCACTTCTCCGTATCGCTCCGCAGGCCATTGTTTGGCGCCCCATCCGGCTCCGGGATTGAGTAGCGCAAAATCCGTGATCCGCTGGTGTCGTAGCCAATCGTCGGACTGTTTTTCCGCACGTTCATCACCAGGAAGTTCCACGGCAGGCATGTCTAGCCGCTGTCCCGCCACAGCCTCGGCAAGCGACAGATTCTGCTCCACGACATGCGAACCGCGGGCCATTACCTGCCGTGTGTAAAACATGCTGGCTACATTCTCACGCGGCTGCGCTGCGCCATACACAACCGGCGCCTTTGACAATCGCGCCAGCATGGCGGAGCGCACTGCACCCTGGAAATCCACAGCGATTTCGTACTTCGGAGCCCGAACCTCGCTGAGGCTGGCGCCGATTCTCTCCCAGGTCTGCGGAGAAAACAGCGAATTGCGCCACTTCCTGGTATCGACGGTGTGCACCTGATCGACCAACGGCCGCCGCAGGGAGCGCGGCCCGGAGCGGGGCTCGGACAGAGTGCACAGCAGCTCCGCCCAGCGCTCTTCCACGACCCAGCCGATGGTGGCTTCCGGCAAAGCTTTTCGCAGACCGGTGGCGGCCGGTAAGGTGTGCAGAATGTCGCCCATCGATCCCAGGCGTACGATCAGCAGCCGCCGAACTCCATGCAGCGCGGTCGAATTCTCGGAGGCAGGCAGGGGTTGCATGCTCAAGATTAAGATTGCCGTGGTCGAAGACGAGAACGTATGATCTCGCTGGCCGAATGGTCCTTGGGGTCACCAACGATTTCCACGCGGCCACCATACTCGGCCACCACATCGCGTTCGGGTACGCTATCGGCAGTGTAATCCGTCCCTTTGGCCTGAATGTCAGGATGGATTTCGCGGATCAGCGCCCGCACGTCGCGCTCCGGAAAGATGACGACCACGTCCACATCTTCCAAAGCGGAAAGAATTTCTGCGCGCTCTTCCGCCGGCATCAGCGGACGCCCGTCCCCTTTCAGCGCTCGCACCGATTCATCTGAATTTACCGCCACAATCAAACGTCCACCCAGCGCCTTTGCGGCGTGCAGATAGCGCACGTGCCCCACATGCAGCAAATCAAAACAGCCGTTGGCCAGGGTGATGGGCTCGCCCGCGCCGCGCCATTCCGCGGCGCGCCGCTTGAGCCCCTCCCGGGTCAGGATTTTGCTTTTCGGCATGAGAGTTCACATGAAAGCTCAATGCGGCCGCGTTGCAGGCCGTGCCCGCTCAATCGCTTGCAGCAACTCGTGCTGCGAAATTGTCGCCGTGCCTCGCTTCATTACCACCAGTCCCCCGGCGTAGTTCGCCAATTGGGCGGCTTCTTCGGTGCTGGCTCCGGCCGCAAAGGCAGCGGTAAACGTGGCAATGACGGTGTCTCCGGCGCCCGTCACATCGGCGACCTGGTCGGAACCGAAGATGGGAATGTCGATCGGCTTGTGCTTGGCGTCGAACGCCACCATGCCGTCGCGCCCGCGGGTGATGACCAGCGATTGCAATTTCATGCGCGACAGGATCTCCTGTCCGGCCACGCACAATCTCTCCCAGTCGTTGCCGATTCTACTGCCCAGCGCTTCTTCGACTTCGGGTTCATTGGGCGTCGCCGCAGCGATGCTGGAATACTGCAACATGCGGTAACGCGAGTCGAGAACCACCGGAACGCGGTCCAGTCGGCCGCGCTCGCGGATCGCATTCAGGATCGCGGGACTCGCGGCTCCGTATCCGTAATCCGAGACCAACAACGCATCGGAAACGCGGGCGTACTGGCGCGCAGCCAGAATGAGCTCCCGCTTCAAATGGGGACTCGGCTCAGCTTCGGGTTCGCGATCTACCCGCACTACCTGCTGGCGGGCGGTGTGCGTCATGCCCGCGAGGATGCGCGTCTTGGTGACCGTCGTGTAGGTCTTGTCCTTCAGAACGCCGGTGAGAGCAATGTGTTTGTGCCGGAACGCCTTGAGCAGCAGGCGTCCGGGCTCGTCTTCCCCCACCACCCCGACCGGTAAAACATTTACTCCGAGATCGGCAAGATTGCTGATGGCATTTGCGCCCCCGCCCGGCACCACCTTTCGCTCCCGATGCTTCAGGATCAAAACCGGCGCTTCGCGCGACACGCGCGAGATTTCCCCGTAGATGAATTCATCGGCCACCAAGTCGCCGACCACGGTGACGGTGATATTGGGGAATGACTCGACGATCTTCTTTAATCGATCAGATTCGTGAGGATGCTTTGTCATCTCTGACTGCAAACCAACCGGGATAGCGACTTTACCAAGTGAATTCTCTCACGATTGCCGCTTTCGCTCGGCGATCACACCCAACATGGTATCCACGGCGTTAGCCGCGGCTGCCAGCTCCATCTTTACCGGAACCACGGCCAGCGGAGCGAGTGCACCCAATAATCCGCCCAGATTGATAGCGTCTTTTTCAGTGGTGACAAAACCATCCGCACCGCTTTTTTCGCGGAGTGCGAGGAGATCGCGAATATCCTGCTCGCCGTAAGCATGGTGGTCAGCGTAAAAAGCCTCGGCTGCCGCTTCAATCCCCGCCGTACGCAATTGCAGGACAAAATTCCTGGGCCTGGCAATGCCGCAAAAAACTACCGGACGGCTGGACACATTCTCTGGCGCAATGCCCCGGCGAACTCGCCAAAACTTTCCTTCGGCCGGAAACAAAGCCGGGGAAGCGCCGCTAGAGAGGACCACGGCATCGGCACGCGCCAAAGAACTAAGCGGCTCGCGCAGACGTCCGGCCGGAAGCAGACGGTCCCGCGCGTCTTCCGGTGTGACCAGCACGATGTCAAAATCACGCGCCAAAGCGCGATGCTGAAAGCCGTCGTCGAGCAGGTGAAATTGAGGACCAAACTTGCCCTCGGCCACCACCCCAGCCTGATAGCGCTCTTCGCCCACCACTACGGAAACTCCCAGCCGGCGTGCAATCAGCAGCGGCTCGTCGCCGAAATCACGAGCCGAGCCCCCGGGATCAACCCATGCGACTCCCCGCGACTGGCGGCCATATCCACGCGACAGCACGTCAAACTTCACGCCGCGAGCCTTCAGCAGCTCTCCTAGAAGCAAGACAAAAGGGGTCTTGCCGGCTCCGCCGACTGACAAGTTGCCGATGCTGATGACCGGCCCCTGCAGTTTCTTCTGCTTCAGCGTGCCCCGATCGTAGAGCCCATTTCGCAGACCAACGCCCGCGCCGTAAATAGCAGCCAGAGGATTCATGGTGTGGCGCGGGCGCCCTCGCCCGCGCGGATCTGATCCGAAGCTGCAGGAAGAAGCAATCCTTCCAGCGCGTCCGCGGTTCGGCTGGTCGCGCCGGTCTGTGAACGCAGTGTCTCAGCCCCGCGCCTGCCAAGGTCGGCCCGGGCCTCGGGATTGGAAATCAGTTCCATGAGAACCAGGGAAAGCTCGGCCTGGCTAACCACGCGAACCGCATCGCGGCTCTGAAACAGGCCCACGATGTCACGGAAATTCTCGGTGTGGTTGCCGACCACAATGGGCACACCATGTTGTGCCGGCTCAATAATATTGTGCCCACCGCGCGGCACCAGGCTTCCGCCCACGAAGGCAATGTCCGCCAAAGAGTAAAGCGCAGCCAGTTCGCCGATGGTATCGAGCAACAAAACCCCGCCTGCGAGTGCATCCCCGCTCCACAGAGAGCGCCTCCTGAAGCGAATTTCCAGCGACTCCAGCAGTCGCGCTACCTCGGGGAAGCGTTCCGGATGCCGCGGCGCCAGAATCATGACGGCTCGCGGATGGCTTGCGAGAATCGTTTCGAAAGTCCCCAGAAGTATCCGTTCCTCACCCTCCACCGTGCTGCCGCAGACGACCACCGGCCCTGCATCTCTCAGCGCCGCCCGCAGATCAGCGATGATGGGCGGCATCAGCGGCGGGGAAACGTCGAACTTCAAATTGCCGCTGACCAGCACCCGCTCTGCTGGCGCTCCGATTTCACCCAGCCGGCGAGCGTCTTCATCAGTCTGCGCGAGGAACAAGTCAATTGCCTGAAGCACTCCGGTGAGCAAAACTCGCCACCGCCTGTACCGCGGAAACGACCGGTCAGAAATACGCGCATTCACCACCGCGATCCGGGCCCCAGCGGCGTGCGCCCGTCGCAGGAAATTCGGCCAGAATTCGGTTTCGGCAATCACGATCAATTGCGGTCGCAGCAACTTCAAGTAAGGCTGAATGGCAAAACCAAAATCCATGGGGAAGTAAAAGACGTTGTCTTCCCCAAAATGTTTACCAGCCAGCCGTTGCCCGGTATCGGTCGTGGTCGAAATTACCATCCGATGCTGAGGGTACCGCCGGCACAATTCGAACGCCAGTCCGCTCACCGCCAGTACTTCGCCAACGGAAACCGCGTGAATCCAGATAACTGGCCGAGCCGGCTGCGACGCTAAACGCTCAGGAACCCGGCCCAGCCGCTCGCCCAATCCCGCGTGGTATTTGCCGTGGCGTGACATCTGCCACAGCCAATAAGGGAGGGTCAGCAGCAATCCGGCCGCCAGCAGCGCGCTGTAAAGCAGATACATGCAGGAAGGGACATTCTAACTGCACCCCGGCCAGGCTGGCACCGCTTCCTGCATTGGCCGCATCCTATAATCAAAATCATGTTGAGCCGACTCTGCCATTCTTCACGCGGGCGCTTGCTGATCGCGGCTGTTTTGCTGGCGCTTACCACCCTGTGCCTGGCGGGCAAACACTTTGTGATGCCGACACCGCAGGCCGCCAAAACCTACCCCGCACATGACGAGCATCCCAACGAGGCGGTCACGCTGGGGCTTGATCCCTATGACATGGCCGACAAAGCCGGCATCTTTTCCGTCCGCTACAGCGACGTCGGTTTCCTGCCGATTTTTGTGGTCATCACCAACGACGGCAACCAGCCAGTATCGCTCACCGAGTCCTCCGTCCAACTGGTCACCGTAGATCGAACGAAGATCTCACCCGCGACCGAGGACGATATTTACCGGCGCATCACCAAGCCGCCCGGCAGCGGACCTTCAACCAGCCCGATACCCTGGCCCAAAAAAAAGGGCGGCGTGGCCAAAGACGCACAGGATGAAATTCTGAATTCGCGATTCGCCGCCCGCGCGGTCGAGCCCCACAGCACGCAATGCGGGTTCATGTTCTTCGACGTGTCGGGAATCTCAACCCCACTGGCGGGCGCGCACTTCTATTTGAACCGTGTGCTCGACTCCAAAGGCAACGAGTTGATGTATTTCGAAGTGCCGTTGGAGAAGTATCTGAGCGCACCCAGCAAGCCCTAGCCGGTACCAACCTCTATAATCGTTGGTTATGGCCGCCGCGCCGGAGGTCCCAGTCGCAGCTCGCGCAAAGTACGAGCCCATCATTGGCCTCGAAGTACACGTTCAGCTCCTGACGGTGACCAAAATCTTTTGCTCCTGCTCGGCGCGTTTCGGGGCGCCGCCGAACACCAATGTGTGCCCGGTGTGTCTCGGACTTCCGGGCGCGCTCCCAGTGCTGAATCGAAAAGCGGTCGAGTTTGCGGTGCTGGCAGCCATGGCGCTGAACTGTCGCATCAACCAGACTTCGATTTTTGCCCGCAAGAATTATTTTTATCCCGACCTGCCCAAGGGCTACCAGATTTCGCAGTATGACAAGCCGCTGGCCGAGTTCGGTGCAATCGACATCACGACTGGCAGTGGCCGCAAGAAAGTTGGCATCACCCGCCTGCATCTCGAAGAGGACGCGGGCAAGAGTCTGCACGAAGGCTTCCCTGATTCCGCCGAGAAGACGGCCATCGATCTCAACCGCAGTGGAGTGCCGCTGATCGAAATTGTCAGCGAGCCGGAAATCGCCTCGCCTGACGAAGCCCACGAATACCTCACGCGGATGAAAGAGATCATCCTGTACACCGGAGTCAGCGACTGCAACATGGAAGAAGGTTCACTGCGCTGCGATGCCAACGTCAGCGTGCGTCCGCGCGGCCAGACGCGATTCGGCACCAAGATAGAAATTAAGAACGTCAATTCCTTCCGCTTTATTCGAGACGCGCTGGAATATGAAATTCGCCGCCAGATCGGCGTTCTCGAATCCGGCGGTAAAATCACCCAGGAGACCCGGCTTTATAACTCTGCCGAAGGCAAAACCTACAGCATGCGTTCCAAGGAGGAAGCCCACGACTACCGCTATTTTCCCGAGCCTGATCTGTTGCCGCTGGTGGTGGATGAGAAGTGGCAACAGGAAATCCGCCGCAGCCTGCCGGAACTGCCGGAAGCGCGGCGGAAGCGCATGGTCGCCGACTATGGAATCACTGAATACGACGCCCAAGTGCTCACCGCGACCAGGACTTTGGCGGACGAGTTCGAACTCGCTGCCAAAGCCGCGAAGAATCCCAAGCGCGTGGCCAACCTGGTGCAGAGCGAGCTGATGGGACGGCTCAAAGCGAAGGGCTTGGAGATCGCAAGCTCGCCCATTTCGATGCAGGGCGTAGCGCTGTCTGCGGATCTGGTCGAGAGCGGCGCCATTTCGGGCAAAATACTCAAGGATTTGTACGACCTCTGTTTCGAGCGCAATCAGGACTTCCCGGCCGTTTACGAAAACGCCAAGCCGCAACAGATCACCGACCCAGCCGTCATCGAGAAGATCATCGACGAAGTCATCGCAGCCAACCCCAAGCAGGTTGAGCAGTATCGCGCTGGCAAGAAGACTGTCCTGGGTTTCTTCGTCGGCCAGGTGATGAAGGCTTCCAAGGGCCAGGCCAGTCCCCAGTTGGTGAATGAGCTGCTGGCGAAAAAACTGGAGCCGGAGGATTAGGCGGGAATCAAACATTCCATAAGCCAGGAACAGAAAACCCATGCAAATCCAAAATGTCGATACCTTCCTCGAATACTTAGAGAAAGTCCACCAGCGCACTCTGCGTGTGGTTCGCTGTATTCCCCCCGATAAGCTGGATTGGTCCTACGCTCCCGGCAAATTCACGCTGGGCGACCTGGTGCGCCATATCGCAGCCATCGAGCGACACATGTTCGCGGAAAATGTACAGGGCAAGCCCAGCCGCTATGCGGGCTGCGGCAAAGAACTGGCTGATGGCTACGATCAGGTACTGCAGTTCGTCGAGCGCATACATGGCGAGTCCGTCGAAATCTTCTCTCGACTGACCCCAGAAGACCTGAAGCGCAAGTGCGAGACTCCCGGAGGCGCACCTATCACCGTCTGGAAGTGGCTGCGCTCCATGACCGAGCACGAAATCCATCATCGCGGCCAGATCTACCTCTATCTCGCCATGCTCGGAGTCGCCACGCCTCCTCTCTACGGCCTTACGTCAGAACAGGTTAAAGGGCGCAGTGTGGCGTAACCCTCCGGCCAATGCCTTCCGTCACCTAAGAACCTCCGGCTCCGCCCGTTAACATTGGGGGATGAAGAAGTGGAAACTGGATCGCATCATCAGCGTGGCTACACTGGCCAGTTCGCTGATCGCCATTATTCTGGTGCTGAAGAAGCCGCATCCGGTAGCGCCACCGCTGCCGCCGGCGGTTGCGGCCGCCAAAGCAGAATCCTTCCAGCAAAAAGTCGAGCAGTTTGAGCAGCCCAAGCAGCCGGGCCAGGCTCCGGCTGAAGTCCACCTTAGTTCAGACGAAATCAGCGCTGCGCTGGCCCAGGCCGCCGGAGCGATTTCAGCTGTCCAAACCTCCGCCCAGCCCCAGCAGCCCGCTTCATCCGGCTCCAGCCTTCCCGGCACGCCTCCCGCTTCTCCCGACGCTGCCATCGGCCCCGGGCAGCCCGAGGTGAAGGACTACCAGGTCAGTTTCGACGGTGACGTCGCCCGCGGCCAGTTTGTGACCCAGATCGGCGGTAAAGACGTGTACGTCACCCTCGCCGGGCACCTCGGATCCAAGAATGGCTATGCCACGTTTGATCCCACGGAGTTCAAGGTGGGCGATCTCGCCATTCCCATTTCTCTGGTGAACGATGCCTTGCAGAAACGGCTGACCGAGCAGCGCGACCGTTTGAAACTTCCCGACAACGTGGATGGAATCAAAGTGGAAAACGGTGAACTGGTGATGACTGGGAAGTAGAAGTCCGATTTACGCTCACGGAGTGCCCTGAAACAGCGCGTAGAGCTCATTCCCGATCACCCGATACACCACGAAAGCTGTTCCCGCGTCGGAAACCTGGCGGAAGAGCAGTTCACCGCGCCCATCTCCATCCACATCGACGGCATCGATCAGCTCCATCTGCGGGATGACATCGAGGTGGCTGGTGTCGGTCACGTTGGAAAATATCTTGTGATAGTCGAGGTTAACGTCCTGCCGGGCCACCACGGTCACGATGTATTGCAGGGCGCTGGCTTCCTTTTCTTTGGAACTCTGGAGAAAATGCGCCTTCGCACTCAATATCAGCACCGGTTCGTTGCTGCTGTTGAGATCGAAAACCTTAAGCTGAACGTCTTCGAAGTCCGGTTGTGCAGGCTTGGTAGCAGCCGATCTCCGCGGCGCCGGGTTCTTCGCCGGCTCGGGTGACGGCCGCAGAGTCTGCGCAGAGAGTAGCTTGGCGCGGGAGCGGACTTCATCCGCTGCCATCGCCAGCATCTTCTTGCGGAATTGTTGCTCCTCGTCCGGTTTCATGACGTAACTGTAGGAGTTCGGTTCAGGCCCGCCTTCCGCCGAGATTGCCGGAATGAACTGGGTTTGCGAAGAAACCGCAGCCGGCTTGGACGCACTCCCGTGCTTCGTTCCGCCGCTGGGCGCAACGCTC
Organism: Terriglobales bacterium; assembly: GCA_049591935.1. Taxonomy (GTDB): domain Bacteria; phylum Acidobacteriota; class Terriglobia; order Terriglobales; family Acidobacteriaceae; genus JABCZH01. The sequence continues at coordinate 113,493 of JBAWFN010000029.1, read as the reverse complement.
ATGGGTTCTGGCGGTTCAGGCGGTTTGGGTGCGGGCTTTCCGCGTTTGAGCGTAGGTGCATCTTGGTCAGGCTCGGGGACACTGGTTGGCGCTGCAGGTTTCGTCTCGTCTGCCGGTGGCGTCGTTGATGGCGGCGGCGTACTGGGAGGCGCAGGCGGCGTTGGCGTTGGCGTTGGCGCCGGTGTCGCTGGCGGGGTGGCCGCGGGAGCCGCATCTGGAGCCTTGGGCTTGGCTCTTCCTGCATGACGCAGCACCGGCGGACCCTCGTCCTCGTTCAAGCCGCGCGGTATCGGCGAAGGCTCTTTGCGGGCAATCTTCGCACGAATGGCGCTGGCCGGTAGCCAGGTTCCTTCTCCGATCCACTGATGTGTGTTCGGATTCTCGAGCACACTTTTAACCGTAAACAGCCCCTGCGAAACCCCGGTTTTCACTCCCTCATAAACCGTGCCGCCCCAAAGCGCCATGGGCACCGGAGAAGCCTTGTAAGCGTTGGCATCGAAGTACTGCCCATCAATCAAAATCACGATGGGAACCAGCCGGGCCTTGCCATTGGTCATCTCGATCAAACCCAATGCGCGGGGTCCCCGGTTGGGTTTGGTGTTGCGGGAAGCTTGGGCCGTGGCAATTGTGGCCATCATCAAAGCCAGAGTGGCCAAGGTGACGAGCCACCCAGCGGTGCGGTATAACCTTGATCGAGAAGGAGAGACAGCCATGGATATCAATGATAAAGCCCCGGAGTTCACTTTGCCTGACCAGAATGGCAAAAGCGTCTCGCTGAAGAGTTTTCGGGGAAAGTACGTAGTGCTCTATTTCTACCCCCGGGCCGACACTCCGGGATGCACCATCGAGGCCTGCAGCTTCCGCGATTCCTACAAGAAAGTCGAGAACGCGGGAGCCGTGGTACAGGGCGTGTCTCCTGACGAGCCCAAAGCCTTGAAGAAATTCGAAGATAAGTTCGGCCTGCCCTTTACCTTGCTCGGCGATGCCGACAAGAAAGTCTGCAACGCTTACGGCGTGATTCAGGAAAAGAACATGTACGGCAAAAAAGTGATGGGAGTGGCGCGGACCACGTTCATCATCGGCCCGGATGGGAAGATCAAGCACATCTTCCACAAAGTGAAGCCCGAAGGCCATGCTGATGAAGTGCTGGCCTGGCTGAAAGAAGCAGCCAAAGGCGCCGCGTAGGCTGGTAGGCGGCCAAAAAATGGCGAGCTCGACCATCTCTCCGGAGCGGCTGCGCGCGGCCTTGCCGCGTGCGTTTTACGATCGCGATCCGCGGCGGGTGTGCCGCGATTTGCTGGGCAAAGTGCTGGTCCGCACCGAGCGGCAGAAATATCTGGCTGCGCGGATCGTCGAAGTCGAAGCGTATCTCGGCAAGAACGACGGGGCGTCCCATTCTTTCGTTGGACGCACCGCCCGCAACGCCGTGCTGTTCGGCCCTCCCGGCTACGCTTACGTTTACTTCATCTATGGCAATCACTACTGCCTGAATGTTTCTTGTTTGCCGGACGGCGTGGCCGGCGGAATTCTCTTCCGCGCGGCGGAGCCACTGGAGGGAATCGAGGCCATGGCGCGGGCTCGCAACTTGACGCTGAATGGCGAGCGCGATCTGCGCAACCTCACCAGCGGCCCTGGACGGTTGGCCGAGGCTTTTGGCATTACTCGCGACCGCGACAACGAAAAAGACCTCGCTTCGTCCGATTCCGATCTGTTTATTGCTGACGATGGCTATCGCGTGAAAAAAGTCTTGACAACAAAGCGAATCGGAATCACCAAAGCCGCCGAGCGTCCCTGGCGGTATGTGATTGCTGGAAATCCGTTCGTGTCGGGGCCGAAGAGCTTGCGGTTGTAGGCTTTCCTTTGTGTATCTTTGTGTCCTTTGTGGTTTAAGGTCTAATGCGCCATGACCCAGAACTCCGCCAACCCCGACTACGGAATCGACGCCCCCGGCGTGGTCCGCAATCTGTTTATCGCAGGAGTGTTGCTGCTTGTCCTGAGTTCGATATTCCCGGTATTGCGCCTCGGCCCCGTCATATTTCTGTGGAAGCCGGGAGCGTATGTAACCGGGATCCTGTGCCTGATTGAGGGCGTTCTGATGATCATCTACGCCAAGCACGGCAAATTCCTCCACCGCGACCGCATGCTCGGCATGCTGAACTGGAAAGGCGACGAGCAGGTGCTTGACGTGGGTACCGGCCGCGGCCTGCTTATGATCGGCGCCGCCAAGAAACTGACCACCGGCAAAGCTGTGGGTATCGATATCTGGAGCACCAAAGACCTTTCTGGAAACGCCATGGAGAAAACCCTCCGGAACGCCGACCTGGAGGGCGTTCGCAACAAGATTGACGTGCAGAGCGGCGACGCTTCGGCCATGAAGTTTCCCGACGCCAGTTTCGACGTGGTGGTGTCAAACCTGTGCATCCACAACATCCCAAGCCGAGCAGGCCGCGACCAAGCCTGCCGCGAAATCATCCGAGTGCTGAAGCCGGGCGGGAAAGCAATTATTTCCGACTTCATCAAAACCGGCGACTACGTGAAGGCCTTCAAAGCCGCCGGCGCCGTTACATCGCGTACCGGCCTGGATTTTCTGCGAGCCTTCCCGCCGCATCGGATTATCGAAGTGCAGAAGCCGGGAAGCTGAAACCAAACCGGCTTGACGCCGTCTAAGATTCGTCAGCTTTTTTGCCCAGTGGAGGCAACCATGAACGTCGAACCCAAAACCGATGTCACGACCAACGTGAAGCAAGCCGTCCCATTTTTTGGAGTATCGAACATCGAGCAGTCCGTCCGCTTTTACGTTGATGGCCTGGGCTTCGAGATGACTAAGAAATGGATCCCTGAGGGCAAGCTCCGCTGGTGCTGGCTTCAGCTCGGTGACGCTGCCCTGATGCTGCAAGAGTTCCGCAAAGAGGGACTTAATTCATGGAAGCCTGAAGGTAAAGTGGGCGTGGGCGTATCGATTTGCTTCATCTGCGAAGACGCTTTGACGATTTACCGTGAGGTCATGTCACGGGGGATTAAAGCGTCACGCCCCTTCGTCGGTAACGCCATGTGGGTCACCTCCGTATCGGATCCGGATGGCTACAGAATCGAATTCGAAAGCTGCACCGACGTACCGGAAGAAACGGTCCTGTCGGACTAGGCGTTCGTCTCTTCGCGCCCTCCGCAATAGTTCTCTGCGAACTCCGCGAAGACACTTATTTGAGAATGCTTGATCCGTGCCTATTCAGGCGAGAGCAAGACGTTGTCAATCAGCCGAGTGTTTCCAACCAGGGCTGCCACAGCTGCAAGGGAGGTCTTCTCCACAACCTCTACCGATTGCAAACTGTCCGGATCCACAATCTCCAAATACTCCAAACGTGCGCCGGATTCCTGCGACAACACTTGCTTGCCAGTTTCCACCAGCTTGCGGACGCTCCGCTCACCCTGATCAAAACGACTTTTCACAGCGGTCAGAGCTCGATTCAGCACCAAGGCCGACTTGCGTTCCTGCGGGCTGAGATAGGCGTTGCGCGAGCTCATCGCCAGGCCATCCGGTTCCCGCACGATCGCGCCCACAACAATTTCGACCGGGAAATTCAAATCCCGTGCCATGCGCCGAATGATCGCGCACTGCGCCGCATCTTTTTGCCCGAAGAATGCTAGTTCCGGCTCCACAATGTGAAAGAGTTTTGCCACCACGGTAGTCACTCCCCGAAAATGCCCGGGGCGCGACTTGCCGCACAGCCTTTCACTCATGCCCTCAACCGTCACATAGGTGACAGCATCCTTGGGATACATGTCTTCGACCGAGGGCGCGAACACGATGTCGACGTTTTCGCGCTCCAGCAGTTCGCAATCCCGAGCAAAAGTGCGGGGATACTTGGCCAGATCTTCATTCGGCCCAAACTGCAAGGGATTGACAAAAATTGAAACCACCACGGAATCACATCGCGCCCGCGCCGCCTGCACCAGCGACAAATGTCCCTCATGCAACGCGCCCATGGTGGGCACCAGGCCCACACGCCGATCTGGGCGCATGAGCACGCGCGCTCTCCGCATCTGCTCGACGCTTTCGCAGATCCTCATGGAAGCAGGGTGGTGGTCACGTGGAAGGGACCCAGTTGATGACTACTTGAAGACTCTCCAGCGTCCCCGCGACCAACGCCCGGTTTCTCCGCAACCGGGCTTTGTCCGCCTCAGACGAGCCGGTTGTCGCGCTTTCCGTCACCGCGACAACTCGTCCGTAGGGCCATGCTGAAGTTGGCAAGTCGGCCAGCGCTGCCAGCAATTGATCGGGCATCAGAAGCTTTTGCTCATTGTTGGCAGAGTCCAGCAGCCCGACGCCGTCCACCCGGACGATCAAGTAGGGATTTTTCCAGTTCTTCATGTCCCGCACCGTGCTGACTTGCTGGGTGTCGGCGGGAGGCAGAGCTTCGATCCGCAGCAGAGGATTGACCTTGGACCCCAGGCTGCTCGATGAATTGCTGCTGGAACATGCCGTCAGCACAGCCAGGCTGATCGCCAGCGGAATCAGAGGGCCGTATTTCATCTCGCCAATTCTATCGCTGCAACCCGCCTTTGCGCTCCAGTACCGTCTCCAGCGCCTGTTGCGTTTCCTTGGGCAGATGATAGGACTCGCTGTCTGAGGGATACTGGCGAGACATCACATCAGCCCGGAAAGCTTGCGCGGCATCGGTGATCAGCGCCGCAGCATCGCCGTAACGGCGCACGAACTTGGCGGCCGGACCGAACGTCAGATTCAGAATGTCGTGGATCACCAGCACCTGGCCATCGCACTCAGGTCCAGCGCCAATGCCGATGGTCGGAGTCGCAACCTCCGCCGAGATCATGGCTGCCACTTCCCGCGGAATGCCTTCCAAGTAAATGCAAGCCACGCCGGCGCGGTCGAGTGCCACAGCGTCCCGCATGAGCTGTTCAATGGCGCCGAGCGATTTGCCCTGCACCTTGTATCCGCTCATGACGTTCACCGACTGCGGTGTCAGCCCAATGTGGCCGGCCACGGGAATCTCGGCGTCAATGATGCGGCGAATCAGGTCGGCGCGTTTTTCGCCGCCTTCCATCTTTACTGCCTCCGCGCCGCCTTCTTTCATGAAGCGAGTTGCATTCTTGACGGCCTCGTCGGCGCCAACGTGATACGACCCGTAGGGCATGTCGGCCATCAGAAAAGCGTGTTTCACCCCCCGCCGCACGGCCCGAGTGTGATGCAGCATTTCATCCACCGTGACCGAAAGCGTGTTTTCGTAGCCCAGCATGGTCTGGGCAAGCGAATCGCCGACCAGGATGATGTCGATGGCGGCTTCATCCACCAGGCGAGCAGTAGCGTAGTCGTATGCCGTTAGGCAGGTGATGGGTTGATGTTGAAGTTTCTTTTCGCGAAGCGAAGCGACAGTAATTTTCTGGCGAGGTTCGCCAATCGGGGTCAGACTCACAGTGTCCTCCAGTGCCCCTCCGGCATGCCGGATAGAGCCTGTGTAATGCTGAACACATTGTAGCCGCTTGCGCAAGGGAATGGTAGATCACCTTGGTCAGCCGGATAGAATGCCGGGAACACGGTAATTGGTGCGGCATTCAGACCCCCGGTGTTAACCTTTAGGCCAACAGGTTTACCCTCGAGCCCCGCCTGATTTCATGCTATATTTTGTTCCCGCCGGAAGCAGAACCCCCGTCGGCTTCCGCCGAACGGCGGGAAAATAGTGATCACAGAGGCGAGTGAGGCCAATTGCGAACGAGAAATTGAGATTCGCACAGAACACTTCCTTGCAGAAATCCCCACGTTGAGGCACGCCCGTTCTCTATGAGTTCTAGAGGTAGGGCACGAGGTCCCAACCCGTCGCCGTGCAAATATACAGCTTTCCGGCCCCGCTACTGCTGACATCAGAATACAGACCGCCAACAGCCGGGCACGCTGCTGGCAAATGTTAATCAGAAAATCGCTGTGGGCTGCGCGGCTTGTACGTGAGTAAGACACTTACAATACGTCTTACTTTATGGTAAGATACGCCTATGGCAGCCTACCGCACCGTGATCAGTTCCAAGGGCCAAGTCGTAATTCCCGCCGAATTGCGCGAACTATACGGACTTGAGAAAGGCACGCCCGCAACCTGGAGCGAGGAGCATGGCCGGCTGATTCTCACGCCCATGACCGAACGTCAACTCGACGAAATTATGGGCTTCCTCAAGCCCAAGCCTGGCGAGCCGTCGATGTTTGAAGAATCGTTTGCCGAGCGCGAGCGTGAGCGCAAACGCGAGCGACGATGACCCCGCTGCAACGGCAAGCCATGCGCCGATATGTGTTGGATGCGAACGCTCTCATCGGTTTCATCGAGCATCGCCGCGGTGCGGCGGAAAGGGTCCGACACTTGCTCGGGGAAGCCCTGCGGCAAGACGTGCCGCTACTGATGTCGGCGGTGAATTGGGGCGAAGTTTTGTATATTGCTTGGAGACGCCATGGCGAAGCTAAGGCTCGTGGAACCGAAGCGACGCTCCTACAACTTCCCATCGCAGTGATCGGTGCGGACCGTGAGCGCGCATCCCGTGCCGCCGCACTCAAGCATAAACATAATCTGGGCTATGCCGACGCTTTCGCGGCAGAACTGGCGATCGAATACGGCGCCTGGCTGGTAACCGCTGATCCCGAGTTCGCGAAAATGGGCAAGGCATTGGCGATTTATGCACTGCCGCGGCATGAGAGGTAAATCCGCGATCTTGACCAAGACGCCAATTGGCGCTATCGTAAGTGACAAATGGCGAATGAGATCCGAGCCGTAATTCGGGAACTGGGGGGAGAACGCGTCCTCGGGCGCACGCTCCGCAGCGACGACGATCTACGCGAGGCCATCCGCGAAGGCTTCCCCCACGCCGTCCTGACAGAACTGATGCAGGCGTCAGGCCTGACTCTGAAAGAGCTGGCCGATGCTTTGGACCTGTCTTCTCGTAGCTTGCAGAGGCGGCGCAGAGGTCGGCTTGCTCGGTTTGAGTCAGATCGCCTGTACCGGCTGGCGCGCGTCCTGGCGTTGGCCCGCGAGAGCCTGGGGGATGAAACCCGCGCTAGCCGATGGCTCAAGCGCACCAATCGCGCTTTAGGCGGGGTTGCGCCCATTGCGGCCATTGATACCGAACTCGGTGCCCGCCAGGTGGAGAGCCTGCTCGGCCGCATCGCCTACGGCGGAATTAGTTGATTCTAGTGTTTCGCGTACTGCGTGCGGCGTACGCTCGAACACCGTTCGATGGAGAAGGCGCCTACCGCTACGGCGGACGATGGTCAAGTCCCAGTACCCGTCTCATCTACGCCTCCGAGCACCAGTCCCTCGCCATGTTGGAATATTTCGTTCATCTCGATCCCGAGGATTCTCCTGAGGACCTGGTTCTTGCCATAGCGGACGTCCCTGAAGAAGTCTCCCGTGAGCGAGTGGCATTGAGCAAACTGCCCGCCCGTTGGCGGGAGACTCCCGCGCCGCCCGAACTTGCGCAGATTGGCGATGATTTCGTAAAGCGAGCGGCGAGCTGTGTCCTGCTGGTACCGTCAGCGCTGGCGATGAGCGAAAGCAACTGGCTGGTCAATCCGCAGCACTCCGACTTCCGGCTGATGGTTCAGCATTTAGCGGAGCCGCTGCGCTACGGTCCGCGTATGTTCAGGCGGGGCCAGCGCGGGCGGAAACACTGAGCGCGGATTGAATCCCCCTGGCCGTTCAATTCGACCGGTCACTCTGCCAAGTTCCGGAGCGTATTGCGATATCGGCTCATAACCTCTTCCGCCTTCTTCATCCTCTTCCCAAACGCCGGGTCGTAGGACGTGAGTCGATAATCACCATCCGGCGCTTCGATCAGAAAAAGGCGGTCCCCACCTCCCACCTGCAACCTGTGGATGACCTCATGGGGCAGCGCCACCCCGAGCGACCTGCCGAACCTCCGGACCTTGAGCTGAATCATGAAAAGAGTCGAGCAACTAGATGGCCAACGACCAACAGCCTGCCCCGAGCCGAACGGCGAAGGGACGACCGGCCAAACGACGGCTTCCTACGCGCTCGCCGCTTCTTCTCTTCCCAGCGGCAGGAAATACTGCGTCCCTTTAATCGGCGCCGAGACTTTTCGCAGCAACTCTTGCAAGTCCTGGTTGCGCTCCACGAAATCGATCTCAGAAGTATTCACGATCAGCAGGTCTGACGACGTGTAGTGAAAAAAGAAGTGCTCATAAGCCTTGATCACTTCTTCCAGATACTCCTCGTTGATCGCCTTTTCTCCCGGCGCATTCTTCTTTTTGAGGCGCTTCTTCAGCACTTCCGGCGTGGCTTGCAAATAAATCACCAGATCCGGCGTGGGGAGCTGCTCACGAAAATAGTTGTAGTAGCGATTGTAGGTATCGAGCTCGTGGTCGGTCAGATTGAGGCAGGCGAAGAGCTTGTCTTTCTCGAAAATGAAATCAGCAACCACCATCTTTTGTGAACTTGCGCCGAGGTCAAGCGCCTGAAGTTGCTCGAAGCGGCGAATTAAAAACGCGAATTGCGCCTGGAACCCGGCGCCCCGCTCACCCTCATAAAAAGGGCGTAAAAATGGGTTGTCCTCGACTTCCATCACCTGCTGAGCATTGAGGCGTTCGGCCAGAACCCGCGCCAGCGTGCTCTTTCCGACGCGGATGGGGCCCTCCACTGCAATGTAGCGGGGAAGCTCGAAAAGCTTGGCCATGGGATTTGGAGAACCGCTGCTTCGCATGGCAGCATAGCGCGAGTACAGGCGGCTGGCAATTGTGGAAAAGGTTAACCCCCTTTTCTCTGGGGCTCGGTGGTGAATTGACTGGAGCGCAATTACAATCGGCGCAACATGTTCGGGATCATTGCGAGCGCGAGTTTGGCATTGACTGCATCCGCCGGCTACCAGTCGATGTCCCCCACCGGCCAGTGGTACGGTCGGACTTTTACGGGGCTGCCGTCGGGCTCAAAGAAACTGGCGCTGACTTACGACGACGGCCCCAACGACCCCCACACCCTCCGCCTACTGGAAGTCCTGGCCCGACACAACGTCCACGCCACCTTTTTCCTGATCGGCCGCTACGTGAAACAACGGCCGGACATTGCACGCGAGATCGTCCAGGCCGGCCATGCCATCGGCAATCACACCTTCAGCCATCCTAATTTGATTTTTGCGTCGGCCCGGCAGACCCTCGCTGAACTGCAACAGTGTGACCAGTCACTGTATGAGGCTACGGGTCAGCATCCCCGCCTGTTTCGTCCGCCCTTTGGAGGCCGCCGGCCCGGCACTTTGCAGTTGGCCCGCAGCCTGGGTTTGGAGCCGGTCATGTGGAACGCGGCCGGCTGGGACTGGCGCGGCAAGCCCGCGGAGTACGTTGAGCAAAAGCTCCGTAAACAGGTTCGCGGCGGCGATATCATTCTGCTGCACGATGGCAGCCACGCAGAATTTGGCGCTGATCGCTCTCAGACCGTACTAGCCACGGATCGGCTGATTCCGCGTTGCCAAGCTGAGGGCCACGATTTCGTGACCATCCTCGAGATGATGGAAAAAGCCGTTCCCCGCCGTTAGCTCTACGCGTGCGCCAGCGCAAATGCCTGCTTCGCGGCGGCAATCGTTTTCTGGATGTCTTCTTCGCTATGCGCGGCGCTCAGAAACGCCGCCTCGAATTGCGACGGTGGCAGGTAGACGCCATTGTCCAACATTGCGCGGAAGAAACGGCCGAACGCCTCGGTGTCCGACTTCACAGCCGACGTCCAATTGGTCACCGGACCGGCCTGGAAGAACCAGGTGAACATCGATCCCACGCGATTGTGGCAGATCGGCACGCCAGCGCCTTTCGCCGCGCCTGCGACTCCGGCCACCAATTCCCCGCTGAGCTTCTCCAAACGTGGGTAGATCTCGTGCTTGTGCTCGCGCAGATGCCGTAATGTCGCCAATCCCGCAGCCATGGTCACAGGATTCCCCGAGAGCGTTCCCGCCTGGTACATCGGCCCCAGTGGCGCTACCCAGCCCATGATCTCAGACGGTCCTCCATAGGCTCCGACCGGCAGCCCCCCACCGATGATCTTGCCCAGCGTCGTCAGATCAGGCTGGATGCCGTAGAGTTCCTGAGCGCCCCCGAAGGCCACGCGGAATCCGGTCATCACTTCGTCGAAAATCAGCACCGTCTTTTCCTGACGAGTCATCAGCCGCAGCGCCGTCAAATACTCGCCCGGAGCGGGCACGCAGCCCATGTTGCCCACCACTGGTTCCACAATCACGCAGGCAATCTGGTGTTTAAATTTCTTGAACGCCTCCTCCAGCGGATGCAGGTCGCCGAAAGGCAGGGCCAGCGTGAATTGCGCAAACTCTTCGGGAACCCCGGCCGAGCCAGGAATGCCAAGCGTGGCCACACCCGAGCCTGCTTTCACCAGCAGCGCATCCGCATGTCCGTGATAACAGCCTTCAAACTTGATCACGTACTTGCGTTTGGTGTAGGCCCGGGCCAGGCGGATGGCAGACATGGTGGCCTCGGTGCCGGAACTGACGAACCGCACCTTCTGCATGTGAGGAAACGCCGCGATCACAACCTCCGCCAGATCCGCTTCGCTGGGCGTGGACGCGCCGAAACTCGTGCCCTTACGCGCGGCTGCGATTACCGCCTCGACAACCTCCGGCGCGGCATGGCCAAGAATCAGCGGCCCCCAGGAGCCGACGTAATCGATGTACTCGTTGCCGTCAGCGTCAAATACGCGCGCGCCCTCGCCGCGCACAATAAAGGGCGGATCTCCGCCCACCGCGCGGAAGGCGCGCACCGGGGAATTGACCCCGCCGGGAATCATCTTTTCGGCGCGTTTCTGCAGCGCCCGGGAAATCTCCGTCTTGCGGGCCATGGTCTCCTTGCATCCGCGGAAATAACTGGCAGATATGTTAACAGGCAGCTGGGAACCGTGGTTATCCGCCAGTGACCAGGCCTTCTTGCCAGGAATCAGCCCGTGCCAAACCAGTAACGGAATTCACCGGAATTTTACAATTTAGCAACCGTGCTGAAACACAAGGCCAGTAGGCTTGATCTCATTACACGCCCTTCTAACCGGGAGGGTCTTAAGGACGGCCTCGGGGGGCTCCGGGTCGTCCTGATTTTTTGTGGGCCCAATCCTCACTTCATGCCGCGTTCTTCGATCCTCGCGACTGCTCACCTCAAGTAAAAAGGAATGATGTCGACCAACTCATCCGCCCCCTCATTGCTAGGTTAACCATAGTTTACTTCCTTGTGTATACTTACGTTAATCATGTTGCGGTGGGTGGAGGTTCTTTTCGACATTTGGAACCTCGGCCATTGCCGTTCTAGTACTCTATTAATCCCTCTGGTGTCGGCTCGGTGGAATTAGCAGAATGTTTCGATTGCAGCAAATGACAAACGCTTTCCAAATCGCAATGGTCGGCGCACGCTGGCTGACGCTTGCCTTGTGCACGGTCGTCAGTTTTATCTTGGTGCCGCCTGCCTCTGCCCAGCAGGCAGTTGTGACCCAAGAGAGCCCCGCAACGTCTACTCAAGCCTCGGATACCGCCGCCGATCCTTCCCCCCCGGCTGCGCCCGAGACTATGCTCCCGCGCTTGACCGACGACCGCTTCTGGCTGTCCGGGCAGGCCAATTTCATTTTCCAGACCAACCCGCCGTTCTTCGCCAAATACAGCGGCCCTCACAGCCTCGGCCCCAACTACCAGAAGGCGACTTCGCGGGTGCTGACCTTCTACACCGGCGTGCGCCTGAACAATTCCACCGAGATTCTCGTCGACATTGAGGAAGCAGGAGGCGCAGCGCTCAGTGCGGGCTTTGGCCTGGCGGGTTTTACCAATCTGGACATCGTGCGCAATCCGTTGTTGAGCAAGGTGCCCTACGTAGCTCGCGCCATGATTCACAAGGTCTTCGCGTTGAGCGATGACAAGCTTGAAAACGAACGCAATCCCTTGTCGCTATTCGGCCAACTTCCCAAGCGACGCCTCGAAATCCGGGTGGGAAAGTTCAGCATGCCGGACTTCTTTGACCAGAACGCGGCCGGCTCCGATACGCACTTGCAATTCCTCAACTGGACGGTCGACAACAACGGCGCCTACGACTATGCCGCCGACACCCGCGGCTATACGGTCGGAGCCGTGGCCGACTACGAAGACCCGAAATTCAGCCTCAAATTTGCCGAAGCCCTCATGCCCAAAGTCGCCAACGGAATCGACTTGGTGTGGAAGCCATGGGAGGCGCATGCCGAAAATCTTGAATTCGACTGGAACCACGGCATTCTTCCCAAGAAGTCGGGGGTGATTCGGCTGCTCGGATACACCAACCACGCCAACATGGGCCTCTACCGGCAAGCTGTGGCCCAGTTCGAAGCCGGCCAAGTGCCGGTTCCGGAGATCACCAATCATCCCTGGCACATCACTCTCAAGTATGGTTTTGGAATCAACGTGGAGCAGAATCTTTCCCCGAACTTCGTGGCCTTCGCGCGCTGGGGCTGGGACAACGGCCGCACTGAGTCATTCGCCTACACCGAAGTGGACGAAACTTTCCTGGAAGGTCTCGGCGTCTATGGCGCGAAGTGGCATCGCAAGCAGGACCGCGCCGGAATCGCATTCGTCTCTAATGGAATCTGCAAAGACCACCAGACTTATCTCGCAGATGGAGGACTCGGTTTTCTGCTCGGCGACGGGCACCTGACCTACGGGCGCGAAAACATCGTAGAAGCCTACTACACGGCTCACGTGTGGCGTGGAATCTACCTCGCTCCAGGCGTGCAGCACATCAACAACCCCGGATATAACCAGGATCGCGGTCCGGTCACAGTGCCCAGCTTCCGCGCTCACGTTGAATTTTAGGCGACTACTTCTCCACCCTCACGCCTTTCCAAAACGCAACGTAGCCTTTGATCTGCTTGGCCGCAGGCTTCGGCTCCGGATAAAACCAGGCTGCGTCCTGGTTGCGCTTGCCCTCGACCTCAACATCGTAATAACTCGCCGTCCCCTTCCACGGGCACACGCTATGGGTCGCGCTGGGTTTGAAATATTCCTGCCGGATGGCGTCGGGAGGAAAGTACTGATTCCCCTCCACCTCCACGCATTGGTTCGACTCCGCCAGTACTGCGCCTTCCCAGGTTGCTTTTGCCATGATGCCCATTTAGATTGCTGGACGGAGCCACAGTTGCAAACTTTAGCGAAGCCCGCAACCTTCACCGCCAATTCCATGGTCGCGCCCCTGCGCCGCGTGCTGGTCTGCTCGCCGCACTCAGCCGGCTGGGACACCCCTGGGCAGTCGAGCGAATGGCAGAAACTGGGATTTCTTCGCCGCCCGGATTTTGGCTTGGCGCAGGCCCAGCATCACGAGTTGTGCCGCCAATTGCAGGAAGTGGCAGAAGTCGTCCAGCTTCCGCCCGCTTCCGACCTTTCGCTCGACGCCGTCTATGCCCACGATCCTTCGCTTCCCACCGACTACGGCGTGATCGTCATGAACCCGGGCAAGCCCAATCGCCGGCCCGAAGCCCGTCGCCAGGCTGAGCATTACAAAAAGCTGGGAGTGAAGGTGCTGGGGGAAGTCCGCGATCTTGGTCCCGGTAAAGCCGGCACCAGCGAAGCCGGCGACATCGTATGGCTGGATTCGCACACGCTACTGATCGGCAGCGGCTATCGCACCAACCCGCCTGGCATTGAGCAGATGTGCTCGCTGCTGGTTCCCAAAGGTATAGAAGTAAATGTCGCGCCCCTGCCCTATGGCCCTGGCCCGTCGGCTTGTTTGCACCTGATGTCACTGATCAGCCTTCTCGACGAGCGGACTGCGTTGGTGGATTTGCCCTGGCTTGCGGTCGAGACCGTAGAACTGCTCAAAGCACAGGGCTACAAGTTCATCGAAATTGACGCCTCTGAGCGGGACACTCTCGCCTGCAACGTACTCTCGCTGGGAAACAATCGCTTGCTTGCCCTGGAAGAAAATCCCAAGACCAACGCCAAGATGCACGCCGCCGGATTCGATGTCCGCACCTTCCCCGGCTCCGAGCTCTGCATCAACGGCAACGGCGGCCCGACGTGTCTGACCAGGCCGCTAGCGAGGGGCTGAGGCGAATACGGATTCTCACGTGCTCTTGGAATGCTCACCAGCATTTTCCGCCAGAGCCTCGCGGAGAAGCATCTTGATGTAAGTCTGATACCCCAAACCTTTTCGAGCCGCCAGTCGGCGTGCCGTTTCCAAGTCCTCTTTCGGAATCCGCAAGGTGACGGGTTGAGAGGGCTTTGCTCCCTGGAGCAAATCGCCCAGAGTCAGCGGCCTCTTCTGCTTTATCCGGTGGCGAATTTCGGCCTCAATCTCGGACCGATGCGCGTCCCACCACGCCGCTTCTTTGGCCTCGCTCGAAAACTTCGGGATAGCCACCTGCTTCATTTTCGCCTTTGCCATAACTTACTCGGTTCCCCATTCCTGGACGTAAAGATCCGCTGTCTCTTTGTCGGCGACCCAGCCTGTAATTGGACGAACGACCTCGCCACGGATCGCAAATACGATGTTCAATATACGTCCTACGCGCGTTGCACCGACGGCAACCCAACGCTGCTCGTTGCCTTCCGTTTGATATTCCAGAAGGATGTGGTCTCCCACGAGTACGTCCTCTGCGTCCCTGCGGCTGATCCCGTGTTTTGCTAAGTGTTGCTCATTGTGTTCATCCCAGTCGAATTCCGGGAGGTCGGTCACCTTCTATAGTGTACATTATTTGTACATACACTCACAATGCTGATGTAAGTCATTCTCCGGATGCCATTTGGCGGATCAGACGCAGGTTATATCGAGAGGGGCTGACCGGCGCAGTCGCGCTCGCCCTGCTAAAATCAAACTACGATGGTTCTCCCCTTCGTTCGCGATCTGTTCGCGGACGTAGAAAAGTTGCCAGCCTTTCAGCGTGTTGCCTCCCACCTCCGCGAGGGCACGGGGCGGCTTGGTGTCTCTGGACTCTCTCCCACCGCCAAAGCGTTGTTTCTGGTCCTGTGGCAACGCGCCGCCGGCCGCCCGCTGATCGTTGTTGTCCCAGACAATCGCATCGCCGAAGACCTGGTACCGGTATTGCAAGCCTTCCACGAGCTCACCGGAGGCAACGATCCCGACTCCATCGTCTCCCTGCCCACGCGCGACGTTTTGCCCTTCCAGAATCTCTCGCCACATCCCGAGATTCAGGAGGAACGTGCCGTCGCGCTGTGGAAGATTGCCTCCGGAGCCGTTTCGATCCTCCTCGCGCCGATTGCTGCCGCGGCGCTGCGCCTGCGATCCGCCGAATACTATGCTGATTTGGCGCGAGTGGTTCGCCGCAGCGAGACGTTGGACATCGAACCTCTGCTGGCCCATCTCAACACCGTCGGCTACAGCGCCACCGACGTGGTCGAAATGCCCGGCGAATACGCCTCACGCGGCGGCATTCTCGACGTGTACTCGCCCGAGGCTGACCGCCCCCTACGCATAGAATTCTTCGGCGACGAAGTCGAGTCCATCCGCAAGTTTGATCCCGCAACCCAGCGTTCTTCTACTCCCGTCGACGAAGCCCTGCTGCTCCCGCTGACCGAGACTCCGGTCAGCGAAGAACTTCTGGGGGCAATCCATGCCCGTCTTTCCGGCCGTCGCATCACCGGCGCGGAAGAGGTCGTCGAGCAAGCCGTGCGCTCCGGCGGAGTCACGGTATTTCCCGGCTGGGAGTTCTATGCTCCCGTCGCCGGCGCCGATCGCACCGTATTCGATCTGATGCCCCGCGCCGCCGTTCTCGCCGACGAACCCGACAGCCTGCGCACCGAATTCGATCAAGTTTGGGCACGCATCGAAGAAGCCCACGAGCGCAGCGGCGTTGGCAAGCTGGTAACACCGGCTGACCTTTACCTTCCGCCAGACGGTTGGTGGGAAAAACTATCTGAGCTACCCGGTGCTGACGTCGAACATCTCGAAGTCACCCGCCCCGATCGCGCCGAATCGGTCAGCTTTCATTCTCAGCCCGCGCAGCGTTTCCACGGCTCGGTGAATGCCATGCTGGAAGACGCCAAGAAGCAGGTCGCCGAGCAAAATCGCGTACTGATTGCGGTCCCCAACATCGGCGAGGTCGAGCGCCTGGCCGACGTTTTCAGCGAGAACGCCGTTTCTTTCCGGCTGGGCAGCCGCACTCGTGGCGGCGAGAGCTACGCCGACGAAACCGCCTTTTTCGCCGGCGAAATCTTTACCTCAACCCTGGCGAAGGCATATATCCCAGACGGCGTTGTCCTTCCCGAAGCTCATCTCGCCATCTTCGGCTCCCGCGACCTGTTTGACGAATCTGATGCCGTCACTTTCCGTCCGCAGCGTTCAAAGTCCAAGACCTCGGCATTTCTCTCCGACTTCCGCGATCTTCAAGTCGGAGACTACGTGGTCCACGTCGAGCATGGCATCGGGCAATATCAGGGCCTCAAAGAGATCAATCAAGGCGACGGCAACGCGGAATTTATGTTGCTCGAATACGCGGAAGGCGCGCGCCTCTATGTGCCCCTCACGCGCCTCGACCTGATCCAGAAATACCGGTCTTCTGAAGGGGCCAAGCCAGCACTCAATCACCTCGGCACCGCCGCCTGGGCCAAGACCAAAGCCCGCGTGAAAAAGGCCATGAAAGACATGGCCGACGAACTGCTCAAGCTTTACGCTGAAAGAAGCGCCGCCAAAGGGCACGCCTTCTCCTCCGACAGCCAGTTCATGCACGAGTTCGAGGACTCCTTCGAATTCAGCGAAACCGAAGATCAGGACATGGCCATCGTTGACGTAAAGCGCGACATGGAATCGTCCCAGCCCATGGACCGGTTGCTCTGCGGCGATGTCGGCTACGGCAAGACCGAAATCGCCATGCGCGCGGCTTTCAAAGCAGTCGCCGACAACAAACAAGTCGCCGTCCTCGCGCCCACCACCGTCCTCGCCTTCCAGCATTTCGAAACCTTCAAGCAGCGCTTCGCGGCTTTTCCCGTCACCATCGAGATGATCAGCCGATTCCGCACCACCAAACAACAGAAAGACATTTTGCAGAGAGTCGAATCCGGCAAAATCGACATCCTGATTGGCACACACCGCTTGCTGTCCAAGGACATAAAGTTCCCCGACCTCGGATTGCTGGTAGTGGACGAAGAACAACGCTTCGGTGTCCGTCACAAAGAGCGCCTGAAGCAAATGCGCAAAGAAGTGGACGTCCTCACCATGTCGGCCACGCCCATTCCGCGCACCCTGCACATGTCGCTGGTCGGTCTGCGCGATATGAGTGTGATTGAAACCCCGCCCAAAGACCGCATCGCCATCCAAACCGTAGTCGCCAGTTGGGACGAGAAGCTGATCCAGTCCTCCCTTGAGCAGGAACTCGCCCGAGGCGGCCAGGTTTATTTCGTCCACAACCGCGTCGAAAGCATCTGGGAGATCGCCGCCAAGCTGCAAGCGCTGGTTCCGAAAGCCCGCATCATCGTGGGGCACGGCCAGATGTCGGAAGGCGAGCTGGAAAAAGTAATGCTGAAGTTCATGCATCACGAGGCTGACATTCTGGTGGCGACGACCATCATCGAGAACGGCCTCGACATTCCGCTCTGCAACACCATCATCATCAACCGCGCCGACCGCTTTGGGCTTTCTGAGCTCTATCAGCTGCGCGGACGCGTAGGCCGCTCCAATCGCCGCGCCTATGCTTACTTACTGATTCCGGCTGATATCGAACTGACTCCAATCGCCCGCCGTCGTTTAGCGGCGCTGAAGGAATTCTCCGACCTGGGCGCCGGCTTCAAAATCGCCGCCCTGGATCTCGAACTCCGCGGCGCCGGCAACCTGCTGGGCGGCGAGCAGAGCGGCCACATCGAAGCCATCGGTTTCGAGCTCTACACCCAGATGCTCGACCGCGCCGTACGTGAAATGAAAGGCGAGTCCGCGGTGGAGGAAGCCGCCACCCAACTCAATCTCGGCCTCAACATTCGCATCCCGTTCGAATACATACCGGAAGAAAACCAGCGGCTGCGCATGTACAAACGCGTCGCTGGCGTCGAAACCGAATCGCAGTTGGCAGATGTCGGCTCTGAGCTTGAAGACCGTTACGGAGAGCCGCCGGCCGCCGTGCGCAATCTGCTGGATTACGCTTCACTCAAATTATTGGCGGTTCGGGTGGGGGTAACGGCAATCGACCGCAAGCGTGAACTCATGACCATCAAATTCCACGAAAACGCAGGCATTGACCCTGGGAAGCTGGCGCAGTTCGTTTCTTCGCAACGCGGCGCCCAGTTCGCTCCCGACGGCACGCTGAAGTTTATGTTGAAAGCTGCTGCTGCAGCCGATGTTCTCTCCTTGCTGCGCAAGCTCCTCGAGGACCTGGCCGCCGAAATCCCGGCAACCGCATCGGCCACCGGAACCGTGTCGTAGTGCCTTAAATTGCCTGCACGTTAGCGTGTTAATCTCACTACTTCGCACATGGCCCTGCCATCCCAATTCCTGCCTGCCGGTTTCAGTCTGGCTGCGGTTTTCGTCTGGGGAACCAGTGACTTTCTCGGCGGATACGCCTCCCGCCGCTCCAATGCATTCGTTTTTACCACCATCGTTCACCTCAGCGGCCTGCTCTTAATGTTCGGGGTCGCGCTTGCCGGTCATTCCCCGTTTCCCGCTCGCGCCGGCGTATTGTGGGCCTTGGCTGCGGGGGCGTCAGGCGGCGCTGGTCTCGCCATCTTCTACCGCGCCCTCGCCTCCGGAAGAATGGGCCTGACCGCCCCGGTTGCCGCAGTGCTCAGCGCGGCCATTCCTACGGTATTCGGCATGTTCACTGAGGGCGCTCCGCGCCCGCTGCAGATTGCCGGCTTTATCCTCGCCGCCAGCGGGATCTGGCTGATTTCTCGTCCCGAAGACGGCAGCCGCCCCCAGGGAATCGGCACTGCGGTTTTCGCCGGCATCTGCTTCGCCGGTTTCTACCTGTTCATCAAACAGGCCGGGAACGAATCTGCCGTCTGGCTGTCCGCTATTTCCCGTATTGCTTCCTTTGTGCTCACCGGAACGATTGTTATTCTGGGACGTAACTACCAGGTCACCCGCGAGGGTGTCGGCATCGGGGTAGTGGCGGGAATTCTCGACATCTCCGGCAGCGTGATGTTCGTCCGTGCCGCTCAGACCGGACGCCTCGACGCAGCCGTCGTCATCAGCTCGCTCTATCCCGCGATCACAGTATTGCTGGCCCGGCTGTTTCTCAAAGAGCACTTCACTCATTGGAAGGGTGTCGGCATGTTTGCGGCCCTGCTGGCCGTGCCGCTGATCGCGATGAGATAGTTGTATTCCACATTCCAGAATATGGAATACTCGAAACCAATGCCCCTGCTCGAAATTCGCAACTTGACGAAGATCTTCTCGCTCGGCGAATCCGTCTTCGGCGGCGGCGCCGAGGGCGAAGTCCGTGCCGTCGACGGCGTTTCCTTCGACATCGAATCTGGCGAAACCCTTGGCTTGGTCGGCGAATCGGGATCTGGCAAGAGCACTCTCGGCCGTTTGATCCTCCGCCTCATCGAGCCCACCTCGGGCAATGTAGTGTTCGATGGTCGCGACCTGCTTGTTGCCAACGCCTCCGAAATGCGTCGCCTCCGCCGCGATATGCAGATCATCTTTCAAGACCCTTTCGGATCGCTTGATCCCCGCATGCGAGTCGAAGACGTGGTTGCCGAGCCGCTGATCATTCACGAATCGATAACCGCGCAAGCTCGCCGCCTGCGAGTAGCGGAACTGCTGCGCGTAGTCGGCCTCGACGAATCCGCCACACGCCGCTTTCCCCACGAATTCAGCGGTGGACAGCGGCAGAGAATCGGCATCGCCCGCGCTCTGGCCTTACGTCCAAAATTCATCGTCGCTGACGAGCCCGTCTCCGCTCTCGATGTCAGTGTCGGCGCCCAAATCGTGAACCTGATGGCGCAACTCCAGCGCGAGTTTGGATTGACCTATCTGTTTATTTCGCACTCTATGCCGGTGGTTCGCTATCTGGCCACGCGCATTGCCGTGATGTACCACGGCAAGATCGTGGAAATCGGGAAGACACAACAGATCACCAGCCAGCCGCAACATCCCTACACGCGCAGCCTGCTGGAAGCCACTCCCGAAGTCCTCGCTTGACCACAGCCGTCGGTCCCCCCTCGTCACTGGCCGATCATTTTCGCCATTCGCCGATCCCGGCTTGCTCGGAGTCTAGGCTGCAAATACAATCCCATCGATGTTCAACTGAGGAGGTGTTTTATGGTTGCCGCACCCAACTTTTCTAACCCCGGTCCCGTTGCTGCTTTTGAGCCCGCGCCGCTTTCTGAAGGCGCACGCCTGATCGACACTTTCATCGCCCCCAGCAAAACCTTTACCGACCTTCGTCGTAGCGCTAGCTGGTGGGCGCCGTTTCTGCTGTTGTCGATCGTTTCGGTGGCTTTCTTTTATGTGGTGGACCAGAAGGTCGGCTTTCGTAAGGTGGTCGACAACCAGATCCAGGCATCTCCAAAAGCTACGCGGCAAATGGAACAACTTCCACCCGATCAGCGCAGCCAGGCCATTACACGCCAGGCGGTGGGCGTCCGTTATTTCTGCTACGGCTATCCCGCCGTCATCCTGCTGTGGAATCTGATCATCGCCGCCATTTTATTGGCATCCTTCAAGTTCGGCGCCAGCGCCGCGGTGAAGTTCAAGACCTCATATGCCATCGTGATGTACGCCAGCCTGCCGCTTCTGCTCAAGACCATCCTGGCTACGATTTCGGTCGTGGCCGGCGCTGATCCCGATTCCTTCAACCTGCAGAATCCGGCCGCGACCAATCCCGGCTACTTTCTTTCTCCGGGCAATTCACCCTTTCTGTATAGCGTGGCCACCGCGCTCGACATTTTCCTGATCTGGACGCTGATGCTGACTGCCATCGGCTTCACCTCCGTGAGCAAAGTGAAGCGCTCCACCGCGATGGCGATTGTTTTCGGCTGGTATATCGTCTTTACCCTGGGAGCGGCTGGACTCGGCGCGCTGTTCTCCTAGAACGCCGTTTTCTGAACACGGGGCTTGTGATAGACGTCCTTGCGGCCCCGGGAGTATTCTTGGAGCGCACTGGAGGCCTAATGAAACGAACGCTCGTCTTTTGCTTATTTCTCGTGTGGACTGGAACCATGTTCGCCCAGACCAAGAACCCTGTCACTGACGTAGTCAAGAGTGTGCTGGCCGGCCGGCAGAAGAACATCACCGCCGCGATTGAAGAAATGCCCGCCGACAAGTTCGGGTTCAAGCCCACGCCTGAACAAGAGACCTTCGGCCACCTCACCCTGCACATCATTGAGTCGAACAATTATTTTTGTTCAACCGCTGCTGGCATCCCGGAACCGAAGGTGGAATTGAAGGACACAGACAGCAAGGACAAGCTGCTGGCTGCCGTCAAGGATTCGTTCGCCTTCTGTGGGACCGCCCTCGACAAAGTGGACGATTCGAAGCTCGGCGATCCCATCAAAGACTACAGCGGGAAAGATCAACCAAGGGCATGGGCGCTGATCGCGTTCGCGAGTTCCTGCGCCGACCACTATGGAGCGGCCGCCATGTATCTGCGACTGAACGGCCTGTTGCCGCCGACCGCGAAGAAGAAATAGTCAGCTACTCGATCTGCACCAGCTCGGCGGCCACCGTCCCAGCATGCTGTGGCGCCCGCCACGAGTCGAAAATCGATACCTGATGCACGCACGACACCGTACAGTGCGGCGCACAGGATTTCTCCGTCACATACTCGCGGCGCAAATCCCGCGCCGTGTATTTCTCCAGCGGTATTGCGGGATAGCCGCGCTGCTGTGAGCAGTAGTGCACCAGCCCGTCCTCACAAATGTACAAGTAGCGTGACCCCGCCCGGCAGCGCCACTGATTCGGACGCCCCTGCGCAATGTTGTCCTGAAATGCATTGATGCGGGTGAAGCTGCTCTTTTCGAGCGACTTCATCTCGTGATACACCCGCCGCTCTTCTTCGCCCAAGGGCTGCAACTGGCCGGTGCCATCGTGAATGATTCCCACCGTCGAACTGAATCCCAGCTCCAGCGCGCGCTTTCCGATGGTCAGCGCGTCCTGCGGATTGCACACTCCGCCGCCCACGACAGAATTAATGTTCACGTGAAAATCGGCATGCTCGGCAAGATTTTCGAGCTTCTTGTCCAGAACTTTCAGACTCTTCTTCGAAACCTCATCGGGGGTGACGTTATCGATCGAAATCTGCAGCCATTCCAGTCCCGCCCGGTTCAGCCGCTGAATGCGCTCGGGAACCAGGAAATATCCATTGGTGATCAGCCCGGCAATCATTCCATTCTTGCGGATGCGGCGGATGATGTCATCCAGCTCGGGATGCAACAGCGGTTCGCCGCCGCTGATGGTGATCACTGCCGTGCCCAGTTCGCCCAGTTTGTCCACTCGGCGAAACATTTCTTCGCTGGCAACCGGCTTCGAAAAATCGTCGAACTCATTGCAATAAGTGCAGGAAAGGTTGCAGCGGCGAACCGGAATAATGTGCGCCAGCAGCGGATGCTCGGTCGAGGCCAGCGCCTTGGCCATCATCTTCGCTCCCCGGACGTTCCGGTAGAGCGCCTTCACGCGGCGGCGCAGAATTGTGCTGGTTGAGGGCATGAGAATACTGTAGATCTATTAAACCACAGGCTTTGGAGTGCAGTGCAGTTGCACGCGACGGAAACCGAGCTTTCTGCCGTGGCCGGGACACTCCTCACGGGAGGACAGCAAAAACAGTGCCGCATCCCGGCATCTGGGGGTTACAGCTCAAATTCCCGCCCTGGACGGCCGTGCCGTAGAGGGCGCCCAGCTTTCCGAAAACCAAGCCACCAACAGGAAAACCGCCGTCGTCGCCGCCGGTGAAGGTGTACAGAGTTGTCTCTGTCCACGGATCGCCCTGCAAGGAGGGCGGGGACAGTTCGAAGACTGTGCCACAACCGGAGTCATTGCTGGCGCAAAAGTAATTGCCCCCCGCCGCAGTGGTGCCATACAGGTTCCCTTGTTTGTCGAAAACCAAACGGCCCCAAGGGTAGTTTCCATCAAGTCCGGTGAAAACGTAGATTGTGGTCTCCGTCCACGCGCCGCCTGGAATCGACGGCGGAGAAAGCTCGAACACCGTTCCACACCCCGACTCGCCATCTCCGCACTCGAGGTCGCCACCCGCGGTGGCCGTTCCATAAAGATTTCCGGCGTCATCGAAAATCAAGCTGGCGCGGGGATTGAATCCCTCATCACCGGCAAGTGGGAAGATGTAGAGGTCGGTTTCGGTCCAGACGCCGCCGGTCACAGATGGCCGCGTCAGCTGAAAAACGGCTCCGCCCGCGCTTGCGCCCAAAGCGGTGCCGTAAAGATTACCGGCTTTGTCAAAGATGACGCCAGCCATCGGATAGAAGGTGTGGCTCGCCACGGTCGGCTTGATGGGTGTCTTCCTCTGTTGCTGATCTCCGCAGCCGTTTCAGAAGGTCTCCTTTGCTTGACCCTGTCCCTCCGCCGGGCTAGAATCGCACCCTCTTTCGACCGGACTATAGTTCGTCCGGCCAACTCATGCCGAACCCAACCTTATGACTTCTCATCTTGCTGCGCGCCCCAAAGGCCACCTGCTGCGCATTCTCGGCGTCGGCTTTGGGATTGCCGTAATCGTCGGCGGCACCATCGGTACTGGCATCCTGCGCACGCCGGGTGAAGTTGCAGCCGGACTGCACAGCTCCGGGCTGGTGATGACAGTCTGGGTCCTCGGAGGCATTTACGCTTTCTTCTGCACCCTTGCCGTCACCGAGCTTGGCACCATGCTGCCGCAGGCCGGCGGATGGTACGTCTATTCCCGCCGCGCGTTCGGCCCCTATGGCGGGTTCCTGGTGGGTTGCAGCGACTGGATCATGCAGTCGACCGCCGTGGCCTACCTGGCAGTTGCCTTCGGCGAATTCGTTATTGAGTTCCATCCGGCATTCCGGGGAAACGTCAAAGTCATCGCCGTCGCCGCCCTGGCCGTTCTGACCCTTCTGAACTGGCTCGGTCTGCGCTCCGGCAGCCGGACGCAAGAGCTCACCAGCCTTGTCAAAGTGCTCGCGCTCCTCGGGTTCGTGGTCGCCTGTTTCGCCATCTCACCGAATAACCTGCCCAGGGTCGAGCAAATTCCTGCCAATGTCCTGCCGCGCACTGGAATTCTGCTCGCCCTGGTCGGCGCCCTGCAGGCCGTCATCATCACTTACGACGGCTGGTACAGCGCCATTTACTTCATGGAGGAGGATCAGGATCCGGCGCGCAACCTGCCGCGTTCATCCATCGCTGGAATCGTCGCCTGCATTGCCGTCTTTTTGCTGGTCAACGCGGCCTTACTTCACGTTCTGCCCATCCCCCAATTGGCAGCTTCAAAGATGCCCGCCGCCGATGCGGCCATGGCAATCTTCGGCAGCCGTGGCAAACAACTCATTTTGATCGTATCGATGGTGGCTGCCGTCAGCACCATCAATGCCTTGATCATGATTACCCCACGAATTCTTTTCGCCATGAGCCGTGACCGGCTTCTCCCGCGCCAGGTCACGACCGTGAACGCAGGTGGCACTCCCAGCACCGCTCTCTTCCTGGGTTCGGCGGTGGCCATCGCGCTTGCGTTGAGCGGCAGTTTTGAAACCCTCATCGCCATCGCCTCGTTCTTGTTCGTGGCCGTTTATCTGTCAGGGTTTTCCGCTCTGTTCGTGCTGCGGGTACGCGAGCCCAACCTTCCCCGGCCCTTCAAGCTCTGGGGTTATCCGTGGACGAACCTGGCCGTCCTGCTGGCCTCGGCTGCATTCCTCGTGGCATCCGTTCTGGGCGACCTCAAAAACGCTCTGGTTGCTCTGATCCTGATTGCTTTGAGCTATCCCATTTACCGGATCTTGGCCCTGGGGAAACGGCTTCCGGCAGGCGCCAACGATGCCAGCGCAGTTCCCCTCGAGTGACGACGGCCCGTTCCCAGACAGACTATAATTGCCGCCAATCGATGGCCCTTACTTCTGGAACCAAACTCGGGCCTTATGAAATCCACTCGCCGCTCGGAGCCGGCGGCATGGGTGAGGTTTATCGTGCCCGCGATACTCGCCTTGACCGCACCGTTGCCATCAAAGTTCTGCCCACGCATCTTTCTGCAGACCCCGAATTGAAGCAGCGCTTCGAGCGTGAAGCCAAAGCGATTTCGGCGCTGCAACATCCCAACATCTGCACCCTGCACGACGTCGGCTCACAGGGCGGTGTGGACTTCCTGGTCATGGAGTATCTGGAAGGCCAGACCTTGGCCGACCGGCTGGTGAAGGGCGCGCTGCCGCTGGACCAGGTGGTAAAGATCGGAATCGAGATTGCCGAAGCGCTCGAAAAAGCCCACCGGCAGGGGATCGTGCATCGCGACCTGAAGCCGGGCAACATCATGCTGACGAAATCCGGCGCCAAGCTGATGGACTTCGGCTTGGCCAAACCCGAACTGGCAATCGCGAGCAGTGCAAAAGGGCAGTTGACCCCATCCACGCCGACCATGAACCTGGCTTCACTCACCTCGGCTGCCTCGCCGCTCACGCAAAAAGGCTCCATCGTCGGGACTTTCCAATACTTGTCGCCGGAGGTGTTACAAGGCTCTGAAGCCGACGCTCGCAGTGACATTTTCAGCTTCGGCTGCGTCCTCTACGAGATGGTGGCGGGCCGCCGGGCTTTTGAAGGCAAGTCGCAACTCGGCGTGCTCACTGCGATTTTGGAGAAAGAGCCGGAGCCAATCGCGGCCAGCCAACCACCGGCCTTGGACCGGGTCATCCGGGCCTGTCTCGCAAAAGACCCAGTGGACCGCTTCCAATCCGCACACGACGTCGCCATGGATCTCCGCTGGCTGACCGACTCAACCGGAGCCGGGGAAGAAAAAAGCACTCAGGAATTCAAGAAATCATGGGCCGCCCTGTCTGCCGCAGTCTTAATTGTGTGCGTCGCTCTTGCCGCTTTCGGCGGTTACTGGTGGTCGAAGCGAACTGAGAACCCCCAGCCATTTCATGCCGAGATACCGCCGCCAGACAAATTCCCCTTCAATGTAACCGGCGACAACGCTGGCATGCCGGTGCTGTCGCCCCAGGGCGACCAAATGGCGTTCGTTGCTCATTCCGCGAACGCTCAGTTCCTTTGGGTGCGATCGCTTAAGGGTGACAATGCCCAGCAACTCGAGGGCACGCAGGGCGCGATGCATCCCTTCTGGTCGCCGGACGGACGCTTTGTGGCGTTCTTTGCCAATGGAAAATTGAACAAGATCGCCGCGTCTGGAGGCCCGGTTTCCGTTTTGGCCGATGCTCCGACTTCGCGGGGTGGAACCTGGGGCGTCAGTGACGTGATCGTATTCAGTCCAACCTTTCAAAGCTCGCTGTTGAAGGTCAGTGCGCAGGGCGGAACCCCGACCGATGCGACCGTAATGGACAAACAGAAGCACACCACCCATCGCTGGCCATGGTTCCTTCCTGATGGCAAACACTTTCTGTTCCTGGCGACCAGTCACAACGGGGGAGATACAAAAACCAGCGGCATCTACTTTGGGTCGACGGACAGCCTGGAAGCTCACCTGGTGGTGGCGACGGATTCGGCGGCGCAGTACGCGTCCGGCTACCTGCTTTATCGCGCCAACACCGCGCTGGTAGCGCAGCCCTTCGACCCAGAATCGGGCAAGTTGTCGGGGTCGCCGCTTCCACTGGTCAACAACATCCGCTACGACGCGGGGGTATGGCGCAGCATTTTTGCCGTGTCGCAAAACGGGATCATCGTTTATCAGGCCAGCACCGCCGCCACCGGGGGAACACGCCTGGTATGGCTCGACCGCTCAGGAAAACAACTCGGTGCCATCAGCGAGCCCGAGAACATGGCGACTGACGTACGCCTCTCACCGGATGGCAAGCGGGTGGCATTCATGCAGCTGGGCGCAGCGTCGGGTGTGTGGACGCTCGACCTGGAGCGCAAAATCAGAACTCGCATCACCTTCGACCAGCAGACAGTCGCCTATCCTTCCTGGTCCCCGGACGGCAAGACGTTGATGTTCACAGCCGACTTGGCGAATCGCGGAGGGACGGTTGAAATTCGCTCCAAGGCCGCCGATGGCAGCGGGACAGAGAAGACTTTGATCGCCGAGCAGAATAACTATCATTCTCCGGAGTGGTCGCCGGATGGAAAGTACTTGACGTACCTCTGGGGTGACGGTGAGAAGATGATCTCCCTCTGGGCCGTGCCCGTCGCCGGAGGCGCCAAAGCGTTTAGCGTAGTACAGCCGCCATCGCCCCAATCGAACATTTACGTGTATCGGGTCTCGCCCGATGCCCGCTGGGTGGCGTACGTTTCTGATGAGTCCGGGGCGGATGAGATCTACGTCACCAGCTTCCCCGAAGGCAAGGGAAAATGGCGAGTGTCAAACAGCGGGGGATCCAACCCGGTTTGGAGCGGGAACATGAAGGAACTGTTCTACCGCGACCTGACGGATCAGTTCTTTGTCTGCCCCCTCACACTCAAAGGCCCGGAACCCGAAGTCGGCACGCCACAGCGGCTGTTCCACGCCAGCGTGCCCGGAGTCGGAGTACCGTATGACGTTTCCGCAGACGGCGAACGCCTGTTGGTGGACCTGGCGGAAGAGCAAGAGTCATCGCCGCTCTTTATCGCAGTCAATTGGCCCGCGGAATTGAAGAAGTAAGGCTGACAGCTTCTATGATCGCGCCGCCACCGAATCGAACAAATTCAAAAACTGCAATTTCTTTTCCGCCGGCAAGAACGAAGCCTCAAACGAATTCCTCGCCAGCTCCCGCAAGTGTTCGTCGGTAAAACCGAACGCGTCCTGGGCCAGCTGATATTCCCCCGCTAGCGAAGTGCCAAACATCGCCGGATCGTCGCTATTCAGCGTCACCATAATTCCCTGATCAAAGTAGCGCCGCACCGGATGCTCCGCCATCGTCGAACACACTCCCGTGCGCAGATTACTGGTCATGCAGATTTCCACTGGAATCTGCCGCCGTGATAATTCTTCCACCAGTTCCGGATCGTGCCAGGCGGTCAGCCCATGGCCAATGCGCTCCGCACGAATGTTGAGCGCGCCCCACACCGATTCCGGCCCCGCCGTCTCGCCCGCATGCGCCGTCAGGCGCAGGCCGTTATCGGCGGCGTAGGAATAGACTTCACGGAACAGCTCCGGCCCAGCCTTGGCTTCGTCGCCGCCGATCCCGAATCCCACCACGCTTCGCCCTTTGTATCGGACCGCCAGCTCGGCCACGCTCTGCGCCTTTTCCGGCCCAAAATGACGTACGGCATCAAAAATCCATAGCAGGGTAACTCCGAAGTCCCGCTCGCCGCGCTCTCGGCCGCGTTCCAGGCCCTCGAAAACCGCCGCAAAATCCTGTTTGCGCCACAGGTTCACACCCACCGACACATAGACCTCGGCATGCAGCACATTTTCCGCCTTGAGCTTTTCCATCAGGCGATAGGTAATCAGCTCGTAATCCGCGGCAGTTTGCAGATCTTCGGTGATCCCCTTGAACGCCATCAAAAAGCCGGCGAAGTCTTTGTATTGGTATAAGCATTCGACTTCCGCCAGCGTGCTTTTTTTGCCGTGCTGTTTTCGCAGCTCCAGTAAAGTTGCCGGATCAATCGTGCCCTCAAGATGGAGGTGCAACTCAGCTTTGGGCAACGAAAGAATAAAGGGACTTGGACGCGGAGATTCGAGAGGCAGCACGGCTAACTCTTCCCAGCAAACTCGCTGTGGTGCCGGCTGTAGAGGTAATAGATGGTCAGGCCAATGATCAGCCAGGCGAAAAAGCGCAGCCACGTAAGAATCGGCAAACCAGACATCAGCAGAACGCAAAACACCACGCTCAACACCGGGGCCGCAATCCCGCCGGGAGCACGGAACCCGCGATGCCGGCCGGGATCACGGTAACGCAGAATGATCACCCCGATCGACACCAGCACAAATGCAAAAAGCGTTCCGATGTTGGAGAGATCAGAGAGCGTACCGATGTCCAGAAAACCCGCCGGTATGCCCACCAGAAATCCGGCAATCCAGGTTGCCGTCGCCGGCGTGCGAAAACGCGGATGCACCCGCCCAAACAACTTGGGCAGCAAGCCATCCCGCGACATCGAGAACCATACCCGCGCCTGCCCCAGCTGAAATACCAGCAGAGACGAAATCATTCCCATCATGGCGCCAAAAAGAACGCCCAACTCAATCCAGTTCAGGGTATGGGAGCCGGTTGTAGTGGCCAGCATTTTCATGCTGTTTACCACCGGCGCGGCGTCATCGCGCACCGCCTGCCACGGCACCAGTCCGGTGAGCACCACGGCAACCCCGATGTACAGCACCGTGCATACCACCAGGGTAGCAATGATTCCAATGGGAAGGTCGCGCTGCGGGTTGCGCGACTCCTCAGCCGCAGTGGAAACCGAATCGAACCCGATATAGGTAAAGAAAATAATTGAGCCGCCCGTCAGGATGCCCGACCAGCCCTCGGGTGCAAACGGATGCCAGAGTGCCGGATGAATGTACTGCGCGCCGACTATGACAAACGCCAAAATCGCGGCGATTTTTAAAATCACCATCACGTTGTTGGCTTCCGCGGATTCGCGGATGCCGCGCACCAACACAACGGTCAGCAGCATCACGATGAGAAACGCAGGAACATTAAAGCCGAAATGCAAACCTGGGGTGTACAGCACGTCGCCTTTAAGATTGGTGAGCCCTCCGGGAAGATACGCTGGCGAAATCCAGCGCAAGGCAGGGTGCCAGCCAAACCAGTCAAACATGCCCACCAGGTGGGCGGCGAACCCTACGCTCACCGCCATGTTGCTGACCGCGTATTCCAGAATCAGGTCCCAGCCAATGATCCATGCCACCAACTCGCCCATGGTGGCGTAGGTGTAGGTGTAGGCGCTGCCCGCAATCGGAATCATCGACGCCAGTTCGGCGTAGCACAGGCCGGTAAACCCGCAGACAATCGCGACCAGGACGAGCGAAAGCGCCAGCGCAGGCCCGGCCCCCGGCCTTCCCTGAGTGGCATGGTGTCTGATCAGAAAATCAAGCAGGGGCGCGTTCAGGATGGAAGACGTATCAAACTTCTGCCCGCCGATGGCCGTCCCAATGACGGTAAAAATGCCGGAGCCAATCACCGCCCCGATGCCCAGAGCCGTAAGCGAGACCGGCCCCAAAGTCTTCTTCAACCGGCGCTCGGGCTCTTCCGAGTCCGAGATCAGCTTGTCGATCGACTTGCAGCAAAAAAGCTGCACCTCCGACGTGCGAATGGTCTCGGTTACTCGAATGCTGGTCGGTGGTTCTGCCAAAGGGCCTCGCTGTTGAGTGTGTCGGTGCACACCAGCACTTGGCATCGCCCAAATTCCCAATTGGCGAAATGCCAAGTGCTAAGTGCCAAATGCTGCCGTTACCGCTTCGCCTGACCGCGCACCAGCTTCTTCACTTTGCGCTTCTTGGAGCCGCGTGCGTACTCCCGCGGCTTCAACGGCTTTTCCGCCTTGTGCTTCTTGCGCGAGGCGCGTTTGGCTTTCTTGCGTTCTTCTTTGGTTAACTTTGATGTATTGGCCATGAGTCCTTCTGATTTGTAATTTGGTAATTTGCAATTGGTAAATTGTGCAACTCAGCAATGGGTAATCTCAAATTACCAATTACTCAATTGCCAAATTACAAATTGTTCTCAGCCCCGTTCCAACTGCGCGTACTTCTCCACCAGCTTCTTCAAGCCGAACCTCGGGAATTGTACCGTAATTTTAGCTTCCTCACCTTCTCCTTCGCGCTGATACACCGTACCTTCCCCATATTTCGGATGCCGCACTCTCTGTCCCGGCCGGAAGCCTTTCCTTCCCTTGGGCTCTTCGACCGGCAGCTTGGCCACGCTGAACTTCTTCCCACGCGACGCGAAAAACTCCGCAATGTTCTCAATGGAATTGTAGCTGCGTCCGGAATATGCAGCCGGAGCCGTCTTCCCGTGGCCGCTCGCAGCCCAGTTCGCGCTTTGATCTTCGTCTTCGTAAGCATAGTGCGCCTGCTCGTGTGGCACGGACACTCTTGTCCGCCCAGCCGCCGCGCTCCGCGATGTCCCCAACTCCTCCACCAGCTGCGGCGGAATTTCCGACAGAAACCGCGAAGGCACGCTGGCTTCCGGCAAATCTGTCCCATAGCGCCGCCGATAAACTGCCCGGCTCAAAATCAGAGTGTCCATCGCCCGCGTCATGCCGACGTAACACAACCGCCGTTCTTCCTCAATGTCGTCCGGCTGTAGAAAAGTCCGCGAGTGCGGAAACAATCCTTCTTCGAGACCACACAGAAACACCAACGGAAACTCCAGCCCCTTGGCTGCATGCAAAGTCATCAGCGTAATCTGCGCCCGTTCGTCGTAAGCGTCGGCATCGCTGACCAGCGCGGCATGATCGAGAAACTGGTCCAGCGTCTCGCCGCGGTCCCGCGAGTCCATGGCCGCATTCACCAGTTCACGCAGGTTCTCAATCCGCGAATACGCCTCCGGAGTATCTTCTTCCTCAAGTTGCTTGATGTAGCCAGTCCGATCAATTAAGAATTTCAGAATCTCAGCCGTATTGGCGCCGCTGGTCAGTGTGGCCCGGGCGCCCTCGCCCGCGTCAACGCCGGCTTCATCAACGGCCGCAGCCGGAACCTCAGAATCGGCGCTTCCAAAGTCGAATGAGATGTTGTCGTCCTCATCCCGATCGAAAGTGGTATCTTCCTCCGCTTGCGCAGCCTCAGGACGCCCGATCCCGTTTGCCTCCCCCTGCGCGGGCGAGGGCGCCCGCGCCACACCCGCCAGCATCGCCCGCCCATCTTCAATCAGACTTCGGAAGCTCTTCAAAGCCGCCAGCGCCCGCTGCGGCAAAAGCTGCCGCCGGATGACCTCCCCAATCGCGCCCCACAAAGAAACCCCACTCTCAAGCCCAATCTGCTCGACCGTTTCCATCGTGGTCCGGCCAATCCCGCGCACCGGCGTGTTAATCACCCGCAGCAGCGCAATCGAGTCATCCACGTTGTGGATGACCTTCAAATACGAAATCATGTCTTTGATTTCGGCGCGCTCATAGAACGAAAATCCGCCCACCACGTGATACTTCAACTGGTAGCGCCGCATGGCCTCTTCAAACAACCGCGACTGCGAGTTGGTGCGATACAGCACCGCCGCCCGCCCGTTTTCGCCCCGCTCGACAGTTTCGCGCAAATACTTGGCCACATAGTCGGCCGCGAACAGCGCTTCGTTCTCGCCATCCGGCGCCTCGTAGTAGCCGATCTTGGTGCCGCCCTGCCGCGAAGTCCACAGGTTCTTTCCCTTGCGCTTGATGTTATTGGCCACCACCGCCGAAGCCGCCTGCAAAATGTTCTGCGTCGAGCGGTAGTTTTCTTCCAAACGCACAATCTTGGCTTCAGGAAAATCTGCCTCAAACTCCAGAATGTTGCGAATGTCCGCGCCCCGCCAGGAATAGATCGACTGGTCCTCATCGCCCACCGCGCACACGTTGTGGCCATCCCCGGCCAGCAGGCGCATCAACTCGTACTGCGGACGGTTCGTGTCCTGATATTCATCCACCAGGATGTACTGAAATCGCCGGTTGTAGTACTCGCGCACCGCCGGCACTGCTTTTAGCAGCCGCACCGCCTCCAGCAGCAGGTCATCGAAATCAAGAGCGTT
The DNA here is from genome assembly GCA_049591935.1 of Terriglobales bacterium. GTDB lineage: Bacteria > Acidobacteriota > Terriglobia > Terriglobales > Acidobacteriaceae > JABCZH01. The sequence continues at coordinate 80,844 of JBAWFN010000029.1, read as the reverse complement.
GGCCTTAGCCAGGTCTTTCTTGTACTCGGCGTAAATATGCGCCACGCGCTCGGTCTTGGGATCCGCCGATTGCAGGTAAGCCTCCTGCGGATCCAGCATGTGATTCTTTGCCCACGAAATATGGCCGAGCGCCGAGCGCGGTGTGGTCTGCTTGTCGTCGATGCCCAGGCGCTTCATGATCGATTTCACCAGTTGCTGCTGGTCATTTTCGTCATAGATCACAAAGCTTTTGGTCAGCCCAATCGCAGGAGCTCCGGGAGTTGAAGAGGGAATCCGCAGCGCCTCAATATCCCGCCGCAACAACCGCACGCAAAAAGAATGAAAAGTAGAAATGACGGGCTTGGCAATCGACAGCCCGCCCACCAGTTTGTCCACCCGCTCAACCATTTCAGACGCAGCTTTGTTGGTGAAAGTCATCGCCAGAATGGACTCCGGCATCGCGCCGCGGTTCTCAATCAGATAGGCGATTCTGTAAGTGATGACCCGCGTCTTGCCGCTTCCCGCGCCCGCCAGGATGAGCACCGGCCCATCGGTAGTTTCCACCGCCTCGCGCTGCTGCGGGTTGAGTTGGGAGAGAAAGGACAAACTAGCTCCAACCAGAATTCTACAGGATGGATTTCTCGCCGATGACGGACGGCATCTATGGGTCAGTCTTTCGCCCGAGAGCCGCTGGTGCACACGCTCCCAAGCCATTGCAGACAGCTTAGCGGACGAGCTTGCCTCTCGCCGCCTTGCACTCCGCGCACGGACACCAATCCCGCAAGAACTGCCAGGAATAAAGCCCCAGCTCATGGCCATCGTTCCAATGGAACTTGATGGCATACTTACCCACGGCTTCAGCCGACTCTGGTTTTGCCGCTGCCTTAAACATGGGCAGCGCCCCGGGTGCGGTCTTCGGAGGCTCTCCCGGCTCCCGGCGAGCTTTCCCTCGCTCCTCGTCACAGAGGGCACAAGGACAGGCATCGCGCAGAAAAGGGAACGGATAATGCGACTGATGGCCATCCTTCCACTCAATGTCCACACCGGTGCCCGTGGTCAGGTTTACTTTCACCGATTTGGGGTCAGCGGGAGGCACGACTCAAGTATCGCACGGAAGAATACGAACCTTCCCAACCTCGCCCTCGCCCCCGCCGTACCCAACTTGTAACCGTGGTCACCCCTCGCGCCGTGGTATTAACCCAGAAGCCCCCCACCTAAGTCATAATTACTAAATGTCTACTTCCGCCGACATCGCAGAGATGCCGCCGCAGGTTCGCTCGACCGACGACGCCTACCGTCTGGGCGATCCCATCGCCGACCAGCACGGCACGCTCACTTCTGCCGACGGGACCGGCCTTTTCTACCGCTACTGGCCGGCCGAGGCGTGGAATGGTCGGGTGGTGATTGTCCTGCACGGCATTGGCTATCACAGCGGGCCTTACAAAGTCATTGCCGACGCGCTGAATCCGCGTGGCATCACCGTTTACGGCCTCGACGCCCGCGGCCACGGTCTCTCCTGCGGGCCACGCGGCTACACCGCCAGCATCGCCGAGGTGGCGCAGGATGTGGCCGCGATTGTCGACTTCGTCAAGCGCCAGCAGCCGCACGCCAAAGTGTTTTTGCTGGGTGACAGCATGGGCTGCAACTACGCGCTGAACTACGCCAAGGAACACAGCGCCCAACTCGCCGGCCTGATTCTGCTGGCTTCAGCTTTCTTTGTGGACAGCAGCCAGCTCTTGAACCTCGAGAGCGCGCTACTCATGCCGTACTTCCTGTTCGGACATCGCAAGCCGGTCATCGACTTGGTAGGCAGACGGCTCGACGAAAGCTCTCGCGATCCCAAGTGGATCGCCGCCCGCCGCGCCGATCCCCTCGCCTACAAGAAAGCCAACTTCGGATACCTGCTCGACATTCAGCGGCTCATTTTCGGATGGAGACGCAAGATCGCCCCGCGGGTGCGCGTGCCGATCCTGATGATGAAGGGTGGGCGAGACCGTGTGGTAAGCCACCGCGATTGCGAAACCTTCGCTCGTCTGTCAGTGTCCACCGACAAGCGCTTCGAAGTCTTCCCCAACGTGCCCCACACCACGCTCTGGGACGCGCAAACCCCGGAGATTCTAGCTCTGGCCGGAAAATGGATTCTGGAACATTGAGGGGTGTTGTCTCTGCAATCTCCACGGCCGTTCTCCGCGACCTCAGCGATTTAGGATTTTGGGATTTGCCGAAACCGCCTCAACTCCGGTAAAATCTATACTTTGCAGTCGGATTTCTGACCTACCCGGAGCAGTCATGGCACAAGTTTGCGATATCTGCGGCAAGAAGCCGCTGTTCGGAAATACCATCAGCCACGCCCATAACGTGTCCCGCAGGCGCTGGAACGTCAACCTGCGCCCCGTACACGCCAAAGTAAAGGGCGCCACCAAGCGCATTCGCGCCTGCACCTCCTGCATTCGCAGCGGCAAAGTGGTCAAGGCTTAAAGGCTCTCACCGCCGAGTACGCGGAGAAACCTTAAACAGAAGAATTGAGGGGTTTCTCTGCGACCTCGGCGGTTGACTGTTTACTCCAAGCCCAGCAACTCAATATCGAAGATCAGCGTCGCGTTTGGCGGAATGCTCGGGCGTCCCTGCGGCCCATAAGCAAGATCCGGAGGAATCCGCAATTGCCGCTTCCCCCCAACCTTCATTCCCGGAACCCCTTCACCCCATCCTTTGATGACCTGGTCCAGCCCGAATGAGATCGGCTCCCCGCGATCCACCGAGCTGTCGAACTTCTTGCCATCAGCCAGCCAACCGGTGTAATGGACTTTGACCGTCTGGTGAGGCTGAGCGGTTGCGCCGGTGCCGACTTTGATGTCCCAATATTGCAGGCCGTCAGGCAGCTTGGTGCCGTCGCCTTTCACCTTGGTGGGCGCGCTCGTGTCCGGCTTTTTGGAACTGCTCTGCCCCCATACGGCAGCGGCGCTCAGCGTAAGAATTGCCATAAGAAATGTGAGTTTCAGCATCAATTGTTCTCCCAATTTTCGATTGCATTCCCAATTTGCGAATTGATTCTAAATTGCCAGCGGGAAATCGCCAATGGCCGCTTCCTATACCAGCGCGATCACGTCAATTTCCACCAGCACATCTTTCGGCAGGCGCGCCACTTCCACGGTCGATCGCGCCGGCGGAGCCGCAGGAATATATCGCCCGTACACTTCGTTCATCGCCGCAAAATCCCCCATGTTCTTCAGGAACACGGTCGAGCGCACCACTTTCTCCAGCCCCGTTCCCGCTGCCTTCAAAATCGCGGTCAGGTTCTTGAACACCCGGTCGGTCTGGGCTGCGGCATCGCCGCCGATTACCTGCTGGGTCGCGGGATCAATCGCCACCTGCCCCGACACAAACACAAATCCATTCGCCCGAATCGCCTGCGAGTAAGGTCCAATCGCCTGCGGAGCGTCTTTCGTAGAAATTACTTCCTTCATCCATCCTCCGATTTTTCGGCTGAAAGCTGAGTGCTGACGGCTGAAAGCTAGATCTTCTGCAGCCTCTGCACATCGTGCACGCCGGGAATCTTCCTCACGCCGGTAATGATGTTCTCCAGGTGCTTAAGGTCGATGATGTCGAGAATAACATCGATGTTCCCTTGCCCGTTGGAGGTGCGCGCTTCCACATTGCGGATATTGGTTTTGGTGTCGCTGATGACCGACGTGATCTGCTTCAACATGCCGAAACGGTCGTCACAAAAGACCGTGATCTTCACCGGATACGAACCCGCCGCCGTGTCATCTCCCGCCCACTCCACATCGATTCTGCGTTCCGGCTCATACATCAAGTTGACCACGTTCGGGCAGCTCTGCGCGTGTACGGCGACGCCCTTGCCGCGAGTCACATAGCCCACGATCGCTTCGCCCCGGATTGGGTTACAACATCGCGCCCGATACACCAATAGGTCGCCTTGGCCCTTCACCCGGATGGCGTTGTTGTTGCTGTCGCCCCCAAAGACTCGCCGCACTACACTGGCCAGCCCGCTCGACTGCTCCCCGTCGCTGGCCTCGACTGGCCCAGCCGCCGAGGGGGCCAGACGCGCCAACACCTGCCGCGCCGCGTACTTCCCGTACCCGATTCCCGCCATCAGATCATCCGGTTGCCCCAGCCCGTAATCAGAGGCAATCTTCTGCAATTCCTCCTCTTTGATCTCCTTCAGCGCCACCCGATACTTGCGCGCTTCTTTCTCAATCAGCTTGCGCCCAATCTCCACCGCGCGCTCCCGCTGATGAATGTTCAGCCAGTGTTTGATCTTGTTGCGCGCCCGCGATGACTTGACCACCCCCAGCCAGTCCCGGCTGGGTTTGTGCCCGGGCGCGGTGAGAATCTCCACGATGTCCCCGCTGTGCAGCCGGTGCCGCAACGGCACCATGCGCCCGTTCACCTTTGCGCCCACACAACTGTGCCCTACTTCGGTGTGGATCGAATAGGCGAAATCGATGGGCGTCGATTCCCGCGGCAACACCACCACCTTACCCTTGGGCGTGAACGTATAAACCTCTTCGGGATACAGGTCGATCTTCAGCGTCGACAGAAATTCCGTCGGATCAGACACGTCCCGCTGCCACTCCACCACCTGCCGCAGCCATGCCAGGCGCTGCTCGTCCTGCGCCGATACCGGGCCGTCTTTGTATTTCCAGTGGGCCGCGATGCCTTCCTCCGCCATGTGATGCATCTCATCAGTGCGAATCTGCAACTCAAACGGAGTTCCGTCCTCGGTGATCACCGAAGTGTGCAGCGATTGATAGAAATTCGGCCGGGGCATGGCGATGAAGTCCTTGATCCGCCCCGGCACTGGCCGCCACACGTTGTGCACAATGCCCAGCACCGCGTAGCAATCCTGCACCGATTGCGTGATCACCCGCATGGCGTACAGGTCGTACACCTGTTCCACGTTGATCTTCTGCCGCACCAGCTTCTTGTGAATGCTGAATAAACGCTTGATGCGGCTCTCCACCTGGGCGGTGATGCCCGCTTCTTTCAGCTTGTCGCGCAGCACTTGTCCCACCCGCACCAGGAACTGCTCGCCCTTTTTGCGGCGCGCTTCTACCGCGTCGTGTACCTGCTGGTAAGTGATGGGATCCGTGTAGCGAAATCCCAGGTCTTCCAGTTCGCCGCGAATCTTGCCCATGCCCAGCCGGTGGGCGATAGGGCCGTAAATTTCCAGCGTCTCTTTGGCGATCTTCTGCTGTCGCTCCGTATCCAGATGCTCCAGCGTGCGCATGTTGTGCAGGCGATCCGCCAGCTTGATGAGCACCACGCGAATGTCGTCCACCATGGCCAGCATCATTTTGCGAAGATTCTCCGCCTGCTGCTCCTCGCGCGTGGCGAAATCAATCTGGCTGATCTTGGTGACGCCCTCAACGATGTGCGCCACCTGTTCGCCGAACTCCTTGCGAAGATCAACAATGGTGACCGAGGTATCTTCCACCGAATCGTGCAGCAGGCCGGCGGCAACCGCCACCGGGTCCATCTTCATTTCCGCCAGCACCACCGCTACCCCGAGCGGATGCACCAGGTAGGGCTCACCCGAAGCGCGGGTCTGTCCGGCGTGGTGTTTCTGGGAATATTCGTAGGCTTTTTTCACCAGTTCCAGATCGTCGTTGGGGCGATTGGCGCGCATGGTGCGCATCAGTTCGCGGAACTTGGTCACCGTGAGCGTGGTAGTCGCGATTTGTTCGCGCAGAGTCGGCATTGCGGTCAACTACACATGCAATTCTTGCAGGATATATTGCCGTCGTACTTTGATCTTGCTCTCTTCCTTTCGAGCAACGGCGAGGTCATAGGCAAGCTGCATCCGCAACCAGGTTTCGGGAGTGCTGCCGAACGCCTTGGTCAGCCGAATCGCCATTTGCGGGCTGATGCCGGATTTGCCATTGATGACGTTATTGAGCGTTTGCCGGGTGACACCGAGCGCCCTTGCCCCATCGGTTACGGATAATCCTAAAGGCTCAAGGCACGCGGTCCTGATGCTGCGTCCGGGATGCGGCGGGTTTTTCATTGGCACTGCGTTGTCTCCTTCTACCGTTGAAGGTCTTGAATCACAAGGGTAGACCGTAAAGTGCATCTTGTCACTTGTCAATCGCCAACCTTTAGCCGAAATGCTCTTACGGCATCCCTTGTGAGAACTGTCCTACCTTTGGCACAACTACTCTGGCCACATCGCACCTCGCCAATTGACGCAGGACACTCTCCTGCCACTCATCAAATATGCTATTACTGGTCATTTGCTGCCGTAGCTCGGTCTCATTGAAAGCAGGTACCGAGGCTTTTTCACCTCCATCCGGCCACAGGGTGTAGGTACGATTTTCTTTTCGTTTAACGTTCCAATAAGTAACCATTCGTAGGGGCCTCCTTGTCTCCTCATTAGATAGAACAGTGACAAGAAGCAATCCGGGTGCTCTGCGGAGAAATATTCTTAGGTCAGCCCGTTATTGCATATTGCCGTCGGCCATTCCTCCAGTGAGAAATTGAGGGATTCAGCCCACACCCACGAGCTTGGGGCCTGGCCGGGCCATGGGCCCGCGTATTCATCGTTAAATCTGGTACAAAAGAGAGAACCGATCCAGGATTCCCATGCTCCTCAAGGTTCTCGTCACCGGCTCGTCTGGCTTGGTCGGAAGCGCCCTTGTCTCGGCCTTGCGTGCCAGCGGCCACGACGTAAAACGCCTGGTTCGCGGCACCGCCGCTGCGCCCGATCAAATTCCCTGGAATCCCACTGAACCATTGGCGCCGCAATCCGTCTCCGGTTTCGATGCCGTCGTTCACCTTGCCGGCGAATCCATTGCCGCCCGTTGGAACCAAGGAAAGAAGCACCGCATCACGGACAGCCGCGTGCCCCCCACACGCCATCTAGCCACCGCTCTGGCTAAAGCCCAGCAACGCCCGCGAGTCATTGTCTGCGCCTCCGCCATCGGCTACTACGGCGATCGAGGAGACGAAATTCTGCGCGAGGACAGTCCATCCGGGGAAGGATTCGCCGCCGAACTCTGCCGCCAATGGGAAGCGGCTGCGCAATCTGTGGCCAGCGCCGGAATCCGCGACCTACAGATTCGTACTGGCATCGTCCTGAGCGCCGCCGGCGGCGCCTTAGCAAAAATGCTGCCTCCATTTCGCATGGGCGTCGGCGGGAACGTCGGAAACGGCCGCCAATGGATGTCATGGATCGACTTGCGGGACGTAGTAGGCGCAATTCAGCACTTGCTCAAGACCGATTCCGTTAGCGGTCCGGTGAACATGGTTTCGCCCAATCCCGTCCGCAACGCGGAATTCACCAAGACTTTGGCTTCTGCGCTGCACCGTCCGGCAATCTTTCCCATGCCCGCATTCGCCGCCCGCCTGGCTTTCGGCCAAATGGCCGACGAACTCCTGCTGGCCAGCCAGAGAGTACAACCCGCCAAGCTCCTCGCCAGTGGCTACGCCTTCCAGTGGCCGGATTTGGGCCCAGCGCTGCGGGACATCTTGCAGAAATAATCATCTTGCAACCCGCGGTGACTAGTGTGATCCAAATCACAGACTGAACTCCCACTGCGTGAGACGTTGGAAGTCATTATGAAGAAAATAATGCTACTCATCCTGGCCCTGACAGTTGCTTCCTGGGCTCAAACTGCAACCCAAACCGCTAATCCAGCGCCTGCACCAGGAACCTCTGTGACCTCGCCGGACGCGAAGGCGCAATGTCCCTGCTGCCAAAAGGCCGCAGACGTTAAGGCCGAGATGTCATGCTGCGCCCATCCTGCGAAGGCGGGGGCCAGTGAAAAAGCAGCCATGTCCTGCTGCGAGGGGAAAGACGCGATGGCCTGCATGAAAGCCAAGCCGGGCGAGTCAGCGAGTACCACTCCCGCCAACGGAAAGTGCTGCGGCAGCGGCCAAAAGGACTGCTGCGGAAAATCCGACAAAGGCGGGCAAACTGCCATGGCTTGCTGCAATGGTGCTGGCGGACATTGCGGTATGGACCATCAGCACGATCAAGGCGGGATGAACAAGTAGTCTCGCGCTCAATGCAGCCCCGGCCGGTGGGCCGGGATTTCCTATCTTCAGCGCGCAGCAGTCGGTCTGCACTTTAGTTCAACACTGCGGCAGATCACGGTGCATCTCGTCCAGCAACTTAGCTAGCAACTGCTCCCGCTGTTCGGTGGTGAGTTCGCGTTTCAGCTCCTCCAGCGCCAGTGCCACAATGTGGTAATGGTGCGCCCCGGCGTACTTGGGATCGGTCGTGATCTCGCGCCACAGACTGTGCATCAGTTCCAGGTCCTGCGGACGCATTCGCGGGGCATGAGGCCCCAGCAAGTACTCGTGGACTTTCCCATTCGGCTCACGAACTTCCACCGTGAGGCGTGGCCGCGGTTCCGGCAGCCGTTCCCACGCATCCCCGGTCAGCTTGGCCTGCTCATCGCTGGTCAACTTGTTGGAGAGTCCGCAAACCAGGCGGCTTGAATCCAGCCGCTGTGCAGTCAGCACAGTGGCTTCGAAGACATCGGTCGCCGGCACCACCAGCAGGGAAACCGGCTTGCCTTCTTTTTCCGCGACCGCCACCACCGCGGTGAACAGCTCCTGCTCGTAATGATCGAAGACTCGGGCCGCTTCCACCACCGCGCTCCCGCTGAAAGTGTGCTCGCGATGGTACAGGCGCGCCGTCATGACCACTACATCCTGTCGGACCGTATCGGTGCTGCGGAGAATATCGTGCAGGTAGTAGAGATTCCGCGGATCGCGGACCGCCACCAGGATGTTCCCCGGACGAACTCCCAGCGCCCCGCTGCCCAGTTCCTGGTTTCCGTACACCCGGAACTGATCCAGGTTCTCTGGCTTGCCGTGCCGGGCTTTGGCCACCGCATGTTCCGAATAGGCGAAAATGGCGAAAAACACCACGCTAAACGTGACTCCGGCAATGGTGGCTTCAGTCTTCGTGAGCAAGTTCACGAGCGCTGTGGTGAGCAGCACGGCGGAGATTACGATCAATCCCGCCGGCACTTCCTTGCCGAATAAGTGAAAGTTTCCCGGGACCTTCCATTGCCGATTCTCGGGCTCGGTGTAACGCAGCACCAGCACCGCTAACGACTTGAGCGCGAAGCTCCAGATCACACCGAAGGCATACAGCCCTGCCAGCACATAGACGTTGCCTTTGCTGAGAATAATCGTCAGCAGTTGCATGCCGACGATCAGATTGATGATGCGATAGCTGGTGCCATACCTGGGCTGCGGTTTCTGAAACCAATCAGTAAGCACGCCGTCTTCCGCCACCCGGTTCAACACCCCGTTAGCGCCGACAATGGAGGTATTCTGCGCGCCCGCCAGAATCAGAACTCCTACCACCACCACAAATCCGTGAAACAACAGTTTCAGCACGGTTGGACCCGCCAGGTACATTGCAATTCCGCCGATGAGGTTGGCGAAATAGTCAGGCCTGACCTTGTCCGGAATCATCATCACCGCGAAAAAAGAAACCAGCGATGTGAACAGCAGGCTGTAGACGAAAATCACTAGCCCGGTCTTCTCCAGATTCTTCAGCTTGGGATGCTCGATCTCCCGGTTCACTTGCGCCAGCGTTTCCTCGCCACTCATGGCCAGAACGGAATGCCCGAAGCCCACGAATAGAATGATCCAGGTCAAGTGGCTGATCCAGGTGCCGTGCAACCAGCCCATCGATTCCCGCGTAATCGGGACCACCCCGGGATGCAGCGGATTCGGCGGCAACTGGATGGGACCGCGGAGTATCGTGATGATGCACCACACAATCAGGATCACCACCATGACCGTGGTGATGATCATGATTTGCAGCGCCTTCTCGCTCGATTCGTGGATGCCCTGAATATTCTTCCACCAGAAGTAGCAGACCACGATGCACGCGAAGACGGCTGCGAAGCTATTTTCAGGAAACGACTGCAGGGGATGACCAATATAGCGGGCGATGTCTTCAATAAAACCCGCCAGATACTGCCCCGCAGAAACCGCGCTGATGGGACCGGTCAACACGTAGTCGAAGAGCAGGGCGGAAACCGAAATCTTGGCCAAAGTCCCGCCCATGGCTTCTTTGACCACGCGGTACACCCCGCCGCGCACAAACATGCTGCTGGATTCGATATACAGCGCCCGCACCGCATAGCTGAACAGCATGACCGCAAGGATGAACCAGGGTGCGCTCTTGCCGATGACTTTCTCGGCATCGCCGCCGGCGTAATAGGCGGAGGAAGCCAGGTCGGCCAGCACGATCGCTGCCGCCCGCCAGAAGGAGATGAATGTCAACATCACCGTGGTGGCGACGAAGACTTTGACCGCCGGACGGCCTACGTTTTGTATGGGAGATGACATGCCCAAAGGCTGGAACCAACGCAAACTTAAAAATCTAACACATTGGGATGGGGCTTATCAGTGAGAAGTAGCCGAGGCAACGGATTTCCCCGCCTTCGGCGCCATGTAAGTATGCGTGATCCGGTCGTGCCAACAGAGTTCATCCTCATCCATGAAGCACCAAAGGTATCCCAGGCCCAGCGACAACCCGGACAGAACCGACGCCAGCACCCGCCAGCGGCGAAGCCTGCGGGGAACGGGACGACCATCGAACCGGCTCAATTCCAGCTTGGCTGCCTTCAGTCCCGGCGTGCTTCCGGCGTGTACCAGCAGAAGATATTGATACGCTGCCCAAAACGCTGCCAGCAGAGCCACCGCCATGCTCAGCCCTTGCCGCAGCGGTGGGACAATCGCCGTGATCCGGAAGAATATGTAGGCGAACCCCGCGAATGCGGCGGTTACCACCAGCGCGTCCGCCATCCCCGCCAGAATCCGTCGCGACAGCGGAGCCGGCTTCAGCGGCAACTCAAAACCTGGTCTGCGTTCGTCCTTCAGCTCTTCCGTTGACTCGATCGAAATGCCGCCCAACGCGGGAGGCGGAGGCAGGACTTCCGGCACTTCCAGGATGCGCGGGCGGTCGAACACCGGCTCCGCCAGTTCATCCACAACCATCGCAGGCGTGAACGGAGAACGGGGGAACTCCAGAATCTTGGCCGCGCCATCGGGCGCCGCAGTGATTGAAGCCTGCGGCTGCGCGGCTGGCGCTTCCATGAACTCAGCCGCTTCGACGTCCATGGTAATCGCCAGTTGTCCGCAAGTAGAGACTGGCATCTCCGGTCTGGCGCCGGGCTGCGGTTCCGTCGTCAACGACTCCGCCGGTTCGAACTTCAACTGTAACGAGGGATAGCGCGGCGCTCGCGGCCGCCTGCCCCGATAGTGGCTTACTTTGGCGGCCACTTCGCGGCGCCACGAATCAGGATCGGGAGGCGGGCAAACCGCCGGCTCCACCGGCACGGCCTCCGTAGTTTCGCCGTTAGGACCCGCCGCCTCTTCCGCCGCCCCATCACCGGCCATCGCAGCGCTTGCGGTCGGTTCGGCATCGTCCGCCACAAATCGCTCCTGCGGTTCGACAGGTTTTTCTTCCAGGCTGGCGGCAAACTGCTGCTCGCTGACATCGAACGCTTCAGGATCAATCAGCGTCGGGGTTGGCGGTGGCGTGGAGTCCACTTCGAATTGGAACCGAGATTTCATGGCAGGAGCGAAATCGGCAGTATCCGGGCCGCAGCCCAGCACGTTTTCGGGATTGGGACTGCCTTCCAACTTTGCTTGTCAGGCCGTTGCCGTGCTAACGTCACCGTACCCCCGAGTGGAGTTGGCACTGGGGAAGTTCGTGCGCTTCCGATGAGTTCCCGCACACGATTACTTATCACGGCGACGTGCGTCTGTCACCTGATACTCGCCCTTCCGCTAGTTACCAGCCAGTTGCTTACTCCGTCCGCCGCCGCCCAGGATCTCCCCCACACATCCTCCCCGCTCCGCGAACAGGACGTTACCATCACCGCACTCCAGCAGGAGAAGGAGGGCACGATCTACCAACTGCACGGAAACGCCGAAATTCATTACGGGACCTACATTCTGCGCGCCGACGAAGTCTCTTACAACTCTGAAACCGGCGACTCCAAGGCGGCGGGTCACGTAGTTCTCGAAGGCGGCCCCAATGATGAGCATATTCAAGCCAGCCGTGGAACCTACAACCTGCGCTCCGAGAGCGGAAGATTCGAACATGTGACCGGAAGCGTCGGTGTGCACCTCCGCGGCCGCCGCCTCATGCTCACTTCCCCCAATCCTTTCGTTTTCACTGGCGCCGCCGTCGAAAAAAATGGGCCGGATCACTACAAGGTTTACGACGGCATCGTGACCACTTGTGACTTGCCCCGCCCCAAGTGGGACTTCTATGCCCACAAGGTGGTGGTCGAAGTCGGTGGCACCGCCAAGATCTACCACAGCACTTTTTCGATCGAAGGCATCCCAGTCCTGTATTTCCCTTTTGCCACGCTGCCCGCCCAGACTCTGCCCCGCCAAACCGGCTTTCTCATCCCCAACCTCGGGTTTTCCTCCATCAAGGGCACCATTTTCGGGGAGTCGGTGTTCTGGGCGATCAATCGCAGCATGGACGCCCACATCGGGGCCGAATACTTCTCCAAGCGAGGTTGGGCGCCGCAAGGCGAGTTTCGTGCTCGCCCCAGCGCTACTTCGTTCGTGGATCTGAATTATTTCAGCGTGTTGGACCGCGGCTATGGCGATCCCCACGTGAATCAGGGCGGCGAGGAAGCGCGTCTGACCGCAGAAGGCGACTTTGGTCACAACTTCCGGGGCGTCGCCGACGTCGACTATCTCAGTTCGTTCGTCTTTCGCCTGGCCTTCAGTGAGACCTTCACCCAGGCCGTCGACTCCGAAGTCAAGTCCGATGCCTTTCTTTCCAACGCCACCCGCGGTTTTTTCTACAATTTCTCCGTGCATCGCTATCAGGATTTCGAAAGCTCAACTCCTGGCGACGTCATCACCATCCTCCACGCCCCCGGCGTGGAGTTGTCGAGTGTGGATCAGCCGCTGGGCCGCTCACCTTTCTACTGGTCGTACGACGCCGCCCTCGAAGGCCTTTCGCGCAGCGAGCCCACCTTCAGCACCGCTCCCTTGATCGGGCGCTTCGACCTTAGTCCTACTCTGTCTTTGCCGTTGCAGTTGGGCGGGTGGTCGTTCCGGCCCGAGCTCTCCGTCCGCGACACCGCCTACACCCAGAACCTCGAAGTGCTTCCGAACGGAGAAAGGCTGGCGGTTTCCGCTACGGTCAACCGCAAGTCTTTGGATGCCTCTGTGGAAGTGCGTCCTCCCGCTTTGAGCCGGGTCTTTGATCATGCATTTCTGGGGCGCAAGTGGAAACACGTGATTGAGCCGCGCGTGGTCTATGACTACGTTACCGGGGTCAATAACTTTGACAATATTCTTCGCTTCGATCAGCGCGACATTCTCAGCAATACCAATGAAGTGGAATACGGCGTGATCCACCGTCTTTACGCGAAGCGGACGTCAACCCAGCCATCCTCCTGCGGCGAGCCGGGAATGCCGGCTCTGTTCCTCGGGGGGGCAGTTCCCCATAGCCCCGTGCCGTGGGAGCGGCAACAAACCCCCGTCGATGCGCCTTGCGAAGACGGAACTCAGGCGCGGGAGCTGGTCACCTGGGAACTGGCGCAAAAGTACTTTCTCGATCCCACTTTCGGAGGCGCGCTGTTTCCCGGCCGCAGCAATGTGCTGACCAGCACCGTCGATCTTAGCGGCATTGCATTCCTGACCTCCGCACGCCACCTTTCGCCATTGATCTCGCGCCTGCGCATTCAGACCAGCGCAAAAACCGACATCGAATGGGACCTCGACTATGACTTCACCCTGAGCCATCTGACCGCTAGCACCGTCTTGTTTAATTACCGTCTGGGGCCGCTTACGCTCGGCGGAGGCGATGCCTTCCTGCAAGTGCCGCCTGAAAGTGCTAATGCCAGCACCACTCCTTCTCCGCAATCGTTCAACCAGTTCCGGCTCCTGCTAGGCTATGGCCACACCGGCAAACAGGGATTTAGCGCCGCTACCAATATCGGCTTCGATGCGGATCTCAATTTCGTACAGTACGCCGCCGTACAAACCACCTACAACTGGGACTGTTGCGGATTCAACGTTGAATTTCGCCGCTTCGCTCTGGGCTCGGTGCGCAACGAAAATCAATACCGATTCACTTTCGCCCTGGCCAATCTCGGATCGCTGGGCAATTTAAGGCGGGCGGAACGACTATTCTGAAACTGATTCCGTGCTAGCCGTAAGAAGGGCGTTTGTGCACTCAAACAACCCCTCGCTCGTGCCTCCGGCGTATTAAGATACCCCTGTGCCCCTGTCCCCCGATCTCATTGCCAAACGCGCCACCCTCGATCAGCGTCTTCGCGCTCTCGGTCGCACTCTAGTCGCCTATTCCGGCGGCGTCGATTCCGCTTTCCTCGCATGGGCAGTTCATCAGGTGCTGGCAGGGGACATGCTTGCCGCTATCGCCGACTCCCCCAGCCTTGCCCGTGCCCAACTCGCCGATGCCATCGCCTTTGCCCGTGAACAGGAAATTCCACTCGAAATCATTGCCACGTCTGAGTTCGACCGTCCCGAATATGTGCGCAACGATGGGGCGCGTTGCTTCCATTGCAAAGACGAGTTGTTCACGGTGATGCAGGATCTTTGCCAGCGGCGTGGGTTCGAATCCATTGCCTATGGTGTCAATCAGGACGATCAGGGCGATTTCCGCCCCGGCCAGATCGCTGCCGAACGTCATCAAGTGGCCGCGCCGCTGCTCGAATCCGGTTTGACCAAGCAGGAGATTCGCGCTTTGGCCCGCGATGCCGGTCTGCGTATTTGGGACAAGCCCGCTTCCGCCTGCTTGTCCTCGCGCATCGAATATGGCCGTCCCGTAACCCGCGCGGTTCTTAGCGTGGTCGAGCAGGGCGAGGATGCCCTCCGCGCGCTCGGATTCCGTCAGTTCCGCGTGCGTCATCACGGGGACATCGTTCGCATCGAGATTGCCGCCGACGAGATGCCCCGCGCTCTGGCGGCCGAAATGGCAACCGAGTTTGCCCGCATCTTTAAGTCCCTGGGCTTCAAGTTCGTGACTCTTGATCTCGAAGGTTTTCGCTCGGGATCAATGAATTTGTTGCTTCCCGTCAGCCAAGTTTTTCGCTAGTGGGTCAGTTTGGTTGGCGATGCTTCGCGGGCTTTGCGAATCCTTGGCGGCCTTTGCGGTGAGCCGCTTTCTTGCCGCAAAGATCGCTCGGCAGCGCGCTTCGTGTGAGATAATCATGCTTTACACCCAATGTACAGGCGGTTTCTAGAGATGTTCTTGCGGCGGTCGATTTTTGTCCTCATGCTGGTTTGCCTGGGTTGCTCCGCGCAATCAGTGCCTCCCGATCAGGTGATGCGCATCGAGCGTCAGGTGCGTGCCTACTATTCTGTGCCGGCGGGAGTGAAGATCACCCTGGGACCGCTTCGCCCCAGCGACTTCCCTAATTATGACGCCCTCACCGTCAACATGGACGGCCAGGGAAAGAAAGCCGACTACGAATTCCTCCTGTCCAAAGACGGCAAGACTCTGCTGCGGATGACCAAACTGGACCTCACCAAGGACCCGTATGCGGAGAATGCGAAGAAGATCAGCATCGGCGATCGCCCGGTTCGCGGCAAAGCCAATGCCAAGGTCGTGGTGGTGAATTACGATGACTTCGAGTGTCCGTTCTGCTCCCGCATGCACCAGACCCTGTTTCCCGAACTGCTGAAAGAATACGGGGACCGGGTGGAATTTGTGTACAAGGATTATCCCTTGGCGGAGATCCATCCCTGGGCCACTCACGCCGCTGTCGATGCCAACTGTTTGGCGGCGCAGAACGGCGACGCCTACTGGGATTTGGCCGACTATCTCCATGCCAATCAGCGCGAGATCAGCGCGGCGGGGCAGACGCGTGACCTTCAATTCGCGGCGCTCGATCGCTTGACCACGCTCCAGGGTCAACAACACAACCTGGACCAAACCAAGCTGCAATCCTGCATCAAGGCGCAAAACGACGATGCCATCAAAGCCTCCATGCATGAGGGCGATACTCTGGGGGTGAGCGCGACTCCCACGGTTTTCGTCAACGGGCAGGAAATCGATGGCGTGGTGTCGGCCTCAGAATTCCGTAGCGTGCTGGATGCAGCTTTGCAGCAAGCGGGCGTCCCGGCGCCCGTTCATTCCGCTCAGGCAGCGTCCGGCGGGCCGCAAACCTCCAGCAAGTAGCCGGGCAGAAAAGCATGCTTTAGGTGTAGAGAGAAGCGCGTAAAAGAGTGCGGAGAAAAATCGAGTGAACTTGCCATCGAGTCATAAGTTGACCACGGCCGTAATTGCGTTGCTGCTCGCTGCCGGCATTGGCTGTGGGAGCAAGCAGGTAGGCGACGACGTCGCTGCCTCCGTCGACGGCCGCAAAATCTACCGCACCGACGTGGAAAAGTACTACCAGAACCAGACCGCCGGCTCGCAACAGCAGCCGCTCGGTGAGCAAGCCACCAGTTTGCGTCTCAGCATTCTGCGCGAGCTGATTGACAACGAGATCCTCATGCGCCGCGCCGAGAAGCTCGGACTGCTCGCCACCGACGATGAAGTGGACCGCAAACTCAACGAAATCAAGTCGCCCTACACCAAAGAGGAATTCGACGCCCGGCTCGTCGAAAAGAAAATTACCCTGGACGACTTCAAGCGCGATCTCCGCCGTTCCCTCACCGTCGACAAGGTGCTCAACAAAGAAGTGACTTCCAAAATCAACATTTCCGATCAGGACGTGACCGGCTACTACAACGCTCACAAATCGGAATTTAATCTGATTGAGCCGCAATACCACCTGGCCCACATTTTTGTGACCATCGCTCCCAATCCCCAGGTACACAACCTCAAGAATGACAAAGCCCAGAATGAAGCCGACGCCCACAAGAAAATTCAGATGATCCTTAACCGGCTCGACAGTGGCGATGACTTTGCCACTCTCGCCATGAATTTTTCCGAGGACCCGGAGACTTCAGGCAACGGTGGCGATCTGGGTTTCGCTCCCGAATCTTCCTTGAAAAGCACCGACCCCACCACCCGTGACATGGTCATGAAACTCAAACCCGGCCAGTACAGCACGGTGATCACAGTGATGAACCCCATGGCCAAACAGCTGGTCGGGTTCCGGATCGTGAAGCTGATCGCCAAGGAACCCGCCGGACAACGCGAACTGGCCGATCCCCGGGTGCAGGAGGCGGTTCGCTCCCAACTTCGCGACCGCCGCGAACAGCTCTTGAAATCGGCGTACTATGAAGTCCTGCGCGATCAAGCCAAGGTGGAGAATTACTACGCCGAAAGGATCCTGCAAGGCAACGGCGCGCAGTAGCCGTCCTACTCCACAATCGCCAGCACGTCGCCGGCGTTCACGTTTGCGCCTTCAGCCGCCATGATCCTCTGAATCGTGCCTTTCCGCGGCGACTTAATCTCATTCTGCATTTTCATGGCCTCCATCACCAGGATGCCCTGCCCAGCCTCAACTTTCGCCTTTTCCTGAAGCAGAATACGGATCACTTTACCCGGCATGGGCGCGATCAGTTTCCTGGGACCGGTGTCATCCCCGGCCCCGCCTTTGCGGCTGCGCAAAGAACGGGGATCACGCATCTCCGCCGCGTAGCGTACGCCGCCAACCCACAAGTGTAAGTCGGTCGCCGTACGTTCGCGTTTGATCTCGTACGCTTTCCCCTCGATCAGCACCGAGAGCACATCGGGCCGCGCCAGCATCGCGTCCACCCGGACTTCGCGGCCATCCAGTCGGCATCGCCAGCCTGCATCCGCCCGTTCCAGCTCCAAGCGATAATTCTTGCCGTCGATGATGACGTCGTAAAGCATAAGGACTCGCTAAGCGCGCGTGGCTTCTGCCCTCGCTGCCCGCTTCCACCCGGACACTCCTGATCCGTTACTCCCGGCGCTGGTCACAGTTGAACTCCCGGCTGGCTCCAACACCTCGAACACTCCTGCGGCAATTGCCGCAACGCCAGCGTCCCCGCGCTGGGCCGCAGGAACACCCGACTTCAGCAGCCGGTCAAGATAGCCGGTGTCGATTTTCCCCGCCACAAATTCGGGGTCGCGCAAAATCCGCTGGAACAGCGAAATATTGGTCTTGATCCCGCCCACAAAATACTCATGCATGGCGCGCACCAGCCGCGAAATCGCCTGGGTGCGGTCGCTCCCATAGCCGATCAGCTTGGCCAGCAGGGGATCGTATTCTATCGGCACCGTCCAACCTTCGTACATGCCGCTATCCCGGCGGATCCCCGGTCCCGCGGGCGCCTGTAATAGCGTAATCTTCCCCGGGCTGGGAAAGTAATTGTTGTCAGGATCTTCGGCATAGATGCGGCACTCGATGGCGTGGCCGCGCACTGCAATCTCCTCCTGCCGGAACGGCAGACTTTCCCCCGCCGCGATGCGAATCTGCAGATGGACCAGGTCCAGCCCCGTGGTCAGTTCGGTCACCGGATGTTCCACTTGCAGCCGCGTGTTCATCTCCAGAAAGTAGAAATTCTTCTGTTGGTCGACAAGAAACTCAACCGTTCCAGCATTGCTGTAGCCCGCGGCTTCCGCCACTCGGACCGCAACTTCACCCATGCGGCGTCGCATATCCGCATTCACAATCGGGGAAGGAGATTCCTCCAGCACCTTCTGATGCCGCCGCTGGATGGAGCACTCACGCTCCCCCAGATACACGGTGTGCCCGTGCTCGTCGGCAAGGATCTGCATTTCGATGTGGCGGGGATTGACAATGGCTTTTTCGATGTAAATCTCTCCATCGCCAAACGCCCGCTGGGCTTCGCTTTTGGCGGATTCAAGCGCAGCCTCCAGCTCCTCCGCCTTATGCACCAGACGCATTCCTTTCCCACCGCCCCCGGCCGCCGCTTTCAGCATGATGGGGTAGCCGATCTTCTCTGCCACTTGTCGCGCCTGCTCCACCGAATCCAGACCCCGCGAAGTTCCCGGCACGAACGGAACCCCCGCGATTTCCATGTGCTGGCGAGCCCGCGTTTTTGACCCCATCAGCTCCATCGCTGCTGCCGTGGGGCCAATGAACTTCACTTCCGAGTCGGTGCAGGCCTGGGCAAACTTCGCATTCTCGGAGAGAAAGCCGTAACCGGGATGGATGGCGTCCGCTCCGCTCCGCTTCGCGACCTCCAGAATCTTATGGAAGTTCAAATAGGATTCCGTCGCCGCTGCGGGCCCAATGTGGTACGCCTCATCCGCCTTTAGCACGTGCAGGGAAGCACGATCCGCGTCAGAGAACACCGCCACGGACGGGATGCCCATCTCCCGGCAGGCACGCATCACCCGCACCGCAATTTCTCCGCGATTGGCGATCAGGATCTTCTTGAACATGAGTGCAGGTGGCGAAACGCTTTCCAAGGTGTGTGCAACTCTCGATTGCACAAAACAAAACCCCTCCCGGCTGGAAGGGGTCGTCAATCCACCAGGAACAAAACTACTTTGGTTGGTCCATAGTGATGCCCTGCTGTCCCGGCTGCTTTTCGGCCTTAGCCTTCTTGGTGGCCATGGTCTTGTCCACCCATTCATCGGCCGACTTCAGGTCGGCGGCACGGGCCGCTGGATCGTCACATTCCACATCCGCCTTCTCGCGGTACATCAGGTTCATATACGCCATGGCATCGTCGTAGTCCGGACGCAACTGCAGTGCCTTGTTTAGCTCGTCGATCCCGTCCTGCACGTTCGCCCAGTTCTTGTCTTTGAGTTCCGCGCAAACCTTCTTGTCTTTCAGCGGCTCTTCCGGCTTAAGCCCGAGCTTGGCGCGTTCTTCCATACGCGGAACATAGGTCTGCGTCCAGTCAATCACGCCGATCGAGTAATACGCTTCCGGGTCGTTGGCATCCAATTCTGCGACCTTGTGGTTGTACTCCTTCGCCTGATCCAACTTTTTCATGTTGAAATAGAGCGAGGCAATGCCCTTGAGGCTGGTGATCTTCTGGTCATGGCCGGGATTGGTCTCCAGCACCGCTTTAAACACGTCCACCGCTTGCTGGCCGGTACGGTTGTTATCGTCCGTGTCCACGCCCGGAATGTATTGATTGGCCAGCGCGGTCCCCAGGTAAAGACGCGCATTCAGCAGCTTGGGATCGAGGGTTACCGCTTGCTGGAAGTGGTCAATGGCCTCTTCATAGCGTGCGTTCTTGTAGGAGTTCACACCCTTGTTCAATTGGTCACGGGCCTTCAGTTTGTCGCAGCCCGTCCCAGAGAACAACACCGACCCAACCGCCGCGAGCGCCAGCACTCGTATGCAGTTTTTCATTGCGTTATAAGTCTCCCTTGCCAGGAATCCTGAAGAACCGCCAGACGGCGGCCGCCCCTTCCCGAGCAACGCTCAACCAAAGCGCAGGCGATCTGTGGGAAGCCAGGCTTCCCGGTCTAAACTAGCCTCCCGCCTCAATCTTGGCGGTAATCAACCCCACCTTGTCGACTCCCGCAGCGTGGGCGATGTCAATCACATTGGCCACGTCGGCAAAGGGCACATTGTCGTCGCCTTTGACGAACATCACCTTTTCCGCGCGAGTCTTAAAGATGTCGGTCAGGCGCGCCTGCAAGCCATCCCAGGTGGTATCTTCGTTGTTAATCTTCACCCCGGGCTCCTGCCCTGCGCCACGATCAATCAACTGCACCACGATGGTGCGGTCGGGAGTGTTGTTCTTGGGAGCGTTCGGTGGTGGCGGCTGCGGCACCAGGGCTTCCAGCCCTTTGGGCGTCAGCGGCGTGATCACCATGAAGATGATCAGCAACACCAGCAGTACGTCGATCAGGGGGGTCACATTGATGTTTGCGCTTTGGCCCCCGCCCGCGCTAACTCCCATGCTCATAAGATCTCCTCTATTGCCCGCCCGCCGCTGGTGGCGCCTGGGCTCCGGTCTGCTTCTTTTGGTCGGTCAACAAACCCAACTCGTCGACCCCTGCGGCACGGACGTTATCCACTACCGCTACCACCGATCCGAACTTCGCTCGGGCATCGGCGCGGACGAACACGCGCTTATCCAGCCGGTTGGCCAGACGGTCTTTCACCTTCTGCGTGAGTTGATCGGGCGGTGTCTGGTCGTTGCCGAAAAACACTTTTCCATCTCGCATGATCGCCACAATCAGGGCATCTTCCTTGTCGGCGTCCGGCATTTGCTCCGGATTATTCACCTTCGCCAGGTCCACGCTCACGCCCTTCTGCAACATCGGCGTAATCACCATGAAGATGATCAGCAGCACCAGCATCACGTCCACCATGGGGGTGACGTTGATATCGGAGTTGACCTTGGCGCCTTCATTCCTCTTGTTCATTGACATAAGGCTGTTCCTCTGCCACCCATGCTCAATTTCGCTCGCGGGCGGCGCTCCCGCTTTTGCCGAGCCCGGCGCCGGAGCCATCCTCCAGCGCCCAGCTGCAACTCAAGATCGAAAGCCGCTGCCGCCGCCAAAACTTACGACCGCCGCATACCCCGCCGCTTCAGGAAGTAGTCGATCAGTTCGCTCGAGGAGTTGTCCATCTCCACGTCGAACGCTTCCACGCGGCCCGTCAGGTAGTTGAACATCATGACCGCCGGGATGGCCACAAACAGACCGACCGCCGTGGTCACCAACGCTTCCGCGATTCCGCCTGCGACTGCGCCCAGACCGGTGGCCTTCTGCTCCGAGATGCCCTTAAAGGCATTCAGAATGCCCATCACCGTGCCAAACAGTCCCACGAAGGGAGCAGTTGAGCCAATGGTGGCCAGTCCGCCCAATCCACGCTTCAGTTCGGCGTGGACGATGGCCTCAGTGCGCTCCAAGGCCCGCTTGGAGGCTTCGATGGTCTCCCCCGGGATGTCTGCACTGTCCTGGTGCGCGCGGAACTCCATCAAGCCAGCCGTGACCACTTTGGCCAGGTGGCTTTTCTTGTTGCGTTCCGCCACTTTGATGGCCTCGTCAATCTTGCCATCGCGCAGCGCCCCGGCCACCGCCGGAGCAAACGCCCGCGATTGCTTGCGGGCCGCGCTGAACGCCATCCAGCGGTCAATCATCACGCCGATCGACCAACCGGACATGACGAATAGAATCACGACCACGGTCCTCGCGATGAATCCCATCTGTTTCCATAGCGAGATCGGGTCCCAAGCCACGGGTTGATCCTGTAAAAGCCAGGTTGCCATGGTGGACATGTTGCTCAGAGTATGGGTTGCTAAGTTGGCTACGAACATGAGTTGCTTTTCCTCCTGGAACTTGGTCAAAATCCGGCTGCCGGATTACCCTCCCGACAGCGTGAAATTAAACGTAATCGTAGTTTCCACTTCCACCGGCTCGCCATTCAAAATGTAAGGCTTGTACTTCCACTGCTTGATGGCCTCAATCGCTGCCGGCGCCAGCATGGGATGCCCGCTGATCAACCGCAGGTTCTGAATCGACCCATCTTTGCCGATCTCGGCTTGCAGTACCACTGGTCCTTGGATGCGCGCTTGCCGGGCCAGGGGTGGATATGACGGCTGCACCCGGCGAATAATCATTCCCTGAGTCACGCCTTGGGAGACGCGGATACGCTGCGGCGTCGCTACCCTGGGAACCGCCACCGGGGTGGAGTTAATAATTCCCCCAATTACGCCCCCCATCTGCCCGCCCGGCACACCGCCCGGGATGCCGCCCACTACACCGCTGGCCGACATCACCGGCGGCGGCGCTTCATCTTCCTTAATCATCTGGATTTTCTGGGGAATCTTGGTCGGGGTCCGCAATTGTCCGTTTACGATGTCGGTTTGGATCTGCTTCACCACCTTTACTGGGGCAGCGGCCGGTGGCGGCGGTGGCGGCGGTGGCGGGGGCGGGGCGACCAGGAACGTCATCAACTGCGTCTTAGGCAGGGCTTCGGTAAACAACAGCGGAATCAGCACCAGAATCCCCACCAGCACCATCTGAAAAACAAACGAAATGGTGGTGGTCATTCCCCGCTTGGTGCTCAGCCTTCCGCCCGATTCGATGAGGCTGTCTTCAAACATAAATGTCCCTCCTGCCCCTAACTATTCCTTAGACACCGACTGCCTCCTCTTTGCTCCCAGACCCACTTTACAAAGCTTGAATTGAAGGCCGCAGAATACTACCTCAAATGCCCGTCAATCACAAACTTGTGGACTCCTCACCCGCCCGCGCCCGCCTCAAACCTTGGCTCTTACCTTTTCTCCACGGGTACTTTCCTTGCGCAGGGCCGCTTCCATGGGCGATTTCCCGCGATTACTGCGCCAATCCTGGTAGGCCACCAGGATCGGGGCCGCAATCGCAATCGAGGAATAGGTGCCGATCAGGATCCCGATCACCAGCGCAAACGAGAACCCGTGCAACACCTCGCCCCCGAACAGAAATAACGCCAGCACGGTGAGGAAGGTCAGCCCTGCCGTCAGGATGGTCCGGCTCAGGGTCTGGTTGATACTGCGGTTCACGATGTCAGAAAGCTTCTCCCGCCGCATCAGCTTCAGGTTTTCGCGGATGCGGTCGAACACCACGATCGTATCGTTGTTCGAATAACCGATCAGCGTCAGGATGGCCGCGATCACGGTCAATGAGATTTCTTTGTTCATGAGCGAGAACGCGCCCACCGTGATCAGCGTGTCGTGGAAAACCGTTACCACCGCAGCCACGCCGTAGATCCACTCAAAGCGCACCGCCAAATAGATCAGCATCCCCGCCAGGGAGTAGACCGTCGCCAGCAGAGCCTGCCGCCGCAACTGCCCGCCCACCTGGGGGCCTACGATTTCCACGTTGCGCACCGCGAAACCGGAAAGAAAAAAGCCCTCCGGCAGGGAAGCCACCACCGCCGGGTCGGCGGCAGCTTTCAACTCATCCAGCGAATTCAGCACGCCGCCTTTGCTCTTGTCCCGATAATCCACAATCGCCTGGGCCTGTGCGGCGTAACGCTGCTCCGCGTCTGTTCCCGCGCGCAGCGGATCCTTCTGCAAGAGATAGCTTTTGAGTGCCAGGACGCTGGCATTGTTCAGGTCTTGCTTGTCCGCGGGAGCATTGGTTTCGAGCGCGTTGATAATCAGCAGCTTGCTGCGGTCGAGCGCCTGTTCGCTGGTCTGCTGCTCGGAAACGTCGATCAGGACTTCATTGCTGCTCGCCTGCCCGTAGCGCTGGATGCGTGCATTATGCAGTCCGGCGCGGTCCATGGAGGCCCGGATGGCGTTGTCATCCGGCGACTGCGCGAACTTTACATACACCAGGGTTCCGCCGCGGAAGTCTACCCCATACGGAATGCCATGCCAGAACAGCATGGAGAACAAGCCGGCCAGGCTGAAGACCAGAGAAAACGCGAGAAAGTACCACTTCTTCCCCAGAAAATCGATGTCTGCGTTGCGAAAAAATTCCACCGAACAGAACCCCGTTTCTTGACGATTACGATTTCCGGCAACGGCCTCGAGCCACCCTCGAACTACCCGATGCTCAATGCTTCGCCGCGCTGCTTTCGGCTGAGGATCCAGTCAAAGATCACGCGTGACACAAACACCGCCGTGAACAAGTTCGCAAACAAGCCGAAGCTGAGGGTCACTGCAAATCCGCGCACCGGACCCGTACCAAAGATAAATAGAATGATGGCCGACACAATCGTGGTTACGTGGGTATCCACAATGGTGATCCAGGCATGGCTGAATCCCTGCTCCACCGCCGAGGGCGGCGTTTTGCCGCTCCTCAGTTCTTCGCGGATGCGCTCAAAGATCAGTACATTCGAGTCTACGCCCATGCCGACCGTCAGAATCACACCCGCAATCCCCGGCAGCGTAAGCGTCGCCCCGCTGAACCCCAGGAATCCCAGCAGAATGATCAAGTTCAGAATCAAGGCCACGTCCGCATTGATGCCGGCCGCATGATAGTAAACCAGCATAAAGATCAGCACCGCCAGCATGCCGATTACCGCTGCCGTCACTCCCGCGCGGATCGAATCCGTGCCCAGCGACGGCCCCACCGTGCGTTCTTCCAGGTACTTGATCCCGGCTGGCAATGCGCCTGACCTCAGAACCATGGCTAGGTCTTTCGCTTCCTGCTCGGTAAAGCGCCCATTAATGACGCCGGTGTCGTGGATCTGTTCCTTGATGACTGCAACTTCTTGGACTTTATTGTCCAGCACTACCGCCAGATTGTCGCCAACGTGGGATCCCGTGAAGGCGCCGAAACGCCTTCCGCCTTCACCCGTCAGATTGAACTGCACCGAAGGCTGGCCGTTCTCGTCTCGCGAAGGTTCGGCAGCCCGCAAGTCACGGCCGGTGACCGCCGAAGCTCGCGAAATCAAGTACCAGACCTGACCACCCTCGGCCGGGGTTGCGCCCACACTGCGTCCCGGCATCAACATCGTATCCGGCGGCAATATGCCATTGTTCTGCTGCAACGCCGCTTGTTCGCTGGGATAGGGGCCACCCATCGACTGGCGAATCTCCAGCATGGCCGTCGACTGCATGATGTCCTTGACCCGGCCGGGGTCGTCCACACCGGGGAGTTGTACCAGAATCTGATACTGCCCCAGCCCGTGCTCTTCGATGATGGGTTCGCTGACTCCCAACTGATCGATCCGGTTGCGAATGGTTTCAATCGCCTGGGTGACGGCACGGTTCTTCAGATCCGCCAGGTTTTGCGCCTTCATGGCAACCGTCCAGGTGTTATCCGCACCTGAGGTCAGGCTGTATTCCGGAAGGCGGTCCTGCACGATCGAAAGCAGATCCGACCTTGATTCCGGGGGCACTCCCTTGAGCACGATCTTTTCCGGCGCGTTGACCGGATCGGGTTTTGTGATCTCCGCATAAGTGATCTTGCGAGCCCGCAAATCCGTTTTCAGACGCTCAATGGCATTGTCTGAATCCACCGTCACCGCATCATTCACTTGTACCTGCAGGATCAGGTGCGTGCCGCCTTTGAGGTCCAGCCCCAGGTTAACCCGGTGCCCCATCGCTGCCAGCAGCCCCTTGCCCGACCAACTATCCGGTATGCCGATGATCCCAAACAAGAAGACCACCAGCGTCGCCACGATCACAGCCATCTTCCAGCCCAAATTCTTGTTCATAATGATGCATTCACTAATAGATTTTGATGCGTCCCCAACCCTCGCTGCCTACGCCTTATCGCCTGACTTTCCGGCGTCGTCGGCGGTGGTCACTGACGAGACCGAGGCCCGGCTGACCTCAATCTTCAAATTGTCCGGCGGCACCCGCAGGTGGATATAGTCGTCCCTCAGGGCAATGATCGTCCCTCGCAACCCCCCGCTGGTCACCACTTTATCCCCCGTCTTCAGTTCGCTGAGCATGTGCTGCCATTTCTTCTGCCGCCGCTGCTGCGGCATGATCAGCAAGAAGTAGAAGATCGCGAAAATGAAGATCAGCGGCGCGAATCCCAGCAGCCCCGCCGACCCGCCGCCAAACTGTATCGCCAATAAGTGCTGTATGTTCATCAAGATTAGAGTCCCATCCCCTTCCGGGGACTGGAAGTCAAGCCCCACCGGGCACACTGGCTTTGCAATTTACCGCTGGAGCTCTCGCGTACCTGGGCGGAGATTCCTTAAGCTTCGGACATCAAATAGGGGATGCCGGCTATGGTTTAGGCCGAGACCAGACCTCAGAGAAAACGGGCCCCTCTCCCAAGTGCAATAGAATGACGCACCGCGCGCATCGTGTCAAGGTAGAAGCTCAGGTTGTGGACGGTGTTCAAAACCTGGGCCAACACCTCGTTCGAAGCATACAAATGCCGCAGGTAGGCCCGAGAATATCGGGAACACACCCGGCAGCCGCATTTGGCATCGAGCGGACCTTCATCGTCTGCATACCGCGCCTGCTTGATCGAGATTTTCCCCTCCGAGGTGAACAGCAAACCATGCCGCGCCGCCCGCGTCGGCAGTACGCAATCCATCATGTCGATGCCCAGACCGGCGTATTCCACAATCTCCTCGGGCGTTCCCACCCCCATCAGATAACGAGGCCTGTCCGCGGGCAAATGCTGCACCGTCCCCTCAACAATTTCTCGAGTCAAGCCTCGCGGCTCGCCCACGCTAAGCCCTCCAATGGCGTAACCCGGAAACCCAATCTCAATCGTCCGCTCCGCAGACTCTTTTCGAAGCGCCAAATCCATTCCACCCTGAACAATGCCGAAGAGCGCCTGGGTCTGGGTCTGATCCCAGTTTCCAGTTTCTAGTTTCCGGTTTCCAGAATCTGCTTCACCAGAAACTGGAAACTGGAAACTAGAAACCTGATTTTGCGAACTAGAAACCCGGTTCCACGGCGCCTCTTCTTTATGCTCTTCAAAATACTTCTTGCTCCGCTCCGCCCAGCGCAGCGTCAGCTCCATCGACTCGCGCACCCGCCCCGCCTCCGCCGGATACTCCGTGCACTCATCGAACGTCATAATAATGTCCGCGCCCAAACCGATCTGTGCCTCCATCGCACTCTCCGGACTGAAAAAATGCGAAGACCCATCCAGATGCGAACGAAACCTCACTCCTTCTTCCGTGACCTTGCGCAGTTCGTTGAGGCTGAACACCTGGAAGCCGCCCGAGTCCGTCAGAATCGCCCGCGGCCACGCCATAAAGCGATGCAGTCCGCCCAGCTTTCTGACCCGCTCGACTCCCGGCCGCAAATAAAGATGATAAGTATTGCCCAGCAGAATCTGCACGCCCAGTTCTTCGAGAACATCCTGGGGAACGCCTTTGACCGTGGCCAGCGTCCCCACCGGCATAAACACCGGAGTTTCAACTTCGCCGTGAGGCGTAGTCAATCGCCCAGCGCGCGCGTCGCCGCTAGTGGCTTCAATTTTGAACGCAATCGACACAGCCAGGATTGTACCGAACCAGGTGGCGTTGCATTACTCCGTGATCCTCTGTGCCCTCTGTGGTCAGGGGTTTTTTCGAGACAGCGCCTTTGTGGTTAGCGCTTTTCCTCGAGCAACACCACCGCATGCGCGATGGCGGCATGATCGGTACCCATACCTTCGGGAGTCTTGGCCTTAAGCCCAACGCAATCTACTGGAATACCAAGAAGCTTCGCCACGCTCTCGCGAATCGCCGCTGCCTGGGGCCCAATCTTAGGCGCCGCCAGAATCAAAGTTGAATCGACATTAACGATGGAATAGCCAGCCGCGCCCACGCGCTTCAACGCTTCCCGCAAAAACACGGCTGAGTCCGCGCCCTTCCACTTTGCATCCGACGGCGGAAACAGCGTACCAATGTCTGGGCCAGCGACCGCGCCCAGCAGGGCATCCGTCAAAGCATGCAAAAGCACATCGCCATCGGAATGTCCGCCCAGGCCGTGGGTGTGCGGCAAAGTCACGCCGCCAATCTTCAACGGAATGCCAGCCCTGAACTCATGCGAATCCCACCCATAGCCGATTCTCATGCAGAAACCCCGGCCACGGATTTACACGGATTCTCACGGATTTTCTTTCTTTCATTGTCAAACAGCAATCTGCGAAATTGCGGTCGGCTGCCAAAATTGAGCAGTAGCCCTATTTCCACGTCAGTGCTTTTTAAATAATGGAGCAACTGAGCCTCGTGCGATGGTTCTAGCACGCGAACGCTTTTCAGTTCTAGCAAGACGATCTTTTCGACTAGGATGTCAGCCCTGAATTCACCAACTTTGTGCTGGCGAAACCAGACCGGCACGGGAACTTGGCTTTGTACTTCTAACCCTGACTCTCGGAGAGCGATCATTAGTGATTCTTCGTAAACAGATTCCAGGAATCCGTACCCGAGTTCGTTGTAGACATCATAAAAGATGCCAATAATCTTCTCCGTGAGTTCCGCATGCTTCAAGCCGGGTGATTCCATCACCAAAGCCTAACTCACGACTTGGGGTTATCCGTGAGAATCCGTGAAAATCCGTGGCGTTTTTGTTTTCACTTCCCCAAATAGAACCCCGCCAACTCCAAGTCCGCCGGCGTCGTAATCTTTATATTTCGCGCCGATCCCATCACCACCGCCACTTCATGCCCCGACCGTTCCACCAGCGACGCCTCATCGGTTCCCATGAATCCATCCGCCGTCGCTTCATCGAAGGCCTTCTTCAGCACATCGTAACGGAAGCCTTGCGGCGTTTGCGCCATGACCACGCGTTCTCGCGGAATCGTCGCCGTGATCACCGCACCCTCTGCCGTTCGCTGCACTTCCTTGATCGTGTCCACCGCAGGCACTCCGGCAATGGCAGCGCCATACTTCTGCGCCGCCTCAATCACATCATGAATGATCTCCGCCGTGACGAAAGGCCGCACCGCATCATGCACCAGAACAATATCCTCCGGCGCCGCGGAAATCGCCGCCATCGCATGAGCCACCGACTGCTGCCGGTGCTCGCCGCCTTCCACGAACTGAATGTTCTTCTTGGCAATGTCCTTGGCTTCTTTTTCCAGACGTGTGCGGAAGCCCGCGATTTCATTCGCTCGCAGCGCGATGCAAATCTCTGTCACTTCCGCGCTGGCCGCAACCTTACGCAGGGTGTGAATCAGAATCGGCGTACCCGCGAGTTCCGTGAATTGTTTGGAAGCGGCAGGCTTCTTGCCCTTGATGCTCGCAGCCGAAGCCATACGCGTGCCCAGGCCCGCAGCCGGAATAATGACGACGACCTTCATCGGGGCTGCAAGTATACGAGGGTCGAAGGCAGGGTTTCAAATCATCGGCCTGACTTCCCTCGCGATCTTTGCCATCACCTTTGCGCCCTTCGCGGTTAAGATCTTCTAACCGGAAGGCATTTTGCGCCGCATCGAGCAGTTCTTGCCCGGCAAGCCCGCAATCTCCATGTCGCCTTGCCCCACCCATGCCCTCGCAAGACTAAGACCGCCCATGACTTACCCCACGGTCCTTGGCGGTGGCAACGTGGCCCTCCATTTGCGCAACCAAGCAAGGCCACGGCATCCGGTTCCAAATAAGCGTGGCCCTCGGAGGAAGCGTGAACCCGAATCGTTCCTGGTTTTCGTTACTGACCTTTTGTGCCAGCGCGTCGCTGGCCGCAGCGCTTGCTCTCGCCGCGGTTTTCACCGGCGCTTCGGCGGTTCTGGCTGCCGCTGCTCCCGCAACTGCCGCGGCAGAGGAACCCAACAGCGCGGCCCCGCAGCCGACCTTCTCGGGTGTCATTACCGACAGTCAATGCGGTGCCCGTCATCCTGAAAGTTCGGGAAAGAGTCCCGCGGAATGTACTCTCGCTTGCGTACGCAACGGCGCCCGGTATTCGTTGGTCAACGGAGATAAGAAATACACACTGGATGGAAATGCCGATGAACTCGGCCACTGGGCGGGTCAGAGAGCCACGATTTCGGGCACGCGTTCCGGAGACATGATCAGAGTAACCGCAGTCGGCAGCCCCCGTTAAACCCGCGCCGGGATTACTCCGCCGGCCGGTCCACCATCACCGGCTTCTTGGCTTCGCCGCTGGGTACGGAAGCCACCGTCGTAGTGACCACCACCGCTGGCCGCGATTCACTGCGCGATCCCGCCCGTTCATCCCACTTCCCGAAGATCATTTTCCCCGCCGTGGTTTGCAGCACTGAGGTCACGGAAATATCGATGGTCTTGCCAATCATCTTGCGCGCATTGTCCACCACCACCATCGTCCCGTCGTCCAAATAAGCCACGCCCTGGTTGTATTCCTTGCCTTCCTTCAGCACGAACACTTTCATGATCTCGCCCGGCAACACGATCGGCTTCAGCGAATTTGCCAGTTCGTTGATGTTGAGAACATCCACGCCTTGCAGTTGTGCCACCTTATTAAGATTGAAATCGTTGGTGATGATCTTGCCTTCATACAGCTTGGCCAGTTCGATCAGCTTCAGATCCACCTCGCGCACCGCCGGGAAATCGTCTTCCACAATCTGAATCTGCACCGAAGCCACTTTCTGCAGACGCTGCAGGATGTCCAGCCCGCGCCGCCCGCGGTTGCGCTTCAGCGAGTCTGCCGAATCCGCTACCAGTTGCAACTCCCGCAACACGAACTGCGGGATCACAATGGTGCCATCGAGAAAGCCGGTTTCGGCAATGTCGGAGATGCGTCCGTCAATGATGACGCTGGTGTCGAGGATCTTGTAACTCCTCTTCGACTGTTTCTCCCCGCCAAAAATTCCACCTAGCGCCGCCAGGTTGAGCAGATCGCCCTTGTTGGCGCCCACCACCAGGCCCACATAGGCCATCAGCATCATCACCATGATTTGCAGGAAGCTCTGGGTGTTGCCCGCGGTAACGCTGCTGCGAATTACCAGGGCGAAGAGATAGGCGCCAACGATGCCCAGGATGCTGCCGATTGCCGCCCCAATCAGCCGTTTCAGGCTCATCAGCCGCAGCCGCCACTCGAAGATCACGATGGCCAGGCCGAGAGCCGTCCCAACCCCCGCGTCCCGCCAGGCATCCAGACCGAAAGGGCGAAGCAGAAAGCAAGTAACCGCAACGAAAATAACAAATAAAAGACGAACCAATATTAAGTCCACGTGACTTCCTCCCGGGACCGTAAAACTATAAGTGGACCGGTCCCGCACCGGTCGCCACTACCAAAAGCCATCGGCGAACCAGTGATCTATTTCCGGAGCATATGAGAAATCCTGCTATGAAACCGCGCTCCGCTCCCGCCCATACATCCAACGGGAAACCAACATTATTCCCCTGAAGTATATACCCGCAGCAAAGCGGTCACGATTACGCTGGTCACAAATGCCTGTGATCCACTGCCGCCCCCCAATCCGGGGGCTGCGTGCTGTTAGACTTTCCCCCATGAAGGCGATCGTCATCACCCGCCTGGGCGGCCCGGAAGTGCTTGAGATTCGCGACCTGCCCGAGCCGGTAGCCAATGCCGGCCAAGCCTTGGTTCAAGTCGAAGCTGGTGGCCTGAATTTTGCCGATGTCATGACCGCCAGCGGCGGCTACCCAGGCACTCCCAAACCGCCTCTGATTGCCGGCCGCGAATTCTGCGGCACCAGACCAGGCGACCGCCAGCGCGTCATGGGCTATACCCAATGGGCGGCGTTCGCCGAACGCGTCGCCGCTCCGGCGCAGTTGCTATGGCCGGTGCCCGAGGGATGGAGCGCGGAAGAAGGCGCTGCTTTTCCGGTTAACTACTTCACCGCATACCTCGCGTACTGGAAGGCCGGCCTGCTGGCTCCGGCAAAGAAGGCGTCGCGCGTGCTGATTCACGCCGTCGCCGGCGGTGTCGGCACGGCCGCCGTGCAGATCGGCAAACTGCTGGGTGCCGAAATGTACGGGACTTCATCGTCTGATGACAAGCTCGCGCGCGTCGCCGAACTGGGCCTGCAGCACGGCATCAATTACAAACAGCGCGATTACGAAGAAGCCATCCGCGATCTCACCCATGGGGAAGGCGTGGACGCAGTGTTTGAGATGCTGGGCGGCGAGCACACCAACAAGAGCGCCCGTTGCCTGCGGGATTTCGGTCGCGTGATCGTCTATGGCAGCGCCACAGGGGAGAAGTCGTTGCTCGATACCCGCCTGCTGTACGCCAAAGGCGCCAGCGTCCACGGACTGTGGCTCACCTATCTCTCCGCCCATCGCGAGTTGATGCACGAAGCCTGGAAACAGCTTTCGGCGTGGACCTCGCAAGGAGATTTGCATCCCGTGATCGGGCAAGTGTTTCCTATGGAGCAAGCCGCCAACGCCTACCGCTTACTCGGCGAGGGAAAGAGCTTCGGCAAAGTGGTTTTGAGAATCCCATAATCGTAGCCTTGGCCACTGTCCGCTTGCGAACGCCACATTTCGCCAGCGGTCATACCTGTGCCTCCATAAGCTTTGTTCTCTCGCAAGGAATCAACAAAAGCGCGTTCCATACTCTTGGTATCTCGCGTGCATTCGCACTCTCGTGTTAAAGAAATGTGAAATCTTGTCACGATTTGTCGCGATTGCAATTTGTTGAAATAGACTAAACAAGCGGCTGCTGTATGCAATCGCAAAATTGCTAACGCTGCGCGGGGCAGGCCGTCCAACTGAGTAATGCGATTTGGATCGGGAAGGAACTTTTGAACATCTAGAAGCGTATTAACTCAAGATGGAAGCCGGCGAGACCAACCAGCCCGTCCGGCTCAAGAAAAATTTCAGGGGTTGAGGGACTGGCTCACACTCGGTTTGGCGGCCCAGGTGAGCGCAATCCCTGTAGCAGAGAGCAGCAGGTCCTTGCGGCCCGGTTGCTTTCTCCTTAACCCCGCCGCAGCATTTTAGGCCTTTGGCCGAGAAACGCAAGTTTTTTCGCAGAAGGCAAGTCCGAGCCGCCCAGAACCGGTTCCCGACGTTCGGGAAAAAGGAGAATTGCATGAAGTTCGCAAATGTTTCCAAGGGCTTGCTGCTGGGCTTGAGTTTGCTGCTGGCAACCAGCCTATTCGCAGCCAACATTCACAACAACAAGGGATCGCTCCAACTTCCGGATTCCGTCACCGTGAGCGGAAAGACTGTTCCCGCCGGCGACTACTCGGTGAAGTGGCAAGGCACCGGCTCCAACGTGCAGTTGAACATTCTCAGGGGCGGTACCGTGGTTGCTTCCACTTCGGCGCGCATCGTAGACCTGGACCAGTCCAGCGGTTCAAACTCCGCGGTGCTCAAAAGCAACGGGGACGGCAGCAAATCGCTCGCCGAAATCCGTTTTGATGGCAAGAAGTTCGCTCTCGCCATCGACGAAGGTTCGTCCAGCGCGGAAATGAGCGGCAGCTCGAAGTAACCATCGGCCGGCAAAAAAGAGGGGAGCGCAAGCTCCCCATTTCTATTTCTTTCTCCACTCCCCTCAGTTGGCGGAGGCGAGCACGTCATCGTAATAGTTCACCAGCAAGCGGTGCGGCTTGTCCTTCAGCCCCTTCAACGGGATCTTCTGCTCCAGACTGGTGTTCCCGGTCATTCGCGCCCGCCCCAGGAAACGCACGCTGCCATCCGCCAGTTCGATGTACAGCGGAACCAGCATGCGGAAATTCTCATTCACATTGCTCTGCGTCAACTTGAAGCTGAACTCCATGTCACCGGCAGCGTTGTTGCCGATCGCGCTTTGCATGTTATAGCTCGGCAGTTGTGTGCCATACACGTACTCGTCAAAGAACCAATCCATCTTGCCTCCGCCGAACCCCGCCATCTCCGGGGTCATGTGTTTCTCCACCATGGCCTTGAAGTCTTCCGTAGTCGCCGAGCGCCCGGCGTAAGTTGTGACAAAGTCATGCATGGTGGCTTTAAAATTCTGATCGCCGCTCTGCTTGTCCCACATCATCATGCGCACCATATGCAGGATGTAGGCCCCCTTGGGATAGATCAGGTCGCGAGTAACATTCATTCCGGTGCGCGAGTTGCTTAGCCGGTATCCCAGCGTGACCGGGCCCGCGTCGATGGCGCGATAGCCCTCCCGGTCTTTCATGGTCAGCAGGTCCCGCTCATCATTCCAGAAATCAATAAACTTCTTGGGATTCTTGTCCACCACTTGCAGGAACAGCGAGGCCGACATGTCCGCGAAGCCTTCGCTCATCCATTGATCGCGATAGGAATTGAATCCCACCGTGTGCCCCCACCACTGGTGGGCCACTTCGTGCGGAGCCACAGTCTTCCAGTATCCGCGATCGCCAAAATCCAGTCCCAGCTGATGGCGGATGGTGTTGTCATAAAATGCGCAAATGGGCAGCCACACCAGCGTCGGCCAGGATTGTCCGAAGGTGCACGCGGTTTGTTGGGTCATGGCCAGCCGCTTGAACCCAATCGGACCGAAATAGTCCGTGTAGAGCTCCATGGAGATTTCCCCGTCGGCCAGGGCTTTTTTCTGCATGGGAACGGTGTTCATGTTTCCCAACGTCACGTCGGCGTGTCCCCCGATGTAATCGTGCTGCACTTCCAGGTTGTCCTCGCCGTTCGCCGCCCGCTGCAAATTCTTCACCCAGATGGGCGGTTCTTTGTTGGCATAAGACTGCACCACGTAATCGGGCTTTGTGATCTTGGCCTCCTGCACGTTGAAGTTGCCGAAGTTGAAGCCCGCCACGGTTTGCGGCGCCTCGCTCTTCCAAACTGTAATATCCCGGTCGCCTTCGGTGGTTTCGCTCACCAAAGTTCCCGTCGCCGTGATCTTCATTCCCTTCGGAATTCGGAAGGTCAGGTCATAATTGCTGAACGTGCCGAACGCTTCCCCGGTGCCACTGGGATACCAGTCCCCCCGCGCGATCGGAAAATAGTTGCCGTTGCCTTCGTTCGAGACCGCGTCTTTCCCGCTGTAAGTAGTGACGATGGTGAGCTTTTCCCCTGCCGCCAGCGGCTTGGGCAAAATCACCGAAAACTCGGCGTCTTCATCCTTGCCCTGCTGAATAAATGAAAGCGGCTGGCCGCTCTCGGCAGTTACGCCCTGTACCCGCAATGTCGGAAAAAGGTCAAACGCCGCCACTCTCAATCCATTCACTTGGGAAACGAATGTCGTGGTCGCTTTGCCAATCAGGTTGCCGTTCTTTTCGATGGTAGTGTCGAGTTGCTGGTGCTCGATGTGAATGAACCCATTGTTCTCGGAGCCCGAGGCCGTGCCCTGCTTGTATTCGCTGGCAAGATGAAAAGCCGCCCACACTCCCAGCTTGCTATCGTCGTAGGTGAGGAGTTCCACCTCTTCCGGCGCCACATTGAACAAAAACGGAGGTGCGCCGTGAGTATCAATCGCGAACACTTCCTTATCGTTGTAGCGCTGGCCGTGAATGAAGGCCACGAACAGGCCGCCCGGCTCGGTAGCCCCGATATCTTGCAGCATGCGTGCGTCCAGATTGAACTTCAACGCGCGGTTGTGATGGAGCGCGTTCTGGGTGTCACGCAACAAACCGGGATCGCAGGACCCTGTAGCCCCGCCCCCCACTTTCTTGATCTCTTCATAAGTGCTGTCGGTGAAGCGCATCACCAGTTGGCTGAACTTCTCGCTGAACTCGTTTTCCTTGGTCAGAAGCTTCAAGGTGCTGCGCTCCATGGCCAGCGGCGGATCGAGAACCATGTTCCCATCCCCAACGAAGACCGCTCCCGTGACCTTGCCTTGCACCGCCGAAACGAAACACACATTGCCGGAGCGCAAATGAAATGTCGCCGCATCGCGCTTCAGCGTCAGATCCGTCACCGAAACTGCTTCACCGCCCAACCCGATGTTCCGCAGCAGTTGATACGTGGGGTCAGAGTTCGGTGCCGAAGGAGGGGTGTTTTGTCCAGGTAGAGCGGTGACGAAAAGCAATAACGCGAGGCCAAAGTAGAGAACGCGAGACGAAGTTGGCATGGAGCCTCCTGCTTAAGTTTTGTGGAGCCCCGGGGAAGAAGAACGTGTCATTATCCACGCCCAGCAACAAAAAACAAGGACCTACGTCACATCGTCAGGTGTCATCAAGTCAGTTTGCAGACAATGCAATCTGAGAACTGAGAACCGGGAACTGACAACTGGTCGCAAGGTACCCGAATGCTTGATGGGGCGCAAGAAAATCGAGAACCGCACCCGGCCCACAACTTCTGGATTGATCCGTGAAAATCCGTGCGAATCCGCGGCCAGGTTTAGCTAGTACTTCGGCATCTTCGGATCGATCCGGTCAGCCCAGGCCAATATCCCGCCCGCCAGGTTGTGTACTTTCTTGAATCCCGCCTGCTGGAGGAAATCCACCGCCTTCGCGCTGCGCACTCCCGAGCGGCAATGCGCCACAATCTCCCGGCTGGAATCAAGTTCGTTCACCCGCCGCGGCAGATCGCCCAGAGGAATCAGATGTCCCCCAATATTGCAGATCTGATATTCGTGCGGCTCGCGCACGTCCAGCACGAACAAGTCTTCTTTCGCATCCAGCCGCCGTTTCAGTTCTTCTACCTGGATTTCAGAAATTCCACCGGCCACAGGCTTCTCCTTGCTTTCTTCTTGACCCCGGATTCCACAAAACTCATCGTAGTCTATCAGTTTTGTAATCGTCCGATGGCTCCCGCAAGCCGGGCAATCGGGATTCTTGCGCAGTTTGAGTTCGCGAAATTTCATGCTGAGCGCGTCCACCAACAGCAGCCGGCCGATCAGCGAATCACCTTTCCCGAGAATCAGCTTGATGACTTCCGTCGCCTGAATCACGCCCACCAGGCCCGGCAGAATCCCCAGCACGCCGCCCTCCGCGCAGGAGGGAACCAGTCCCGGCGGTGGCGGCTCGGGATACAGGCACCGGTAGCACGGCCCCGCTTCCGTCGCAAAAACGCTGGCCTGGCCTTCAAAGCGGAAAATCGATCCATACACGTTGGGCTTGCCGGTGAGCACACAAGCGTCGTTTACCAGATAGCGCGTGGGGAAGTTGTCGGTGCCATCGGCAACCATGTCGAACTCACGAAACAGCTCAAGCGCGTTCGCGCTGCTCAGCCGAGTCTCAAACGTCCGCACCTTCACAAACGGATTGATCGCCTTCAACTTCTCCGCCGCCGAATCCAGTTTCTTGCGGCCCACGTCCGCGGTGGTATGAATGATCTGCCGTTGCAGGTTGGTGTAGTCCACCACATCGAAGTCCACAATCCCCAGCGTCCCCACTCCCGCCGCTGTCAGGTACAACGCCAGCGGCGATCCTAGCCCTCCGGCCCCAATGCACAGCACCCGTGCCGCTTTCAGCTTCTGCTGCCCCTCCATGCCAACTTCCGGCATGATCAGGTGGCGCGAATAGCGCAGAATCTCGTCGTTATTCAAAACCGCCGCTTCGGGTTTAATTTCAGGAGTGATGGTAGCCATAATAACCTCTGTTTTTTGTGAGATTGTCAGGATTGTGAACTGCTGGGACTATCGACAACAGCAACAACAGCGGCGGATTTGACAGGTGGCGTTCATGGGAATGCGGTCCATCTAGCTACCGCCTCCAGCGATCGAAGGCACGATCGAAATACTATCACCGTCTTTGACGGCGGTTGCTTCCTTCTGCAAGTAACGCACGTCTTCGTCATTGAGGTAAACATTCACAAACGATCGTAGTTTACCTTCGTCAGTGTACAAATGCCGGCGCAACTCTGGGTGTTGCGAGGTCAGCCCCGACAAGGCCTCCGCGACCGTGCCGGCCTTCACCTCCACCGTTGGCAGCTTGCCGGTATATTGGCGCAGCGGCGTAGGAATATGGATCTTAGTCATGCCCTTAGTTGATGCTCGCGCCAGCCATTGGATTCAGCCATTGCTCATGGGGGACGCCCTCGTCCGCCAAAGCCGATATCGGCAACACCCACGTAGCGACAGCCGCCCAAGCCTGCCCTGAGCGCAGCCGAACGGGTTGTCCGGCGGAGCCAAGCTCCGCTACACTGCAAGACGCATCCAATCCCAACTGCGCAGAATGCAATCCGAAATCAGGAGCTTCCCCAAAATGGCCAATGAACTAAGCGGCAAAGTCGCAATCGTCACCGGCGGAACCTCTGGCATCGGACGCGACACATCAATTTTGTTCGCCAAAGCCGGAGCCA
Source organism: Terriglobales bacterium (assembly GCA_049591935.1). GTDB lineage: Bacteria > Acidobacteriota > Terriglobia > Terriglobales > Acidobacteriaceae > JABCZH01. The sequence goes on along the minus strand of JBAWFN010000029.1, from coordinate 42,529 downwards.
AAGTTGTGGTCGCTGGACGCAGGGAATCGGAAGGCAAACAAACACTCGAAATGGTCCGCGCTGCCGGCGGCGAGGGCCTGTTTGTGAAAACCGATGTCTCCCAGGCCGCGCAGGTCGAGGCCCTGGTCGAGCAGACCGTGCACAAGTTCGGCCGCCTCGACGTCGCCTTCAACAATGCCGGAATCGAGGGCGCCATCGCATCCATTGCTGAGCAACCAGAGGCCGAATGGGACCGCACCATCGCCATCAATCTGAAAGGCGTGTGGCTCTGCCTGAAATATCAGATCCAGCACATGCTCAAGCAGGGCAGCGGCGGAGCCATCGTCAACATGGCTTCCATCGCCGGACTCATGGGCGCTGCCGGATTCGCCACCTACTGCGCCAGCAAGCACGGTGTGATCGGTCTTACCAAATCGGCCGCGCTTGAAAATGTCCAACATGGCATTCGCGTCAACGTGGTTTGCCCGGCGGTCATCGAAACTCCAATGGGAGAGCGGCTGTTCGGCGAACCCGAAGTGCGTACGCACATGAACAGCCAGCATCCCATGGGTCGCTACGGCCAACCGAGAGAAGTCTCCTCCGCCGTGCTGTGGATGTGCTCCGACGGAGCCTCCTATATGACCGGGCAATCGCTGGTCATCGACGGCGGTTTCCTCGCCGGGCCCAAGGCGGCGGAGCTTTAATTCCATAAACGCGGTGCAGAGCAAAGCCCCATCCCGACTCAATCCACGGAGATCGGCTCATTCTTCAAGGCCTTATCATTCTCCTCGCTACCAACCAGCTCAAACGAATTCGTCACCGCAGCCTTGCCCTTCTCCACGCTAGTAATCACATACGAGCACCCGAACCAGTGCGCCTCAGCCAAATCGGTCGCCGACCACCGCGCCGGATGATCCGGATGCGAATGATAGAACCCCACAATGTCCTCACCCCGCTCCCGCCCTTCCCGCTGAATGCGTATCAGTTCTTTGGGGTCGATGTGGTAACGGTTCTGTGGAGAGTCGCTACGCGTATTTCCGCATCGCGCTACAGAAGTCACAACTCGTCCGTCCCCGTCCATCTGCCCCAGCAGCACCCCGCAGCACTCCTGCGGATAGGTTTCCTCGCCATGTTGGCGGAGGGAGTCAAGCTCGGTCTCGCTGATCTTCAACATAAAGAAGCCACCACAGAGACACAGAGTCACAGGGACCCCTCGTACTGGCTTTCTCTGTGTCTCTGTGACTCTGTGGTGAAGGACTTCCTATCCTTCTTCCCAAAATCTCTCGCTCAAATACTTGTCCCCCGAATCCGGCAAAATGGTGACCATCACCGCCGGCGCTTCTTTCTTGAGCTGCCGCGCCACCTGCAAGCAGCCCACGATCGCCGCCGCTGAAGAAACTCCTACCAGCCAGCCTTCTTCGCGCGCCAGACGCCGCGCCATGGCGTAAGCGTCCTCAGTCGAGATCTCCAAGTCCTCATCCGCCAGCGCCGGATCATAAATCTTGGGCACCATCGCGCTGCCCATGTGCTTGGCCCCTTCAATCCCATGGAATGCGGAATCGGGCTGCAACGAGATGCAGCGTACTCGTGGGTTCAGCTCTTTCAACCGGCGGGTCGTGCCCATGAACGTCCCGCCGGTTCCTAGCATCGCCACAAAATGCGTGATACGTCCTTCGGTTTGTTGCCAGATTTCATTGGCCGTGCCATGGTAGTGTGCCTGCCAGTTGGCGTCGTTGGAATACTGGTCGGCGTAAAAATACAAATCGGGATGCCCAGCCGCCAGCTCGCGGGCTTTGCGGATGGCGCCATCGGAGCCATCGCCCGGGTCGGTATAAATAATGTTGGCGCCGTAGGCTTGCAGAATGCGTTTGCGCTCCACCGAGACGTTTTCCGGCATGCACAAGGTCACCGGAAAACCCTGTGCGGCGCCCATCATGGCATACGCAATCCCGGTATTTCCGCTGGTCGAATCCAGCAGAATTTTACCGGATGTTAACTTGCCAGCGGCGCGGGCTTGGGACACGATGTTGGCGGCGGCACGGTCTTTGACCGAGCCCCCGGGATTCAGCCACTCCGCCTTGCCTAGAATTTCGACAGCCGGCAAAGCCTGGCCAAGGTTCGCCAGTCGCAACAGGGGGGTGTTCCCGATCCGTTCCAAACTGGTGTGACCGAGAGCCGCAAGCTCACGTGAAACCGGGACTTGTGCCAACTGGGATTGCGCTTTTTGCATAGAAATCCAAACTTTGCCTTCGTGACTTACGTAACCTCGCTGAGGCGCGAAACCACGCACCAAGACTGCTCAATTAGATTATAAGGAAGGTGGGTTGGTTCCACAGAAGACGGGACGCTGGCTCCCTTTAGACAGAATCCGCATCTAACCAGGAAGTACAAAGGAAGAAATGGCAACCAAAACAGAACCTCGCACCTATGATGAAGCCTTGAACTGGCTGCGTGAGCACGGCTTTGACCTGATCGAAGCTCCCGGCACCCAGGGCCGCGTATTCCTGAAGAAGTACAACGTTTCCGCCGCCATCCAAAAAGACGGCGTCGACGGCGTAAAAATTTTTGCCTACCCCGGCTATATGATCGGCAGCGAAATCTCGAAACTCGTCAACCGCGGCTACCAGCAGTTTCTGAAAACTTCCAAGACCGAAATCGCCGCCACCGCCGATCATTTGAAGGCTCTCCAGCAATTCACCGAAGAACTGAAAGAATGCCTCGGCCTGCCCAGCCTGTACAACGAATCCCTGGGAACGGTCAGCGAGTCCTACCATTATGATCGCATCGAGAACCGCGACAAGCCCGCTCCCGAGCGCCCCAAACGCCCCTGGGAAAAGGCTGGGGTACCGCTCGCGGCCGCGGCCAAGAAAAGCCCGGCCTAGCGGATCGAGTATTTGCAACGCAAACTTCCCACGGAAACAGTTCGCCCCTTCCGCGATTCGCCCCTAGGCCTTATTCTTAAAACGGAGGCCGTTGCTATCGAGCCGCGGTTCCTTCCTGCAAGTCATGAATCCATTTCGTCTCTATGCGTCGGTGGTGGGCGGCTGCGCTGCGCTATTCGCTGCTTACTTCCTTCTGCGCCGCAAGCCCCCGCGCCCGGAGGACATCGAAAGGCAGCGCCGCGAGTGGCTCGACCGCGTCGGCCGCATCACCGATGGAACTGTCATCGACGTCCAGGAACTCCCCCGCGAGGAACACAAACAATCGGTTCTATTGATCTTCCAGTACGACGTTGCCGGCGTGTCGTACGAAGCCTCGCAGGACGTTACCTACCTGCGCCAGTTCATCAACCTGCATTCCTGCCGCCTCGGCCTGCCCACCTCCGTCCGCTACGACCCTCAAAATCCCGGCAACTCGATTGTGGTTTCGGAACGCTGGATGGGATTAAGGCAGTAGCCAGCTTTCAGCTATCAGCCCTCAGCCGTCGGAGAAGCCCAACCCGGCCAAACTCCGGACGACCAAATGCCAAGTGCTAAATGCCAATTGCAGGGTTCTAGCTGAGGGCTGACGGCTGAAAGCTGACGGCTTTCTCTAGCTTCCCGCTGCGAATCCGCCGCTATGCGCGAAGGTCAGACGTAGATACTTGTGGGGGTTAACCGGCGTGTCGTTGATGCGAACTTCATAGTGCAAATGTGGCCCAGTGCTGCGGCCGCTAAGGCCAACGTAGCCGATGGTATCGCCGCGGTGCACGTACTGCCCAATGGCCACCGCGAAATTGGCCAGGTGTCCGTAGCGGGTAGTGATCCCGTGGCCGTGATCCAGCGCAATCGCCCGTCCGTAGCCGCCCAGGAAATCCGCAAACAGCACCAGACCGTCGGCGGGCGCGATTACCGGCTGCCCGTAGGACGCCGAAATATCCACCCCGCTGTGGAACGCTCCTTCACCGTTGAACGGATCCGTGCGCTCGCCAAACGATCCCGTCACCGGCCCTTCCACCGGCCACAGACTGGGCGCCGAGTTGGCCCGCAGCCAGTCCGCCGTGGTGGCGTCACGCGTCAGTCCGAGAGAGATCCCCGTAGCCGCCGCCCCGCTTAAAGCCGTATCTTTCAGGGTGTACAGGCGGTCCAGGGATGAACTCACCTGCGCGTCCTGCACCGTGTCGGTCGTTGGCGTAAGAATCGGATCGGTCTTCAAACCGTAAAGCGAAGAAACCTCGTTGGCCAGCGATCCCAGCGACGCCACCTGAATGTCACGTTCCTTGGCCACCTGTTCCAGCCGGGTATAGCGGTTCTTCAATTCGTCTTTTTGGGCCCGCAATTCATTGAAGTGGGAAACCTTCAACAACATCCGCAAGTAGGAACTGGCAATCCCCGTCAGACTCAGACCGCCAATCGCCGCCCCCACCACCAGCACGTATAGGTAGTGAACCGGGATGGGGATCTTGCGCAACTGCCCATCTTCACCGCGGGCTACGAAAAGAATGTAAAAACGCTTGCGCAATATACTCCTTTGTTGTCCTCAGGGCCGGCAAATTTCCGGCGTTTCAGGTGGTTGAAAATCCCTGCGTTCTGATTCCGGCACGCTTCCCTCAACGGGAGCAAGCTCATCGAATGCATTTCTCTACTAGAACCAGTCTCAGGTCCGAAAACGCCGTACGCTGCAATCAAGTGTCCATGCAGCGCTAAGGCTCGGCCAAAGGTCTTTTTGGGAAGTGCATGGTCACGGTAACAAAGCAGGTCCATGTCTGTCAATGACATAGCGCACAATCCCCGGGTTACGGAAGGGCGGGTAACGATCATCGTCCCGGGGTAGGTAACCTTTCTCGTCTTCCGCCGGGTTACTCGCCGCGCTTTTGGCGCCCCTATTGGGACTGGTTTCCCGGTCTGGTCAGCTCGCACAACGCTGCTCTCTTATATATTGAATTTGCTTGCCTCTCCCAGAAAAGTCGATTATCGAGCGCGTCCGTTCCCGGGCGAAACGCCGCCGGGCCGCGGTTCGCGTCGGTATTGGTGACGACTGCGCTGTACTGCGAATCCCCGCCGGACACCAAGCCCTCGTGACCACCGATTTCAGCCTTGAAGGCATCCACTTTCGGCGCGACTGGCACACTCCCCAGGTGGTCGGCCATCGCTGCCTAACCCGCGGGCTCAGCGACATTGCTGCCATGGGAGGCCGGCCCATCGCTGCCTTTCTGTCGCTGGCCTTACCGCGAGATCTGCCGCAGAACTGGGTCGACCGCTTTCTCGCCAGCCTGCTCCGACTGGCCGATGCATTTCAGATCACCCTCGCCGGCGGCGACGTTGCCCAGTCGCCCGCCGGAATTCTGGCCGATATCGTGGTCGTCGGCTCCGCCCCAAAGGGCAAAGCCATCCCGCGCTCGGGTGCGAAACCCGGCGACCGCATTTATGTGACTGGCGAACTCGGCGGCTCCGCCGCCGCTTTGCGCTTGCTCTTCGCCAAACGTAAACTTCGCCCCGCCCAGTTCCCCCAGCACTTTCACCCCCAGCCCCGAGTCGCCGTCGGAGAGTTCCTGCGCCAAAAGCACTTGGCTTCCGCCATGATCGACCTCAGCGACGGCCTCTCCACCGATCTCGCCCACATTTGCGAGGAGAGCGGTGTGGGAGCAGAAATTCTAGCCCAAGCCATACCCCTCGCCCACATCGGAAAACCTCGCCGCGAAGTTGACCTTCAATCCGCCCTGCACGGCGGCGACGACTACGAACTGCTCTTCACTGTCCCTCGCAGCAAGCGCGTCCCGCAGTGGATAGCCGGTATTCAGGTGACCCAGATCGGCCATATTCTCCGTGAGAAGCGCATGATCCTGATGAATGGGACTACCAAAAGCGTCCTTGTTCCCCAAGGCTGGGAGCACTTCAAGTCCCGCTAACGACCGGCAGCCAGCCCTGAGCCGAACGGCGAAGGAGCCTGCCCTGAGCTGAACGGCGAAGGGACCAGCGACCAAGACTAGTGACTTTAGTGCACCACCAACCTCGTCTTTCTCTATCGCCCCGTAGCTGCCGGGTCTAGATTAGAGACATGTCATTCCCTCGATTTGCTTTCGTACTTCTCGCAGCCAGCATGTGCCCCGGCGCCCCGGCGCAAGCCCAAAAGACCCCCGCACCCACCATAGACAATGCCTTTGTCGAGCAGCAGTTTGGTTCGAATTGCAAGCTCGTCGGCATGCCTTCGCTGCGCGGAGACCTCGACGGTGATGGCGTGGAAGACATCGTCATCCCCGCGCACTGTACCAGTCCTTTAATGGACCAGGCCGAGAACAACTACGTCGTCATCGATCCTTACGACTCCTTCTTCGGCTACGGCAATCCCAAGGTGACCACCGCCTTTGTGGCCGACGATCCGCAGCGCCGTGGCTTCTCATTGCTCGTGATCCACGGCTCCGGCCCTGACGCTTGGCATGCGGCCGTCCCCAAAGCGAAGTTTCTGCTGGTGAACATTCCTTTCCGCGACATCATGATCAGAAAGATGCAGGTCAAAAAGAAACCCCGCATGGCCATCTACGTGGAAGAGACCGGCGGCGACTCCATGACCTCGATGGTTTACTGGGACGGCAAGAGGTACCGCTACGATCCCATGGGCTCCAGCATGGAGTAGCCTTCTCTGCGATTCTCCGCGTCTCCCTCCGCGCTCCGTGCCTTCATGATTTTCTCTGTGCCCCTCTGTGCCCCTGTGGTTTGCTTTGCGTCCTTTGCGGCTTGAGATTTTCTCTGTGTACCTCTGTGCCCCCTGTGGTTTGTTCTTTGCGTCCTTCGCGGTTTAGGGTTCCCATCCGCGAAAATCCGCGTTGATCCGCGGCGCATATTTTCCCCTATAATCCTCGCCATGAATCGCGAACGAAAGCTGGCGGAACTCCAGAAACGCAATCACCTCGCCGAAGACGGCGGCGGCCCCGAGCGCCGCGAACGCCAACACAAAGAAGGCAAAATGTCAGCCCGCGAGCGCATCCTGTTCCTGCTCGACGAAGCCAGCTTCGAAGAAACCGACAAGCTGGTCACCCACCGCTCCACCGACTTCGGCATGGCTGAGCAAAAGGTCTACGGCGACGGCTTCATCACCGGCCACGGCCGCATCGAAGGCCGCGTGGTCTTTGTCTTCGCCCAGGACTTCACCGTCTTCGGCGGATCGCTCTCCGAATCGAACGCCGGCAAGATCGTCAAAATCATGGACCTGGCGGCCAAAATGGGCGCGCCCCTGATCGGCCTCAACGATTCCGGCGGCGCCCGCATCCAGGAAGGCGTAATGTCGCTCGCCGGATACGCCGACATCTTCCTGCGCAACACGCTTTACAGCGGAGTCATCCCTCAGATCTCCGCCATCATGGGCCCCTGCGCCGGAGGAGCCGTCTACTCGCCCGCCATCACCGACTTCATCCTCATGGTCGATAAAACTTCCTACATGTTCATCACCGGCCCCGACGTAATCAAGTCCGTGACTCACGAGGAAGTCACCAAAGACCAGCTCGGCGGCGCCAGCACCCACAACGAAATTTCCGGCGTCGCGCATTTCCAAGCCCATGACGACGCCGAATGCCTCTCCATGATCCGCGAGCTGCTAAGTTTCATCCCCTCGAACAACATAGACGACCCGCCGCGCAAGCCCTGCAACGACCCCATCGACCGCGCCGACGCCGCCCTCGACACCCTCATCCCCGACCAATCCAACTTGCCGTACGACATTAAAGATGTGATCCACGCCGTCGTCGACGACGGCTACTTCTTCGAAGTCCAGGAGCACTACGCCAAAAACATCGTAGTAGGATTCGCCCGCCTCAATGGCCGCCCGGTAGGCATCGTAGCCAACCAGCCGGCATTTCTCGCGGGCACGCTCGACATCAATGCCTCCATCAAAGGCGCCCGCTTCGTCCGCTTCTGCGACTGTTTCAACATTCCGCTGGTCACCTTCGAAGATGTCCCCGGGTTCCTCCCCGGCACGAACCAGGAGTACGGCGGCATTATCAAACACGGCGCCAAGCTGCTGTTCGCCTTCGCCGAAGCCACGGTGCCCAAAGTGACGGTCATCACCCGCAAAGCCTACGGCGGCGCCTACTGCGTGATGGCCTCAAAGCACATCCGCACGGACGTGAACTACGCGTGGCCGACGGCTGAAATCGCCGTCATGGGCCCCGAGGGCGCAGTAGACATCGTGTACAAGAGGGAACTAGACCGCGCCGAAAATCGCGCCGAAGCGCGTCAAAAGAAAATCGAAGAGTTCACCGACCGCTTCGCCAACCCCTACGTAGCCGCCGAGCGCGGATACGTCGATGCCGTCATCCAGCCCCGAGAAACGCGCAAGAAGCTGATTCAAGCGCTCGAAATGCTCGATACCAAGCGCGACAAGAACCCGCCTAAGAAGCATGGGAATATACCGCTGTAGGGTGCATTGATCCACGGAGCGAAGCTCCGCAAGTCCACCTGCGGCCTGTAGGTGAGGTTTTTGGGTGGCGCAGCGCTTCCAGCGCTGCGATTCAGATCGCGACAATGACCGGCTTTAGCCGCTGAGGGTGCTCTCCTGCGACGGGTCTTGCCGTTCCAGTTCGTCAAATACCTCATCGGCGGGCCGACCGAAACCCTTGTGGGCCTCGGCAAGTCCCCGTTTGATGCTGGCCATGGCTTCGAGATGCGCGGACCCCGCGCAGCCGTTGGTAGCCATCACGATTGGACGGATTCTCTCCTTCATGTTCACGTGCCGATGATAGCATCAGCTCCTAACTAAAGAGGTCGGCAGCGGAGCCCATAAAATGTCCTTGAACTCCCACATCGAATGGACCGACGCCACCTGGAACCCGGTCCGTGGCTGCACCAAAATCAGCCCCGGCTGTAAACATTGCTATGCCGAGACGTTCGCCGAACGCTTTCGCGGCGTGAAAGGTCATCCCTACGAACAGGGTTTCGACTTGCGCCTAGTCCCAGAAAAACTCAAAGAGCCATTCGCCTGGCGCTCGCCCAAGCTGGTCTTCGTCAACTCCATGAGCGACCTATTCCAGCCCGGCGTTCCTGACGATTACGTGAAAGCCGTAGCGCGGGTCATGACCACCGCCAACTGGCACACCTATCAAGTTCTCACCAAGCGCTCAGAAAGACTGCGCGACATGCTCAGCAGCAAGCTCGATTTCGCCGCCGAGCAAGAGAACATCTGGTGGGGCGTCAGTGTCGAAGATCGCAAACACGGATTGCCCCGGATCGACCATCTCCGCAACGCTCCCGCCCGAGTCCGCTTCCTGTCGATCGGACCGCTGCTGGAAGACCTCGGCCAGATCGATTTGTCCGGCATCACCTGGGTGATCGTCGGTGGCGAAAGCGGGCCCGGCGCTCGCCCCATGAAAAAAGAATGGGTGCTCTCGATTCGAAATCAATGCCGGGAGCAACGAGTCCCGTTCTTCTTCAAACAATGGGGAGGCGTCCGCAAAGCCAAAAATGGTAGAGCGCTCGACGGCCGCACGTACGACGAATATCCGAATCGAGTGACAATGCCGATTCCTGAGAGGGCCGAGTGTATGGCGCTTGCCGGAGAATTCGGAAGAAGATCGCAGTTCGTCCAGCTCTCGTAATCAAGCTGAGAGCTGAAAGCTGAGAGCTGACAGCTCCAAACAAAAAATTAAGAGTCCCGAGGTAATGTCAAACTCATTCGTCTCGGCCAGTAGCTCGCTTTAGACCCTCGCCAACCTGCGTTTCATCGTTTCACCTTGCGGCTACTTCGATGCTGCGATTGTTGCTCGGGCTCCGGGCTAACCGCCAACCGGATAAACCAGTTCAACGCCTCGGGACTCTATCTTGCCTTTGACGTGATGTTCCTGTTCGCCTCGACCAGCGCCTGGCTATAAGACCCTCGCTCACCCTCTCCGCTTTTCATCTTGCGATGCCGCAGAGTGACTTCGCTTGAGCCCCGGACGCCGCACCAACCGGGTAAACTCTGGAACGTGTCAAAGAACGATTGCCTTTTTACGCTTTCTATTTTTACAGTCAACGAAAAATCGCCTCTCGTAAATGCCGTGAATGCAGGCGAATGCAGCCACTCCACAAGCCAGTGACCGGATTTGGTGCAGGTCGATTTTCATTCGTCGTTGCGATACCGAAAGTTAGCCCAATTTATTCAGCCCATTCATCCGCAAGCCTGTCGATGAAGACGCAGCCACCAATGTGGAAATCGCCCGCAAAACCGCGCCAGAGCTGCATTTTCACGACACAACTCGCCGCCAGTTAAGCTACAATGTTGCCCGCTTGGGCCGGCGACAGGACCGGTCTGGACGGAGGGATCTATGCAGAAACAACAAAGCCAGGTTTCGAAAATGCGGTCACTCGCGGCCGTCGTACCCATCATCCTTCTGTTCATCTCCGCCACTTCCGCCCACGCCCAGACTTTCACCGTGCTCTACACCTTCACCAACACCAATCAAGGATGGCAGCCTGACGCCGCCCCCATTTTCGATGCCGCTGGCAATCTCTACGGCACCACCCAATACGGCGGCACCGCCGGCGGTTTTGGCACCGTGTTTAAACTGGATACCAAGGGCAATGAATCGGTGCTGTACAGCTTCGCCGGAACCCCGGACGGCGAGGATCCCGAGGGCGCGCTCATCGCCGATCGCGCCGGCAATTTATATGGCACCACTCTTTATGGCGGCACCGCCGGCGGCTACGGCACCGTGTTCAAGCTCGCTCACACCGGCCAACTGACCCTCCCCCACAGCTTCGCTTCCAACCCCGACGGCGCCGATCCCCACGGCAGTCTGGTCGGCGACCCGCAGGGCAACGGCTATGGCACTACGCAATACGGTGGCACGGCCGGCGGCTACGGCACCGTCTTCAAGGTTGACGTCGCAGGAAATGAAAGCCTCCTGCACAGCTTTGCCGGAACCCCGGACGGCGAAGATCCGCAAGCCGGCCTGTACCGGGACGCCGCCGGCAATCTCTACGGCACCACGCAATACGGTGGCACGGCCGGCGGCTACGGCACCGTCTTCAAACTCGCTCTCAACGGCGACATCACTCTACTGCACAGCTTCTCCGGCACGCCCGATGGCGAGAATCCCTACGCCGCGCTCACCGCTGATTCCCACGGCAACGGCTACGGCACCACCAAGTACGGCGGCACCGCCGGCGGCTACGGCACCGTGTTCAAGATAGACCGAACCGGCCATTTCAGCCTGCTGCACAGCTTCGCGGGAAATCCTGATGGCGTGAACCCGGTTTCGTCCGTGGTGGTCGATCCCGCCGGCAACGTCTACGGAACCACCTTCTATGGCGGAGAGTCAGGCTACGGCACGGTCTTCGAAATCGACACCACCGGCAAGCTCACCGTCCTCCACAGCTTCACCGGCACATCCGACGGATCGAATCCCATGGGCGGCCTGACCCGCGACGCCGTCGGCAATCTCTACGGAGCCACCACCGAAGGCGGCGACCTCAGCTGCGGCTTCTCCGGTTGCGGCGTCGTCTTCAAGGTGACTCCTTAAGACCACGACTTGCCGCCCATAAGTTTTACTTGACTCTCGAACCGGTTCCAGGCTCCATACTGAAACCGTGAGTGCCGTGAAGACCAATCTCCGTTCAGGCGAACTGGCTCGCATCACCGGAGTGAGCGTGGACACCATCCGCCACTACGAGCGGCTCGGGATTCTCCCAAAAGCCCAACGGACGCCTTCCGGTTATCGCCTGTACGCCCCAGACGCTGTCGAGCGGGTCCAACTCGCAAGGCGTGCTATTCAGCTCGGCTTCTCGCTAGCGGAACTCGCGGAAATACTCCACACGCGCGACAACGGTGGCGCGCCCTGTCATCGAGTGCTCGCTCTCGCCGAAGGCAAACTGCGCTCGCTCGGAAAGCAAATCGCGGAACTCCAGCGAACCCAAACCTACATGCAGGGCCTGGTTCGCGACTGGCGGCGCAAGCTGAAGCATACCCCGCAAGGCAACAAGGCAATGCTTCTGCACTCGCTCGCGGATCGGCCAAAGCCCACGTCCGGATCAAACAATTTGAAAAGGAGACCACAATGAACCGTTTTGTAATCGCACTTGCATTGCTGCTCGCGTTGCCAGTTTTCGCGCAAGAGGCAAAGCCCGACGACTCCATGAAAGATTGCCCGATGCACGATCAGCACGCTGCTCACCATGCCGTCGTCGAGTCTCACGGCGATCAGGCGATGGGATTCCCGCACGACAAGACCACTCACCATTTCCGCCTGTTGTCCGACGGCGGTGCGATTGAAGTCGCCGCCAACGATCCGAACGACAAAGCGAACATCAGCGCGATTCGCATGCACCTGTCGCATATCGCCATGATGTTTGCCGATGGCGACTTCTCCACCCCGATGTTCGTACACGACGGCGTGCCTCCAGGAGTGACGACGATGAAGCTGCTGAAGTCCGCGGTCCACTATACGTACGGAGAAATGCCGTCAGGCGGGACAGTGCGGATCAAGTCCGATGATCCGGTCGCACTCGCCGCAATACACGACTTCATTCGCTTCCAGATCACCGATCACGAGACGGGTGACAGTCTTGAAGTGGCGAAGAAATAGCAACGCTTAGAACGTCGACACGTGCCGGGCTCCCCACGTTTCGCGCTTGTCGAAACGTGGGATTCCACGAACGCATGAATCTTAAATCCGCGAACTCACCCCCGCACCAACCACCCAATCACCGCCGCTCCACCAACAATCCAAGCCGAATTAATGCGAAACCGCAGCAGCAATCCCGTGCTCACCATCATGATCGCCAACGTAATCCAGTCCACGATGGCCGCCCGTCCCAGTTGCCATGCCACCACCGCCATCAAAGCTAAAGACCCGACCACCACTCCATCCAATATCGCCGCCGCTAACGCTGAGCGCCGAATCTTTGGAAGCATCCGCCCGCTCAACGCCACGAATAGGAATCCCGGCACGAACACTCCCACGGTTGCGACCACCGCACCAGGAATCCCCGCAACCAGGTAGCCGATGAAAGTAGCCGTCGTGAACACCGGCCCGGGAGTAAATTGTCCCACCGCCACTGCATCAATGAGTTGCTTCTCGGTAAGCCAACCCAGATGATTCACAAACTCCGCCCTCAGAAACGCCAGCAGCACGTATCCGCTGCCAAACACCACCGACCCGATTTTCAAGAAAGAAAGAAACAGCCGCAGCAGGCTTACCGGAGCAGCCGCGACGGCGGCCATCCCCGCAAACAACGCCAATTTCCCAGAGAACCCAACCGCCGATGGCGCGACTCCCGGCTTCTTGACCCAAAACGCCGCCCCCGACGCCGCTCCGGCAATCGCAATCACGATGAGCGGAGCCACTCCGATCGCGCTAAGAACAATCGCTACCACTCCAATAAACGCCAGCAGCTTTGTCTTCGTCGCCGTGCGCCCAAGACTCCACAATGCCTGCACAATCACCCCAATTACCGCAGCTTTTATCGCGTAAAGAATGCCCGCAACTTGCGCCAGCGATCCGTAGCGAACATACACCGCAGCAATCAGCGTAACCATAACTGCCGCCGGAATAATGAAGCAGCAGCCCGCCACCACAAGCCCAGCCCAGCCGCGCTTCGCATGACCTATAAAAATCGCGACCTCAGTAGAGCTAGGTCCAGGAATCAAATTCGCCGCGCCCAGCCGGTCCAGGAAGTCCGCTTGCGTGATCCATTGCCGCTTGCGCACGAACTCGTCCTGCATCATCGCGATGTGCGCAGCCGGCCCGCCAAAAGCAATCGTGCCCAGCTTCAAAAACACAAACGCAAGTTCAGCCAGCGAAGGTTGGCTGTGCGGAATGTGACGATCCGAGGGGACGGGCTGGTTAGCGTGATCTCCGTGCATCGAGTGACAGAGTACCGGAACCGGCGATCAGCAGATCAGAAAATTTCCCACGGGTGGACGATCATGAAAGCCGCGAAGCGGTGTAAGAATAAAGCCCACGGCGTAAGCCGTGGGCGCAAAGTTGATAACCACCCGAGCCCCGTAGGGGGCGAAAGAATAGTCGCCGGTCTTATAAACGCCCAACCCTACTTGCGGCTGGCCTTCCTCGCCATTTTCTTCTGCGGAATGGGGTACTCGCCATCATCGTCGTAGTACTTCCGCGGGCCCTTGTCGCCCTTCACGCCCGGGATCGGCTTATCGGCCTCCGAACTGTAAGTCGGCTCGTTCGCTGCCGCCAGCAACGGTGTCGTGGTCGTGTACATGGCTTCGTTAAATTTTCCACCCGACAACGCCTTGGCTACGGCAAACACCCCAAACGGTTGGCTATTCGCATACGCCACACTAAGATAATCCGCCACCATGTATCCCGAGAAAGTGTTCGGCAACCAACTAAGGCTCATCGGTCCGGCCAGGACTTTCCCAGCTGTCCAGGTCTTGCCTCCGTTTTGAGAGGTCGTGAAACCCACGTAGAGCTGGCAGGTCGAGAAGCTGCAATTGGTGTTGGAGTAAGCATAGGTAGTGACAGTCAGGTGCGCCGACGCCCCGGCCGTGGTGGGATCTATGCCCAACCCAGGAATAAACAAGTCCACCGCACTGCTCACCGGTACCACGGGCAGGCGGGCTGGCGCCGTCCAGGTCGTCCCGTTGCTGGAGGTGCTCAGCACCAGGTCATTGGCCTTGCAGTTGGCGCGGAAGCGGCAGTCCGACCACAATACGTAAATGTTTCCCGCGCCATCAATATTCGCCGCCACCAAACCCGCGCTCCGCAGACCGCCCGCTTCTCCGTGTTCCGTAACCTCGGAAATATTCACCGAGCTACTCCAACTGGCCCCGCCGTTGCTCGAACCAAAAGCCGACATGCCGCCGGTCTCCAAATTCACAATCGGAACCACCACGTTGCCGCTGGGTTGCACCAGAGGCACCCCTCCAATCCCATAGAGTGTGTCCGTCGTATTCTTCGCCGTGCCCCATGTCTGCCCGCCGTCCGTCGACGTGCTCATGAACACCAGATCGCCGTCCGCCGGACTGTCAAACTCCACGTAGCAGTGGCCATAGAACTTGCTGCTACCGGTGTTGTCGCAAACAATCCAGTTCTTGTCGGCATCAATCGTGCTGGTCACCAGGATGGGCGTTCCCCAATGGATTCCATCCGTGGAGCGGCTGACCGCCACATAATCATCGTTCCCTATGGGAAGCGTGCAGATCAGCCACTCGCCGTGGGCCGCATCATACGCCACGACGGCATCACTGGCCGCGGAAAAGCTCCCGCCTTGATAATTGACCGTCAGGCCCGGCAAAGAGCCGCTGGTCCAGGTCTTCCCCCCGTCGGTCGAGGTGGAAAAACCAATGTCGGAACCCCCGCCGCTATAAATTCGACCCACCTGAAATGCGCTCACGATCGTGGAGCCCCACGCAAACGTGCCCGGCTCAACCTCCGTCGCGTGCTGGGCGTCGGGGTCCGTGAAGTTGTCGGTGCTGATCTGCGTCAACGTGAATTGCGCGCTGGCGGGAATCGCCATCGCCACAAAAACTGTCAGGACTAGCAACCAACTCAGGAAGAAAAACCTATTTCTGGGAGTGAAGAATCCCAAGGGCCGTCGAGTCATTAGGAATGTGTCCTTACACTGGGAGTTAACGCCGCCGAGCCGTTGCCGGGCGGAATGGGGAGGACATTCGCGGTGCAACGATGCGCGGTAGTAGCAAACGCGTAGCGAACATACAACGCGCTCTCACGCGTGTCAATGTGCAGTTTTTTGCACCTATAGGAATCCGTCCGCAGCGCAACCTGCGTTCTCTGCCGATGTTCTCCGCGAACTCTGCGATGCTTTGCGCTCTTTGCGTCCAGTGCGGTCAGTGTTCTGCTGTTGAATGTTCTGCCTTTCTCTGCGTGCTCCGCTCCCTCCGCGCTCTCCGCGTTTCAGGATTTTTCTCTGTGTTCCTCTGTGCCCCCTGTGGTTAAGGTTTATCCGCTGATACCATACTCCCGTGCCACCCCTGCTCGACGTCCGCAATCTGAACATCTCGTTTCCCGGTCAGGGCGAACCCCTGACTGCCGTCCGCGATCTCAGTTTCACCCTCGCTCCCCGCGAAGTGCTCGGCCTCGTCGGCGAATCCGGCTCCGGCAAATCCCTGACCGCGCTCGCTCTCATGCGCCTGCTCCCGCCCCAAGCCACTGCCACCGGCAGCATCATTTTCGAGGGCAACAACCTCCTCCAACTTCCCGAGGACGACATGCGCGCTCTCCGCGGCTCCCACATTGCCATGATCTTCCAGGAACCCATGACCGCCCTCAATCCGGTCATGCGTGTCGGCGATCAGATCGCCGAAGCCGTCCACGCCCATACTCCGGTTACAAAAACCGCCGCCTGGAACCGCGCCGTCGAGGCCATGAACCATGTTGCCATCCCCGACGCTGCCCGCCGCGCCCGCGATTATCCCCATCAACTCTCCGGCGGCATGCGCCAGCGCATCATGATCGCCATGGCCATCGTCAATCGCCCGCAACTGCTGATCGCTGACGAGCCCACCACCGCTCTCGACGTCACCATCCAGGCGCAAATCCTCGAACTACTAGCCGAGCTACGCCAAAAATTCGGCCTCGCCATGCTTTTCATCTCGCACGATCTCGCCGTCGTCTCCCAGGTCGCCGACCGCGTCGCCGTCATGTACACCGGCACCCTCATCGAGCTAGGCTCAAAGCCGGACATCTTCCGCGCCGCTGCCCACCCCTACACGCGTGGCTTGCTCAACGCCGTGCCCACCCTGAAAACCGACCGCACCCAACCCTTACGCACCATCGACGGTGCTGTTCCACCCCTGCACGCCGTCCCCGCCGGATGCCCTTTCGAACCCCGCTGCGACTTGCGCATTCCCCAATGCGCGCGCGCGTTTCCGCCACTTCTCCAGGTCGCTCCCAGCCACTGGGCCCGCTGCCCGGTGCTCAACTTAAAATAAGCTCCAGCCCTCCCGTTCCCGCAAGTCCAGGTCCTGATCCGTGAGAATCCGTGTCGATCCGTGACCGCTTTTCTCTGTTCCCTGTGCACCCTGTGGTTAAGCTTGTCTCCGAAGGTCTATAATCGCCAATTCGCCCGGTAACAATGCGCATCCTTCTATTAAGCGATATTCATAGCAATCTGGAAGCGTTAGAAGCCTGTCTCGCGGCCGCTCCCGCCCACGACCTCGTGGTCAATCTCGGCGACGTCGTCGGCTACTGCGCCAGCCCTAACGAAGTCATCGACCGTTCCCGCGCACTGGGAAAGACCTTCGTTCGTGGCAACCACGATAAAGCCGTCTGCGGCCTCATGGATCTCAAGGACTTCAACCCCGTAGCTGCCCTGGCCGCGGAGTGGACCCATGACGCCCTCACTCCCGACAATCTCGCCTGGCTGCGGGCCATGCCTCACGGCCCGGTGCAACTCGACGATGTTCCCGGCGTCCAGTTCGTGCATGGCTCACCCATCGACGAAGACGACTACGTGGTCACCGTCCGCGACGCCGTTGAACCTCTGCTGGTCACTGGCGCTCAGCTGACTTTCTTCGGACACACTCATTTGCAGGGACTATTTGAAACCAATAACCTCCAACTCGAGGCTTTCCGTCCCAGCTACAAAACTGTGGGGCAAACCGAGATCAGCGAATTTCCTGTAAAGAAGGAGTTGCGCTATTTGGTAAATCCCGGGTCCGTGGGACAGCCACGCGATGGCGATTGGCGCGCCGGTTTCGCGGTCTTCGATACCGACGCCAGTGTTTTGACCTTTTGCCGGGTTCCTTACAACCTGCAGTCGGCGCAGGAACGCATTCTCGCCGCCAACCTGCCGCCGCGCCTGGCTACTCGCCTGGCCATGGGAAGATGAAGATCGCGCTTTCGAGAAAATGCACTCATGCCTAAACCCCTTGATTCACGACCTTCGCTGCTGCTGATCTGCGTCTTGCTTCTCGCCGGCCTGGCCTACGCCGCCACGCCCATTCGCATTTTCCAGGAGGTCGCAATCTCGCCTGACGCCACCCGTGTCGCTTGGGTCGCTCCCGCAGAGAACGCCGCCGGCGAATCGATTGGCGGTTCGGCCATCTATCTTGCAGACCCCAACTCCCCCAACTCCAAACCCAGCCGTATTTCCGCGCTGGCCGGAGGAAACACCGCAGCCAGCGAAGACTACGTGGCCTGGTCGCCCGACAGCAAACAAATCGCCTTCCTTTCTGACGTGGGCGCCGACCCACAAGCCCAACTGTATGTGGCCCAGGTAAACAACGGTGTCGCCCGCAAACTCACCAACCTTACAGGTGCTCTTGCCGATCCCGCCTGGTCGCCGGATGGAAAATCGATCGCCTTCCTATTCACCGAGAATGCCCCTGCCAGAGCCGATCCCCTGCTGCCCATGCTTCCCGAAACCGGCGTGATCGCCGGCAAAGTTTTCGAGCAGCGTCTCGCCGTACTCGACGTCGCTTCCGGCAGGGTCAGCCAGCTTTCACCCGCAGACATGTACGTCTACGAGTTCGACTGGTCGCCCGACAGCAAGAGTTTCGCCCTCCTCGCCGCCCATGGCGCCGGCGATGCCAACTGGTACGTCGCCCAGCTCTACACTCTGGCCGTAGCCGCTCCCCAACTGAAGCCGATCTATCAGCCGCGCTTCCAGATCGCCTGCCCGCGCTGGTCCCCCGACGGCAAAAATATCGCCTTCATCTCCGGCCTTATGAGCGATGAGGGATTCGTTGGCGGCGATATCTTCGTCGCCCCCTCGAGCGGCGGCTCCGCCCGCAATGTCACGCCAGCAATTGCTGCCTCTCCCGCGAGCCTCCACTGGCGCACACCCGGCGAGATTCTATTCGCCGAACACCTTGACGGCCAGGCCGGAATCTCCACTCTCGACCTCGGCAGCGGCAAAGTTTCTATTCTGTGGACCTGGACCGGAATCATTACCACCGACGAATTTCGCAGCGCGATTTCCTTTTCTCTTGCCTCCGATCACCTGACTTCAGCCGTGATCCGGCACTCCTGGACTCAGCCCCCGGAAATTTGGGCCGGCCCGGTCGGTCAATGGAAGCAGGTGACGCACAACAATCCCTCCATCACTCCCCCCTGGGGCGAAATCAAAAGCCTGCACTGGTCGAGCGACGGCATGAATATTCAAGGTTGGCTGGTCTATCCCAAGGATTACAACCCCAGCCGTCGCTATCCCATGATTGTGGTCGGCCATGGCGGCCCCGCCGGTACGGTCAACACCGGTTGGCCTGAGAATTTCTTCAATACCCTGGAGCTTTCCGCCCGCGGCTATTTCGTCCTCAACCCCAATCCTCGCGGCAGCTTTGGACAAGGCGAGAAGTTCACCGAAGCCAACATCAAAGACTTCGGCTACGGCGATTTCCGCGACATCCTCGCCGGCGTCGACGAAGTCGTGAAGACCCTCCCCGTCGACAACGACCGCATCGGCATCACCGGCTGGAGCTATGGCGGATACATCACCATGTGGGCGGTCACCCAAACCAATCGCTTTCGTGCCGCAGTTTCCGGCGCCGGCCTCGCCGACTGGCTGAGCTATTACGGCCAAAACGACATCGACGAATGGATGATTCCTTATTTTGGAGCGTCAGTGTATGACGATCCCGCCGTCTACGCCCGCAGCGCGCCCATCACCTTTATCAAGAACGCCAAAACCCCCACTCTGCTCCTGGTCGGTGAGCGCGACGGCGAATGTCCCGCTCCCCAATCCCGCGAATTCTGGCACGCGCTCAAAACTCTCGGCGTCCCGACTGAACTCGTGATCTATCCCGGCGAAGGCCATGCCTTCCTTCAACTCGAACACCAGCAGGACGTAATGGAACGCGTTCAAGCCTGGTTCGACCACTACCTCAAAAACTGAGAACCGAGAACTGAGAACCGAGAACTGGGTTTTATTTCCCTGTGAACCTCTGTGCCCGGCTGTGGTTGCGTTCTTGCGACTTTTGTTTCGATGTAAACTCTCTCCATGCCCTCACCCGGAACCAGCAACCTGTTCCCTCCCCACGGAGGCGGTCCGCCCGATCACCACTTGATTGCCTACAGCGACGGCGGTGCCCGCGGCAACCCCGGCCCATCGGGTTATGGGGTGGTGATTCAAGATCAAGCCGGAAAGAAAATTGCCGCTCTAAGCGAATACCTCGGCCACCAAACCAACAACTTCGCCGAATATCAGGGCCTGATCGCAGCCCTGGAATATGCCGTCAAACACGGCCACAAAGCGCTCAAAGTAGTCAGCGACTCGGAACTGCTGGTCCGCCAGATCAAAGGCATCTACAAAGTGAAGAACGCGGCGCTGAAAGACCTGCACGCCCGCGCCAAAGAATTGATCGCCCAACTCGACTGGTTTTCCATCGGCCACGTCCTCCGCGGCCATAATCAGCAAGCCGACGAGCTCGCCAACGCCGCCATGGACAAAGGCATGGGCCGCGCAGGCAAGAGTGTGGGCACGGGCGACCCCGCCCGCGCAACTCCCGCCCTCGAAAAGCAGGAATTTAAGGGCATAGTCTGCGCCGGCAAAATCGAACTACTCGACGGCCAACTCCCGGAAGGCACACAAGTCCAAGTCCGGGTCAAACCCTAGCCTCCAAAGGATTTCCTTTGTGAACCTTAGTGTCCTTTGTGGTTGAAGCCTTTTCTCGCTAAGGCACAGCCTCCCCAGCCTCACCCGACCGTGCACTCTCATTCCCCCGCACATCCACCGCCGACACCGAATAGAAATACGAATGACCCGGTACGACGTTCGTATCCCGAAACGCCGGAGCAGTCACCAACGCCGGATTGATCTTCCGCGGCTCACCGCCGTCTTCGTGCCGATAAATGTTATAGCCCGCCAAATCCGCGTCGGTGTTGGGAGCCCAGATCAAATCGACGAACGGCTGTTGACCCACTCCCGAAAACACCGCCTGCACCCCCGAAGGCACCGCCGGAGGAAATACGTCGTGCGCAAACACCTTCACCGCTGGCGTGTCCGCGCTCTCGAACTGGCTATCCGGCTTGCCTTCCAACGAAATGATCGTCACCACCGTAGCTCGATAGAAATACGTCTTCTCCCACTCGAAATTGTGATCGATCAGTTGATCGCTACCCCACGGCGCTTCCCCCGCCACCACGTCTAGGGACGCTCCCTCAGCCCGCCGATAAACTCGATAGAATCGCTTCCCTCCAGCTGGCTGCGCCTCTTTCCAGCTCACCACCACGCCATCCCCCGTGACCTGCGCCTGAAAATCAGAAGGCGGTTTCGGCGCCGCCACCGCCGGCACCGCAACCACATTCGACAGCCCTGCGCTGCGCCCGTTTTCATTCAACACCGAAACGGCGTAGAAGACTTCTGCGGAAGCACTGTCACTGAGTAGCGTCGCGGGCAGCGCATCGCCATAACTCTGCTTTGGTGCTGCCCCACCGTTCTTCGGGGCTTCCGGCGCAGCCACTTCTCCCACTGCCGTTCCGCATTCGATCATCGCCGCATTCGCGCTGCGGCAAATTCGCGTCAAGCCAAGATGACGAACCGCCAGCAAATCTGTGGTTCTGCTTGGAACCGTCCAGGAAAGATAAACCCGGTCGCCCTTGCGCACCGCCCGCAGATCGGAAACCGGCTGCGCCAAATTCAACGACGGCGGTTTGGGAATGCCAGGAACGCCGCAGGCCCCGAGGCCCACGACCGCAATGATGCACAGCCAGCCGGAATGGCGCGCCAGTCTCACTGCTTGATCTAGTGTCAGATGGGAAAGTCTACAAGATGTATCGCGACAAATCCTGGTCCTTCACAATATCCGCCAGCATATGCCGCACATAATCCGCGTCGATCTTCACATGCTCACCCTTCTTATCCGGCGCGTCAAAGCTGATCTGGTCCAGCACCCTTTCCATGATCGTATGCAAGCGCCGTGCCCCGATGTTCTCCGTGCCTTCATTCACCCGGAAAGCAAAGCGTGCAATCTCTTCCAGCGAATCCGCAGTGAATTCCAGCTTCACCCCTTCCGTCTCAAGCAGCGCCGTGTACTGCTTCACCAGAGACGACTTCGGCTCCGTCAAAATCCGAATAAAGTCAGCCATGGTCAGCGACTGCAACTCCACCCGAATCGGAAACCGGCCTTGCAGTTCCGGAATCAGATCGCTCGGCTTCGAAACATGGAACGCGCCTGCCGCCACGAACAAAATATGGTCGGTGCGTACCATGCCATAGCGGGTGTTGACCGTCGTGCCTTCCACGATCGGCAGAATGTCGCGCTGCACCCCTTCCCGTGAAACGTCCGGCCCATGGCCGCTTTCCCGGCCCGCAATCTTGTCGATTTCATCCAGAAAAATAATGCCCGCGTCTTCCACCCGGTCAATCGCCGTCCGCGTAACCTGATCCATATCAATCAGCCGCTGCTCTTCTTCCTGGATCAGATAATCCAACGCCTCACTCACCTTCATCTTCCGCTTCTTGGTGCGCTGGCCGAAAATGTTGGGCAACATGTCCTTGATGTTGACGTCCATCTCTTCCACGCCCTGGTTGGAAATAATCTCGAACGATGGGAAGTTTCGTTCGCGAACATCAATCTCCACCATGCGCTCATCCAGCTTGCCCTCACGCAATTGTTGCCGCAATTTCTCCCGCGTACGCGACTGCGAATCCCCCCCGGAAGTCGTCCCTTCCAGCACAAATCCCGCCGCCGAAGTTTCCTGCCGCGGAGCCGCAATCGGCGGCAGCAGAATATCCAGCAGCCGCTCCTCCGCGTTCAGTTCGGCCTTGTCAGTGACATCCTCCAGTTTCTCCTCGCGCACCATCTCGATCGCAATCTCCACCAGATCGCGGATCATCGACTCCACATCGCGTCCCACATACCCCACTTCAGTAAACTTCGAAGCTTCCACCTTCAGGAACGGTGAATTCGCCAGCTTCGCCAGCCGCCGGGCGATTTCAGTCTTGCCCACCCCGGTCGGGCCAATCATGATGATGTTCTTGGGTATCACTTCTTCCGACAATTCCGGCGTCAGTTTCTGCCGCCGCATCCGATTGCGCAGCGCGATTGCCACCGCCCGCTTGGCATCTTTCTGCCCGATGACATGCTTGTCCAACTCAGCCACGATCTCGCGTGGCGTTAGTTCATCCAGCGAAACCTGCTCTTCTTCGACAGTTCCCGGTAAGTAGATGGCCATTCTCAGCTGTCAGCTTTCAGCCGTCAGCACTCAGCCAAGCCGTTTTGACTGACGGCTGAAGGCTGATAGCTGATGGCTAGAGTTCCTCGATCGTCACCTTATCATTAGTATAAATGCACATCTTGCCGGCAATCTTCATAGCTTCTTCAGCAATTTGCCGCGCCGAAAGCTGCGTCTGATCGGCCAACGCCTGCGCCGCCGCCTGCGCATAAGGACCGCCGCTGCCAATCGCCGCGATCCCGCCGTCCGGTTCGATTACGTCTCCCTGGCCACTCAGCAGAAAAGTCTGCTCCTTGTCTGCCACCAGCAGCAACGCTTCCAGATGCCGCAGGAACTTGTCCGTCCGCCAGTCCTTGGCCAGTTCCACCGCCGCCCGGCCCACATTTCCGTGATACTGCTCCAGCTTCGCCTCAAACCGGCTGAACAGCGTAAACGCATCCGCCGTCGAACCGGCAAATCCCGCCAGAATCTTATCCTGATACAGCCGCCGGATCTTCTTCGCCGAATGCTTAATCACCGCTTCGCCCAAAGTCACCTGCCCGTCCCCGGCCAGCACCACACTGCCGTTCCGGCGGACGCACAACACCGTAGTCGAGCGGATCAGTCGCTTGCTTTTCATAAGCGCAATTCTTGATTATAGCAGCGGAGATCGACCCCAATGCCCTGTCACCCGCCGAACATGAAGAGTCCAAGTGAAGTCCTTTGTGAACCTTCGTGTCCTTTGTGGTGATCGATTTCCGTTGACGCTACCAAACTCTCGCAGGAGGCAAAATGGCAGAAGTGACTCTCTACAAGCCCGACGCAACCGTCCGCTACCCCAACGCCACCAACGCGGTCGTCCAAAACGGCGTCCTCTCTTTTTCCCTGGAAAAAGACTCCATCCATCCCAACCCGCAAAAAATCCAGACCAACGTGCCGTTCTTGGTAGTGGAGGACCAAGGTAGTTAGGGCGAGTCTCAGCTCACCACCATATCCGCAATCCGCATCGCATCCGCGCAAGCCCGCACGTCGTGCGTGCGAATGATGTGCGCCCCTTTCAACACCAGCGCCGTTTCTGCGGCAATCGTCCCCAGCAGCCGGTCTTCGAGCCCCGCGTCTTTCCCCTCCCGCGCCAGCGCCCGCCCAATGAACGACTTTCGCGATACCCCCGCCAGCAGCGGATAGCGCAACCCATGCAACTCATCGAAACGCTTCAGCAACGGATAATTCTGCTCCATGCTCTTGCCGAATCCAAACCCCGGATCCAGCACAATCTTCTCCCGCTTCACCCCTTTGGTCACCGCAAAATCCACCCACTCCCGCAACTCCCGTTTCACCAGCATCACCATGTCCGAAACCGCCGGCAGGTTGTGCCACTCCTCCGGCCGTCCCCGCATGTGCATCATCACCGCACCGCACTTCAGCTCTGCCAGAGTTTTCACCATCCTCGCATCCCAGCGGAAGCCGCTAACGTCATTCACAATCTCGGCCCCAGCTTCCACCCCCGCCCGCGCCACCCCTGCCTTGTACGTGTCGATTGAAATCACGGCCCTTGGACTTCTCCGCTTCAACCCCGTGATCACGGGAATCACCCGCTCCAACTCTTCTTTTTCGCTGATCGGCTGCTTCTCGGCCGATCCGCCCGTTGATGCAGCATCCGTCGCGATTCGCACCGCCGCCCCGGGCCGCGTGGATTCGCCGCCCACATCAATGATGTCGGCCCCCTCATCCCATAGTCGCAGCGCATGTTCCACTGCCCGATCGCAATCCAAGTACAATCCCCCATCGGAAAATGAATCGGGAGTCACGTTGACCACGCCCATGATCAACGTGCGCTTGCCCAACTGGAGTGACCGGCTGCCGATGTTCCACTCGAAGACCGGACGCATGCCGCCGATTCTAAACCTTGGCCGGGTTTCAGGTGGGTCTGTCTTGCAATCGGGTGGGAACGGTTCGTAGACTTCAAAGCAGAAATCGGCAAGGGCACGAGTTCCACTCGTGCCGAAAACCGCTCAAAATCACTTGGGCTTCAGCCCCTGAAGGACCGGACCCTACCCCCGCGGCATCCTCTTGGCCTGCCGCACGCTCGCCGTCCGCGCCCCAGCCGGGCCCGTCCCCGTAGGCGGTTTCCGCATCCCGTCCAATAAGTCTTTCAACACGACCGCATTGTTCCGCTCAGCGTTCCGTGATGCAAACAACAGAGTCAGTCTCTTCCGGCCCCGTGCCAGCCGGTAAAGCTCACTCAGTTCCTCCATCGCCTCAGGCCTCGCCAACTCCTTGAGATACCTTCTGCGAAAAACCGCCCAGGCCCCCGGACTCGCATGAAACCACTGGCGTAGCGCATCAGACGGCGCCAAGTCACGCAACCAGGCATCCAGCGCCGCCCGTCTCTTGCTCACACCGCGCGGCCACAAACGATCCACCAGCACCCGCTTGCCATCCGCAAGTGCCGCCTTCTCGTAGACTCGTTTGATCGCAACTGACATGGTTAGCCGGTCTTGACTTTCTCCGCGTTCTTCGCGGTTTTTCCTTTGCGCACTTTGCGTTTTAAGATTTTGACTTCTCGCGATCCTTCGCGCGTTTTGCGTCAATGCTTTAGTTCGATCCGTGTGAATCCGTGGCTGCCTTTTCCCTGCGTCCCAACCAACGCAGACTGCCACCCATGCTCTAATATTGTACGTCCGTGTCGAGCCTGCCCGCTCGGACGCTGGAGTCAATTTCTGAAATCCGGAATCCTCATCCTCGCCGCCGCGTCGCTCGCCCTCACCGCCTGCGATATCCAACGCCGCAAGAGTGACGCCGAACTAGGCCTCAACCCTCAACAATCCGCCGGCCGCCGTATCTACGACAACTACTGCGACCGCTGCCACGCTCCCTATTCTTCCCGCGGACGCCAGGGCCCCAGCATGAAAGCTGTTTTCCAACGGAAATACCTGCCCATGAGCGGCATGCCCGCCAACGACGACCGCGTCACCGATGTGATCCGCCTCGGCCGCGACAAAATGCCCGCTTACGGCCAGGTGCTCGACCAGCAGCAAATCAACGACCTCCTGGCCTATCTGCACACGCTTTAGCTCGCCTCCGCGCTCTCCGCCTCCACTCTGCGCTCTCTGCGTTTCAAGGCTTTGCCGTCCCTCGGTGCTCCCTGTGTCCCCGTGGTGAAAAAAATTCTTCCGCCGCAACGCTACAATACCCTCGTGTCCCCCGCCACAACTCCCGCTCCGCAAGCGGCCCCGACTCCGCCTCGGCCATTTACCCTCTGGCAACGGTTTCTGTTGTGGCTCATCACCTGGGCCGGTTTTCTGGTGATCCGCCTCATCGGGCCAACCTTGCGTCTGGCGGTCTCAATTGAGGAGGGCGGCCCCGCCTCGCTCGACACCCGCCCCATGGTGCTTTCCTTCTGGCACGACTGCATATTCCCAGCAACCTACGTCTGGCGCAACCTCGAGATCAGGGTCCTGAGCAGTGACAGCTTTGACGGCGAATACACCGGCCGCATCATTCGCAAGTTCGGTTTCGTCAAAGTACGCGGCTCCAGCAGCCGCGGAGCCGTGCGGGCGTTGCTCGGCATGCGTCGCGCAATCGAGCAGGGCGCGACTGTCGCCTTCACCATTGACGGCCCCAAGGGGCCACGCCACCTAGCCAAGCCCGGCCCGGTCCTGCTCGCCGGCTCAACCGGCGCCCCCATGGTTGCCTTCCACATCGCTGTGCAGCACGGTTGGACGCTGAATACCTGGGACCGTTCCGTGATCCCGAAACCGTTTTCCCGCGCGCTCCTGCGGATCAGCAAGCAAGTCAAAGTCCCGTCCCACACCGGCCAAGCCCAGCGGGAGGCTCATCTCGGAGAACTCCAAGCCTCGCTCGAACGCGTGCGCGCCTTCGCCGAAGCCAACGTGGCCAAAGTCGGCACCGCCGAATTCCCGGCACCATGACTTCCCGTATGGGGGTCGATCTGCGTTCGTCAGCGCGAATCTGCGGCTCGCTTCAGATACAATTTTCCTGACACAGGTAACCACGACGCATGCCCGCCACCCTTCTCGACGGCAATAAAATCGCCGCTGAAATTCGTGCCGAAGTCGCCGCCGAAGTGAAGGCGATGACGGCCGCCGGCCTCCGCCCCGGCCTCGCAGTCGTTCTCGTCGGACACAATCCGGCCTCGGAAATCTATGTCCGCGGCAAAGTCAAAGCCTCCGAAGAAGTCGGCATCTACAGCGAACAACACACGCCCTCGGACGCCGTTTCCACCGCGCAACTCCTCAACCTGATCGCCGATCTAAACCGCCGTGATGAAATCGACGGCATCCTGGTCCAGCTCCCCCTGCCGTCCCAGGTCGATTCCAAGAAGATCCTGATGGCCGTCGATCCCGCCAAAGACGTAGACGGTTTTCATCCCATGAACGTCGGCTTTCTCTCCACCCAGCGGCCCGGCCTGGTCCCGTGTACCCCCGCCGGCATCATCCAAATCCTGAAGCGCAGCCACATTCCGATCGCCGGCCGCGAAGCCGTCGTCGTCGGACGCAGTGACATCGTCGGCAAACCCGTGGCCATGCTGCTGATCAACGCCAACGCCACCGTCACCGTTTGCCACTCCAAAACTCGCGACCTCCCCGCCGTCTGCCGCCGCGCCGACATTCTGATCGCCGCCATCGGCCGCGCCGGAATGATCACCCGCGATTTTGTGAAACCGGGCGCCACCGTCATCGATGTCGGTATGAACAAAGTCACCGACCGCGCCGAGTTCGAGCGCCTTTTCGCCGGCAATGCCAAACGCGAAGAGACTTTTCGTGCCAAAGGCGCAGTACTGGTCGGAGATGTCCATCCCCAAGTCGTTGATGTTGCCGGAGCCATCACCCCCGTACCCGGCGGCGTGGGCCCGCTGACTATCGCCATGCTCATGGCCAACACCGTGCACGCCGCCAAACTACGGCGAGGAGTGCTAACGTCCGCCGAGGCACGCTAACCTTTGTGTACCTTTGTGCCCTTTGTGGTTACTTGCTTTTCTTTGCGACCTCCGCGCGTCCTTTGCGTACTCTGCGTTTCAAGCTTTTGACTTCGACGGAAGAGGCACG
This sequence comes from Terriglobales bacterium, assembly GCA_049591935.1. GTDB lineage: Bacteria > Acidobacteriota > Terriglobia > Terriglobales > Acidobacteriaceae > JABCZH01. The sequence goes on along the minus strand of JBAWFN010000029.1, from coordinate 14,512 downwards.
CTAACCTTTGTGTACCTTTGTGCCCTTTGTGGTTACTTGCTTTTCTTTGCGACCTCCGCGCACCCTTTGCGTACTCTGCGTTGTAAGATTTTGTTTTGCCGGAGCCCAAATGCTGAAACTAGGCCTAACCGGCGGCATAGCCGCCGGCAAATCCGCCGTAGGCGAGATGCTGGTAGCGCAAGGCGCCCACCTGATCCAAGCCGACGCCATCTCGCACCAGCTGATGCAACCGAGCGAACCCGTCTATCAAGAAGTCGTCCGCGTCTTTGGCCCCCGAATCCTCAACCCCGACGGCACCGTCAATCGCGCCCGCCTGGCCGAAGCTGCCTTCGGCGGCCCAACCCAGCCCTCCCGCATTCAGGAGTTGAACCAAATCGTCCACCCCGCCGTAGTCAAAAAGCAGGACGAATGGATGGCATCCATAGGCCGCTGCCATCCCCAAGCCATCGCCATCGTAGAAGCCGCCTTGATTCTCGAGGCCGGCGTCGCCAGGCATTTCGACCGTCTGCTGGTGGTGACTTGCCATCCCGAACAGCGCGTCGAGCGTTGGGCAACCCGCACAAAAGTAAGCTTGGAAACCGCCCGCCGCGAAGTTACCCGCAGAATGGCCGCCCAACTCCCCGATGAAGAAAAAATCAAAGCCGCCGATTACGTAATCGACAACTCCGGCTCGCTCGATGAAACCAAAGCCAAAGTCACCGAGCTATTCCCACAACTTAAAGCCCAAGCAGCCGGATAACAGACCGGGGTTTTCTTAGCGTTCTCCGCGCAGTCCTCTGCGCACTTTGCGTTTTAAGATGTTTGTTCGTCGGCGAGCTTCAGTCATTCAGCAGTTTTTAAGCTCCTAGAAGATTTAGAATCAATGAAGATCCGTGCAAATCCGTGGCTAAAGGTTTTTCTAACTCTATGAGGCTGTTGCGCCCAGTAATTTTCGCGCTATTTTTCGCAGGTGCGTTCTTCTACTTCACCACCTATCGCCCCACCGGCGGCAGCCTGTTCAGTTGGATCAGCCGCCCGTCCAAGGTCGAAATCACCGAAGCCGCCAGCAATAACGACAGTCCGCTCGACCCCGAAGAGCAGAACAACATCGAGGTCTATCGCAAGAACATCGCCTCGGTCGTAAACGTGAAGTCCCGCGCCGTGACTTTCGACTTTTTCTACGGCTTGGTTCCCGAAGAAGGCCAGGGCTCCGGCTTCATCATCGACAAAGCTGGCCACGTGCTCACCAACTATCACGTGATCGCCGAAGCTCGGCAAGTTGAAGTCGTCCTCCACAACCGCAAATCGTACAAAGCCACCATCGTCGGCACCGACCGTTCCCACGATCTCGCCGTTCTCCTGATCAAGGCCCCGGATTTGCAACCCATGACCCTCGGCGATTCCACCCACTTGCAAGTCGGCCAGAAAGTCTACGCCATCGGCAATCCCTTCGGCCTCGCCGGCACCCTGACTCGCGGAATCGTCAGCTCCATCCGCTCGGTGCAGGAACCCGACGGCACCGCCATCGACGAAGCCATCCAGACCGACGCCGCCATCAACCCCGGCAACTCCGGTGGCCCGCTCCTGAACTGGCACGGCGAAGTCATTGGCATCAACACCTTGATCGCCTCCAGCGTCGGACAAAGCGCCGGTATCGGCTTCGCCATCCCCATCAACACCGCCAAGGCCGTGCTGAACGACCTCGTCACCCTAGGCCGGGTGCGCCGTCCCGCGCTCGGCGTTCGCACCATCCCCATCAACTCCGATCTCGCCGATCAAATGAGTCTCGCCGCCGACTACGGCTTATTGATCGTCCAGGTAGTCGCTGGAGGCTCCGCCGACCGCGCCGGGCTGAAGGGCGGCACCGAGCGCGCCTACCTCGGCAACGTGCCCATCATGGTGGGCGGCGATCTCATCATCGCCATCGACGGAGAGAAAATCGAAGACCAGCAAGACCTCGCCCGGATGATGAACAAACACCGCGCCGCCGACGCAGTCCGCATCACCATCTTCCGCGGCAAGAAAAAAATGGAAGTCGAAGTAACCCTGGGCGAAGCCAAAGAACAGGTCTAGGGAGCCGTTTTCAGATCCGTGTTCATCCGTGCAAATCCGTGGCGTTTTTGCTTTTGACTTTCTCGCCCGGCAGCGATAACTTAATCCCGCTGCCTATGACTGCCGTTCGCTAGTCCATTCTCTTCGTTGTATAAACCCGGCGCCGAAGTGTGCGCCACGTTCCCACGCAAAACCAAAATCTAGAGAGGACATTCCCATGGACTTCGTGGATCAAGCACTAGCCCGCCGGCTGGAATCAGCCGAAGAAATGCCGCAAGTGCATTACGCCAACTTGTATAAGAAACGTAAACCCGAGATCGGCGCCGCCGTCGAACCCATCTGCGGCGGCCACATGATCTTCGCCGGCCTCAATTCCCCCATCGGCCGCACCGTAGGCATGGGCTTCGACGGCTCCGCCACCGCCGCCGATCTCGACCGCATGGAGCAGTTCTACCGCTCCCACAACGCCCCGTCGCAAATCGACGTCTGCCCGCTCACCGACCCGCCGCTATCCGAGATGCTCAAGCAGCGCGCCTACGTGATGGCCGAGCTAAACAACGTTCTGTTCCGGCGGCTGGAGAAAGAAGATCAACCCGCAGCCCCTGCCGGAGCGACAATCCGCCAGGGCCACGCCGAGGAAGCCGAAGCATTCGCTGCTATCGTCGTCCGCAGCTTCTTCCCCGACGGCGGCGAACCCGAAGGCTTCGCAGAAATGATCGCCCCGATTTACCAGGCGGAGGGAGCAATTCTCTTCGTCGCCGAAATCGGCAGCCAGACAGTCGCCTGTGCCGCCGGCCTGATCATCCCCGAACACCGCATCGTGGCCCTGTTCGGCGCGGGCACTCTGCCCGAGTTCCGTCGTCGCGGCCTGCAAACCGCATTACTCCGCCGCCGCATGGAGGCCGCACAAAAGGCCGGCTGCGAGTACGCCGTGATCGTAACCCTCGGGGGCACGACCTCCATGCGCAACGCCCAACGCCTCGGCTTCCAGGTCGCCTACAGCAAGGCCACGCTGATGAAAAGCACTTAGAAAACCAACTCACCGCCGAGGTCGCAGGGATCGCCGAGAAACGAAGATCAAGAGTCCAAGAAGTTCTCGGCGTTCTCTGTGATCCTCTGTGTACTCTGTGTTTAAGCCTTTGACTTTCTCGGCGCGCTCGGCGTCCTCGGCGGTGAAAAAGCCTCCGACCTCACGCCGCTTCCTCAAACCACTCCTCAATCTCATTCACTTCCTTATCGCTCAACCGCAACTCTCCCGCTCGCATCACTCCCTCGGCCTGACGCGCATTTCGCGCTCCCACAATCGCTCCGGTCACTGCCGGATTCCGTAGCGTCCACGCAATCGCCACTTCTCCCGGTGATCGTCCATGCCTCTTCGCAATCTCTTTCAACCGCTCCACCAGCGCCAGATTGCGCGACAACCTCGGCTCGTTGAACTCCGCATCGCTCTTGCGCCAGTCATCCTTCGGCAGTTTGGCCGCCCGTTCTGCCGTCATCGCCCCGGTCAAAAGCCCCGAAGCCATCGGAGAATACACGATCACTCCAATGTTTTCCCGCAAGCAGTAAGGCAGAATGTCCTCTTCCACGCCGCGATGCACCAGCGAATAAGGCGGCTGTAGCGAAGTCACCGGCGCAATCGCCTTGGCCCGCCGCAATTGTTTGACGTCAAAATTCGACACTCCAACCCACCGCACCTTGCCTTCACGCTTCAAATCAGCCAACGTTGACCACCCCTCCTCCAGCTTCGCCGAATCCGGATCCGGCGGCCAATGGATCTGGTACAGATCAATCACCTCCACTCCCAACCGCCGCAAACTGCCTTCGATCTCCCGCCGGATGGAAGCCGCATCCAGATTCTTTGTCACATTCCCCTGCGCATCCCCGATCAACCCGTATTTCGTGAACACATAAGGCTTCGCCCCCGACCAGCTTTTCAACGCCCGCCCCACCACTTCTTCCGAATGGCCCACGCCATAGATGGCTGCCGTATCGATCCAATTGACACCCAACCCCAGCGCCCGGTGAATCGCCGCAATCGAATCCTCGTCATTCTGCGCTCCCCAGGCAAACTGCCATCCCGAGCCGCCGATCGCCCACGCCCCATAGCCGACTGCCGTAATCTGTAGATCAGAGTTGCCAAGCTGCTTGGTTTGCATTTCAAATCTCCTTACAATGTTCGATTCTTTTCATCTCGCGCCGGATTCGCCGTTCTCATGAATGTCGATTCAATTCGCAAATATTGTCTCTCTTTTCCCCACGCCACGGAAAACCTGCAATGGGGCGATGATTTGTGCTTCAAGGTGGGAGGCAAGATCTTCACCGTGATGAGTCTGGAAGCGGTGCCGCAGGGCCTCTGCTTCAAATGCACCGCCGAGAAGTTCGCCGAACTGTGTGAGCAGGAAGGCATCCGCCCTGCCCCTTACGTCGGCCGTTACAAGTGGGTATTCGTTGAGGGTCTGGACACCCTGGCGGACTCTGAACTGCGAGACCTGATCCGCCAGTCCTACGAAATGGTCGCCAGCAAGACCAAAGCTGGCGCTAGCAAAAAACTCACGGCTAAGAAAGCCAGAAGTCCTCGGCGTCCTCTGCGTGCTCGGCGGTGAAAGCCTATTTCACCAACGCCGCCAATGTCGCCGCCAATTCCTCCGGCTTAAACCCGAACGGCCCAGGCCGGCTCTTAAAAACCACGCGTCCGCCACAATCGATCAAATAAATACGATCCGGCCATCCGGTATAAGCGCGTTCCGTACTGTTGCCGAATTCGTCGAGCACCGCCGGAAACTTGATCCCCAGCTTCCTCACGCAAGCTCCCGCCACCGTCGCCCGCTCCTCTTCATCTTTAGGACTAGCCAGCACCACCTGATCGCGAATATTCGACTCCATCTGCCAAACGTCGCTGGGATGAGCTTCCAGAATGTAAACCACCAGAAATGCCACCCGGCCCTGATACTGGTCGTAAAGACGATTGAGCGCGGGAACCTCCCGCCGGAAGGGCGGTCAAGTGTAGCTGCCAAAAACCAGCACCACCGGCTGTTTCGCGGTCAGCGTCGAGAGTTGTACCCGCTCGCTCTTGTCGAGCTTCATCAGCGCAAAGTCGGGAGCGGAATCCCCGGGATGCAAATCGCCGGCCCGCGCCTGCGTCCACATGGTTTCAAACGGCGCAAGCACAAACGCCGCCGGTGTGGGCATCCGGGACATCACCCGGCCAAAAGTCTCCGGTGGCTGGTGCATAGCCCACCAGATCAGCCCGATGAAGCCGATGTACGCCACCAGCAGTACGCCCGCGAGCCACAACATGAGTGATCGGGACAGTTTCATGACCAGCGATTCCTAGGTTAGCATTGCTTGAGCGGCTGCCAAAACGGAGGAACCATGCGCTGGTACCACTACGTAGCCTACTTTTTCGCAGGCATGTTCCTCGCCAACGCCCTGCCCCACCTCGGCAATGGCATCTCCGGCCACGCCTTCCAGAGTCCCTTCGCACACCCGCCGGGGGAAGGATTGTCCTCGGCGATCGTCAATGTTTTATGGGGCTTCTTCAACCTCGCGGTCGCCTACTTGCTGGTCTGCCGCGTCGGCAGCTTCAATCTGCGTAAGACCTCCCACGTGCTCCTGCTCGGCGCAGGCATCTTGATCCAATCGCTCATGCTCGCCCACACCTTCGGCCCGCTCCACGGCGGCCAGTGAAAGTATGGGTGGTTTTATCCGTGGTGATCCGTGAAAATCCGTGGCCAAAGGTTTTTGACTCTTCAACTCATAAATTCCCTCTATACGCCCCATTATCTTTTTTGATTGGCAGGGGCGTGGCGTACACGATACCCTTGGTGTTCCTGTTCAGTCCCCCAGACGAAGATCGTGTAACGAAATCATGCAAATCTAAGGAGAGCCATGTTAAGCGAACTGCGAGACTTCCTGACCATTCCCTACGACGAGCTGGAAGAGATGAATCTGGGCGCGAAAGAGCAACGCAAGAATCGCGCCTCGGCAAGCAAGGTGCGAGACGAGCGGCTCGACTACCTGGAGCGCGAGAAGCGCATCAAGGCCGTCACCGTCCTGTTCAGCGACCTCGAAGGCCGCCTGCACATGCTCGACTACGACAAGAAGTTTTTGATCAATAGCTGGGACAATCTCACCTTCGACGGTTCCTCCATTCGCGGTTTTACCGCGCAACGCGAAAGCGACCTCCGCCTCGGCATCGACTGGCCCGCATTTTACTGGGGCCCGGCCGATGTCTTCGGCCCCGGCAAAGTGCTGGTATTCGGCAATGTCATCGACAAAGACGGCCAGCCCTACGCCGCCGACATCCGCGGCATTCTGAAGGGGTATGCCGAGGACCTTTATAAGAAAAAAGGCTACACCCTGAACGCCGCCAACGAAATTGAAGGCTTCCTGTTTCAAGGCGCCGACGCCGAGCGCCGCTATCATGAGACCCTCAAATTCGACTACGTCAACACCGGCGGCTATTACCATTCGCTGCCCGGCGACCCGCTACGCGCCTTCATCGATACCACCGCCGAAGTGCAGCGCGCCATGGGATTCCAAAATGAAAAAGATCACCCCGAAGTCGCGCCTTCGCAATTCGAAATCAACTACGGCTACGGCGAAGTCGTCCAGGCCGCCGATCAAATCCAGCTCTACAAACTGATCTGCCGCCAGGTCGCCAACAAAATGGGCTGCTCCGTTTCATTCCTGCCTAAGCCGGTAGTGGGCGTGAACGGCAGCGGCATGCATACCAACGTTTCCATCAGCAAGAGCGGCAAGAACCTCTTCTGGGATCCCAAGGGCGAAGAAATGCTGAGCAAGCTGGGCTGGGAATTCGTTGACCGCGTTCTCACCCATGGCAACGATCTCTGTCTGCTTCTGAACGCCAGCGTGAACGCCTACCGCCGCCTCGATCCCCACTTTGAAGCCCCCAACCAAATTAAAGCATCGGCCACCGATCGCGGTTCCATGATCCGTATCCCCATCGGCAACGAGCGCAGCATGCGCGTCGAAGTCCGCTCGGTTTCTCCCGATGCAAATCCCTACCTGGTCATGCTCTCCATCTTCAAAACCGGCCTCGATGGCGAGACCGCAAAGATCAAGAACCTGCGCCAGGCACAACGCTATTTGCCCGACAACATCTACGACGCGCTGGCCAATTTCCGCAAAGCCGAGTGGACCACCAAACTGCTGGGCGCAGACGTAAAGGCCCGCTACGCGGACCTGAAACAAGCTTCTGCCGACCGCTGTCCGCGCCTCCTGGGCACATTTGTGAAGGCCCCGGAAGTCCAGTACCACCACGACGTATACAATCAGTTCCTCTGGAATCTGTTTTAGTCAGGGGCGAACTGCTGCACAATCGCAAAGAGAATTCCAGCGTGGACAAATGGACCTCGGGCGCGGCTTACGAGGTCTGGATGGGCCGCTGGAGCCGTCTGCTCGCCCACGAGTTCCTGAAATGGCTGAGCGTTCCCGCGCACGCGCGCTGGCTGGATGTCTGCTGCGGAAGCGGCATCGTGAGCCAGGCGATTGCCGAAACATGCTCGCCCACGGGCATTGTCGGCGTGGACGCATCGCCGGGACAAGTCGCGTTTGCTCGTGAGCAGAACACCCACACCAACCTGACCTTCACCGTCGCCAACGCCTCAGCGCTTCCCTTCGAGGACGAAGGCTTCGACGTTGCCGTCTGCTGCCTTGGGTTGAATTTCATTACACAACCCGAGCAGGCGCTGCGCGAAATGCGGCGAGCCACCCGCAGCGGCGGCACGGTTGCCGCTTACGTCTGGGACTATGCCCAAGGAGCGCGTTTCCTCCGCGAGTTCTGGGATGCTGCTACCGCCGTCGATCCCGAAGGCGCAACCTTCGATCAAGCCCGGCGCTTCCCACTGTGCGCGCAGGATCCACTACGAAAGATTTTCGAAATGGTGAAGCTGGAATCGGTCGCGCTCACCAGCCTCAACGTCGTGACTCGTTTTGCCAACTTCGATGATTACTGGCAGCCGTTCTCCAGCGGCCAGGGTTCAGCCCCCAATTACCTCGCAACTCGAGATGCCCGCACTCGCAACGCAATTCGAGAGCGCTTACGAACCTCACTGCCATCTGATGCCGACGGTGCGATTGCTTTGCCCGCGCGCGCCTGGGCGGTTCGCGGCCAGCGCCCCTAGAATTTCCTGCGAAGTCATGAGATAATTAACTCAGGACAGGCCGGATCACCGATCCGGCCTCTTTCTTTTGTGACAAAATCAGGCCCGCGCCTTGGCGCGGGCCATTTTCTTTGGGAGGATAACGACAATGACCAACTTTCAAGCCCAACGCGTAACTCACCAATTCACCCAAACCAACCTTGCCCCACCCGAAACCGTGTTCCCCTTACTCTGTCCCGTCCGCGAGGCCGACTGGGTCCCGGGCTGGCAATATCGCCTCATCTATTCAAAATCCGGCGTGGCCGAGGCCGGATGCGTTTTCATCACGGAAGAAAACAACCGCGAGACCACCTGGATCGTCACCGAATACGATCCCGCCGCTTTCCGCATCGCCTTCGTCTGGGTCGATCCCGGAACGATGACCGCCCAGATCAGAATTCAACTGGAGCCCGCACCCGCAGCCACGTCTGCTTCGCATTCCCTGGAAAGCGTACTGCCATCGCAGAAACTAGCCGCGGAGCGGCGTCAGACGCAGAAACTAGCCGCGGAGCGGCGTCAGAATAAAGCCCACGGCGTAAGCCGTGGGTACAAAGGCGCTAACAATGAAGCCCCGGAGGGGCGAAAGATCGGCCGTGCCGCAAACCCGCCTGTCCCACCATCGCAAACCACCGCCCACATCCAATACACCTACACCGCGCTGTCTCCCGAGGGCAATCGCGAAGTAGAACGCTTCACCGAAACCTGGTTCCACCACAAGATGCAAAGCTGGGAGTCCGCCATCAACCACTACTTGCGAACCGGGAAGCGCATCGACGCGCCAACCTGGGAGTAGCGTCCGTCACCAGAGTGACCACAGTCACAGGAAATCTCCCTGCGTTGCTGTCATAATTTAACTTCAAGACGGAGCGTGCTCCCTGTCTGCAACCTCACTCATAACCAATCTGCCCGAGCGCTGGCTGCCCAAGTCCGTGCTGTGCCTGCGGGACTACAACCTCAACAAGTTCCTGCATGACGTGGTCGCAGGCGTCACCGTCGGTCTGGTGGCGCTGCCGTTGGCGATGGCGTTTGCCATCGCCAGCGGCCTGACCCCGCAAGCCGGCATCTACTGTGCCATCGTCACCGGCTTCCTCATCTCCCTCCTGGGAGGATCCAAGACCCAGATCGGTGGCCCCACCGGCGCATTCGTAGTGGTGATCGCCGGCATCGTTGCCATGCACGGCGTGGATGGCCTGTTCATGTGCACCGTCATGGCGGGTGTCATTCTCGTGATCCTCGGTCTGACGGGCATGGGCACGGCCGTGAAATACATTCCCCGGCCCATCGTCATTGGCTTTACCAACGGCATCGCCGTGTTGATTGCCAGCACCCAGATCAAAGACTTCTTCGGATTGAGCCTCGACAAAGTTCCCGGCGTTTTCTGGCTCCGCATGGAAGCCCTCGCCGCCAACTTCCACAGTCTCTCGTACGCGGCCACGGCCCTCGCTGCGGGAACCGTCGCAACCATGCTCGTCTGCCGCGCCGTCTCGAATCGCATCCCCGGCCCTATCGTAGCCATGCTCGGAGCCACCGCCGCAGCGTTTGTCTTCAAGCTGCCGGTGGAAACCATTGGCACCCGCTTCGGCGGTATCCCCAGCGGCCTGCCACATCTTGCCATTCCGCACTTCCGCGCCGACCTGATTCACGGCTTGCTCGGCCCCGCATTCACCGTCGCCATGCTCGGAGCCATCGAATCCCTGATGTCCGCAGTCGTCGCCGACCGCATGAGCAACGACCACCACAATCCAAACGTCGAACTGGTCGCCCAGGGCGTAGCCAATGTGGTCTCGCCCATGTTCGGGGGCCTGCCCGCCACCGGTGCCATCGCTCGCACCGCTACCAACATCCGAGCCGGCGCCAAGTCTCCGGTCGCGGGAGTGATTCACGCCCTCACGCTGCTTTGTGTGTTGCTATTCGCAGCGCCCCTGGCCAGCTACATTCCCATGGCGACCCTCGCCGGAATTCTGATGGTCGTGGCCTACAACATGGGCGAGTGGCGCGAGATTCCGCAACTGCTCAAGCTGACCAAAACCGATATCAGCATCTGGTTGGTCACCTTCGCGCTCACCGTCTTCGCCGACCTCACCGTCGCCGTCGAAGCCGGCATGATTCTCGCCGCGCTTCTATTCATCGGCCGCGTCGCCGATACCACCACCGTCTCTCAAGTCACCGACGACTACGTCGAAGATGGCCGCGTCCACATTTTGCAAGATAAAGACATTCCCTACTACGCAACGATCTTCCGCATCCACGGACCGTTCTTGTTCGGCGCCACTGACAAGCTGGCCGTGGTCACCGAAGACATCCACACCCTTCCTCCGGTCGTGATTCTGCGCCTGCGCAACATGACCGCACTCGATGCCACCGGCGTCTTCGCCTTAGAGGAAGTCGCGCGCCAACTGCACGCCAGTAAGCGCGTCCTCATCTTGTGCGGAGCCCGCGAGCAGCCCGCCAAACTCATTCGCCAGGCCGAATTCGAAGAAGTCATCGGCCACGAAAACATCTGCGACAACGTCCAGGAAGCCCTGCGCCGCGCCGAAGAAGTCTTCGAACACCTCGAACGCCAACCCGCCGCCAAGTAAAGTTAGCCGCGGAGCGGCGCCAGAATAAAGCCCACGGCGCAAGCCGTGGGTGAGCAAGAGATAAAGGCTCCAGCCCCGTAGGGCGAAAGAACCCGCCCCCATTTGCCCCCTCGCCCTCGCCGCCGTATAGTCTCTTGAGGCTCCCCCATGCGAATGCTTCTCCACTGGATCATCACTGCCCTCGCCGTCTGGATCACTTCCCGCCTAGTCTCCGGCTTCTACGTGGACGGCCCTGCCGCCGCGCTGATTGCCGCCGTCGTCATCGGCCTGGTCAACGCCACCCTGGGCTTATTTTTGAAAATCATCACCTTCCCGCTGACCATCCTGTCGCTCGGCCTGTTCTGGTTCGTCATCAACGCAATCATGCTGGAGCTGGCTTCGATGTTCGTTCCCGGCTTCCACATCCGCAACTTCGGCGCAGCCTTCGTCGGCAGCATCGTCCTTACTATCGTCAACATGCTGCTCAAGTGGCTGGTCCTGCCCCCGCGCCGCCAAGCATAACTGAGAACAGAGAACCGAGATCTGAGAACTGGTTCTAACCAGAACCCGCCCGCCAACATCTCAAAGCCAGCCCCTCTTTGCGATCTTCGCGAGCCCTTTGCGCACTTTGCGGTATAGCCCCCCACCCCTCACTTGCCCGCGCCGCGAAGCATAACTGAGAACAGAGAACCGAGATCTGAGAACTGGTTCTAACCAGAACCCACCCTCCCACATCTCAAAGCCAGCCTCTCTTCGCGATCTTGGCGAGCCCTTTGCGCACTTTGCGGTAAAGGCTCTACCGGGAGTGGCTGAATTTCAGCCACTACTCCCCCCCACCCCTCACTTGCCTCCCTGCTCCCGCCTGCTTATACTCTGAAATCTGCTGCCCAATTCCGGGAAATCGTTCAGCCAGCACCCGGAACGCGCGCATCGGAGACGCCATGACCGCCACCACCGCAGAGACCGCCGCCCTCGAACGTGAATTTAATCCGATGGAGGCGCAGGCTGCCCGCTTCGATCTCGCCGCCCACAAGCTCAATCTCGACGAAGGCATCTGGAAGGTCCTGCGCTATCCCAATCGCGAGATCATCGTCCACATCCCCGTCGCCCTCGATAACGGCCACCTCGAGGTGTACACCGGATTCCGCGTCCAGCACTCCATCGCTCGCGGCCCTGCCAAAGGTGGCGTCCGTTACGCTCCCGACGTTACCCTCGACGAAGTCCGCGCCCTCGCCAGTTGGATGACCTGGAAATGCGCCGTCGTCAACATTCCCTTCGGTGGCGCCAAGGGCGGCATCATCTGCGATCCCCACAAAATGTCCATGGGCGAACTCGAGCGCATGACCCGCCGCTACACTGCCGAATTATTCGAATTCATCGGCCCTGAAAAAGACGTTCCCGCGCCCGACGTCAACACCAACGAACAAGTCATGGCCTGGATGATGGACACTTACTCCATGCACATGCGGCAAACTGTCACCGCCGTGGTCACCGGCAAACCCATCAACATGGGCGGATCACGCGGCCGCCGCGAAGCCACCGGCCGCGGCATCATGATCGTCTGCGATGAAGCCATCAAGAAGCTGAAGCTGCAAAAAGAAACCACGCGGGTCATCGTGCAGGGTTTCGGCAACGTCGGCTCCAACGCCGCGCTGCTCATGGCCGAAGCCGGCTACAAGATCATCGGTATTCTCGAAGTCGATGGTGGCCTCTACAACAAGAATGGAATTGATGTGAAGGCGCTCGGCGAACATCGCCAGAAGAACCGCACCATCACCGGATTTGCCGGCGCCGAAAAAGTCGATCCCGCAGAACTCCTGCTCACCGAATGCGACATCCTGATTCCCGCTGCCACTGAAAATCAAATCACCAGCCGCAACGCCGAACGCGTGAAGTGCAAGATTCTCGCCGAAGGCGCCAACGGCCCCACCACCGCGTCCGCCGATGAAGTCCTCGCCGACAAAGGAATCTTCGTCATCCCAGACATTTTGTGCAACGCCGGCGGCGTCACCACTTCCTACTTCGAATGGGTGCAGGACCGCCAGGGCTATTTCTGGAAAGAGTCGGTCGTCAACGAACAGCTCGAAACCATCATGGTCGAGGCCTTCAACGACGTAGTCCGCTTCGCCGAGACCCACCATGTCAACAACCGCATCGCCGCCTACATGCTGGCCATTGACCGCGTAGCCGTCACCATTCGCCAGCGCGGAATTTACGCGTAAGCGGAGTTCGTCTTTGATTTCCTCTGCGCTCTTGGCGCCATTCCTTTGCGCCCTTTGCGTTTTAAGATTCTCTGACGTCCCCTGTGAACCTCTGTGTCCCCTGCGGTAAAAGCTCTTCTCCGCGTCCTCCGTGAGACCTCTGCGCCCTCTGCGTTTTAAGATTCTCTGACTTCCCCTGTGGACCTCCGTATCCCCTGCGGTAAAAGCTTTTCCGGCTTCTTCTACGTTTCACGCTTTCCCGAAACCGTCCCAACCCGGCACGATTCACCCCGATTTTCTTCCGGCACCGAGCCCTATCGATGACCAAGGTTGTAATCTGAATGTATGAAACGCGCGCTTTTTCTGCTGACCCTTATTTTCGCCATCACCGCAGCCGCCCAGGACAATCCCCCGAAGACTCCAACTCCAGCGGCAAAGTCCGCTGCATCGCAAACCTACTCCGCCGCCGACATCGCCGCCGCCAAAGCCAGCCACAAAGTCTGGGTCAATCTCGACACCGGCATTTATCACAAAGGCGGCCGCTGGTACGGCAAAACGAAAAACGGCAAATTCATGACCCCCGACGACGCCAAGAAAGCCGGCTACAAAGCAGCCAAACGGGATTAGGGTCCCTGGATTGCCGCAGAGTTATCTGGACTTTTTCCCGACTATACGGTGGCTCGACCAATCAGTGTTCAAATGAATTTTCATTGTACTGTGGCATCCACCTTACGCCGATGGGTCAGAAAATCTTGCTGACACGCGATGCCGGCTCGCCGCAACTCTCCGAACTCCGGGCGCTGACGAATGGGATCGAACAGCGGGTCCTTTTCCATCGCTGGATAAGAACAATATTTTCCTTCCATAGCTTTTCGCAATTGCCTGAGCGCCGCATCGCCTTGACCACAGAAGCTCAGCACGGCCGCGTTGACGTAGAGTGTTTCCGGGTCGCGCGGGGACCTGGGTTCGACTTCGAGATCAGCGGCGGCCCTGCGTAATTCCGCCTCCGGGGCATGGTCCAAGTAAACGCGTGCCAGATCGGCGAGCCGGAATCCTCCTTGCGATGCTGCATTGGACTCTGCCAAAGCCGCCACCGTGTTTCCCGTGCGGAGCGCGATCAGCATCCGCATCATTGCACCAAAGCCTGAATGCTCATCCAGCCGAATGTAAGTTTGGGCGTGCGCATAATCTCCCTGGAAAATGAAAGGAGTCGCGCACGAACGAAAGCCATTAAAGCCAGGATCGAGGGCAATGGCCGCCTCGCACTGTTTGTCGGATTCGTCGAGAAGTCCGGCATACCGCAAGACGTAACTCATCGCGTGGTGCCCGAAGGCCACGTCCGGATGCCGCCGCAGAAAGCCCGCGGCCTGATCGTAAGCGCCATCTAAGTCGCCCTGCTCGACGCGAATGTAGGTGGAGACGGCGGGCCAGTTGGGATCGAGTTCCGATTGACGCTTGTACGCTTGCAGCGCCTTGGCCACTGCCGCCTCACCCCCATTTCCATAGTGATAATCGTTGGAATAACGCGAGCCCAGTTCTCCCCAGGCGGGTGCGTAAC
>JBAWFN010000028.1:0-10578 GCA_049591935.1 Terriglobales bacterium | reverse complement strand
GAGTCGGTTCAAAGTCGGCGACGGTCAAGCAGGCACGCGCGTAAAGATCAAGATGGGCCCGTAACTCGCGGACCCGTGAGGCCGGCAGCGAAAACCCGACGGCATGAGAGTGTCCGCCGAAACGAGTGAAGAGGTGCGAGCAAGACTCCAACGCGTTCAGCAGGTGAAACGGGCGAATGGAGCGCCCCGATCCATGCGCCTCTTCGCCCTCGCGGGAAATGACGATCGTAGGACGGCCGTACCGTTCCACAACCCGAGTCGCCGTGATGCCGATGACGCCGCGGTGCCAGCCTTCGCCGTCCACCACGATGCAAAACGACGCGGGCAAGGTGGGATCTTCGTCGAAGCGCGTGGCGATCGCATCGAGGATGCGTCGTTCTTCCTCCTGGCGCTCGGCGTTCAGCTGATCGAGCTTGGCGGCAATTTCGCGGGCGCGAGCGGGATCCTTCGTGCTGAACAGTTCGATGACATCGGCAGCGATGTCCATGCGTCCGGCGGCGTTGATTCGGGGAGCGACGCGAAATCCGACCTCGCCGGAAGTGAGAGGACGGCCGCTCACCTGCGCGGTCTCAAGCAGAGCTTTGAGGCCGGGATTAACCGCGGAGCGGAGGGCCTCCAGCCCGAGCTTCGAGAACACGCGATTCTCGCCCGTCAGCGGCACGCAATCGGCAATCGTCGCGATCGCGACAATCTTCGAAAAAGACTTGAGGAGTGCCGCTTGATCGCGGTTGGGCAGTCTTCGCTCCATCAAAGCTTGTGCCAGCTTGAAAGCCACGCCTGCCCCACAAAGCGCTTTGCAAGGATAGTCGCAGCCCAGCTGATTCGGGTTCAGCACGGCGAGCGCGTGTGGCGTGCCATCAGGGCCGGGCAAGTGGTGGTCGGTGACGATCAGATCTACTCCCAGGCGTCGCGCGGTCTCTGCGGCGGCAAAAGCGCGAATACCGGCATCGACGCTGATGATGAGCTGAATGCCAGCCGCCGCGGCGCGTTCGATGACATCACCGCGCAGGTCATAGCCTTCCTTGATGCGGTGCGGAACATGAAACTCGGGAGCGCCGCCGCAGAGTTCGATCGCAGTCTTCAGGATGACGATGGCGGTGGTCCCGTCGACGTCATAGTCGCCGTAGATGAGAATGCCTTCCTTGCGCTTGATCGCGTCGTCGATGCGATCGACGGCGGCTTTCATGCCCAACATCAGATAGGGCGAGTGAAGGTCGCTGAGCGAGGGATTCAGGAAACGCTCGGCGGTTTCGGGGTCGGTGATCCCGCGGATGACCAGCAAGCCGGCGAGTGTGGCAGCTGCTCCATCGCCCAGGCGCAGGGCGGGAATCGTGCGCAGTTGGGCAGCAAGGGTCTGAGCTTGTGCTGCATCCGCCGTTCTGTAAAGCCACTTCATGATCGACTACCACTGTAGAAGGGAAGGTACAAGAACTTGACCGCAAAGATCGCTAAGCGATCGCAAAGGACGCAATGAAAGGCATCGCTTCCGCGGCGCACAACAGGCGAGGCCCTACGGTTCGTCCTCGAAGCCGGGTTCGTCGATGGGCATTCCGCTGAAGTCCTCCGCCATTTCCAGAATCCCCTGATAGCGGTCGTACCACGGCGTGGAAGCCTCATACACCATCATTACGCCCTGGTGCGCAAAGCCCAGCTGCACGAAGCCAGTCTTGCCGACGTAGGTGCGCAGCCAGCGCGCTTCTTCTACGTCTTCATCGTTGGTGAACTCGGCGTTGCTCAGGCGTTGAATCATGGCATCGAGTTCCTCGCGCTCCAGCCGCCAGGAATCCATGATCAGAAACGGCGCGCCCGCGGCTTTGGCGAGTTCCACAAAATCCTTCCATCCGTCGGGATTGTCCGCCGACTTCCAGGGTACACACTGTACTTCCTCGTAGTCGATCAACCCAGGGAAGCGGCGCAGTCCATGGCCCTCGACGAAAGCGATCATGTCATCTTTGAGGCTGGCGAGATCGTCAGGCGCGGGCGACATAAGAGTTCTTGAAAGTATTGAGACATTGTATGCCGGAACCAAGGAGGGTGTCAGGAGAATCCAGCATTCAGCACTCAGCATTCAGCCCGCCACGAGTCGAGCAGGTTCCTGAATGGCCGAATGCGGTAGTGGGTCAGTTTGGTTTGCAATGCTTCGCGGGCTTTGCGAATCCTTGGCGGCCTTTGCGGTTAACCGCTTTCTGACCGCAAAGATCGCAAAGAACCGCCGCTAAGGACGCAAAGTCTGAGTAGCCCTCAACCGTGAAACTGACCCACTACCGCCGAATGCTGACGGCTGAGTGCTGACGGCTCCTGTGCTACACTAATTGTTTCTTAGCAACTCCTGACTCCGCTCATGCTTCTGTCGAAAGAATATGTGGGCTATCTGGCCCGCGAAGTCACCAAAAAATTAATTGCGGGCAAATTCATTGAGACCAAGGCCGTGCCCGTGGTCACGGAGAAGGTGCATGCCGCCATGCTCGAGGAGTTCACCCTCGAGGACCGTATCAACGATGAAGTGCGCGTCATTTTGGAAGCCTATTCCTCTGAGATGCAGAAAACCGGCGCCAACTACCAGGAGATGTTCCGCAAGGTAAAGCAGGAACTGGTGCGCAAATACAAGGCGGTGCTGTGAGAACCAGCCGCGACAAAGTGAACAAGGTCGCGCACGCGGTTACCGAGGCGCTCGCGGAAGTGAACGAGCTGGACTTCGTCGAAGACCGCAATACCATTCGCCTCGAAGTGCGTCGACTGATGGAAGAACTGCTCAATCAGGAAGAGAAAATCGATCAGGCCGCCCGGCATAAGATCGAGAACCAGAAACGCACCATCCTCGAAGGCAGCCAGGAATGGGACATCCTCTACCGCAAGTACTACCAGGAAGAAGTCAAGAAGCTGGGTGTGTAGGGAATAACAAAGCCCCACGCACCCGCGTGAGGCTCCATAAAACGGCAAGCACTCAGGCCGCGGCTTTGCGCGCGACCACCTGTTGCAGACGTTCCCGGTACAACGTAGCCCGGTGAGTGATCTCTTTGTAGGTGTGGCTGGTCACCCATTGGGTATGCGGAGTGCGCCGCCGTTCGCGGCGGCTGCCCACGTTGCCGCGGTGGGTGGCGTCGGTCAGCGTCTTCTGGGCGGTGATCTGCTGCCATCCCGTCCCGTCCGTTACGCTGAAGACCCCGATATAGCCCCCAGAGACCAATTCCAGGGGTTCTGAGATGTTGTTGGTCTGGTCGAACTGGGTCGATCCCTCGGCCCGAAAAGTCTCGAACCAGGAGGGAAACACAAAGTCGGAGACCAGCACGTTGCCGATCTTGTAGGCAAAGGCATCGGACTCGCAGGCGTCACAGACTTCGTAGGCGTAGAGCGTGCCCGTGGTCTCCTCGTTTTGGACAAAGGCGGTCAGGTTGATGTTGGGGTCGGCCAGCATTTCCAGCAACTCATGACTGGCGGTGACCGTCCAGCTATTGCCGTATTTCAGGTCGGTGGCGGCGAAGACCTTGCCCAACGGCAGGCCGTCGGGTGTGAGGTCGTGGTAGCCGAGAGCGCCGGCCTGATCGGAATCGTCAAGAATCGTGAGCCACCAGGTACCAATCGGCGGGTTGGACCCCGTCGGGACAAAGGTGAGTTCGGCATCGGTTCCCCATGCAGGACGAAAGTCGTTGGTGACTTGTTGCTGCAGGGCGTTGACTACCGGACGAATCTCGGTGTCGGTCAGCACCGTGCTGGCGTTGATGACCGAGATTTGAATGGCGGTGGTTTGCGGCATTTGTTTCTCCTTCCTAGATGAGATTTTGGAGGACGCGCAGAGAGAACTGCGTGGCTCTGTCTTTTCGAGCTTATGCCCGACCCGACATTGCCGAACCAGATAAATTGCTTTCCCACCGTGGCCGCTTCCCATTCTGGAACAATAGGTTACGGCGAAGGCAGCCCGCCAATGGCTCACGCTTACCACCGCTCCGGAGTGTCAAGAAGGGGGTTGCTTCCCAGTGACTGAAGACAAAAAACCGTGCCACTTTTGTGCCTTTTCGCAGTACGATTATCACGACCCCCGGTGACCCGAGTCACAGCGCATCTCAGCGCTTAAGCCTTAAATAGAGGGTTGGAAAAGTCTTCTTACTTACATTGGAGGGTACTATTATGAGCGTTATGACACCGCCCGGAATCAAGTCACCGAGCGACTACATTGAAGAAGTATTAACCACCGTCAAAGCTAAGAACCCGGCCGAACCCGAGTTCCATCAGGCAGTCCAGGAAGTACTGGATTCTCTACGCCTGGTGCTGCAGCGGCATCCCGAATATCGTTCCTCGAAGATCCTGGAACGGATCACCGAACCCGAGCGCGTAATCATGTTCCGCGTTCCCTGGTTTGACGATCGCGGTGAAATTCAGGTCAATCGCGGCTTCCGCATTGAGATGAACAGCGCCATCGGCCCCTACAAGGGCGGATTGCGTTTCCATGCCTCAGTCAATCTGGGCATCCTGAAGTTCCTGGCGTTTGAACAGGTCTTCAAGAACTCCCTGACCACGCTCCCCATGGGCGGCGGCAAGGGTGGTTCGGATTTCGATCCCAAGGGCAAGAGTGACAACGAAGTGATGCGCTTCTGTCAGAGCTTCATGACCGAATTGCAGCGCCACATCGGCCCCGACACCGACGTGCCGGCGGGCGACATTGGCGTGGGTGGCCGCGAAATCGGCTACATGTTTGGCCAGTACAAACGGCTCCGCAACGAATTCACCGGCGTTTTGACCGGCAAGGGCCTGGCCTGGGGCGGTTCGCTGATTCGTCCCGAAGCCACCGGCTATGGCTGCGTGTATTTCGCTGCCGAAATGCTGAAGACCCGCAAAGAGACACTGGAAGGCAAGCTCTGCCTGGTTTCAGGCAGCGGCAACGTTTCCCAGTACACCATCGAGAAGCTGCTCGATCTGGGTGCGAAGCCCGTCACCTGCTCGGATTCCGACGGCGTGATCTTCGATCCCGATGGCATCGATCGCGAGAAGCTGGCCTGGATCATGGAACTGAAGAATGTCCGCCGTGGACGCATCCGTGAGTACACGGACAAGTTCAAGAAGGGCGTGTTCATGCCCACGGACATCAAGCTGGAGCACAACCCGATCTGGAACATCAAGGCGGACTGTGCATTCCCCAGCGCCACGCAAAATGAAATCAAAAAGCGCGACGCCGAGAACCTGCTCAAGAACGGCTGCAAACTGGTTGCCGAGGGCGCGAACATGCCAAGCACGCTCGAAGCCACCAAGCTGTTCCTGGATGCAAAGATCCTCTACGGACCGGCCAAGGCTGCGAACGCTGGCGGCGTGGCTACCTCCGGCCTCGAAATGGCCCAGAACAGCGCACGGCTGAGCTGGACCCGCGAGGAAGTGGACGATCGTTTGCACAAAATCATGATCGCCATCCACAAGAACTGCTTCGAAACGGCCGAGAAATACGGCACGCCGGGCAATCTGGTGAACGGCGCCAATATCGGCGGCTTCCTGAAGGTCGCCAATGCCATGCTGGATCAGGGACTTGTGTAGTCTCGGGTTCTGGTTGGAAGTATGATGCGGGGTGGAGAGGTTTCCACCCCGCAAGTTCTTGGTGAGCGGAGCGTCTGCGTGGCAAAGCGAAGCAGATGCGGACTCACCGGTTTAAAGCAATCGTCGGTTTCCCTCGCGCGTGGCAACCAAACTCAGCCTCGCTTTCGTGCCGCCTTGAAAGCTTGCCCCTGGTCCCGGGCGCCGTGAAAAATGTGGAGAATATCGGTTCCCCAGCGCGTAGCGCGATAGTAGATGAGGTATTTCCCTGCAGGGAAGCTTTTCACCCCGGCAGCGATGTCTCCCGAAGGTCTCCCGGCGTCGGGATGTTCGCCGAGCAGCCAGAAGCGGTCCGCGATTCCATCAATCAGGCGGTCCGCAACCTCTGGACTTGCGCGCCTTGCCCAATAAACATAAATCTCGTTGAGGTCTTGTTCCGCTTGCCTTGTGACCCGATAGCGCATTGCCTTTTTGGTAGGGCTGGGACCCGCGGCCGCTGCGCAGCGGGCGCGCGCCAGCTGGGGAACTGAACGGGATGCGGGCGCTACGCTTTGGAGACTTCCCGGGCAAGAAGTTTTCGCCCCCGCCCCTTCACCCCGTCCGCCAGCTTCATCAATCCCTCGCGTCCTTCATATTCCGTATATTCACCCGCATCGATGGCTTCGATGCCGGCCCGGACCCGCTGCCGGATGCCCTCGATCTGCTGACCGGTTAGGTCAGTGAGGATGTCTTCCGCAGTCGGCTTTGCCAGCCTCACGGCCCGTGCGTCCTCGTCCTCCATCCGCCGCAAGGCTTCGCGCACTACCTCGCTTGCGTTGTTGTATCGGCCGCTCTTCACTTTCTGGCGAACGTAGCCGGCAAGACGTTCGGTAATCGATACGTTCATCTGATCCATGGACCCGTCCCCCGGCGTGCAGGCTCCTCCCTCCAAACTTACGCCCGGAAGGTTTAGATGTCAATCTTTGACATACAACCTATCTATTTATCCGGCCATCCTCTCCGCCTTTCTGTAGAGACGTTGCTCGCAACGTCTCGCGTGGCTATGATGCGGGTGGAAGAAGTTCCACCCCGCGTGTTTTTGGGGCACAAGGATGAAGTTCTGAGCCTGTCCTTTTTCGGGTATCAAACCTCTTTGCGCAGATGCTCGCGCACACCTAATATGCCGGATGCCGCGCCTAGTTATGTGCCGTCCGAAGTCGACCTGAAGTTGCGCCTAGGCATATTTCGATTGCTGCAGGCAAAGTACCACCCCCGGTTTGGGGCTCGAAGCAAGTTCCTAAGCGCCGCAATTGTTAATTGGGCTCTCTTGGAAACACCTGGCAACGAAGAGGCCCAAGCGTTCTGGGAGGCGAACAGGGACCTGGTTGAGGAAGAGGCCAAAAACCTGTACATCGACCCTGTCCCGGCTCTTGCATTGTCAATCCTCTACAGCTTTACGCTGATTCGCTTGGGGCCGAAGCAACCCGAAGTGTCGATGGGTATTGTCGAGAGAGCAACTGACCTCAACATCGTTATCCTGTCCGCGAAAGAGATCCATCCAACGGACGACGCAATGCAGTTCTTAGCGTTTATCGACAGTTACGCGTCTAGCCTCCTCGAACCCCCACGCGCGTATGATTAGCAGTTCGCGCAGCGTCATCCACATCCCCGACCCCATCGTCGACCCCGAACGCCCGTTCGAAGCTACGAGAACCCGATGCCCGCTGGCCACACCCAGTAAGTCTTGCGTACCGTCATAATCTGTCATATTATGACGCTATGCCGATGACTTCCCTCAACATCTCCCTCCCCGTAGCCCTCAAGGAGTACGTAGAAGGGCAAGTTGCTACAGGAGACTGGGGTACGCCCAGCGAGTATGTCCGCGAACTGATTCGTCAGGACAAGGAGCGCCGTCTTAGCAATCTCGAACAAGAGCTCGTGGCTGCCGCCAAGGGACCGAAAATCGAAATCTCCCTGGCCGAAATTCGCCGCAAGGGCCTGATCTCCGCGCTCCGCGAGCGCGCCCGCAGCCGATGAGAACGCGTCGGCTCGTCTTCAGCGACACGTCGATTGCCGACATACTGGAGCAAGCCGACTGGTACGCCGCTCAGTCGGGACAACCACTGGCTCAACGCTGGCAGAAAGCTGCCACGACGGCTATTTCGCACTTACTGACCCGACCCGCCGCGGGCGCGCCCTGCAAATTCCGATCGCCAGCACTTCGCGACGTAAGACGGGCGACAATCTCAGGATTTCCCAAGCATCTGCTCTTTTATCGGTTCGACGACGATGAGGTGTTCGTCCTCCGCGTTGTGCATGGCGCCCGCGATTTAGAGCGGCTCTTTTCTTAGCCAGGCCCTGGCCCGAGGGAGTTCTGGCACGTGGACGGCTGTCCCCACGCGATTATGATTAGCAGTTCGCGCAGCTATGGCCATAACCCACACTCCCGACCCCATCGTCGACCCCGAACGCCTCTTCGAAGGCTTCGAGAGCCTCTTGCCGCCCAATGGCGCAATCTCGAACACAACCCCGTGGATGGCAGCATAGGGAGCAATAGGCCGCCCTTTGAACGCCCGCGATTCTACTCCTGGAAGCTGCCACGCAACCGAGGAGACGAAGTCCCTTGTGGGACTCCATCCAGTTCGGCGGGCGAGGGCGCCCGCCCCACACTTTACTTTCTTCTCCGCCCGTGCCGCTCCGCCGACAAATACGCTCCGCTCAGCAACAGCAATCCTGTGAGGAACGCCCAGAACATCAAGCTCGCCGACAACGTAAACGGCCCATAGACTTCCTGAAAATTCAGCCGAGGCAGCGCCAGGATGTACGCATACTTCAGAATCTCCGAGAGCAATCCCATGATCACCGCGGCTGGCAGCACCGCCACAGCCGGAACTTTGCCGTTGGGCAGCAGCCAATAAATCAGAAAGAAGATGGCAATACTGGTGGCGATGGCAAACACTTTCATACTGATGAACCCCGCCAGCCGCACCACGGCGATCCCGTGCCCAAAGGTGAAGCTGCGCAACAGCACCACGTTGCCCGCAGTCAAGCCGATCGAAAGCAGAGCCAGCACACCGCAACCAAACGCCAATCCCAGCGCGATCAGTTGATTTCCCCAGTACGAACGGTTGTTAGGAAAATGCCAGATGCGGTTTAACGCCACTTCCAGCGGCAGAAAGACGCCGGTTGAAGTCACCAGCAGAATCAGCAGGGAAAAAATCTGCGTGCGCTGCCGCGCCCCCACCAGCGCATTCAGATTACGAATCACAAAATCCTGTCCAGCGGGAAGGTTGTCGCGTAGCAGTTGCACCACCACTTCGTACATGGCAGCAGAATGAAACACGCGGCGGATGAGCGTCAGCAACAGCAGCACAAACGGAAAAAAAGAAAGGATGGCGTTGGCCGCCACCGAGAATGCAAAGGTGTGAACCTCGGTGCGCAACAAATATTTTGCGGTGGAAACCAGCAGCCCGGAATAGGGTTCCGGGGAAGGCCGGGGCGACGAGGTTTTGGAAGCAGCCTCCGTGGCCGATGGGAGTGGCTCAGTCAAGTGGATTTCGCCAATATTATCATAGGGTTGCATGGAGCCAGCCCGGTGAGGGAAGTGCTTCCGCCAGCCCCTTCGCAGTCTGGGCTCAGCTGCCAGGGAAACCGCGGGTCACATTCTGAAACGTTTCACTAACTGAAATTCTTCTCTTGCCAGAAAAAAACTTCCTGCTATTATTCTGTGCTCGTTGCCACAATTCAGTGCAACAGCGTTGGTAAGTTCAGGCTGATGTTGCGTGTACCGCCGTCGAAATTCGCGCCACCACGACTGGCTCCAGAGCTTTGCGCCGTGCTCTCTCCCCACGGCGGAAAACTCCGGAGCCTTTCTTGTTGCACGCGAGTTCAGCGGTGTGCGCAGCCGCGGCTGTTTTGTCCACAGGCTTTGAGGGGGTTGTGAGGAGGCGTACGCTTCGCTGAGCTGGTGGAGTTCCACACATAAAAGAGGCGAAAGGAGTTTTTTGTGAGAGAGAAGGGCACAGTAAAATGGTTCAACGGGGCTAAAGGATACGGCTTTATCCAGCGCTCCACAGGGGAGGATGTCTTCGTTCATTTCTCCGCGATCCAAGAGAACGGTTACCGTACGCTGAACGAGGGCGAAACCGTGGAGTTCGATCTGCTCAAGGGACCCAAAGGGTTCCAGGCGGCCAACGTAGTCCGCGCCGCATAAGGCCTCGCTTTCCCAATTTTGCCAACCCTCGCAGTAACCGCTGCGAGGGTTTCTTGTTGATTCACCAGATTCCGGCAGACTCTTTTCGCTTGACCCTCGATTTCGGACTTCCTTAAGTTAGGCGTACCAGCTCTCTGAGGGGGGAGGCTGGACTCAAGGAGGAGCCTATGGCTCGCTTCGCGGTTGCGGTTCCCCTCTGTCTGCTAGTTAGCTGTCTCGCTTTCGCCCAAGATCCCGATCCTGCATCTGGCATTCTGCCGTTTTCTACTCAGGCGGTCGGAACATACGATTCCGTTGATCTGGCTACCGGCAACATTAATATCAATATTCCAGTGCGGAGCAAGGCCGGGGAAATTCCGTTTGTGTTCTCTCTGGTGAGCAATTCGCACGCGTACACCGTAATCGCAGATGGCGCTCCGCAATGGGCGGTAAGCACAGGCTTCTCAGGGACTCCGTTCTCCGGTGATCTTGGCTACTACGTGTATTCCCTGATTGGCGCAAAACAGAATTGCGATGGTAACTCCTTTTATCCGCTGACGCTGTTATCGATTGTGGACGCGACAAGAGCAGCCCATCCGCTGCCCAGAAATACGAACGTGTATCCTTCTGGTGCTTCGGGTTGCCCTACGTCGGTGACTGCAGGAACGACAGACGGCTCTGGACTGAGCGTCTCAGCGACCTATTCGGCGTACACCATCTACGACAAGTCCGGGAACGCCGCGAGCGGGGGCGTAATGACAAACCCCGACGGTGCTACGATTGACGTGACCGGGGAAATTTGTACCAGGTGGAATGAGAGAGAATCCACTTGGAGGAAACACGGGTCATGCCAATCAAGAGGTACAAGCCAGAGCAAATCGTGACGATGC
>JBAWFN010000027.1:0-1633 GCA_049591935.1 Terriglobales bacterium | reverse complement strand
CCCCCCGGCCGCCCCGCCCCCCGCAATGCTTCAACTTACCAAACGGAATTGTTTTGGATCATGTTTTCCTCTTCCACCTTGGTGCACGACCTCTAATACCAATCCGCTGAGTTGGTGACTCTCGAATGCTCGCGGATTCCCGAATCGGCATAGGCGTGATTCAAGCTGGCAAACTGAGGAGGTTTGCCATGAGCCAGGCGATTGTAGTGCGGCAGGACTTCACGTCGGCGGAGTTGCGGCGAGTTGCGACACGCACGAAGGATGTGGCCCAGGCCCGGCGGCTGTTGGCGATAGCGGCGATCCTGGATGGTGCGCCTCGAGCGGAAGCGGCACGGATTGGCGGGATGGACCGTCAAACGTTGCGAGACTGGGTGATCCGGTTCAACGAGCTTGGTCCGGATGGCCTGATCAACCTGACTTCGCCTGGCGCACCGGCGAAGCTTGACGAAGAGCATCGGGCATTTCTCGTCCGTGTGGTCGAGGAGGGTCCGATCCCGGCAGTGCACGGTGTGGTGCGCTGGCGGGCCTGCGACCTGATCGCGCTGCTGCATGAGGAGTTTGGCATCGAGGTGTCGGACGACACGGTCTACCGCGCGCTGAAGCGGTTGGGCTTTGCCCACCTCAGTGCTCGGCCGAGAGCCTACAAGCAGGACGCCGAAGCCATGGAAGCATTTAAAAAAACTTCGCCGACCGCGTGGCGGAAATCCGCCGGACGCTCGTACCTGGCACACCGATAGAGATCTGGTTCCAGGACGAGATGCGGGTAGGCCAGAAGAACAAGCTCACCTACCGCTGGGCCAGGAAGGGGTCTCGCCCACGGGCCACACATGATCAACGAACGCAATCAGCCTATCTGTTCGGCGCGGTATGTCCGGCGCTGGGGAAGGGCGCCGCCATCGTGGTGCCGAGCTGTAACAGCGAGGCCATGCAACTTCACCTCGATGCGATTGCCACCTGCGTCGCTTCTGGGGCGCACGCCATCATTATCCTCGACCAGGCGGGATGGCATGGGGCCAAGTGTTTGCAGATGCCCAGCAACATCTCGCTGCTGCCGCTCCCGCCGCGCTCGCCGGAACTCAACGCGCAGGAGAACGTCTGGCAGTTCATGCGGCAGAATTGGCTGTCCAACCGTATCTTCACAGGCTTCGACAACATCGTCGACATTTGCTGCGATGCCTGGAACAGGCTCGTGGATCAGCCTTGGAAGATCATGTCCATCGCCCATCGACAATGGACCATCATCGGTCAGGCATTCTGAGGATTGGTATCAATTGGTGGAATAGCGAATGTGCCGCACATTTCTCACCCGCCACCGGACGATAGCGCGCGATCGGCGCGGTGTCGCCGCGCTGGAATTCGGCATCATCGCCAGCACAATGGTTCTGTTGCTTCTCGCCGCTTACGATCTCGGGAACGCCGTGTACCAACGCACTGTGCTCGCCCAGGCCGTCCGCTCCGCTGGTCAATACGCTCTGTCCTTTCCCACTCCAAGCAGCGGCATCACGACGGCGCTGACCAACACACTGCCAGCACACTGGACCGACGCCTCGACCAGCGTCTCGTGCACATGCGTTGACGGCAGTGGAGATTCTTCCTCCGAGACCGACTGTGATGGCTGCCCCAGCGGGACAAC
>JBAWFN010000026.1:0-5432 GCA_049591935.1 Terriglobales bacterium | reverse complement strand
TGCCCAGGAAACTGCAGAACCGGGTTCAAACCAGACTCACCCCGAACCGATGGCATTCTCCTGCTTCCCAGCCATCCTTATGTCAAGGATTTGTAAAATTCTCTTGCTGATTGAGCGCAAGACACGGGCTGCTTGTGGCTAGGGACTTTTGTCTCACGAATCCGAGCGCAGGCGCGCTGGGAGCGTTGGCCTCGATGGGACTGCCGCGAGGCGACCTGGAAATTGCGCCCGCCCGCTGAAGGCCCGGCGCTTATGATGCTCAGGCCAACAGACATCTTAAGAAATACTTTTTCGAGTCCGGGTCGAACAACAGGCGCCAAACGAACTTGCGGCCCGTCGTTGCCAATGCACGGGAGAGCAGGGTCCGGGCTGGCACCTTGGCTCCGCCCACCTTCACCATCGTGGTCTGCAAACTCATGGGAAACACGCCGAGTGTAACCTTGGTATGGGTACGCTCGGTTATTTGTGCGCAAATCAGCTCAATCGTCTGGAACGCGCTTCTCTGCCGATCGACAAGAGTGACGGGCAAATCGAAGAAAACTTCCTGCCGTGAAATATGGCCCATTGCGTCGTGGGCTGAGGTGCCCACAACATCGAACCTCTGCTCCGCAGTTTTTCGTAGGTCGAATTTGCCGGGATTGTTACTACGGTTGTATGCGTCAACCAACAGTTGCAGAGTCGCTTGTTCATCCGGCGGCGAGTTTGGCGGTATCCCGTTGGGGAAGTCCAGATTGAAAGCGCCACCGCCGGGATAGTGAACCTGGGAACCGGAGTCGGCGCTCCGATGTTGTGGAGGATTCGTTACCTCCACGAGATCCAGTTTCGATACGTATCGTGGATCCTCGTAATTGACCAGCCAGCCATATTCTCTCTGGAGCGCGTCCAAGGCCTGCGCCAATGGACGCGGGTCGTTGGCAGAAAGGTGAACTGTTTCTCCCGCGTGGGAAATCTGTGCGCGACTCACGTAATTATTTTCTCCAGCAGTTTGCGAGAATCCGCCCGAAAACGCCAGCACACCCATGCCAACGAAAAAGCAAATGCGCATTCTCATACCACGCCCTGATGTTTCCATACCTGTACTTTTCCCCTCGTCAACTTTACTCATCTCGACATCCGAGGCGCCGCCTCGTTCGAAAGAGAGTAAAGCAAGAACCGACCGGGCAGTCAGGAAACTTAAACTAAGTGACGAGTCCATGCGGACGCATCCCCGACATCGGAAACCCATTCCAAAGAAGCGGTCTTGGCCAAGAATTGGGCAGGCAGTGGCGTCCGCTCCGTCCACAGTGCCGACCAGTTTGGTTTGCGGGAGCACGGTGCAGACAGGCAACATCCTTGATGGCAACAAAGCCGGCGAAGTGTCAGTTGAGTTTGGCGCCTCTTGCTCAAAACGTCCGAGTTGCCGGGCGGTGACGATCTGGCTTTAGCCTTAGCGCCTAATACAAATGGGCTAAGGCCCGAAAACGCTGGGTGAGCACGGGAAAGCCCTTGACAAGGAGTTGCAAGATCGGTGAGAATCCGGTGCTGACTCCAGGTGATGGTACCGCTTTACTCCCCCGAGTAGAGACTTCGAGTGTGTCTCCCTTTTAGCGGAAATCTAGTTTAGCCGTGTTTCATTATTGTTTCTACTCCACAACTTGCGTGGAAGCTGTATTCCCCCGGGGCAAGTGATTGCGGCAGAACCAAATCGCAAAGAGAGGCCAGGTATGACGACGCCCAACCTTGCACGAGACGATGCGGACTTCGCAAAAGCTGATCTCCCCATTCTCGCCCGGCCGGGCTTGGTGGTGGTGGATCGCTCACTGAATCTGGTTGCCTCGAATTCCGAAGCCATCCAGATACTCACATTTCCATCTTCCCCGGAGATGATTCCCAACCTCGATGTCTGGCTCGCAAAGCGAATCCGCAGCGGTCTGGTGGATCGCCGGTTGTCGGTTTCGCTCAGCTTCGTCGAGCAGTTCAAGTCCGCAAAAAGAACATACTATTGCCGGTCCTTTCCCATGAGCCTTAACGGCAATGCCCAGGCTCCAAGTTATCCCGCGCTGGTGCTCCTGCTGGAAAGGAGCACCAATGGAGCGGTGAAGCTGGCCGAGATCTGCACCCGTTTCGGCCTGACGCCGCGCGAGCTGGAGACGGTGAAGTTGCTCTTTGAGGGTCTGACCAGCAAAGAAATCGCGGACCGGATGAAAATCAGCCCCAACACGGTGAAAGCGTTTCTGCGGCTGGTCATGGTCAAGATGGGTGTTTCAACCCGATCCGGCATCGTCGGGAAAATTGCAGGCTCGAAGCAACCCTCCGCGCAACCAACCTTCGGGCGAAACAGTTGGTGAGCGACGGAATGGCCGAAGGGGCGCACTCGCACCTCGAGAATTTCTTATCGAGCAGATTCTCCTAACCGCCTTCCAAAAGTTCCCTCCGCCTTCGCGCCTCAGAACGCTATCTTGCACAAAAGACAGCGCCCGTGCGATTGGCGAGGCTCGTGCTTCTTGAACACTGCACGCGCGTCGTGGGGAGCTCCACCTTCGTCTCCCGGGAGGCCGGTACGATGCCGTCCAAGCTTGCGCGAGACGATGCGGACCTCGCAAAAACTGATCTCTCCATTCTTCGCCGTTCCGGCCTGCTGGTGGTGGATCGCTCGCTGAATCTCGTCGCCTCGAATGTCGAGGCCATCCAGATACTCACATTTCCATCTCCCCCGGAGGAGATTCCCAACCCGGAGGAGTGGCTGGCAAAGCGAATCCGCGGGTGGTTGGTGGAGCGCGGGTCGTCGGCTCCGGTCCGCTTTGTCGAGCAGTTCAAATCGGCAAGAAGGACCTACCAGTGCCGGTCCTTCCTCTTGAACCTAAGCAACAGCCGCCGGGCGCCACATCCTCCCGCCTGCGTGCTCCTGCTGGAAAGGAGCACCAAGGGAGGGGTGAAGCTGGCCGAGATTTGTATCCATTTCGGTCTGACGCCGCGCGAGCAGGACACCGTAAGGCTGCTCTTTGAGGGCCTGACCAGCAAAGAAATGGCCGACCGCATGAAAATCAGCCCCAACACCGTCAAATCCTTTCTGCGGTTGGTGATGGTCAAGATGGGCGTCTCGACTCGATCCGGCATCCTCGGGAAAATTGCGGGATCGAAACCATAATCTCCGCAGCACGAAACATTCAGCGTAGTCCGGCAGGCTAGTCACAGATGTAGCGTAGATGGATTAGTACATCAGGGCGATTGGGAACCCAGGGACTAGCGCGTAAAGTTTCCCTGCGCCAACAGCCGAGCGTCCTCCCCCAGCCGGCAGCGCAATCTGAAGGAGGAAAAATGTCTCGAACCAAATTGCTCGTTCTGTGTACTTTGGTAGCATCGTTGGCCTTGTTCGCCGGGACCGCCTCGGCGGCAAACCCACCGGTCACAACCTTGGGTGATGTGTTCAGTGTTGACTACTTCGCGAACGCCAATACTTCCGGCGCTCCGGACGCCACACTGCGCATCGTTCACCCGGGCGTGACAGGTGGAAACCTGTGCGCGGACATCTACGTATTCGATACCAACGAAGAGATGTCTGAGTGCTGCAGCTGCACCATCACACCCGATGGCATTCTGACGCTGTCCGTAGATGGCGATCTCACCAGCAATCCCCTCACCGGCGTGGTCCTAAGCAGTGGAGTGCTTAAGATCGTGTCGGCCGCCACCAATGGCGGACTGTGCCCACTGCCGACTGCGCCCGTCCCGGTCGCGGACCTGCGTGCATGGGCTACCCACATTCAGAACAGCGCCTTCGCGATCACGGAGAATGCTTCTCAGGCCGCGCCTCTAAGCCAGGCCGAAGGCAAAGCTCTGGCGGGGCAATGTTCCGATATCAAGGGGGCCGGCAGCGGACATGGGATTTGCGCCAATAGCTCCGCTTTAGCGGCAATTTGCAACAACTAGGCTAGAAGCGCTCGCACCAACACGATGGTCGGCCTACCTTGTAGCCTGGCCTTCCACCTCGATTCGCCAGACTGGAAATCCCCCAGTTTCTTGTCTGGCGATGTTTTCACCCTGAACTGCTCTATTAAATCTTTCAGTCGTTCGATTAAGGGGAGGAACTTATGCGATTCTCGCAGGTATTTCTAGGCTTCGGGTTGGGTGTGACGCTGGCTCTGCTGGGCTCTGCAAGCGCGATTGCCCAGACCAGCACCGACGTGGTCGCTCAGATCGGGGCGGTCAAGCTGACGATGAGCGATCTTGAGCAACAGGAATCCGCCAAGTTGCTGCAGGCTCGCTATGATTTTTATCAAGCTGAGAGTAAGGCGCTCGACGATCTGATCGACAAGACCTTGATCCAGCAAAAGGCCGGGAGCCAAAACCTCACCGTCGACCAGCTTCTCGACCGCGAGGTGAAGTCCCAGGTCAAAGATCCGACCGAAGATCAACTCAAGATCTTTTACGAGGGCCTCGAAACCGACCAGCCGTACGAAGCCATGCGCGGAAGGATATTAGACAAAATCCGTGCGACGCGAACCAGCAAAGCACGCCTGGCTTACATCAAGACACTTCGCGCGGAGTCCAACGTGTACGTGACTCTGGCCCCGCCGAGTACGGTGGTGGACCTGGAAAACGCGAATGTGCTTGGGTCGAAGGACGCGCCCGTGCTGTTGGTTGAATTCGCCGACTACGAGTGTCCCTATTGTCAGAAGGTCGCGCCTGCGATCAAGAAACTGCGCGAGGAACTTGGTGGCAAACTCGCCGTTGCGTACAAGGACTTTCCTTTGCCCATGCACGCGCACGCTGAAAAAGCTGCGGAAGCCGTGCGCTGCGCAGGGAAACAGGGCCAGTTCTGGGCTTTCCATGACGAACTGTTCAGCAGCAAGGAATTGGACATCGACCAACTCAAGGCTCAGGCGCGGGCTTTGAAACTGGACTCAGCGGCCTTCGACCAATGCCTGGATACGGGCGAGACCGCTGCCGTCGTGCAACAGGATCGTGAGCAAGGCCTGCGCCTCGGGCTGAGCGGTACGCCCAGCTTTTTTGTGAACGGTCACTTCCTCAGCGGCGCGCTTGACTACGATGCTCTTCGCAAGATCGTTGATCAGCAACTCGCGCAGCCACTGAACCAGGCGGCCATAACGGCAAACCGATGAGTGCGATCCGAAATGGCGCGAAAGAATAGCGGCCGAAGGAGGGGCGGCCGGATGGAAAAAGGTGAGCGCGCGAAAAACCAGCGGAAGCAGGTGAACACAGCCATAATCTGCGACATCATTCGCCTGCAAATACGCTTGCGAGCAGTTCTAGCGAAACTGGATGCATCACCCAAGCGAAAGCTGTGGCAAGGTTTGAGTGGTTCCCGGGGCCTGAATTGAACTGGCACGTTGCTTGAGTCTCGGGCACTGCGAAAGTGACCTGAGGCAGGCGCAAGCCCACAAGAACATTCCAGGCGTCATGTGTTGGACTGAGCCAGTCCTCCCCTGTGGAGC
>JBAWFN010000025.1:0-3019 GCA_049591935.1 Terriglobales bacterium | reverse complement strand
GATTTATACGTCTCCTTTCGCATTTTTGCGGGAGAACGTTCAAAACGCTTTCGACGCCGTTCGCCTGCAGATGTTCAGAGAACAATCCACAGGATCTGGCCGCGAGCACCAAATAAGCATCGTGCTGGACGGCAGCAAGGTCACGATTTCCGATTCTGGTATCGGTATGACGAGGGAAGACCTAGCTAGCTTCTTCTGGAGCATAGGCAAAAGCGGCAAGCATACTGCCGAAGCCAAGTCAGCGGGCGTAGTTGGAACTTTCGGCATCGGTGGTATGGCAAATTTTGGGGTGTGCTCACGCCTTGAAGTGACCACCAGGACCCATGATTCCAATATCTCAATTGTCAGCTACGCTGATAGAAACAATCTTTCGGCGAAAGAGGACTGTGTATTTTACGAAACGGGTCCTATCGATTTCCGCCCCGGAACCGCAGTAACCGGCACTCTGATGCAGCCGATTACCGCGCAACAAATCGTTGGCTATCTCAGGCCGATCGTTCAATTCATCGATGTCCCTGTGCGGATTGGCGACCAACTTCTTAGCCAAGCTCCTTTTCCGACTGTCAAACGCGACGAAGGCGCTGCATACACAGTAAGCAGTGGCCCGGTAAAAGCTTCGGTTTGGATTCGCGCTCTCCAGAATGGCCAGGCGGAAGTCGCTGTCGATCGACTCACTTGGAATGAAGTAGAAACGGAGATTTCTGCCGTTTTCTCAACGACTATCGCCGGAATTGCCGCATACCAACACGGCTTCATGCTCGCAGCTGTTCCTGTCACAACTATTTTTGGTTTCGGTGGAATTATAAACAGCTCAGTTTTGAGGCCCACAGCGGGTCGTGAAGCGGTAACCGATGAAAGCCGAACATTGGTGCAGCAGCTCTTAAGTGCTATTGAACATGGGGTTGCCACTCACATATCAAAAACATCTGGGCTGCCAGAACGATTTTCATCGTTTTATCGCTATCTGTCGCATAATTCGCTATGGGAGCTAGCGGGATCAGCGTCAGTTCGCCTGTATGGAAGCAACTCACGTACTCGACTCGATGCCCTTAAGGGCTCGCCCAAGGAAAAGGTATATTTTCTTCGCGATGGACATGATCAATCCATCGCGCAGGCCTACGCCGAACAAGGAAAGACTCTGGTTCTCCTGTCATCAGACGGATACAGACAAAGGGCTGAAAGCAGCTACCTGCTGTCGTACTGCAACGCAGCCGAACTCGAAGATAGAGTGACCTGTGTTCGGGTGATAGACCGGCTTACGTTCGCTCAGGAAACATTGAAGTACCAGTTAATTGATCGCCTGAGAAGGCAGTTTTTGATCGATGGACTGCATATTAGGGCAGGTGAATTGTCACACGGCGCCATGCTTTGGACTCCGCCACAACGGAACGTGAAGGAGAGGACGCTCTTTGTGGATTTTCGGCACCCCCACATGAAGCGGTTGGTCGAACTACGCGAATCCCTCTCTTTCGATGCGGTGTTCGACATTTTCATTCGGGATTCAGTCCTTCCACATTTAGAGGGGGTTTTTCCTGATCTCCGGAAGCGCGATTTCGACGCATTGCTTAGAAAACTCCAGTCTTCCGTCGAGTATTTCGAAATTGATCCCGGAGACGTAGGGAGAATTCAGCAACTCGCCTCCATTACCAAAATGACTCCTGAAGCCGTCGCAGCGGTTTTCGGCGGGCGACGGGCGAGCACACCAAGATCAACGTCGGTCAAGCAAAGCGATGTTGTCGCAGTACCTGGCCAGGTCAACCAAGTCGCTCAGCAAGCAGTCGCGCAGCAATCAAGTGGGAAGCCAATCGACGAAATCCGCAGAGAGATGGAGATCATGCTGCTTGGGACGGCGCTCGACGCCAAGATTTTGGATGCCACCGACGTGCCTACTCAGCTGGGTCTGGCTCGCTACTATTTGGCCTTGACGGCCGATGCGCACCTTTTATATCGGCGGGTTTTCCTAGAGCGAAAGCCCGCAACGGATTTCTCGTGGGGCGGCCATCGCGCTGGTTATCTCTTTTACAGCCAAGGTTCGGCCGTCGTTTACTACGATATCCAGTTTGAGGAATTGATCGGCGAAACAGAGAACCACGAGCGCACGGGAATGTTCACAATGCAATACGATCCCCTCGTCTTACAGAACCAAGTGTTCCTTCCAATTCCCGAGAAATTTGAGCAAGAAATGGTTCCAAAGGACCGGCCTCTAAAGTTCACCATCCGTCACCAGATACTCGGGGTTCGAAATGAGGGTGATTGGGAATTATAGTTTTTTCCTCGCCGCGCTTTTCATCCGAAGCATCCGTGGCAGCTTGGAAGATATTCGTAAAGAAGCGTTAACTCCCGCCGAGTTTCAGGGACCCGCCGAGCACAAAAGCTGCAAGCCCTACGAATAGATCCCAGGCGCCTCGTGTCCAAGCTTCTGCACGTACTCAACGTATGACCCGGGATAAACAGTCGGATGACGGTCCGTGCCGCT
This sequence comes from Terriglobales bacterium, assembly GCA_049591935.1. Lineage (GTDB taxonomy): Bacteria > Acidobacteriota > Terriglobia > Terriglobales > Acidobacteriaceae > JABCZH01. Next base: position 543 of record JBAWFN010000025.1, on the reverse strand, counting down.
CTCACCGCCCAGTTCCAGCACGCGTGATCCGAGACCGCGGAGGAACATGCGGTCAAGGCCTGTCAAGCGTGGATCTTGTCCTGCAAGCAGTAGGATCTAAACCACCATGGGTGCGATAATTTCGGTAACGAATCCTGCTGCAACTTATGAAGCGCCACGTCCTCATGTACGGGCTGATCGGTGGAATCTTGATTGCTCTGCTCCAGTGGACCGAGTATCAGTTCCTGGTCGTCGAACATTCCATCGAAATCTACGGCGGACTGATCGCCGCGACCTTTGCCGTTCTTGGCATCTGGCTTGGCCTCAAGCTGACAGCAAAACGCCAGACAATTGTTGTGAGGGAGGTCCCGGTCGCCGCCGAGGGACCGTTCATCCCTGACGAAAGAAAACGTGAGGACCTCCATATCACTCGCCGCGAGCTTGAGATCCTTGAACTGATCGCCCAGGGCCTGAGCAACCGCGAAATCGCCGAGAAGCTTTTTGTGAGCGAGAGCACGGTGAAGACCCATTCCAGCCGTGTTTTCGACAAACTCGGGGCGAGAC
>JBAWFN010000024.1:0-2671 GCA_049591935.1 Terriglobales bacterium | reverse complement strand
TAAGATAACCGCCGAACAAAAACGAAAATCAATGGCCGTGCCTTCCTCCGTGCGCCCCTGTGCCCTCTGTGGTTAAATCACTGCATCGCCCCGTACGACTCCGGGAGTTTTCCCTATGCCTCCCCGCATCCGCATTGGCACCGCTGGCTGGAGCTACAAAGATTGGGAGGGAACTTTCTATCCTCCCGGTATGCGCCTCCGCAAACAGCATCCGCTGGAACTCGTGGCCGCCTGCTTCGACGTGGTCGAGATCAATACTTCTTTCTACGGACACATCAAGCCCGAGCTAGCCAAGCTCTGGGCGCGTAAAGTCTCCGCGGTGAATCCTGACTTCACCTTCACCGCCAAGCTGCATCGCTCGTTCACTCACTCGCCCATCGCGGTCATGGAGCCCACTTCCGCCGCTACCATCCGCCCCGGCGACGCAGACGAACGCCTAGCCCGCCAGGGCCTCGACGCTCTCGCCTCCACCGGAAAATTCGGCGCTCTGCTCATCCAGTTTCCCGTGTCATTCAAAAACACCTCGCTCAACCGCGAATACCTCGAAACCCTGCTGCGCCAGTTCATCGAATATCCCCGCGTCGTCGAAGTCCGCCATTCCAGTTGGGACAATCCTGAAACCCTTGCCTACTTCACCCAGAAAAACGTGGCCTTCTGCAACATCGACCAGCCTCTGATCGGCCGCTCGCTCGAAGCCCGAGAATATGTCACCTCGCCCGTCGGCTACGTCCGCCTCCACGGACGCAACTACGACATGTGGTTCGAAGCCGAGCGCGGCGAAGACCGCTACAACTACCTCTACAACGAAAACGAGCTTTTGGGGTGGAGAAATAAGATCGAACACATCGCGCAGAAAGCTGAAGTGACTTACGTGATCGCCAACAATCATTTCGAAGGCAAAGCCGGAGTCAACGCCCTCCAGTTGAAACACATGCTCAGCGGCCAGCGCGTGCGCGCTCCCCAGCCGCTCCTCGAGCACTATCCGGAACTAAAAACCATCGCCGATCCCATCTCCGACGCCGAGCCAGAGCTGCCGCTGTCTTTGTCGTCAGATTAGCCAAACAATATTTGTTCTCGTCCCACATGGGAACGAATTCCGCCCCTTTTTTCAAAACTGACGCCGCCTCCAGCCCCGGAGGGGCGGCATAGTAAAGCCCAGGGCGTAAGCCCTGGGTCAGCAAGAAATCGGAGTCAGGCGCCGTCGGGCCTGCCTCAACGATCTCGAGTTCCGCCGCGCCACGCGTCCACTTAAAACATTGACACGGTATACACATAGACGTATTCATGTATAATGACCGAAGCGGAACGGCCTATCGTCTGGGTGGGATCAAGCCGCAGAGACCTGCGGGCGTTTCCCCGTGAGGTCCGGCGCGATATCGGCCAGTCGCTCTATGCCGCTCAGCAAGGGGCAACCGACCCCTCGGCCAAGCCGCTGAAGGGCTTTGGCGGAGGGTCTGTCGTGGAGATTGTCGCCCGGCATCGCGGTGACACTTGGCGGGCTGTCTATACCGTCCGGTTTGCCGAGGCAGTCTACGTCTTGCACGCGTTCCAGAAGAAGTCGAAACGCGGAATCGCCACGCCGAAGAACGAGATCGATCTTGTCCGTCAGCGCCTGGCCGCCGCTGAACGGATGCACCGGGAAAGGCAAAACTAGCATGACAAACCGAACGCCAAAGCGAAGGCCAAACCGAATTAAGACCGCTGCGAAGAGAACGCGAGCGCAAAGAAGCAGCGGCAACGTCTTTGCCGACCTTGGCCTGCCCTATCCCGAACAAGAACTGCTGAAGGCTAAGCTCACCCTACAGATTTACCGCTTGATCCAAAGGCGTGGCCTCAAGCAAGCCGAAGCGGGAAAGATCCTGGGGATCAAGCAGCCTCACGTCTCCGCCCTGATGCGCAACCGCGCCGGAGCCTTTTCCGTGGAACGCCTCATGGACTTCCTCACTGCGCTGGGACAGGACATCGAGATCATCGTCAGGCCGACGCGTAAGCCACACGGCGAGGTGTCGGTGGTGGCGTGAACGGCATGCACCACCCCAACTGAGGGGTGCCCCATCCTAGCGCGTTCTTTGCGCTAGGCATGGGAGGCAACACTGTGGACAGCGAATGCGCGGGAACCTGAGAAAAGTCCGGCTTATCGCCACACCATCCCGGCGTATAATCTGAATGGAGAACCGCTGTGTCCAAGAGAGTCCAAATCAATTTCGCGCTAAAAACGCCGGACGAACTGGCCGAACGGCTGGGCGTATCCAAAACCAGATTAAACCGGCTGGTCACCATTATCGAGGGGACTAATTCCCGCAAGAATGGCGGACGATCCGGGCACGTAACATTTAGGTCTAAATCCCGGGCTGCAAACTCCAATTCGGCACGGCGCAATAATGGCAAGACTGCGCGTTGAGCAAGACGCGGTATTTTTGAACATCCCATACGACCCTCAGTTTGAAAGACTCTACCTCGCCTATATCGTTGGACTGACTGTGCTTGGCTTCGTCCCTCGAGCGACGTTGGGTATCCCTTCCGGTGCGCGGCGCCTGGAACGGATTTTCGGGTTGATCCAGCGCTGCCGTTATTCTGTCCATGATTTGTCCCGCGTACAGCTTGATCGCAATGCGCCACGTACGCCCCGGTTCAACATGCCTTTTGAGCTCGGAATTGCCGTAGCATGGGC
>JBAWFN010000023.1:0-12299 GCA_049591935.1 Terriglobales bacterium | reverse complement strand
ACGTAAACGAGATGCTCAAGGAAGGCGGGCGAAGTGGGACCTCGAACACGCGCTCCCAACGCTTGCGTGGACTGCTCGTAACCTCAGAAGTTGCGCTGGCAGTGGTGGCGATTATCGGTGCCGGACTCTTCGTCAAGAGCTTTCAGGTGGCTCGATCCATCCAACCCGGTTTCGATCCTCATCACGTGGCCATGGCCCAGATGAACCTTTCCGCCGCAGGCTACGACGCGGGCCAGGCCGATTCGTTCTGCCGCCGTCTGCGTGAGGCCATGGAGCATCAGCCGGGAGTGACTGCGGTCAGTTATGGCGACTATGTGCCGCTCAGCATCTCCGGGGGTTCGTGGGAGGATCTGCAGATTCAAGGGTATGTCCCCGGGCCTAACGAAAACATGAAGCTCTACCGCAACCTGATCGCACCCGGCTACTTCGACCTGATGAAGATACCGCTGCTCGAAGGCCGGGACTTCAACCAGCAGGATGACAGAGACCATCCGCCAGCGATGATCGTGACCCGGGAATTCGCGCGCCATTTCATGCCCAATCAGGAGCCGATTGGTCAAAAAGTGCAGGGCTGGGGCAAATGGTTCACCGTAGTCGGAGTGGTTGAGGACAGCAAGATTCTCCGCGTCACCGAAAACACCGCACCGTATTTCTACGTCCCCATCCGCCAGATTTACCGGCCAGAGATGGGTCTGAAGTTTTTCGTCCGCACCTCTGGGCCAGTGGATGAAGCGGTCACGGCGCTGCGCCGAGAAGCCAACGCCATCGAGCCGGCAGTGCCGGTGTTCAGCGTCATGCCTCTGGAGGAATATATCGGCGCTTCGCTTTTCGCGCAAAGGATCGCCGCCAGCCTGCTGGGCACGCTGGGTTCGGTGGCTTTGCTGCTGGCTGCCATTGGCCTTTACGGGGTGATGGCTTACTCGGTGGCGCAGCGCACCAACGAGATCGGCATCCGGGTGGCGCTGGGTGCGCAACCGCTCGACGTGATGCGCATGATTATTCGCGAATGCCTGGCGCTGGCGCTTCCGGGATTGGTGGTGGGATCGCTACTGGCAGTTGCGCTGGCACGAGTAGTCTCTGCCTCGCTGGTGGAAGTCAGTCCGCGCGATCCGGCGATCTACGCAGCGGCTGCGGTTTTCACAATTGTGGTCACGCTGTGCGCGGCGGCCAATCCGGCGCGACGGGCGGCCCGGGTCGATCCCATGGTGGCCCTGAGGTACGAGTAAGGAGGAACGTAAAATGACGGGAACACTTCAGGATCTCCGTTACGCCACCCGCGGTCTGCGCAAGAGCCCGGGTTTCATGGTGGTTGCCGCACTGACATTAGCGCTCGGTATCGGGGCGAACGTCGCCGTCTTTACCGTGATGAATGCCATCCTGCTCAATCCCAGTGGCATTCCGCATCCTGAAAGCGTGATCGCGCTTCGGGCCAAGTATTCTTTGGCCGACCTTGCGAACATCAATATTTCGGCCCCGGATTTCGGTGACGCCGTAACCGGTAAAGATGTTGTGACTTCCGCCGCCGTGCTTCAGGCTGCGAACTTTAACTACAGCGGAAGTGGCACCACGCCGGAGAGGTTGGTTGGCGCGAATGTTTCCTGGCAGTGGTTCGACGTATTCTGGGCGAGCCCTTACCTGGGACGGGTGTTCCGTCCCGAGGAGGACCAGCCCAATGCCAATCATGAAGCCGTGCTTTCCTATCACACCTGGAAACAGCGATTCGGCGGCGATCCCGCGATCGTCGGAAAAACTCTCCTGCTGAATCAGGAGTCGTATCAAGTGGTGGGCGTGATGCGTCCCGACTTCGATTGGCCCAACGGCACTGAGCTGTGGACGCCGATCGCGCTTCCCTCGAGCCAATACTTCGACCGCAAATTCCGTTTCAATGAGAGTCTTTTTGGGGTAGCTCGTTTGCGCCCCGGTGTAAGCCTCGAGCAGGCGAACGCGTTCCTCCGTCTGCGCACTGCGCAGGAAATTGCTGCGGAAGGCCCGACTGGCTATGCGCAGAGCGGCGGCTGGGGCATGTTTGCCATGGCGCTGGTCGAATTTGTTGCCGGCAACCTGCGCAAGCCACTTGCCATTCTGCTGGCGGCTGTCGCTACGGTTTTGCTCATTGCGTGCGCCAACATCGCGGGTCTGCTGCTGGCGCGGGCCACTGGAAGGCAACACGAAGTTTCCATTCAGATTGCCCTGGGGGCGGGCAACGGACGGCTGATTCGACAGGCACTGCTGGAAAGCCTGGTGCTGGCAGTGGTGGGAGTTTTGCTCGGTTTGGCGCTCGCTCACTTCGCAATTCCGCTATTACTTCTGTTGGCTCCTGCAACTTTGGCAGGCAATCTTACCGTGCACATGGGCGGACCGGTGTTGCTGTTTGTTTCGTTCATCGGAGTTCTCTGCGTGCTGCTGTGCGGGACGGTGCCGGCGTGGCACACCACGCACAGCCGCTGGTTTCAGATTCTTCAGGAAGGTGGCCGCTCCGGTACTTCGGGGAGAGTGCGGCAACGGCTGCGCTCAGTTCTGGTGATTGGCGAGATCGGCCTGGCGATGTTGCTGTTGGTGGGCGCGGGATTGTTGCTCCGCAGCCTGGCACAGGTGGAACGCCTGGACGCGGGTTTCGAGCCCCATGGGCTTATGACCGCAGTGTTTTCACTCCCTCCCGGTTACAAAACCAATGAGCAACAAGCAGCTTTCCTGACGACGGCCGAACAAGAGTTAAAGAGCATCCCTGGCGTGAAGGATGCGGCGCTTGCCGACGCTCTGCCATTTTCGGCCAATGGGGGACTGTCGTCTTTTAGCATAAAGGGGCGGGTCACGGCGCCGAATGATCCTGGTCCACACGGCAGTATTCGGCTCATTTCTCCGGATTACTTTTCTACTCTTCGCATCCCCCTGTTGCGTGGACGGTTCTTCACCGGGGAAGACCGGGCAAAAACCGAACCAGTGGCCATCATCGATACCACACTCGCCCATCAGTATTGGCCAAACGAGGACCCTCTCGGGCAACACATCGGTTTTGGGGGCGACTCTCCCTGGATGACGGTTGTTGGAATCGTGGCTCATGCCAAGAGTTCGTCGCTCGAGGCTGATGTGAAGGAAGGTTTTTATTTCCTCCCATTCGCGCAATCTCCCAACCCAGGCGGGGAAATTGTCGTCCGCACGGACAGCGCACATCCCGAGAATTTGGCTGGCGCGATGCAGGCGGCCATCCGTCGAGTTGACCCCAACCAGCCTCTTTATGACTTAAAAACCATGGAGCAGCGGGTGGACACTTCGCTGGTCGGCCGCCGTTTCCTGGTTGTCCTGCTTTCAATGTTTGCCGGGCTCGCGTTGTTGTTGGCGGCGCTCGGTCTATATGGAGTAATTAGCTATTCGGTGAAATTACGAACTCGTGAGCTGGGAATTCGTGTAGCCCTAGGTGCGGAGCGCGGAGACGTCTTGCGGCTAATCCTCGGTCAAGGCGTCAGACTCGCCGCCTTTGGCTTGCTGTTGGGGCTGATTTCGACGTTCGTCGCCGGGCGTGCCTTGTCGAGTCTTCTCTATGGCGTGAGCTTGTTCAATCCGCTCACCCTGCTGCTGACTTCGTTGTTGCTGCTGGCGACGGTGCTCCTGGCCAGCTATTTGCCTGCACATTGGGCGACCAAAGTGCAGCCAATGGTGGCGTTGCGCGATGAATAAGAGGCTGATCTGAGATGGAGACGTTGATTCAGGATGTCCGCTACGGCCTCCGCATGTTGCGGAAGTCGCCAGGCTTTACGGTCGTCGCCATCGTAACGCTGGCGCTGGGCATTGGCGCGAATACCGCCATGTTCAGCGTGCTCAACTCGGTGCTGCTGCACTCGCTGCCGTTTCGTGATCCCGACCGCGTCATGGTGGTGTGGAAGACCATGTCGAATGGTCAGCCAAACGCTTTCTCCACGCCTGCGTTTCTGGAAATGCAGCAGCAGGGAGACATTCTGGCGCACATGGGCGCGTACTCCGGAGTCAGCTATAACTTGGCAGGGAAGGACGTTCCGGAACGAATCGCCGGCGGAAAAGTGAACTACGATCTCTTTCCTGTGCTGGGAGTACAGCCGGCTCTCGGCCGCTCATTCTCGGCGGAAGAAGACCGCCCCGGGGCTGGCGGGTTCGTGATCCTGAGCCACGCCATGTGGCAGACGCGATTTGAATCGAGCAGCAGCATCCTGGGGAAAGTTGTCAATCTAGACGGCGCTCCCTACACCGTGGTCGGCGTGATGCCACGCGGTTTTCACGTGCTCACCGACCAGGAACTGTTTTGGGTTCCATTGCAACTGGAGACCGCAAACGCGCAGGCCTCCGCGCGCAACGTCCACTGGATGTTCGCGTTTACCCGGTTGGCCCCGGGAAGCACGCGGAAACAGGCAGAAACCGTGCTGAACGCAATCGCAGCGCGACTGAAGGCGCAAGACCCCAAGGGCGAGGGCGGTTTCGGCGTCACCCTGATGCCCATCAGTGTGTTCCTGAATGGTGACGTGAAGCCGGTCTTGTTGTTGCTAATGGGAGCCGTGGCATTTGTTCTGCTGATTGCCTGCTCCAACGTTGCCAACCTGTTGCTGGCACGTGGCACCATGCGCAAGCGCGAACTGTCGATTCGCACTGCGCTGGGCGCAGGCCGCGGCCGGGTGATTCTGCAACTGCTGACGGAGAGCGTGCTGCTTTCCGTGCTCGGCGGCGCTTTGGGGCTAGCGCTCGCATGGGCGGCAGTTAAGGCGCTGGTGGCCATTCATCCCTCCAGCATTCCGGCGGTCGATACCGTCGCCATTGACCTGACTGTGCTTGCCTATACGGTTCTGCTGTGCGGCATAGTCGGCATGTTGTTCGGAGTGGTGCCCGCGCTTGAAGCTTCTCGCGTCAATGTCAGCGAAGCGCTGAAAGAGGGATCGCGCGGCAGCAGCGGAGGCTTCGGGAAATCCCGCGTGGTGCTGGTGGTCACCGAAACTGCCCTCGCTTCCATTCTGTTGATCGGCGCCGGATTGTCACTCAAGAGTTTGTGGCACGCGGAAAGTATCGAGCCCGGATTCAATCCCACCAACGAGTTGACCTTCCGGATTGCCTCGCCGGCGCAATACAAGGGTGAGCGCATCCCGCTTTTCTACCAGCAGGTCTTGGAGCGGGTGCGAGCGTTGCCGGGCATTCAGTCCGCGGTGCTGGCGAGGAATCTGCCCATGAGCGGCTCCGACCCGTCGATGGCAATTTCCATCGAAGGCACGCCCCCGCCGCCGTCGCAGATTCCAATCGTCACGCGTTTTCGCGCCATCGGCCCGGAATACTTTAGCGGCTTGCAGATTGCGCTCAAGAGTGGACGCGAGTTCAACGATCATGACACGGCTGCGGCCCCGCGGGTCGCGGTTGTGAGTGAAAGCCTGGCCAAACTTTATTGGCCCCAAGAAGACGCACTCGGCAAGCGTCTCAAGCCTGAGGTTACGGGAGGCGAGTGGTATACGGTCGTCGGAGTGGCCGCGGACGTCCGCCATTGGGCGGCCGATGTTACCGACGTCGAACCGACTGCGTATTACCCCTACACCCAGGTGCCCGAGGCATTTCTGCCCCAGCTCGAAGGCAGCATGAGCATCGCGGTGCGCAGCGCCAACAGCACCGGCGTTTTGAGTTCCATTCGTGCAGCCGTGGCCGAGGTCGACGCCACCGTGCCGGTGTATGGCGTGAAAAGCATGGAAGAAATGGTTGCCGATTCCGGCTCGCTGCGGCGTTTCGACATGTGGTTGATCGGGACTTTCGCCACGCTGGCTTTGACTTTGGCCGCGGTCGGAATCTACGGAGTGATGGCTTATTCAGTCTCGCAGCGCACGCGGGAAATTGGAATTCGCATCGCCTTAGGAGCGCAGCGAAGCAATGTTCTGCACCTCATCATGGGCCAGGGAGCCAAGTTGGCCGTGGCTGGCGTAGTTGTAGGCGTCGTTGGAGCTTTCGGCCTGACACGCCTGATGGCGAGTTTGTTGTTCGGCGTGAGCGCGCGAGATTTAGGAACGTTCTCGCTCGTGCCCGTGATCGTGCTGGCGCTGATTCTGGTCGGCTGTTACATCCCCGCGTATCGCGCCACCAAGCTCGATCCACTGGACGCGTTGCGGGAAGAGTGATTGGTTACTTTAGCGACCTTCGCGGATCCTTTGCGATCTTTGCGGTTAAGAGCGTTTGACCGCAAAGGTCGCCAAGTCAAGCGCAAAGGGCGCGAAGAAAGTCACGCAAGCGGAGTAAAGAGTCTCTTTGGAGCAGAACATGATTCAGCTGCGCAATATCGAAAGAACCTATAAGACCGGTGCCGGCGTCACCTACGTGCTGCGCCGCATCAACCTCGACATCCGCGAAGGCGAGTTCATCACCGTGATGGGCCCTTCCGGCTCGGGCAAGTCAACGCTCATGAGCATTCTCGGCATGCTGGATGACAGTTGGGCGGGCGAATACAACTTTCTGGAGCACGAGGTCCACAAACTCGACCGCAAGAAGCGCGCCGAGCTGAACCGCAAATACATCGGTTTCGTTTTTCAGAGCTATCACTTGCTTGACAATCTGACCGTGTACGAAAACCTCGATGTCCCTCTCTCTTACCGCAACATTTCCCGTGGCCAGCGCGCCAGCATGGTGGCGGAAATTCTGGATCGCTTCCAGATTGTGGGTAAAAAAGACCTTTATCCCAGCCAGCTTTCCGGCGGGCAGCAGCAACTGGTGGGCGTAGCTCGCGCCGTAGTCGGCAATCCGAAACTCATTCTGGCCGACGAACCGACCGGCAATCTGCACTCCAGCCAGGCCAAGGAAATCATGGACCTGTTTAAGAAACTGAATGATGCCGGAACCACGATTGTTCAGGTCACCCATTCAGAAGTGAACGCCGCCTGCGGACACCGGACCATTCAATTATTCGACGGCTGGATCACCAGCGATCCGGCGAATCCGCAGGCGAGGATCCCGGCGGTGGCAACGCCGTAAGTGGGACCTATATGGAGACTCTGATTCAAGACGTTCGCTACGGACTGCGCATGTTGCGCAAAGCGCCGGGCTTTACCGCAGTTGTCGTGATCACGCTGGCGCTGGGCATCGGCGCCAACACAGCCCTGTTTTCGGTGGTGGACGCAGTGCTGCTGCGGCCGCTGGCTTATCAGGATCCCCAGCAACTGGTTTCAGTGAAAGTTGACATGCCGGGAATCAACCTGACGGATCGCGGCATGTCCCAGCCCGAAATGGAGGATTTTCAGAAACGCTCCGGAGTGTTCACACAAATCTCAGCGGTATGGCCCATCAACGCCAACATCACCGGACGGGAGAAGCCGGAGCGCGTGGAAGCCAACGCGGTGAGCACAAACTTTTTCACTCTGCTGGCCGCGAAGCCGGCTCTGGGCCGGGTTTTCAACGACGGCGATTATCGCCCCGGGTTCACTGAAGGCGCAGTGATCAGTGACAGTTTGTGGCACAAGATGTTCGGGGCAGACCCCAATGTGCTCGGTCAGGCGATCCGCCTTGACACCGATCTCTACACCATTATCGGAGTCATGCCTCCCGAATTTCATCATCCCGGTCGCACCCTGCGTCAGGACGTCGAGATATGGGTTGCCGCAGGCTATGCTGCGGATCCGTTTCCGCATCCTCCGGTGCGCACGCAGCGCTTCATTCCTGGGGCGATCGCCCGGCTCCAGCCCGGCATGACGATCGCGCAGGCCCAGTCCCGGCTCGACGCTTTCACTGCCCAGTTGCGCCAGCAATACCCGACAGACTATCCCGCGACGGCAGGTTGGCGTGTACAGCTGGTTCCGCTGCAAGAGGTCGTGGTCGGTGACGTGAGCCTGATGCTTTACCTGTTGTTGGCAGCGGTCGGCGCGGTGTTGCTGATCGCCTGCGTCAACATCGCCAGTTTGCTGCTGGCTCGCTCTTCGGCGCGTCAGCGCGAAATCGCCATCCGGCAGGCCTTGGGAGCGGGGACCTGGAGGCTGGTTCGTCAAACTTTGACGGAGAGCGTAGTGCTCTCGCTTTGCGGCGGACTGCTCGCCCTACCGCTGACCTTCTGGCTGAAAAACATTTTGCTCACGCTGGTTCCCTCCAGCCTTCCGCGGCTGTCCGAAGTGGCGGTCAACGGACGAACGCTTCTGTTTGTGATGGCAGTTTCCGTCGTTACCGGACTGCTGTTTGGTCTGGCGCCGGCGCTGCAAATGTCGCACTGGCGGCTGATGGAAAAACTCAATCAGGGAGCGCGTGGTGTGGGGATTGCCTCCCGTCAGCACCGGTTTCTCAGCGGGTTAGTGGTGTCCGAGTTTGCGCTCTCTCTGGTGCTGATGGTCGGCGCAGGCCTGTTGCTGCGGAGTTTCTGGAAGGTGCTGGAGGTGGAACCCGGCTTCAATTCTGACAACTTGGTGACCGCGCAGTTCTGGCTTCCGGTGCCCAACGATCCGAACAATAATCCTTATCCCACCCAGGAAAGATTGAACGTCTTCATGAGCGAGGTCCTGCGCCGCGTCGGAGCCTTGCCCGGAGTGAAGGAAGCGGCCATCGGCGGAGGTGTTGCGCCTCTTTCCGCACTGAACCGTAACGCAGTCCCCTTCAACATCGAAGGCCGGATTGCTGCCGCTGGTGAAACACCGACTGCCGAGTTGGGAGTAGCCACGCCCGATCTCTTTCACGTGCTCCAGACCCCGCTTATCCGCGGACGTTTCTTCACCGAAGCCGACGATGACAAGGGAGAGCCGGTTTTGCTGATTGACCAGACCGCGGCAGAACGCTATTGGCCCCATGAAGACCCGGTAGGGAAGCAAATTCGGCCGCAATTCGGTCGCGGGCAGCCGCTGCGGAGGATTGTCGGCATTGTCGGACGAAGCCGGGGCGACGGGCTGGATGCTCCCTACGCGCCCCATCTGTTTGTGCCGGCGCGGCAAATCGGTTTCAATTCCATGACAGTGTATGTGCGGGCTGCGGCGAGTCCCGAGGCCATAGAAGGGCCGATCAGTCGCGCGGTCCAGGAGGTGAACCCCGACCTGCCGGTATTCGGAGTGCGCTCGGTGCGCAGCGTCATCGCGGATTCGCTTGCATCCCGCCGCTTCGCGATGCAGGTTCTGGTCTTTTTTGCAGCGACGGCCATGCTGCTGGCAGCCATTGGGATCTATGGCGTGATGGCCTACTTCGTTAGCCAGCGCGTGCGTGAAATCGGAGTGCGCATGGCCCTGGGCGCGCAGCGTGGCGACGTCTTGAAGCTGGTCGTTTCGCAGGGAATGTTGCTGGCTTCGGCCGGGGTGGCCATCGGCCTGGCGGCGGCGTTGAGCCTGACCAGGTTGATCTCCGGCCTGCTGTTTGGTGTGAGTGCCACCGACCCTCTCACACTCATCATTTTCGCCGGCTTACTGGCGTTGGTGGCGTTTCTGGCGAATTACATCCCAGCCAGCCGCGCTGCGCGGATCGACCCCATGGTCGCGCTGCGCCACGAATGAGGGCAATTGCTTATGGAGACTCTCTTACAAGATGTTCGTTACGGCTGGCGCATGTTGCGCAAGAGCCCAGGATTCACGGTCATTGCCGTGGCCGCGCTGGCTATGGGCATCGCCAGCACGACTGCCATTTTCAGCGTGGTGGACACAGTCCTTCTTCATCCGCTGCCCTATCCCGACGCCAACCGCATTCTCAGCGTCCGGGAATCCGACCGCAGCACAGGCGACAGATCTTCTTCGTCTCCCGCCAACTATCTTGACTGGCAGGCCCAGAATCACGTCTTCAGCTACATGGCAGCGTCGCGCGGATGGCCCGTGAATCTCACCGGCGGCGAACGTCCGGAGCGCGTGCGCGGCGTCATGACTTCACCAGATTTTTTTCCTCTGTTCGGCGTGCGTCCTGTCCTTGGTCGAACCTTGTTGCCCGATGACAACCAGCCAGGCAACGATCATGTGGCCGTCCTCAGTAGTGGCCTATGGAAACGCCACTTTGGTTCTGACCCCAGTCTGATCGGCCGCAATATCACGATCAACGGCGAACCCTACACGGTCGTCGGCGTAATGCCCGCCAGCTTCAATCCCGACGACTACGGAGAGCTCTGGCTGCCTTCCGCTTGGAGTGTGCCGACCCACCCCCTCTCACCCAACCAAGATCCCCGTTCAGCGCGGGACCGGCACTATCTGGATGCCTGGGCCCGCCTTAAACCGGGGACCACTTTGCAACGGGCACGCGAAGAAACGGATGCCATCTCGCGTCGCTTGGAAAAACAGTATCCCGACTCCAACAAGGACGCCGGCGTCAGTCTCGTCGGCATGCAGGACTGGCTGGTCGGTGACATCAGGCCGATTCTCTTGCTGCTGCTGGTGGCGGTCGCTTTCGTGCTGCTCATCGGATGCGCCAACGTTGCCAATCTTCTTCTAGCTCGTGCCACTAGCCGGACACGGGAAGTTTCAATTCGCGCGGCCTTGGGTGCGAGCCGTTTGCGGGTGATTCGACAACTGCTGACTGAAAGCATTTTGCTGGCTCTGATGGGCGGAGTTGCCGGAGTCCTCCTTGCCGCCTGGTGTGTGCCGGTTCTGTTGGCGATGAGTCCTCCCGACATCCGGGATTTCACCGCGATTGGCGTGAACCGCGACGTTCTGGGTTTCAGCATCATCGTGTCGGTACTCAGTGGAATTCTGTTTGGTCTCGCTCCCGCGCTGCACGCCTCGCGCGGCAACCTCAATGACTATTTAAAGGAGGGAGAACGCGGCAGCACCGGCAGTCATGGCAAAACGCGTTCGGCGCTGGTCGTGGCGGAAGTCGGACTCTCCTTGATCCTTCTAGCCGGCTCCGGCTTGCTGATCAAGAGCTTCGTACGCCTAATGGATGTGAATCCCGGCTTCGATACTAGCCATCTGCTCGTATTCAACGTAGGGCTTCCGACTTCCAGCACTCCGGCGCAACAGGATGACTTTTACCACCGGGTTGTTGAACGGCTGCAAGCCTTGCCCGGAGTGCAGTCGGCCGGAGCGGTGAGCCGAGTGCCGCTTTCGGGCGGCAACAGCGACCGCAGTTTTGAACTTCCTGGTAGCAGCAAGGAATACGACGCCGACATTCGCATTAGCACCCCCACCTACTTCCGGACTATGGGTATCCCGATGCTGAAGGGACGCGGCCTGTCCGAACAGGACGTTCATAGCTCGGTTCTGGTTGCCGTGATCAACGAAGAACTGGCGCGCGAAGCCTTTCCCGGACAGGACCCGATTGGCAAATACATCGTCAAGTTCGAGGCGTTCGACGGCCCCATCCAGATTGTCGGTGTAGTCGGCAATGTGCGCCATGAGGACATGGAAACGGCGCCGCGGCCGGAAATTTACTTTTCGTTTGGCCAGGGGCACTGGCCCTCTGCGTTCATGCTGGTGCGCAGCAAAACCTCCGACCCGCTGGCCCTGGCCGTTGCGGCTCAGAACGCGGTCGCTAGCGTGAACAAAGACATCCCACTCGCCAACCTCCGCAGCATGCAGGACATGTTGGCCCGGTCGCTCTTGCGGCGCAAGTTCGCCATGTTGCTGCTTTCCATCTTTGCCGGGCTGGCAATGCTGCTGGCCGCTATTGGGCTTTACGGCGTGATGTCCTACACCGTTTCTCAGCGCACTCACGAGATCGGAATTCGCATGGCGCTGGGCGCGCAGAAAGAAGATGTGCTGAAGCTGGTGGTGGGGCAGGGAATGAGGCTGGCCGGGTTGGGAGTCATTCTGGGCCTTGTCGCCTCCATTGCGCTGACTCGGCTAATGGCAACTCTGCTATTCGGCGTCAGCGCGCGTGATCCCATCACCTTCGGCGTTGTGGCGGCCTTGCTGGCTAGTGTCGCTTTGCTGGCAAATTACGTTCCAGCGCGACGCGCGGCCAAAGTCGATCCCATGGTGGCTCTGCGATACGAATGACTCTTACTTGTGAATAGGAGATGCAATGATTCAGGGAATGATGAAGAAGCCATGTAGGTTGATAATCATGAACATACGCGGCATACATCGAGCACTACTTGCGGTCACAATTTCCCTCATAGCACCCTGCGCCTCGGCGCAGAATTTGGTCGATTATTCCAAGCCGAATTCTCATTTCCCTTACCTCGTGAGCCCTTATGTCGCCCACCAGGTGGCGCCACCCAGCTTCGGGAACACACCGAGAATCGAAACCCTGCTCAAGGATGGCAAGCTCAGGCTGTCGTTAAGTGACGCGGTTGTGCTCGCTCTTGAGAACAACCTCGACTTGGCCATTGCCCGCTTCAATCTCTCCATTGCCGACACTGACATTTTGCGGGCCAAGTCGGGCGAGAGTGTGCGCGGTGTGGCCACCGGACTGGTGCAGGGAACTCC
>JBAWFN010000022.1:0-102810 GCA_049591935.1 Terriglobales bacterium | reverse complement strand
GCAATGAGCCATGCCACGGTTGCGATCCCGCCGGTGATCAGGGCTTTCTTGGCATATATCAGCGCACTGTTGCCGGTGAATTCGACCCCGCTCAGCGCGATGGTCACCGCTGCCGCCGCGATCATGGCAGAAATCTCGCTCCAGGCATTGATACGCCACCAATACCAGCGCAGGATGTAAACCGCTCCGGTGCCGAAGCCGATATTCAGCACCAGGTCCCAGCCCTGTTTGATCGAAGTCAACTGCATGGCGGTGTAGCCGCTGAGCAGAACGAGTAGGACAGTGAAAAGCCTGCTGATGAGCACGTAATGCTTCTCGGTGGAATTGCGCACCAGGAAGCGTTTGTAGAGGTCGTTGACGAGGTACGAGCATCCCCAATTCAGTTGCGTCCCTACCGTGGACATGAACGCCGCCAGAAACGCCGCCACCATCAGCCCGCGCAGGGCGGGCGGCAAGTAATCACGCAGCACCATGACGTAGCCCTGCTCGGGATTCTGGGTAAAGGCCGCGCTGGGATGGAGTCCGCCATTTTGTGAATACACCGCCATGGCCACGAGGCCGGTAACAATCCAAGGCCAGGGACGCAGCGCATAGTGCGCAATGTTGAACCACAAGGTCGCGCCCAAGGAATTCTTTTCGTCTTTGGCGCTGAACATGCGCTGCGCCACGTAGCCGCCACCCCCCGGCTCCGCGCCCGGATACCAAGCCAGCCACCACTGCATGCACAGATACACAAAGAACGTCAGCAGCGGCAGGGTCCAGATGGCACTGGTGGTCCATCCCAGATGGAAGTCGGGTAAGAAGGCAACGGGGTCCGCGGTCTGTGTTCCCGTCTGGCGAACATTGTTCTCGACCACCTGGAGTTGCACCTGCAGCGCATGCATGCCGCCGATCTTGGCGACGGCCACCCAGGCCAGCACCACGATCATGGTCATCTTGAGCGCAAACTGAAATAGGTCGGTGACCAGAACGCCCCAGAGTCCGCCGATGAAGGTGTAGACCCCGGTGAAGGGAATCAAAACAAAAATGCAGATCAGCAAAGAGGTGGTGTGGGGATCGCGCAGCAGGTAGTGAAAAGTGTGGCCGGCGAAAGAGAGTTGCAACACGCGACCTTGGGCAATCGCTGGGCCCAGCAGCACGGTGATGATGTTGATCATGGCCTGGGTCACCCATCCCAGGATGAAGCAGTTCATGAACAGCCCGAGATAGACGGCTTTGAAGCCACGGAGGAAGGCGGCGGGTTTGCCGCTGTAGCGAATCTCGACAAACTGCACGTCGGTCAGGATTTCAGCACGGCGCCAGTAACGCGCGAAGAAAAATACCGTCAACATGCCGCCGACGCACAGGCCCCACCAGATCCAGTTGCCGGCGATGCCCGACTTGGCCACCAGGCCGCAGACCAACAATGGAGTGTCGGCGGCAAAGGTGGTGGCGACCATCGAAGTGCCGGCGAGCCACCAGGAAACATCCCGGCCGGAGACGAAGAATTCTTCCGTATTCCCGCTGGAACGCCGCCGGTAGTACATGCTGATCAGCAAATTGACCAGCAGGTAGCCGACGATCACAATCCAATCGGTTGCGGTGAGAGGCATGCGTCCCTCGGTACTGGAGTTTGGTGGTTGCCACGATATTAAAGGAACTTGCCGCTCCGAAAAATCAATGAACCACAAAGGACACGAAGGTGCACGAAGGAACCCCAATGCGAGACGATCGGCAGACTCTGTACCCAGACTGACTGCTGCTCGGCTGAGACTATGATGTGAAGAGAGGCAAGCCATGATCGAATCCATCCGGCGTTGGTTTACTTATGACGATTGGGCAAACCGGGAGGTCCTCGGTGCGTTGCAGGCCTTAAAGGTTGCGCCGCCGCGGTCGGTGAAGCTGCTGGCACATATTCTGGCTGCCGAGAAGTTATGGCATGAGCGCTTGCAGTTGCAGAAACAAACCTATGCCGTATGGCCTGATTTCTCGCTGGAGCACTGCAAACTGGAGGCGCAAGAGTTGCCCAAGCTGTGGAAGGGTTACCTGCAATCGCTGAAAGATGACGGCCTGACGCGCGCACTCAGTTACAAGAACAGCAAGGGAGAAAGCTGGAGCAGTTCGAGGCAGGACATCCTGATGCATGTAGTCATGCATTCTGCCTATCACAGAGGCCAGATTGCCGCCGATATCCGCGCCGCCGGGTTTGCCCCGCCCTATACAGATTTCATTCAAGCAGCACGCCAGGGATGGTTGGACGAGGAAGCTTAAGCCCGGTTTTGGCGTGGCCGCGAGAATGTGGCGAAGACCACCGCCAGCAGGGTTAGCGGAGGCACAGCCAGAAGAGTGTAGACCGGGAGCTCGACCGCTGCCTGCATTCGCTGCCTGGAGATCAGCAACGAGGCCAACGAAATGATTACCGCGGTTGCCCACTGCCATCCCTGGCTGGCGAATGAGGCTTTAGCCAGGGCTCGCGGCATCAGGCCCTTAGATCGGATGGTTTCGCGCTGAGCTAACAGCGCGAGAAATGGCGGGATGAGCAGGACCTGGTTGTAAGCGGCGACCGGAATGATGGCCAGAGTCACCACCGCAGGCCAAGCCAGCGCCCAACCAAACTCTCTGGAGCCTGGGGCGGAGTTTCGCCACTTCCAACTCAGTGCGAGCAGGGTTGACAGGAGCGCTGCCGCGATGACCCAGGGCAGAATTCCAGGGAAAAAGACGTACAAGATCGACGGGTCAGTGGCGTATTTTCCATAGGCGTAAACGGCAGCCACAAACTCCCGCAACCAATGCGGCGATAGCGCTTCGGCCCCCAAAACCAGAGCCAACATACTGGCGGCGAAGCTCCAAACCATGGGTTTGCGCTCCGCCCAGCGTCCGGCCGCCCAGATCACAAACCAGACAACAAATAAGCCGGAGAACTGCGGTTTAATGGTCGAAAGCGCCAGCAGGAATCCGCTGAATACAAGCCAACCGCGGGCCAGTGAAACGGCCGCCAGGGCCAGCAATAACGCCACTAATGCGGCCAGGTTTTGCATGTGAAATTCGAGCACGGCTGGGTAGCTGCTTACGGCCAGCACCATTGCCGAAGCGAGGTGCAGAGGCTTAAGGCGCAACCCGACGGCATGCATCCACAGGGGCACACTGGCAGCGATGCCGAATAGCAGCAGCCAGCGCGATACTTCGGCAACAATTCCGAAGGGTAAAGTGACGGTTGGCGCCAGGAGGAAGACCACGTACAGCGGGTAGGCAAAGGCTGCCTGATCGGTGGGGTGTGCCTGATTATTGGGATCGAGTGTGCGCCCGTAAAAGCCCTTCTGGATGTCGAGAGTCACACCGGCACTGTAGGGGTCGCGCCCATGCAGCAACAGTTCGCGCGCTCCCAGCCAGCGGGGATAGAGGTCAGAGTTGTTGCCCGTCGGGACACCCTTACTTTGGGCCGCGACGGTGTTTGCGGGAACAAGAATCGTTTCTGCCCAGTGCCAGATGCCGAAGCACACCAGCAGCGAGGCTGCAAAGATCAGCCACGATAGGTTGCCTGGGCGGTTACGTTTCACTGCCTGCATTCTAAACGCGGCTTTGGAGGTTGCGAGGAGAAGCACCACGCGTGGCAATGCTGATCAGTATCCCGAGCAGGGTTATTGGAGGCAGCGCCAGCCAGGTGCAGAGAGGCAACTGGGCCAGGCTCAGCAGGCGCTGGGGCGGGACCAGTAGCGACAGAATCGAAAGAACCAAAGCGGCAGACCACTGCCAGATCTGGCAGGCGAATGCTCCCTTGGTGAATGCCCGAGCGAAAAGACCCGAGGCTTGTGCGCGATGACGGAGAAGCACCAACAGCGGCGCGATGAGTAAGAGTTGGTTGTAAGCAGCCAGCTTTGGAATTGTGACCAGGGTCGCCGCGGTTACCAGGGCCAGCATCCACCCGAAGCCGTCAGAATCTGCGGCGGCTTTTCTCCAGCGCCAGCAGACTGCGCACAAAAAGACCACGAGCGCTGCCAGCGCCAATTTGGCGAGCAGCGGGGGAAACAACACCTGAAGAATCGATGGGTCGGTTCCATAGCGGGGATACTGGCGCACCGCCGCTAGAAAGCGCCACGGCCAGCCAGGTGAAAGGGCTTGAGCGGCCGCCCATAGGATCGCCATAGTGGCGGCGAAGGTCCAGATTAATCGTCGACGTTCTCTGCTCCATAGCGCCCAAGCCAGAAGCCAAAGTACGACCGGCAATGTTGTGTCAGGTTTTACCGTAGACACTGCGAGTAAGAACCCAGCCAGCGTCAGCCGATTGCTCACGACCGAGGCTGTGGCGGCAGCAAGAAACAAGCACACCAAAGCCGTCAAGTTTTGCTGCGAATACTCCTCGATCGAAGGATAGCTGCCCACTGCGAGCAACATCGCGGAGACGACAACCGGCCAGCGGGCGCGAAGCCCAACCGCGTACATCCAAAGCGGCGCGCTGAGAGCAATCGAGAAGAGAAGAATCCAGCGGAAAAGCTCTGCCACCACGGGGAAGGGCAAGTTCACCGTTGGGGCCAGCAAGAAAACCACGTACAGCGGGTATACAAAGGATTCCTGCTCCCTCGGATCGGAGGGGTTGGCGGGATCGAGCGGCCGGCCGTAAAAGCCAGTTTGAATTTCGCGGGTTACCTCCGGGCTGTAGGGATCGCGGCCGTGAAGCAGAAGTTCCCGCGCTCCCAGCCACCGTGCGAAAAGATCGGAATTGTTGCCAATGGGGCGGTGTGCAGCAATGACCTTGGCGGTATTGGCGGGAACAAGAATGGTCTGGGCCCAATGCCATACGCCCACACAAACCAACACCGAGGCAGCCAGTGCAAGCCATGACCAGTTCGACGGCTTGGGGCTCGACCGCACGCCTGCATTCTAACCCTCTCATCGGGCATGGCTTCTTTCTGGTATTTTGAAGGAGTCGTTGGTTAAGCTGAAATCCATGAAAAGACGTCTTCTCCTATTTCTATTGCTGGCCCTGAACGGATTCTTGTGGGCCGCCACGGAACCCGGTGTCGAGCCGCTGCCGGGAGGCATGTCGAATAATGCCGTCGCGATCCTCAAGGTAAAAGGACAACTCGAACTGTTTTCTATGATGGGCATGGGACCTAAGAAGACTTGGGACGCCGTCTCCAATGAAGCCTACGAACTGGACGCCGGTTCGGGCAAGGTATACAGCATCCATGCGGTTCCCGGGACGGCGGGCCGGGTTGGAGCCATGGCGGTGGGGGCCGCGAACCACGTGTATCTCATGGGTGGCTACGTGCTATTTCAAGGCGGAGGGATGGTGGTCCCGGACGTGGGCAAGTATGAGACTGAACACGACCGCTGGTTTCGACAAAGTGACATACCGGTTGCGGTCGGCGAGGCAGTGATCGGGGTTTACCGCGATCGTTACATCTACCTGGTCGGCGGACGTACAAACGGCGGCCCGGTGACTGACGTCCAGATGTACGACACCGATAAGAACCGCTGGTCGAAGGCGACACCGATTGGCACGGCGGTCTTCGGTCATGCGGGCGCGCTGGTCGGGGACACGATCATCTATGTGGATGGAGCGGTCCGGAACCCCGACGGAAATTCTCCGCGCTTTGTGGCATCCGACCAATGCTGGAGCGGCAAGATCAATCATCACAATCCCGCCAAGATTGAATGGACGAAGGTGCCCAGTCATCCTGGGGCCGCCCGCTTCCGGATCGCGGCGGGGGGATCGGAAAAGGATGAAATGATCTACTTTTCCGGCGGGAGCGACGCTCCAACCGACGATGCCGGTATGGGCTACGATGGCAAACCCGCCGAACCGTCTGCGGTGACTTTCGCTTTCAACCTGCGCACGCGCAAGTGGGAAACGCTCGACGAGAACACCCCCAACCCAACCATGGACCACCGGGGATTGCTGGTGACGAAAAACAACCTGGTCATTGTCGGCGGAATGGAAAAAGGGCAAACGGTTACGGCCAAGGTAACGGTGCTTTCGAAAGAGACGAAGGCCAGGTCGACTGCGACGGGATCTACCTCGCCCTAGCCAGCACCAGGGTGACATCGTCAGGTTGTTTGTTGGCGCCGATCCAGTCGTCCACGGCAGCGGTCACAATTTCGCTGATGCGCGGCAGCGGCAGGTCGCGGTTCTCGCGCAGCAGTTCGATCAGCCGGTGCTCGCCGAATTCGCCGAAATCGTTTTCCGGCTCGGTGACTCCGTCGCTGTAGGCCAGAAAGATCTCGCCCTTCCGCAGCTGTACCGAACTCTCCTCGTAGACGACCCGTTCAAACAGGCCGACCACGGTCCCGCCGCAGTCCAGCCGCCGGATGCTCCCGTCCTCGCTCATTACGATCGGTGGCAAGTGTCCAGCGTTGGTGTAGGTAAGCTGGCGCTCCCTCCCGTTGTAGATGCCGAGGAACAGAGTGGCATATTTTTCCGAGGGCGTGCTTTCGTAGAGCTGATGATTCAACAAGGAAAGCAGTGCCGAAGGCGATACATCCAAGTTGTGCACTTTGGATGCCAGCATCATGGCCGAGCCGGAGGCTGCGCCCACGGCCATGGGTTCCCGCAGCGCAGGAATGTCCTGAAGACTGTATGCGCGCACGGCAGAATGGATCGTGGCCATCAGCAAGGCCGCCGAAATTCCCTTTCCGCTGATATCGCCGACGGCCAGGATCATCCTCTCGGAATCCAAGGTCAGAAAGTCGTAGTAATCGCCGCTGACGGTACTCGCCGGGCGGCAAAACCCATGGACCTCCAGCGACGCCAGTTGTGAGACATGGTGCGGGAAAAGCTGAGATTGCACTTCCTGCGCGATCACCAGTTCATTCTCCAGCTTTTGTTTTTCTTTTTGTTCTTCGATCAGTTTCTCCAGAGACGCCGTCATGGAATTGAACGAATTGGCCAGAGCGGCAATCTGATCGTTTGACTTCACCGGAATTCGGTGTTTGAAGTCGCCGCGATTGATGTGCGTGGTCGCGTCGTAGAGTTGGGCCACAGTGCCGGTCACAGTGCGGGTCAAACTGGCGCCGATGATGAGCGCGACCATTTCGATGATGGCGAAGAAAATGGCCATGAATAACAGACCGAATTCGACTGCTTGGGCAAAGTCGCCCAGGGCCGCAAACAGGCGCTGATAGATTTTGGATACGCGAGTCTGTACCCCAATGCCCGCAGGGCGAAGCCGGTCGCCGCTGTCCCAATCCACTACCGTCACGGTCGTGCCGAAAGTAACTTGGGGATCGATTCTGGCCGCCGGCGGGGGCACGGTTCCGGCGGTATAGGTGGGCCGGAGCGCCTCTTTGCCCGTGTCCAATACGTAGTCACCCTCCGGCTTGCTTAGGGTGATGCTCGCCTTCGAGCCGTCGTTGGCGGCTGCCTTCAGGCCTTGCCCGCGTTCGACGCGGCGGAGGCTGAATCCGGTGGTGTAAAGCGAAATCTCGCCCAGGTCGGTGGCCAGATTCTGCAGCATGTGCTGATCGAAGGGTTCGCTGGAAAGCACGGTCATGGTTTCCCCGGCGATCGGGATGGTCTGTGCTGCGCGGAGATAAAGCCGATCGTGATCGCGCACGATACCGCGGAACGAGTCGCCCAGGTGAACGGGAAGAACGGGAGCCGCTGAGGGGTCACCGGAGGGAGTGCTGTTTACGGCCAGCTTCTTGCCCCGCCACACGCAAATCTGGCGACCGGCCAAAATCTTGTCCTCCTGGCGAACATCCTCAAATGCCGTCGTGCCGGTACCTCCGCGCTTCATCTGGGCGGCGACCTGCTGGGCGATGGCGGAGTTGGCGGATTCCAGGCTTACCAGTTCGGAATCCAGGCCGGTGGTGACAATGAAGGTGGCGAACTGTCCGGCGAATAAGTAGAAGGAGCCGACGGCGAGCGCGACCAGCAAGACCACCGGAATCACGCCGATGAATACGTAGGTGACAATCAGGCGGTTGCGCAACCGCCACAGCATTTTGGCTCTTACCCAGCGGAGAGCGAGAACCAGAAAGAGCAGGATGGCAACAAAGCTGAGAAAGCTGACCCAGCCGCCGAGACTGTCGGCAAAAGATATCTTGAGCCAGCCGCCCACCAGTTGCAGTACAAACAACAACACATCGAGCGCCAGCACGTACCAGGCGGCGCGCGCGACCTTGCTGGTGGGCAAAAGGCCGGCATCGGCGAGCCGCAGACGGAGGTAACGGTAGGACACTGCCATGCTAAGACCGAATTATAGATGCAGAACCGCGCCGCGGGTCCCGGTGAGGGTCGAGAGACCGGTCAGCTCAGATTTCGGGATAAAAATCGAAAAATGCGTCGAGGCTGGTTTTGAGCTGTTTTTCGATCTCGTCCTTGCTGCCCTCGAGCACGTGCATGGTCACGCGGGCCTCGCGTCCGTTCTTCAGCTTCAGGGTGGCATCGCCGACCTGCTCCACTTCCTCAGCCGGCAGCAGGCGCAAGCCATAAACCAGGGTTAGATTTGCCATGGGAAGATTCTAATCTCTCGGGGCGGACTGCTCTCTGCGACCGCCGGTTTTCGTTTAAAATGCCCTGTGCCTCGGAAACTCCTGACGATCATCACCGGCCTTGCGCTGACACCACTGGCAGGCGGGCAGCAAGCCCCGCAGCCGCAGGTCAAATTAAATATGCTGAACGTTTGCGCCCCGTCGGCGGAGGATCAAAAGGAAATTTCCTCCGCCCTGCAGCGAATTCCGCGTAAGACTTCCTTTACCCAGGATTTTGAGACTGACCGTGGGCGCTCGCTGCTCGATCAGGGCGCCGACCTGCTGAAATTGGGGCAGATGGGGCAGAATG
The DNA here is from genome assembly GCA_049591935.1 of Terriglobales bacterium. Classification (GTDB taxonomy): domain Bacteria; phylum Acidobacteriota; class Terriglobia; order Terriglobales; family Acidobacteriaceae; genus JABCZH01. The sequence goes on along the minus strand of JBAWFN010000022.1, from coordinate 94,049 downwards.
CGCAGATGTCGTCTGACTTAGGAACCTCGGATTGGGTGCGGATGCGCCGTGAGTTCCCGGCGCCGGGGACGTTCGCGACGGTGCAATATTCGTTCAGTAAGGACGCCAAGAATCTGGTGGAAACGCTGGTTTTCCGGGTGCGGGATCCCAAGGACTTGCTGCTGGTGGCCATCGAAGACAGCGCCTCAACGGCCAGTACTGCGACCAACATGCTGGCGACTGACACGCCGGCGACGCGCATCAAGCTGGAGCGGTTTGGCAAGTCATCCATTGTGTTGGCCCGGTGTCCGGGAACAGAAGGGGGTTCGCCGCCCGACCAGAGCATCTATGAGCCGCTGTTCCGAAGCGCTTCGGCGATTGCCGCAGACTACCGTGCTCTGTTGGGTGTGCGTCGCACGGTGCCGGAAGAGTTGGCACGGATCGGCGCAATGAAAGAGAAAAGAAGCCCGGTTCTTAAACCGATTGCCCCGGAGGGGAAACCGCAATAGCGGCGGGTTGAACCCAAATCCTGCGGTGGGCAATCTAATCACTACTTCTATGGAGAACATCCGCGACGTCGTCATCATCGGTTCCGGTTGCGCCGGCCATACGGCTGCGCTTTACACCGCACGAGCCAATCTGAAGCCTCTGCTGCTGGAGGGCCACGAGCCGGGCGGCCAGCTCTCGCTCACCACACTTGTGGAGAACTTCCCCGGGTTTCCGGAGGGCATCCAGGGGCCGGAACTCGTCGAGAACATGCGCGCGCAAGCGGCGCGGTTTGGCGCCGAGTACAAGCACGGCCATGTGACCAGCGCCGATCTGAGCCAGCACCCGTTCAAACTGCACGTGAGCCACGAGGTGGTGCACGCCCGCACGCTGATCATCGCCAGTGGCGCTTCGGCGCGCTGGCTGGGGCTGCCGCATGAACAGCAACTCATCGGTCACGGCGTGTCTTCGTGTGCGACGTGTGACGGGTTCTTTTTCTCGGGCAAAGAGATCGTGGTGGTGGGCGGCGGAGATTCCGCCATGGAGGAAGCGATTTTTCTGACGCGCTTCGCGACCAAGGTGACGGTCATCCATCGCCGCGAAACGTTCCGCGCGTCGAAGATCATGCTGGAACGCGCCCAACATAACCCGAAAATCCAGTTTCTTACCGACACCGTGGTGGAAGACGTTCATGATAGCGGGAAGAAAGAAGTGACCAGCCTGACGCTGCGCAATGTCAAGACCGAGAAGGTGTGGGATTTTCCCACCAGTGCGCTGTTTCTGGGGATTGGCCACATCCCCAATGCCAAGATCTTCGAAGGGCAACTGGATACTGACGCCGACGGCTACCTGAAAACTACGAAGTACGTTTTCACCAAAGTTCACGGCGTTTATGCCTGCGGTGACGTGCAGGACCGGCGCTATCGCCAGGCGATCACCGCCGCGGGAACGGGATGCATGGCCGCGCTCGAAGCCGAGAGGTTTCTGGAAGAGCAGGCAAGCTAACCGATCAGACTGTATACTCCACCGAGGTGGGCCGTGCCACAAGCACCAACCAGTTGTCCGCACGTGCAGGAAATTCGCCAGGTGACTCCCAGCGGCCAAGGTTGCAAGGAGTGTCTGGAAATGGGCGATACCTGGGTGCATCTGCGGGAGTGCCTTATTTGCGGTCACGTGGGCTGCTGCGACTCGTCGAAGAACAAGCACGCGACCAAGCATTTTCATAAGACCAAGCATCCCATTATGCAATCGTTTGAGCCGGGGGAATCGTGGAAGTGGTGCTACGTGGATGAGATTTTTCTGCCGTAGCCGATGACCGCCTTGTGCCAGGGAGTTCCGCTATATGAAGCTGCACGAGTACAAGGGCAAGACCATCACGGTACTGTACGATGCCCAGCGCTGCATTCACGCCAGGGAATGCGTGCACGGAGCGCCCGAGGTCTTCAATCCCGACGCCAAACCCTGGGTAGGGCCGGACAACGCCGAAGCCAAGGCGATTGCCGTCGTCATCAAGCGCTGTCCGAGCGGCGCCCTGCACTATCAGGCGGTCGATTCCAGTTTGGCGGAGCGCGCGGAGCCGTCCAACACTCTCACCATCACCCCCCATGGCCCGTCGTATTTGCGGGGAAGTTTCGTGATGGTGGCGGAAGACGAAAAGGAGTTGTTGTCCGATACGCGGGCAGCGCTTTGCCGCTGCGGGGCCTCGAAAAACAAGCCTTTCTGTGACAACAGCCACTTCGCGGTGGCATTCGACGATCCCGGAAGCGCTGCGCCTGGGGCAGAAGCTCGTAAGGAAATGGCCACCAGCGGAAAGTTACGGCTGGTTCCGACGACGAACGGACCGCTGCATCTGCAAGGGCAAATCACCATTCGAAACGCCGCCGATCAAGTGATCTTCGAGGGAACGGAAACCTGGCTGTGTCGTTGCGGCGCCTCCGGCAGCAAACCGTTCTGTGACGGCAGCCATGAGAGGATTGGCTTTCGTACGGAGTAGCCGATCATCTCCAGGCTCCGGTTTGTGATACAAATCTCTGTGAACTTCATGAGCTTGCCTGGCGTTCCTCCATTCCCATTCCACTCTGGCGCAGGGTGCCCGTGCTAAGAGCGCTCTTTATCTCTCTTTCGGAGAGCCCGGGACTGCGCGCCGTGGCCGAGCGGTCGTCCATTGGGCAGAGGTTCTCCAGCCGTTTCGTGGCCGGCACGCAAGTCGAGGACGTGGTTCGTGCCACCCGTGCCGTCAATCAGTCCGGCCCCAGCGTTTCCATCGACAACCTGGGTGAGAATGTCACCAATGCAGAGGAGGCGCACGCCAGCGCCACACTTTATTACAAACTGCTGGACGAAATCGCCCTGCAGAAGCTGAATGCCAACATCAGTCTGAAGCTCACTCACATGGGCCTCGACGTAGATGAAAAACTGGCGCGCGATATGGTGGTGAGCCTGGTGGCCAAAGCCGCTGCCATGAAACCGGCCAACTTTGTGCGCATTGATATGGAAGGGTCGCCTCACACCCAGCGCACGCTCGACTTTGTCCACGAACTGCACCGGCTGCCAGGAAACCGAGAATGCGTCGGCGCCGTGCTGCAGTCGTATATGCGAAGATCGGAGAGCGACGCCGAGAAGCTGCTGGGAGAAGGGATCCGCATCCGCTTGTGCAAGGGGGCTTACAAGGAACCGCCGGAGATCGCCTTCCAGAAGAAATCAGAAGTGGACGAGAACTACGTCAAGCTGATGAAAATTCTGATGAAGAGCAAGGTTTATCACGGCCTGGCCACTCACGATGAGAGCATCATCAATCAGGCGAAGGCCTTTGCCATTCGCGAAAACATTGCTCACGATGCTTTCGAGTTCCAAATGCTTTACGGCATCCGCCGCGACTTGCAGCAGAGTTTGGTGAAGGATGGCTGGCGGATGCGAGTTTACATTCCATTTGGGACGGAATGGTATCCGTACCTGATGCGGCGGCTGGCGGAGCGTCCGGCGAACGCGCTTTTCATTGCCAAGAATTTGCTACGAAGGTGATTGGCGCGGATAGGGCAGAACTACTCCTCAGGCCCTTTTTCACTCGGTTCCGGCGCAGCCAGCGGAAGCTTGGAAGCACGATCCAGCATGTCACGCTCTTCGGGAGTGAATCGCCTCTTGTAATCCTCGGAGTCGATGGCCCGTTGGCGGGCCTCGGGCGGCATGGCACGCAAGGACTGCAAAGAATTCCGCAGGGCCTGGCGGCGGCCCTCAGGTAGCTGCTGATATCGCTGGTACAGTCCTCGCGCCTGCTCCTTCTGCTGGGGCGTGAGATGCTCCCAGGTTTCCATGCGGTTCAGCATGCGGTCCTGCTGTTCGGGACGCATGTTATTGAAACGCTGCAACTGGTTTCGCAGTTGTTGCTGACGCTGGGGCGGCAGACCGCGAAATCCAGGATCGCTTTCGAGCGCCCTTCTCTGTTGCTCCGGCGGCATGTTTCTGTGCTGTTTCAGCCATTGGCCGGCGTGATGGCCCTGATTTTGCTGGCGTCCCGGGTTTCGTTGAAAACGGTTGCCCTGCGCGAAACCAGAATGCGCAGAAGCTGAGGTAACCAGTGCGAGCGCAAGGAGACCAGCTCCTATCCACCTCGTCATGGCTTTCAACCGCCGCACACTTCCCCCTTGCTTGGGTCCCACAGCACGCGAATCCTTCATCTTAGGGATTCGCGTTGACATCTTGCTGAACCTGCAAATCGTCCAGCACATCGAAATCGGAATATAACTCGCTGTTCTTATCCATCGCACTCAAGTCGCCCACGGCCGATCCCGGTTCGGCGACCGCGGTCGCAACCTGACCGTCATTGTGGCTGCCCAGTCCGGCGTCATTTCGGAACAAAGTGATGCTCATCACCATGAGCACGGCGAGCGAAATTGCGAGTGCCGGCTTACGCAGCCAATGCAGCCAAGCGCTCGGCTTGCCTTTCTCTTCTCGCACTCGCGCCATCAACCGGGTGTCGAAATAGGGTGAGGGCTCCGGCGCCCGCCATTCATCCAACAGCGCCATGGTTTGGCGGATCTCCGCCAACTTGCCGGTACAGGGAGCGCAGTTCTTCAGATGATCCCTAACCTCGGACGTTGTGCCCAGGCCGGCGGCCAGGTCCGGCATCAGTTCGCAGATTTCATTGCATTTCATAACCGTACCCTCACAAAAATTCTTTCAGCTGCACCCGCAACGTTTCATACGCCCGGAAGAGCAGCGACTTAGTGGCAGACTCGCTCAACTTCAAAACCTCGGCAATCTGGTGATAATCCATTTGTTGGTACTTGTGCATGATCACCGCAGTACGCTGCCGGTCAGGCAGAGACTGTACCCGCTGACGAATGGCTGCCATGCGTTCCCGGCGCAGCAGGGCTTCCTCGGCGCTCAGCGAAGTGTCCGGCAGGTCCAAAGCCAGCCCGGATTCCTGGTCCGGCTCGTCAACGCTGACGGTGTTCTCTGGGCGCTCATGTCGCGAGTCGCGGGCGTGGTTTACCGCCAAGTTGGTCGCGATGCGATACAGCCAGGTGGTGAACTTGGCGCTGGGCTCGTAATTGCCGCGTGACCGATACACTCGCAGGAACACTTCCTGTGCCAGATCTTCAGCGGCAGCCGGGTTGTGACACATGCGGTACATGTAGCTCACCATCGGCCGGCGATACTTCTGCACCAGAAACTCGAAGGCTGCGTCATCCCCTGCTTTTACCCGCAGCATGACGTCGGCATCGCTGACCGTGGGCAGAGGACGAGCCACGACCGCGTGCGCCTCGGCATAAGACGCGTCATACCGCATGGCCAGCAACCCGCGCTCCATGGCTGCGCTGCTCACACTAGGATGAACCCGCCCCTGGGGCGAAAGTTGCGTCTTGGCGGGGCGGTCGGCTGGCCCGTAAGTCCCTGTGGAAGAGGGGTCTGGAGAGGCTTTGGCGGGATCAGGTTTGCCGGGCATGGATAGGGGGCAAAAGCCTGGAATCCCAGCATCAGCACCGTCCCAAGCCTGCCCAAGCCCTAGCCTAACACGGAGTTACGGCCGTGGAAACGCCAAGGTTGAGGGCGAACTGCTTGCCACGACCCCGCGATCTGGACGGAAAGCCGTTGGCTAACCTGTTGAAAGAGCGGCTGTCGTCGCAGGTTTGCCGGGAGCCGCGGCAGCTTGTAGTATAGGAAAACGAATTTAGGAAATGCGGGGCGCTTAACTCAGCGGTAGAGTGCCATCCTCACACGGTGGAAGTCATAGGTTCGAATCCTATAGCGCCCACCATCGTTTTGTCGGCGTTATCGTATCAGCCATGCTTGGAAGTGACTTGAATCCAGATGCGCCAGCGTCGACTGCGCTTGTGACCATCGAGGCCTTTCGCGATGTTCCCCAAGCTCTGCTGGCGAAAGGCAAGCTGGAATGGGCGGGAATCGAATGCTGGCTGGCTGACGGCAACCTGGTGCGCATGGATTGGTTGTTGTCCAACGCCATTGGCGGCATTCGTTTGCAAGTACGTACGCCGGACCTGGAGTCGGCCCGCGCAGTTCTCGACGAACCCATCCCGCCCGAATTCAGCGAGGAAGAAGTTGGCGAGGCTTTTGTCCAGCCGCGTTGCCCGCGTTGTTACTCGCTCGACATCGGTTTTGAAACCATCGACCGTTTCTGGACCTACGGACTGTGGTTGCTGCTGTCGTTTCCAATTCCCATTCGCAAGGGCCATTGGAAGTGCTATACCTGCAACATCGAATGGGTAGAAGACTGAGCTAGACCTTTCCAGGGCTGAATTTTCGTGCAAGCGGTGATCGCCCTAATCCTCCGGCCCCGGCTTGCCGATAGCTTTACCGTGGCGACTCCCTCATCCTCCGCGGGGCCAAAACCCGGCGCCCGATTTGTTGCCCGCCAGCCGATCCTGACTGAAGATGAGAAGGTTCATGGCTACGAGTTGCTGTTCCGGGACGGGGTCGATGACTACTTCCGCAATCCCGATGCCGATGCCGCCGCGCGCAGCACTTTGAGCACATCCATGTTGATGGGCCTGGACGTCTTGTGCGACGGACGAAGCGCATTCGTTAACGTCACCCGCGACGTGCTTCTGAAGGACTACATCACCCTGCTGCCTGCATCGCATACCGTAGTGGAGATTCTGGAGAGCATCGCACCGGATGAGGTGGTCAGGGCAGCCTGTCAGAGATTGAAGGAAGCTGGATATCGGATCGCGCTCGATGACTTCACCGCCGACGATCCCCGCGAATCGCTGGCTGACTTGGTGGACATTCTGAAAATCGATGTTCGCGCCACGCCGCCGGAGCAAGCCGCGGCGATCGTGAAACGCCACCGTCCCAGCAGCCGCCGTATGTTGGCGGAGAAAGTGGAAACCCGGGAAGAATTCCTGGCGGCAAAGCGAGCCGGCTTCGTTTATTTCCAGGGCTACTTCTTCCGCAAGCCCGAAACGCTGAATACGCAGGAAATTCCAGCCAACCAGCTTAATTACTTGCGCATGTGGCAGGCGGTGTCGCGGCCGGAGCTGGACATTCATGAGGTGGAACAGGTGATCAAAGGCGAGGCCTCGTTGTGCTATCGCCTGCTGCGCTATTTGAATTCTCCGTTGTTCGGATTCAACAACGAAATTCATTCCATTCGGCACGCGCTTTCGCTGCTGGGAGAGCGCGAGGTGCGCCGCTGGATTCGGCTGGTGGCCACGCTAGACGCCGGTCAGAACAAGTGCAGTGAGCTGGTGCTCTCGGCCCTGGTGCGGGCGCGCTTCTGCGAACTGTTGTCCCCCAACCTCGGGCATGGCGACTCGGATTTGTTTCTCGTGGGATTGCTGTCGCTGATGGATGCGATTCTGGAAATCCCGATGGCCCGCGTCCTGGAACACGTCCCCGTGGACCGGGAGAGCAAGGCGGTGCTGATGGGCGAAGCCAGCCGGTTGCAGCCGTTTTATCAACTGATGCTGGCAAAAGAGTCGGGAGAGTGGCAAGCCGCCAGCGAACTGGTTCACCAGTTGCACCTCAGCGAAAGCGGAGTGGCGGAGAAATATTGGGACGCGATGCAGTGGGCACGGCAGGTGAGCGGGGGATGAGGCTACGGCCACTCATGGGATAACGACTGCGCTCATGAAGGTCAGGAAAACATCGTGGAGGGGGCGGGAAACATCCAAGATGGGCCAGCCCCCCGGCGTTACTTCTGTGCAAAATATCGTCAGTTTGCCCCTTGCGCAAAATCCTCTGCGGAGGATACCATTTCAGTGTTCCCTGATGGCCACGCTTCCTAGCGAGCCTCCCGCGCCCCTTAGCTCCAGGCGCCTGAAACGGACAAAGATCATTCACCACTGAAGTGGCAGTAGCCGGTTTCTACACATGTCCCGTGCACAAGCGCACGAGGCCAAATACTACCCCGGGGAAGTGCGAACGAACACGGTGCAAGCTGGTCAAACGGCCAGGATAAAGGCAGCACTACACAAAGAGAAAACCCTATGAATGTTGGACCCGGAAATCCCTCCCGCGGCGGAGGGAGAAGCAGACGGCGGCGCGGACGCCGTCCCTCAAATCAAAGCGGGCCTCTCGGTAGTCGTGACCGCCAGCAGCACAGCGGCATCTACACTGCCCCCATGGACCACAACTACAGAAGCGGCATGGGCGGCGATAAAGGTGCCAGGGGCCGGGGACGGCCTGGCTTTGGGCCATCGTATTCGCCGGCGGAGCCGGAGCCGCTGCCTCCGAGTGACGATGCCACTTCGCGTATTTTTGCTTTCGTCGATGAGCTGTTTTTTCAGGCAAAAATCCAGGAGACGGCGCGCAAACTGAACGTCAAAGTGGAATTCGTCAAGACCGATAAGGAACTGGCGGAGAAGATGAAGCAAAACGGGGAAGAGAAGCCCTCGCTGATCATCTTTGATCTGAATAGTGTCAGCGCCAAGCCTTTAATCCTGATTCCGAAACTCAAGACCAAGCTCAAGAAGGGAACTTCGATTATCGGGTTTCTTTCCCACGTGCAGGGCGATTTGAAGCAGAAGGCGCACGAAGTCGGTTGCGACATGGTACTGCCGCGTTCGGCGTTTTCACAGAATTTGCCGCAGCTCTTGCGGCGCCATGGCGCTCCGGAGGAAGAAGCCGCGGGGATGTAGGGTGCCGAACGCGGCTATCGTTCGCCCCTCTGGGGCTTGATCCTGGATCAACCTGTACCCACGGCTTGCGCCGAGGGCTTTATGCTGACGCGGCTTCGCGGCTGTGCACACGACGAAACGCTCCCGCCTAACCCGGAGGCCATTGCAATCCCCGGCCTCCGAGCAAATGCACATGAAGATGGAAGACTGACTGACCGGCTCGTGGACCCACGTTGAGCACGGTGCGGTAGCCATCCTCGATGCTGCGCTGGCGGGCGATGTTAGCGGCGGCCAGATGGCAGCGGCCGATAAGTTCGCTGTCTTCGCCACCGGCCTCCTTCAGGCCGCGAATGTGCTTCTTAGGAACCACCAGCACATGCGTAGGCGCCTGGGGATTGATGTCTTCAAAGGCGTAGGTGTGCTCGTCTTCGTAAACCTTCTTGGAGGGAATCTCGCCGCTGATGATGCGGCAGAACAAACAATCGTTCATGACACGTCCATGAATTTGAAATAGGGGCCTAAACGCAACTCGGAGCCGACAACCCGGGGAAGGACGCTAAACCACTACCACGAAACAGGGTGAACGCAACAGCATAACACTGAATCGAGTGCTTGAGCAGCCGCGGAACTTCTATGCGTCGGGATCAGGCCACTTAGGCTAATACAAGAGAACTAATCCAAACGAACTATAAAAATGTCTCCTTCAGAAGTATGGGTATTGCGGGCCACTTCCTCGGCGCGCTTGCGATCATCGTCCTGCACCCGCACCCGCACCCACCAATCACCGACTGGACTGCCAAAGCACTGTACCTTGGCGGTTTGATAGCGATGGGACAGGTGGTCCCTGACCTTATCGGCGGCGTGCTCTTTTTCGAAGGCGCCGATCTGCACTGCCCAGCGTCCGCCGCTGTTCAACGACGCGGGAGCGCGCAACACCTCCAGCCGTACCATGGCTACTCCGGCTCCCCACACGTCCACTTTCTTTGCGGCAGCCTGGGAAAGATCGAGGATGCGGCCGGTGACGAACGGTCCGCGATCGGTAATCTCGACTACCGCCGAATGTCCGGTCTTTAGGTTGGTGACCCGCACGGTCGAGCCCAGAGGCAGGGTGCGGTGGGCCGCGGTCATGGCGTGCATGTTGTAAATTTCGCCATTCGAACCACGGTGATGGTTATAAGGCGCGCCATACCAACTCGCCAGGCCTGTCTCGACGAGCAGAGGCTTCCCGCGAACGGGCGGTGCTTCTTGGAGGTCTTTATCGCGGGAGGCCGGGGCCGACGCCTGGTGAGAGTTAGTCGCCTCCTCCGATTCGTTGGCGGTGATGGCGGGTGGAGGCGGCACCTTCACTTTGGCTTCCTTGGACCCGCCGCAAGCGGTCAACAGGGAAGACGAGCAACAGACCAGAGCGCAGACGCAGAACCAGGCGAGTGAGCGGCTCACTTCTTCTCCGGATGAGTCTCCAGGTAATCGGCCAGTCGGCCCAGCTTTTCGGCCGCAATACGCAGGGCCTTGGTGGAGTGCTGGCGGACGGCCGGAACCACTTCCTGGTTCAGGTAGTCGACCAGTTCCGCGGCTTCTTTTTCGAAGTTGGCGGTCACTTCGTGGACGGATTGGTTGAGGCGCGCGGAGGCTTCTTCCACCTTGCGGTTGAAGTCGTTCATAGCGATCCCTCGTGAGGGCGAAAACGGCCACTCGTGATTTGCGGACACCAGGCTGGGCTATTATTTCGCGTGGTATTGCCGGGGTCAATGGGGAGGCATCCCGGCGTACACCTTGGGGACGATCGGTGAGCGGACTCAACCCCTCCCGCCTTTAGCCGCTGATGGAGCTGGCTACGCTGGAAAAGACATTGTTGGAATTCGAGCCGATCAACCGGACTGTGCCCACGACGATCACCAGAATCACCGCCAGCATCACGGCATATTCGGCGATGTCCTGACCTTCCTCCTGTGACCAAAGCCTGCCAAGAAGTTCTTTCATTTTTCAATCCCCCGGGCGCGTGCTCGGGACTTCCGCGCCGAGTCCACAGCTTGCCATCCCGGAAGCTGCCTAACAATGGCACCTTCGGGGGCTTCCGGTAACGGTCGTAACCAAGGGGAATTACTACTAGGGTTGCAACGCGGAGAGGCGCGGTGATCGCTGGTCTCCAGCTGTGATCTTTCTGGCTAACGCGGCTTATACCTTTGGCGAACCAGAACGGCGATCCCCAGCAAGCCTGAGCCTAGAAGGCCCAGCGTACCGGGTTCGGGGACTGGGGTCAGGTTGGTATTGCCGCTGGCGATCATGATCGAAATGGTGTTGTGAGAGCCACTGCCAACACTGACGGTCAACTGTACGGTCAATCCGACGACCGCAATATTCTGGTTGCCTTCGACCAGAATTCCGCTGATCGGTCCGGTCAGCGTGTATTCCGTGACCCCGTTGCCAACGATGAAGCGTTGCCAGGAAACATCGCCGCTGAAGCTGCCGGTAAAGATCACACCGTCCGGTAGTCCGTTGGTTCCGTTGGTGGCAATCTGGAAGGAACCGCCCCCAGCGAAGGTTGCGCCGGTGGTCAGGTTCCCGCTAAGCAACGCACCGGTGCTGAAGCTCAAGGATCCTAAATTGTTGCCGGTGATGGTTCCCAAGCCGTCGTAGTTGACGACCGAAGTTAGCGTGGAACCGCTCAAGACCATGCCCGCGTCTGATCCTGTAAGAGTGCCGCCAGTATTGCCGAAGTCGACTTGATTACTGCTGTCGGCCACGGCACATAGCGGCAGGACCAGCGCCAGCAGGGCTATGCAGACAACTCGCCCCATGGTGAATCTCCTAGACGGGAAGCGGCAGTTCAAGTGTCGGGCCAAGCGGCCAAGTCTGTCAACTGTGAAAAACCTGAGATCATGGCCGCCGGTCAACTGCACTTGGAGTCGGCTGAAACCTGGCAGAGCAGCAAGCTGCGCCGGTAGTGGGTCAGTTTCACGGTTGAGGGCTACTCAGACTTTGCGCCCTTAGCGGCGGTTCTTTGCGATCTTTGCGGTGAGAAAGTGGTGAACCGCAAAGGCCGCCAAGGATTCGCAAAGCCCGCGAAGCATTGCAAAGCAAACTGACCCACTACCGCTGCGCCGGGCATTTTGCTAATGCAGGAGCTTCTCTGCTATGCTAAAGATGCGTTTGATTAGAGTCGGTTGTAGAGCAACTTCTTGCCAACCAGCTAGGACCTGCCCTTCGTACTTCCGAATCCTTTCAGCGTAAACTGATCGAAAGGAACATCCCTTAACAATATGGCAGAACAAGGAACAGTAAAGTGGTTCAACGACGCCAAGGGCTACGGCTTCATCAGCCGTCAGACTGGCGAGGATGTATTTGTCCATTTCTCGGCGATCCAGGCGGGCGGCTTCAAGAGCCTGCAGGAAGGCCAGACCGTGGAGTTCGATGTGACCAAGGGGCCGAAAGGCTGGCAAGCGGAAAACGTCCGGCCGCTCTAAGCGGTAACTTTTTCACCGCAAGCGTGTCGGCGACTCGAACCTGGGGCCGGCACGCGTTGCCGTCTCTCCCCTAACCCACTGTAGACCGGAGACTGTTTGAACAGCGAAGAACTTCGAGCTTCCTACGCGGTAATCCGTCACAACGTCCGCACCTATGAGTCCGGTGGCGTGGCGGCTGTGATCAAGGGTAAGCAGAACGCGGAAACAACGGCAAAGCAATACGAGAGCGGCCAAAGCATGGAAGAGCGCCAGGCAGGCTGGCGATATTTCTGCGAGAAGACCGAACTCAAACCCGGAACCAGCCCCGAGCAAGCCACCCAGCTGCGCCAGGCGGAACTGGAAACTCGCGAGTCCAAAGCGCTGCAAGACGAGCGCTTCCTGCCGCCAGTCAACGGCCGGTAAGAGATCGCCAGCGCGATTCTAAGCCATTCCCCAGAAGTACCTCGCCCGGTTCCCGACCGTTGCAATCTCCGGCATCTCAGGGATCAATCCAAGAATCTGCATCGCCAACGCGAGACAGTGGCACAGTGGTGAGATCGAAGTCGTCAGCGATGCAATCGATCCCGCGTCTCAGTGCCGATAGTAACGACTAGTCTCTCCATTTCATTGACTTACGCGGAACATGTTTGCTACGTTCTTAGCGAAGGCATGCGGTGAGTGTTTCGCTCCGGGCTTTCTTGATATAGTTGACGTTCCAACTCTTCACATGGAACTGTTGCTCAACCTGGTTTGGCTGACACTGGCGCTTCCGGCCATTTGGATCTGGCGGCACGGGCCGGCCCGCGTGAAGTGTTCGCGCGGCTATAGCCGTCTTGGTTCCTCTCTGCTCTTGATGTGCGTTCTCATGCTGCTCTTCCCTGTAGTCTCCGCCAGTGATGATTTGCACCCGATGCGGGCGGAGATGGAGGAGTCCAGTCCCATTAAGCGTACAGTCAAGCAATTGAGTAACAACGCTTCCGCCACTTGGCTCTTCAATCCTGGCGTTTTCTTCGCGCGGTCTATTTCGGACTCACAGATCTCTCCCAGCAATGAAGCCTTCGCACCAATCTCACCCACTCCGCTTATTTTTCCTGAACTATTCACTTACGGCCAACGCGACTCGCGCGGACCGCCCTCTCTTATCGGTTGATGCACGGCTTCGCGTGATCGGCAGGCGAAATCCCCCTTTTCAAGAAGTGGGTTCTCTGTTGTTTGCGCTCGCTCCGCGGGCTCTCGCCGCGCTCAGTCTGACACACGACGATGGAGTAAGGGATGCAAATGATGCCTTGGCGTTATACCGCGCTATTTCTTGCGCTCTGCGTGTCTTCCACCGCAGGCGCGCAGCAGGTATTGACCTGGGAACAGGTCCGCCAACGGTTTGAACAGAACAATCCGACGCTGCTGGCCGACGAGTTGAATATCGACGAATCGAAGGCGCAGGAGATCACCGCTTACCTGCGCCCAAACCCGACGCTGAGTTTGTCGGCCGACGGGACCCAAATCGCCCCTGACCAAGGCGTCTGGCGACCCTTGGCGGGCACCTTTGAGTCGGCCGGGATCAGCTATCTGATCGAGCGTCAGCACAAGCGACAGTTACGCCTGGAGAGCGTGAAAAAGGGGACCCTGATCGCCGAGTCGAGTCATGCCGACTTGGAGAGAACGTTGCTCTTCGATTTGCGCAGCGCATTTGTTTCAACCCTGCAAGCCAAGGCGGTGCTTCAGTTGGCAAAAGACAACCTGGTTTACTACGACCATGTGCTGGATATCAGCAGAAACCGGTTTAATGCCGGCGACATCGCACAAATCGATCTCGACCGGTTGGAACTCCAGCGGGTGCAGTACGAATCTGACGTGCAGAGCGCGGAAGTGAATCTGCGCACGGCGAAAATTCAGTTACTCACGCTGCTGAATGATCGCTCGCCGATTGAACAGTTCGACGTAAGCGGGCCGTACGATTTTAGCGACCAACTCATGGCGCGGGACGAGTTCCGGAAGATTGCTATCGATACCCGGCCGGACCTGAAGGCGGCGGTCGAAGCCGTAGACAAAGCCCAAGCCGATCACAAGCTGGCGGTGGCGAGCGGATCCACCGATCCCACCGTAAGTGCATGGTATACCCACAATTCCTCCACCAATAACCCGTTTGCCATAAATACACTCGGGATCAGCGTAGATATTCCGCTGCGCATCTTCGACCGCAACCAGGGGGAGAAGTTGCGCACCCAGTTGGATATCACGCGCAATGAAAGATTGCGGGATGCTGCGGAAGCGTCGGTGCTCAGCGACGTTGACACCAGCTATGCCGCGCTCGAAAGCAATCTGAAGCTGTTGCGGCCCTACCAGCAGAAATACCTGCAACAAGCGGTGCGGGTGCGCGATACCATCAGTTTTGCCTATCAGAACGGAGGCGCCTCGTTGCTCGATTTTCTAAACGCACAAGTCGAATATCGGACTGTTCAATTGAGTTACGTCAACCTGGTCGGTTCCTACCTGACGGCTGCGGCCCAATTGAATGAGGCAGTCGGCCGGGAGGCGATCCCATGACGAGTCATCGTCGTTTCACCGCGATCTTTCTCTTGCTGTTCCTCCTGGTACTTGTAGTCGGGTGCTCGGACAACACCAAAGCCGCGCCGACCAAAGCCGAAGTTACCCTCGACCCCAACCTCTACAGTGTGGACCACCCGGAATTGTTCAAGCTGGCCAAGGTGGAAGCGCGCGATTTGCCCACGGTGCTGACCGCCAACGGCAGCGTCACTCCGGATGTGAATCGCACCATCCACGTGACCTCGCAAGGTTCGGGGCGCGTCGTCGATCTGCGGGTGAGGCTCGGAGACTCGGTAGTGAAAGGCCAGATTCTGCTCTCGATCTATAGCGCCGATTTGGCTGGCGCATTTTCTGACTATCAAAAAGCCGTGGCGGACGAGCGCCTTTCGAAAAAGGCCCTGGATCGCGCCCAACTGCTCTACTCTCGCGGTGCTCTCGCACAGAAAGACTTGGAAGTGGCCCAGGACACCGAAGACAAATCCAAAGTGGATGTGCAAAACACCGAGCATCGCGTGCGTCTGCTGGGCGGCGACCCTGCCCATCCCGACTCTGTAATTGAACTGCGCTCTCCGATTGCGGGAACCATCGTGGAGCAGAACGTCGCGGGATTCGAAGGAATCAAGAGTCTCGACAACAGCCCGAACCTGTTCACGGTGGCGGATCTTTCACAAGTCTGGGTGGTGTGTGACGTGTACGAGAACGATCTTGCCCAAGTGAATCTTGGGGATCCCGTCGAAATCAGCCTCAACGCATATCCCGACAAACGTTACCAAGGCACGGTCGCTGATATCTCACGGGTGCTCGACCCCAACCTGCGTTCCGCCAAAGTGCGTATTGTTCTGGCGAATTCTGATGGCGCCCTGCGGCCCAATATGTATGCAGTTGCGATTTTCCGCTCACGGAAGTTGCAGTCGCACCTGGTGATTCCCGCCACGGCCATGATGCGCTTGCAGGATAAAGACTGGGTGTTTCGCAGGGAGGGTCAGAACCAGTTTCGCAAGCTTGAGGTCCACAGCACCGGCGCGACCGCCGAGGGTCAGGAATTGCAGGACGGCGCCCTGAAATCGGGCGACGAAGTAGTAGCCAATGCCCTCGAATTTTCCAGTGCCATGGCGGAGAGCAAGGAATGATTCGGGGCCTCATTGACTTCGCGCTGCGCAACCGCATTCTGGTGCTCAGCGTGGCCATCGTCCTGTTTATCTGGGGCATCTGGTCCTTTCATAACCTGCCGATCGAGGCTTATCCCGACGTAGCCGACACCTACACCCAGATCATCACCCAATGGCCGGGCCACGCGGCGGAAGAAGTCGAGCAGCAGATCACCGTGCCGCTCGAAGTGCAGTTGAACGGTGTGCCCCACAAGACGCATCTGCGGTCGGTATCGCTAGCCGGGCTTTCAGTGGTCACCATCATTTACGACGACGACATTACAACTTTCACGGCGCGGCAGGAGGTCTTAGATCGTTTGGCGCAAGCCGCCATGCCGGCCAACGTCAACCCGGATCTTGGGCCTGACTACAGCCCGACTGGGCAGATCATGTTCTACACGCTGACCAGCACCAATCCCAAGTACGACGTCATGGAGTTAAAGACTCTGCAGGACTGGTATGTGCTGAATCAGTTGAAATCTGTGCCCAACGTCGTGGATGTGAACATCTTCGGTGGGCCTACGCGCGAATACCAAGTCCAGCTCGATCCCGGCAAGCTGGTTTCTTACGGCCTCGCACTCGGCCAGGTCGAGCAGGCGTTGGTGAACAACAATCTCAACGCGGGTGGAGGGTTCATTGAACGCGGGGAGCAGGCGCTGAACGTGCGGGCGGTCGGATTAATGACCAACACCGATGATGTCGGCGCCACCGTGGTGAAGGTGGCGAATGGAACACCCGTGCGGGTGCGAGATTTGGGCGTCGTGGTGCAGGCTCCCAAAGTGAGGCTGGGACAACTCGGAAAGACCATCCGCCACGAGGATGGAACTGTCCTCAACAGTGACGATGTAGTCGAAGGCATCGTTCTGCTGCGCAAGGGCGCCGAGGCCGACGCGACGCTCGAAGCTCTGCACCAGAAAGTTGCCGAGCTGAATAATGGCTTGTTACCCAAAGGAGTAAAGTTCGTCCCGCACCTCGATCGTAGCGACCTGGTGCACTACACGACCCACACGGTGCTGCGAAACTTGACGGATGGCGTGCTGCTGGTCACTCTCGTTCTCTTTTTGTTCCTGGGCAATGTGCGCAGTGCCCTGATCGTCACCATTACCATTCCGTTCTCGTTGTTGTTTGCGGCCATCCTGCTGGATCTCAGCAAGATTCCCGCCAATTTGCTTTCCCTGGGTGCGCTCGACTTCGGCATGGTGGTAGACGGCTCGGTGGTGATGGTGGAAAACATCCTGCGCCACAGCGAGTTTGGCCGGGGCAAGAAAACACTTTTGGAAATGATCGGCACCGCCGCGCACGAAGTGCAGAAGCCGGTATTTTTTGCGCGCATTATCATCATCGTTTCGTATCTCCCAATTTTTACGCTACAACGTGTGGAAGGGCGCCTGTTCCGGCCCATGGCCTGGACTGTGGCCTTTGCGCTGTTCGGGGCGCTGCTGTTCGCGCTCCTGATTGCACCCGTGCTCTGCACTCTGCTGTTCAAAGGCGAGATCAGAGAGTGGCGCAACCCGGTGTTCAGCTGGCTGCAGGAACGGTATGGCCGCCGGCTCGACTGGTGCTTTGACCACATGAAGGTCACGTTGGGGATGGGCGTCGCGGCGTTGGCTGCCATGCTTTTCCTGTTCTTCAGCGGCGTGGTGGGCTCGGAATTTTTGCCCCATCTGGACGAAGGCGCCATCTGGGTCCGCGGCACCTTGGCTCCAAGCACCGGACCTTCGGCAAGCATTGCACTCTCGAAACAGGTACGGCTGGTGCTCGCCAACTTTCCCGAGGTCAAGCAGGTAGTCAGCCAGGTTGGGCGCCCCGATGACGGCAGCGATGCCAGCGGCTTCTACAACACTGAGTTCTTTGTCGATCTGCTGCCGCGCTCCAAGTGGCGCTCTCAGTTCGCCACCAAAGAAGAACTGATTGCCGAAATGGACAAGGATCTGAGCAAGTTTCCCGGTGTGGACTGGAACTTCTCTCAGCCAATTTCCGACAACGTAGAAGAAGCCGTCAGCGGCGTCAAAGGGGAATTGGCGGTCAAGCTATTCGGCAAGGATCTGAAGGTGCTGGAGCAGAAAGCCGATGAGATGCAAAACGTCATGGGCAAGATTCCCGGAGTCGCGGATCTCGGTACCTTTCAGGTGCGCGGCCAGCCCAACGTGAATCTCGTGGTGAATCGCGCTGCCGCTGACCGTTTCGGAATCAACGTCAGCGACGTGCAGGATGCAGTCGAAACCGCAGTCGGGGGCAAGGCGGTGAGCCAGATTCTTATCGGGGAGCAGCGCTACGACCTGACCGTCCGCTACCAGCCGCAGTTTCGCAAGACGGTGGAAGATATTTCCAACATCCGCATCCTGGCGCCTTCGGGCGAGCGGGTGTCACTGGGCCAGCTCTGCGACATCAAACTTGAAGATGGCGCCTCCACCATCTATCGGGAGGAAAACTCCCGCTACATCGCCATCAAGTACAGCGTCCGCGGACGCGATCTGGGCAGCACCGTGCGGCAGGCCATTGAGGAAGTACGTCGCAAGGTTCAACTGCCCGAAGGCTATCACCTGGATTGGACGGGCGAGTACGAGAGCCAGCAACGTGCCAACCGCCGTCTCTCCATCATCGTACCCCTCACGTTGCTGTTAATGTCGTTCATCCTGTACTCCGCCTTCGATTCCTGGAAGTGGGTCGGTTTGATCCTCGCCGTTGTGGCCCTGTCGCCGCTGGGAGGCCTGTTTAGTCTGCTACTGACTGGCACGCACTTCTCGGTGTCGTCCGGTTTGGGATTTCTGGCCTTGATCGGGGTGTCGGTCGAAATCGGGGTCATTATGGTGGAGTACATCAATCAACTTCGCACCCGCGGCATGAACCCGCGTGAAGCCGCCAAGGAAGGCGCGTTGCTGCGGCTTCGACCCATCATGATGACCATGCTGGTGGCCACACTCGGGCTGCTGCCGGCCGCCATGTCGCACGACATCGGATCCGACTCGCAACGGCCTTTTGCCATCGTGATTGTGGGTGGGTTGATTGTGGAACTCTTCATTAGCATAGTGATGCTGCCCACCCTTTATGTATTCTGGGCTGGCCCCGGCGACAAACTCCCGCCGCCTGAACTCGGGTTCGTCGAAGAAGGCGAACACGTCGACTAACCCAGAGTGGCCGGCTAGTCAGCTGGGGTTTGGGGAGTGGGTCAGTTTGGTTGGCAATGCTTCGCGGGCTTGGCGAATCCTTGGCGGCCTTTGCGGTTAACCGGTTTCTTACCGCAAAGATCGCAAAGAACCGCCGCTAATTGCCCAAAGTCTGAGTAGCCCGCAACCGTGAAACTGATCCACTAGCGGGGTTTGCGGAGCTTCGCTCCGCCGGGCGGGTGGACACCCGCCCTATCTGGGAACGCCGTCAAGGCTTTTGCGGTTTTAGACTGCAGACCTTCTTAACCAAAGCTAGATCAAGGCCCGCGGGCGAGAATTCTGCGATCTGCCGGCCATTCGGGGTCTCGAACTCGACTTTGAATATCTGGGCCCCGATCAACTGGCGAACGGTGTCTTTGTCCATAGCGAGAAATCTTCCGTTCACCCAGTTCCAGTGATGACGGCTGCTGGAATTGTTTACGCGGACGCGGACGCTCATTTGCGGTCTTCCCCAAAAGCTTGCCCAGTTCGGGGGACCGATTCGCAGGTTGGGACGGAAATCGCCGAGAGACAGCTTCCCATTCACGCAGAAAAGGAGGATCTTGGCCTTGGCGTCGCTATCCGGCAGGAGAGTGTCGGCTTCGAGTTCAAAGCGATTCTTCTGGGCTGCGGTCATTTTGTCCTCAGACTGGAATTCCTTCCATTTTCCGCCCGCAGGGATGCCTGCTTCCGGTTTTCCAACCGGCATGCCGCCCTCCTGCGCGCACAACGGGACGACCATGGCGCACAAGCAAACCAAGCCTACGGCAAAGGGCTTCAAGATTGACTTTAGCGGACTGTTCACGGAGATGGGACGAAGGGTTTTCATTTCGGCTCCTACAATACTAAACCCAAAAGGACGCGAAAGTTGCGTCCCAAATTTTGCCTACCCGAGGTATGAACCCGCAACCGGGCTCCGAGGAGGGCACGGAGCCATCCCCGGCGCGACCGCGGGTAGAGACCTCCCAGCAGGACTACGGGCAATTGCCCGGGGCCGGCCGACCCGCAAAGCGTGCGTCGATCCATGCCATTTGATCTCGGACGGAGTCCCCTAGGACCATGCTGGCTTGAGGTTCGGACAATTTGTCGATCTGAACCCGGTCTCCCTGTTTGCACATGCGATGGATTGTCTGCTCGGTCATCGCCGGCAATCCTTCCGGCACCTGCTCTCCGCTGATCATCAGAAGCGGGCGGTATGCGGGCTTCTGGCCGAGCATGTTCCTGCTAAGAAATTTCTCAGCGAACTCATTTTTCATCCAATTCTCCGTCAGCAACTCGCTTGCGAACGTCACCCCATGGTCCACATTGCCGCAGCTTTCATCGATCTGCCGGTACGCAGGCATCCCCTTCTCCGTCAGCATGTCGCGTAGGTTGAACTCCGGATATACGGTTTTGACCGAGTAAGCTACGAACGGAATCATGCCCGACGAACTTTTCTTCGGGTAGTCGTAGGCGTCCTTCCAATCGGCAACCGCCGAAATCGCGATGCTGCCCAGAAACTTGGAGTCGCGGATCTCGCGTTCCATTTCCGCGACGCCAACGACGACGTTGCCTCCGAGGGATGAGCCCATGGCAACCCATCTCGGCCCCAGCTGTGGGACCGCCGCACGCGCAGCCGGAATCGACTCGATCACATCCGTTGCATCCGACGGCACATCCAACACGGCGCTTCGGAAGTCAGTCCCCAATCCTGTGTAGTCAGTCGCAACCACGGCGTAACCGAGATTGAGGTACATGGAAAGAAACGGTCCGGAATACAGGTTTCTCAAGAGCGACGGAGCACACTGCCGAGCCGCGCCGGTAAAGCCGTGCGCCCAGGCGATGACCGGCCAGCCTCCCGGGAGTGGCGTTCCAGCGGGGATTAGAACCACGCCCGATGCCGCCACGTCCGCTCCGGTGGCGGAACGTGAATGATAGAGAATGCGGAAGCCGGAAAAATCTCCGGACAGGTAGTATTCGTCAGCCGGCTCAGAGCGGATCAATTCGCCCGGCTTGCCAGCAGGCAAGGGTTTGGTGGCGTCGTAGAACTTCGTAAGCGGCAGCTTGTGATGAATACCGGGTGGTTGCCTGGAGGCCATAGTTTGGTTTTGGGCAAAGACCCGCCCAGGTCCGAGCGGCATCACAAGCGAAACATAGACAACGGTTGCGGGCACAAATGTCGTAAATGCCCGACCGAGACCACCGCGCACAGATGGTGGGCGCAACATCAGCCTGATTATGCCATGCGCCGCAAGTCCCGTTCCCTGGCACCTCCTACCGGTGCTCCCAAAAGATGGCCCTGGATCAGGAAGTGAGCATCCGAAAGATTGAGCACCGGGTCCTCGGAAGGCCTAAAGGTCGCATTTACCGGCATTTACGCTGATGACAATCTACATGCCGTAACTGCCGCATAGGTGTGGTAAAATTCCCGCCCCCGCAGGAACGGGCAGAAGGAGCGTCTATTTGCCACCCCTCCAACCGAAATCGTTCCGGGGAAGACTGTGACTTGTATGGGACCTCATAAGATAGACGAGGTTGGCACGGGGAAGAGCATTGTTATGAATGAATTTCCGGTGGCTCTGGGAAATGGCGATGAGGTAATCACCTTTGACATAGGCGGAACGTCGTTGCGGAGCGCGCTTCTGACCCGCGAGGGACGACTGACAGGTCGGCAGCGGATTCCGTCCGTAAACTGCCGGTCACTGCCCGGCAGATCAGCCACCGACATCCTGGACGAAATTGCCGCTCACATTGCAGAAACCGTGAAATCGTTTTGGCATTCGCCGGTGCTGGCGGGACGGCACCCGGCGATTGCGATCTCGATGGGCGCCGCTCTGAACGCGCACACCGGAAAGATCCTCGGATCCGGGCCAATTCTCGGAGAGGACTCCAGTTCCTTCGATTTAGATCGGGCGATAAGACGGCATTTACCTGACGACAGTATTACGATCGTGAATGATGTAACGGCCTCTCTTATTGCACATTCGCGGCTAGCAAGCTTCCGCAGCGCCCGGCGGCTTGCGCTCCTCACGGTTAGCACTGGGATCGCGTCACGAGTTTTGCACTGCTCGGTTCCGCATGTGCCCGTCGATCCTGTGCTCGGTACTCAGGGCGAGATCGGCCATCACCGCGTTGCCTTCTCGCTGGAAGGGCATTCCTTGTCTTTGAAGTGCGATTGCGGCGGTGTGGATCATGTGAATGCGTTTGCGTCAGGCCGTGGCATCCAAGCCGTGCTCAGCCGGGCCAGTGAACTCTTCCCCCAGGAATTTCGCACATCGGACCTGAATCACGGGAGCCAGGGGCCGGATGTATTCCTGGACGTGTTCGCCGACGGTTTGGCAAATGGCGACGTTCTGTCGAAGAAGATACTCAAGGCAGTTACTGTACCCATTGCGGAGGCGATCAAGTGGCATTTTATGCTGGACCCTGAGATCGACAAGCTGATCCTGACCGGTGGCGTGTGTTTCTTGCTTGGTGACTTCTACCTCTCGTCTGTTCTGGAAAACCTGAAGGAATTTGAGTTTTATCCATTGAGCTCCGATGGCGAATCTTTTTGGGCCGAGCGCGTGGTTTTGGGCCCAGCTTCCGATGATGCTGGTCTGTTCGGCGCAGCGTATATGGCACGCGAATCGCCCATGATTCATCGTCGCGAGACTTTGACGCCGCAGCCTCCGTATCGAGTCTCGCGACAGAATGCCATTGAGTATGGCATTGAGGTAGTGCCAAATATCTTCCAGAACCAGGAGTTTCCTAAATACCTTTTGGAGCCTTTCGACCGAATTATTCTGGTTGCCGATGCGCCGGTCGATGAAATCCACGGTGACGAACTTCGGCAGTTGCTGGCCGCGCCGCACCGGCACGTGGAGACGGTGGTGCTGCAAGCGTCCGAGAAGCAGAAGGACCTGTTCACGCTTATGGAGATGGTGTCGTCGTTCGAGAGGGTGGGAGTCCGTAGACGGGAGGATCTGGTGGTGGTGGCAGGTGGTGGAGTCGCTCTGGATATCGTCGGCTTCGCTGCGAGTGTATATAGACGCGGTATCCCGTACATGCGGCTTCCGACCACGCTGGTGGCTCAGATCGATACGGGTGTTGGCGTCAAGACTGGAATTAACTTCCGCCAGAGCAAGAGCCGGCTGGGCACGTTTTCGGCTCCCTATGCGGTGGTGGTCGATCCCTGCTTTCTGTCTACAATATCGGATCGCCAAATACGGAATGGTTTGGCCGAAGCTCTCAAGATCGGTTTGGTGGCAGATCGTCAGCTATTCGAGCTGATCGAAGAACATGCGTCCTGCCTGGTCCGTACGAAGCTGCAATGTGAGCAAGGGACGGAGCTCATTCGCAGATCGATTCGCGCCATGCTTTTGGAATTTTCTCCCAACCTTCACGAGCGGACGCTGGAACGCCGTCCGGATTACGGGCACACTTTCAGTCCTATCTTCGAGTTTGAGTTGAGCGACCTTGAGCACGGAGAAGCGGTTGCTCTTGATATGGCCATATCAACCGCATTTGCCTTGGTATCGGGTCTTCTTGATATCGAGGATGCGGAGCACATCCTGGCTACCCAGCATGCTTTGGGCCTGCCCATCACCCGGGAGGGATTGACCATGGATATGCTCTTGCGAGGTATCCATGACGCCAGGAAGCATCGCGGTGGACAGCTGAGAATGCCCATCCTCTGTGGAATTGGCGAAGCGATGTTCATCGACGAGATCAGCGAGCCCAGGTTGGAGGAAGCGCTTGCCTTTATCCGATCCTGGTCAAGCGGAGGCCGGAAGCAATCGCGGTACACAGCGTAGGGTGGCCGTCCTCTGTGCAAGGGACGCGAGGTTCATCCTCGAGATTAGCGGACCCGATGTCGAGGAGGCATTCATCCGATCCTGGGCAAGGGAAAGAGCAGAGGTCCAGGATGCCTGAGGTGCCGCAACATTCGGTCGTGTGGCGCCTGCCCAATCAGAGCAGTCTCGCGGTTAAACTGCAAACTCCTGAACAGATCAGTGATTCCGCAATCATCATTAAGATGTTGTCAGCCGCGGTCTGTGGCACAGACCTTGCCATACTCTCCGGGACTCGGCCTGGTCGCGCGGAAATACTCGGCCACGAGGGAGTGGGAGTTGTCCTGTACGCTCCAGAACAATGCGGTGTTTCAAAAGGCGAGCGGGTGATCATCAACCCGGTCCATCACAAGCGCCCTGAGATTGTCATTGGTCACAGTCGGGATGGTGTTTTTCGCGGGCTGTTTTGGATAGATGCTGCCGACGCCCTGGATGGGAGGCTTTTGGTTTCATGTCCCAAAGAGTGTCTGCTTGAAGATGCCGAGCTGGCCCTTGCCGAACCGCTTGCATCCGTGCTGTACAGCCTGGAGCTACTTCGAGAGCACTGCGGCACGACGCCGCTCCTGATACGCGGATCCGGGACCGTAGGCATTCTGGCGGCCAAATTATGGACAACGTTGACGGGATCGTATGCGATTGTAGTGTCACAGTCGGAGGAACACGCGCGATGGCTTCGAGACTCGACCCGCTGGCCAGCGAATGTCCGTATCTGTTGCAGCGCTGATCTGACCAACGTCATTGGTGAAGGTTCGAGTGGCCTTGGGCCGAAAGCCGCCATCCTCTGCTGCTCACGCGAATGCGCTACCGAGGGTCTGCGATTACTAATGGATGTGGCGCCGGAGGGTGCGACCATCGACCTTATGGCTGGCTTTCCCGCGGAACATAGGGAAGGCCGCCTGGGCGGTGTCAACCTGGATGCGATTCGATGGAACAACATTTGCGGCGTTCGCAGCTCGCCGCCGGCAGCTTTCGTAGATCGCTCTACCGGCAAGACCACTTATCTTGTCGGTCACCGTGGTACAGCCGAGCGCCACATTCTTCACGCCATCGATTTGCTATCCCGCAGGGTCATTTCAATAGCCGACGTTCCGCATCGTCGGCTTACATTAGAAGAGCTTCCCGGCGCAGTGAAGCAGATGCTGGCAACCGAGACTCGTCACACCACAAAATGGGTCAAAGCGGTTGTGGTTTTTCCGCAGCAGGATGGTGGAGAACTCAATGGCGCCTGCTGACCCAACGGCCAGAATCCTGGTGACTGGCGCATCGCAGGGGATCGGAAAGGCGATTCTGCTGGCGCTTGCCCGCAGCGGGCAGCATGTTCTGGGTGTCTCTCGATCGCAGCCCGAGGAACTGGCTGATCCCGCGCGATCCGCAGAGTCCGGCCGTCTGGCTTGGAGGAGGTTGGACCTGTCACATGCTGCGGAGGTGGGAAAATGCGCTTCATCGCTGGAAGCAATGGCCATTCGGGCGTTGATCTTGTGTGCGGTAGATTATGGCGCGAATGAACGACATTCAGCGTCGACTACTTCTGCTCAAGAGTGGCAACAGGTTATCGCGACCAATTGCATCGGCCACTGCATCCTTGTGTCACGCTTGCTGCCAAAGCTGATTGCGAATTCTCCAGGCATCATCGTCAACCTATCGTCGGACGTCGCCATTCTGCCGGCAACCGGCAGGGCTGCCTATGCGGCCTCAAAAGCGGGTCTGCATGCGATGCTGCGTGCGGTTGCAGCGGAAAACCCGGTCGAGAATCTTCGTGTTTACCAACTGATTCCCACATTTCAATTAGTCACCAGCGGTCTTCGCCGCCGGCGGCCGGCCGGTTTTGACTTCTCGTCATACGCCGATCCGGCCCTTATCGGCCAGGTGGTGAACCGCCTGGTGTCTCCGTCGGACAACTCGATTGCGTCGGGAAGCTACTTGGTCCGCCGGGATGGCATCCTGGACCCGTACTCTGAGATCACACACCTATAAGGCGGGGAAGACGGATCTTCTTACTGTAGAAAAAAGCCCGGCAGCCAGAGGCATACCGGGCCTGTCAAAACGCAATGGAGTGGTGGATCAGGCCAGCACTTGCACACCCTTTTCCCGTGCCACGTACTGGTCGTAGATCCAGCGGTAGGTCTTCTCGAGGCCTTCCCGCAACGAGATACTCGGCTCCCAATGCAGAAGCTTCTTAATCATGGTGTTGTCGCTGTTGCGGCCGTTCACACCCTTGGGCGCGGTGAGATCGTACACGCGTTTGAATTTCTTGCCGGCGATGTCTTCCGCGATGTCGATCAACTGGTTGATGGTCACCATCTCGGCAGAGCCGAGATTGATGGGATCGATAATCTCCGAGTTCATGATCATCTGCGTGCCCTTCATGCAATCGTCAATGTACATAAAACTACGGGTTTGATTGCCGTCGCCCCAGATGGGAATCTCGGTGTGGCCTTTCAGCTTAGCTTCAATCACTTTGCGGCAAATGGCTGCCGGCGCTTTTTCGCGGCCGCCGAACCAGGTCCCGTTCGGACCGTAGACGTTGTGGTAACGGGCCACACGCGTGCGCAGGCCGTAATCCTCGCGGAAGTGGCGGCACATACGCTCACTAAAGAGTTTTTCCCAACCATAGCCGTCTTCCGCCATCGCGGGATAGGCGTCTTCTTCCTTCAGGCCGGGACAATCGAAATCTTCCTGCTTGTGAGCGTTATAGACGCAGGCCGAGGAGGAGTAGAAATATTTCTGAACATTCAGTTTTTGCGCGGCCATCAGCATATGTGTACTGATGAGCACCGAAAGCATGCATTCCGCCCGGTGGGTCTCGATGAATCCCATCCCACCCATGTCCGCGGCCAGCATGAAAACCTGATAGGCGCCCCGCGAGGCGGTCTCGCAATTCTGGCGATCTTTCAGGTCAAGCACCACATTCTCGACATCGGGGAAATGCTGATACCAGCGTTCCAACGGCTTTGCACCCACCGCCCGAACGCGCGTGTACCCCTGACGGCGAAGGTCTGCCACCAAAGAGCCACCAATAAAGCCGTCCGCTCCTGCCACCACTACAATTTCATTCTTCTCGTTCATTGCCTATATTCTCCCTAGCTTGGTTGATGAAAACTGCGTGCAGAGTGCTACACCTTAACCGGAATTCAACTTTTGGCGTTCCGAGCATCCCGGAGGGGGAAATACACCGAAAGGGCTCGAAGATCCGTACGCTGTCGCTCGATTTCAAGCGACGCCTTTACTCTGACTCCGCAGACGGACGACCTACCGCCAGTTCGCGTCGGGGAGAAGTGAAGTGTACAGATAGAAGGATGCATAACGCCGGCCGCACAAACGACCGAACATCCCACGGCCTATTCTAGCCGGATCGCACTTCTTGTCAACCCTATCGAAAGTCTCTAGAGGTCAACTAAGGGATTTGTTTTCATCCGCTTCGGGGCTAGGTATTTTCAATTTCGCACGGCGTCGTGATGGCCGGCATACCAATCGTAAGTTTCATGCAGGGCCTGTTCGAGCGTGTAGTGGCAGGTAAACCCCGCTGTCCGTAAGCGGCTTACGTCATAGGTCCGGAAGATATAGCCGCTGGGTTTGCTGGTGTCCCAGACGATTTGTTCTGTCATCCCGGTGTGGGCGGCAAGAATATTCACTACATCGCGGATCTTTCGTGTCGTTCCTGAAGCCAGATTGACGGGGCCCGTAACGTTATCCATGATGAGGTGAAGCGCGCGCGAACAATCCTTGACGTAGAGGAAATCGCGGTGCGCCGAACCGTCGCCCCAGACCGTTACCGCCGTTTTCGCCTGCCTGGCATCATGGAATTTCTTCACCAGCGAGGGAATGACGTGCCCAGTTTCGGTGTTGAAACGGTCATGCGGACCATAAAGGTTGGTACAGAACGCAAAGGCATAAGGCATGCCATAGCTGCTCTCATAGGTTTGCAACTGAGCCAGCATACCGCGCTTGCTTTGAGCATAGCCATATTCCGAAGCGTGGGGTGGTCCTTTCCAAACGTCCCCTTCTACCAGAGGAACTCCGGGTTCGGGTTCGGGATACATGGCGGCGGTACCCATGGCAACAACCTTGTTGACGCCGGCGGTATGGCAGGCATCGATGACATGCGTATTGATGAGGGTATTCTTGAAGTAGGCTTCACCTTGGTTTCGCATATTGCCCATAATGCCGCGGACAAATCCGGCCATATGGAAAACGTAACTGGGCCGGTTGCGCTCGAAATACTCCCGCGCCACTTGCCGGTCGGTCAGATCGCATTCCGCCGAAGTGGGCGCCAAAATTCTGGTAAAGCCGTGCGATTGTAAATATTCCCTTAGATTGATACCTGCAAGGCCGGAACCGCCGGTGATCAGAATTGTGTCATCACGCTGAATCACGGACACCTCGTCTCCTGTCTCCTCGTCTTGGTTAACAGCAGATACGCCGCGGTTTCGGCGCTGCCGGAGAAAATTCGCGTCAGTCGAATTTCTTCAGGCCGGCCAACTCCAATCCGACATTCCACGCGAATATGGGAGCTCTTACCAGGTAGCGCCGCCACAATCGCTTCGGCTCATGCACCAACCGGTAAAACCATTCCAATCCGTTCTCCTGGATCCAGACCGGCGCCTGCTTTAGCTTGCCGGCATGGAAATCAAATGCCGCCCCTACTCCGATGAGAACCGGCACGGTCAGCCTATTCTTGAAATCGTACATCCATCCTTCTTGTCTGGGCGCGCCCAGACCCACCCATACAATATCGGGTGAGACCGACTCGATGGCCTGCGCAATCTTCACTTTTTCCGCTTCGGGTAACGGCCAGATGGGCAGGGGATAAACGCCCACCACGCGAGTCCCATATTTTTTCGCGCAAATCTCAGCCAACTCCTCTGACACACGGTTTCCGTAGAAAAAGTGCTTGTACTTCGGACCGGTCTCGCGGAGCAATGTACCCATCACCTCAGGCCCGTAGGCGCGGCGCTTCGCGTACTTAAAACCGTGCAAGCGCGCCAGCCATTTCATGGGTGTGCCGTCCATATTATTCAAGGACGCAGCGTTGATCATCTCCCTAAGTTTGAGGTCTTTGATCGCCTCCGAGGCGCCGTGCATGCCGGTCTGGACGACAATGTGGACACCCCTGCGCTCCTGAATCCAGTGGTCGAGGATGCGGAGGATGTCGGGAATCTGCAACGGGTTCATGCGCACGCCCAAGACCCGAAAGCTGGGGATCTCGATTTCCCCTGATTCCGGTATCACTATGCCGCTTGACATCGTCTCTCCGTGCCCGGCTTGTAGATTTCCATCAGCCTAGATCGTTTCTTCTTTAGTCCTATTGGTTTGTGGAATTGAGAATGGAACCTGGGAGACGAGAATGGGTTCAATCCCTGGATCTACAGTTTGATTGCGGAACAGCCTCCTGGTTATGCGGAAGAGAATTTTTGTGCCTCGCCACCGAGGAGACCCAGAACAAGTCCGCTAAAGCCAACGAAAGAGTTCATCAAGTCCTTGGAAATGTCGGGCAGATTGTGTTGCGCTGTCCATATACCTCCCCAGAGCAGGGCACCGGCGATCAGCACCGCCCCGAAGAACCGTAAGGGACTAAATTGCGGCGCGGTCGCCCGAATCAGCCCTAAGGTTCTCTGCGCCGCTTCCTGCTCGACATTCGAGACGGTGGCCGGGTCCACCTGCAACGCGACCCGGATTGCGCTATTGATCTCAGGTACCACGGGTTGATGCGACGCAAAGAAAATTCCCATCCACTTCCTCCCAATGAGGCCCGCTGCCGCATGAAAACAAACGCTAAACAGACTGCCTTGCCGGTGAACGGATGTCAACGGAAATATTAGAGGCTCGGGGTGGCAACCGGCAAAGCGGCGGGAGCGGCGGAGAAAGGAGCGGTTTGGTTTCGTTAACACCCTTCGTTACGCTGCCGACTGCTAGGCTTTTCATTGAGTTGCCCGCAGCATCCGACCTACCATACCGTGACCCCAATGGACAACACGGAAATCTGGGGTGAGCAGTATGAGCGCAGAGCTGCGGACATCCATGCACCTATGAACCCATCCTTGTTTATGGCTTCGATAAATTGTTTCAATTTCCATTTGCGCGCCCAATTTGCTATCACAGTGTGAGAGTTAGCTGCGTGAACCGAATGACACAGCATGACGAGGCCAAGTGGTGCGAATTGCCCAATCAACTCACTAGCGAGAGCGACCGCAACCAAGTGCTGGACATCCTCCTTGCCTTGGATCGGATGGTGGTGGAGCTCTCCATGCGTGTCTACAACATCCCACGACGGGACCGGTTCCTAATGCGAAAGCAAAACCGGCGCCTGCACGCGGCTGTCCGGGAACGCCTACCCCGCCGCGCAGGTTAAGTGTGCGGATTCGGATAGGAGAATCTGCGGCTACGCCTGGCGGTGAGTGACGGCATGGCTTGACCTACCGTGATGGTGAAGAACTTGATGTTCTTTCCGAAAGCGTGAGTCTGTAAACTGCGGAACTCGGGAAACTCTTTTCTCAGCGAGTCATCGAGATTCACAATCCATCCTGCTTGGCCCACCCAAACCGTTTCGCCGATATGGAAGTTGCCATTGCGCACCAGGTCACTCCATTGCCGAAGGAACATGTGAGGAGTAAAGCCCCAGAAATCCTGCATCGTGGAAACAATCCGGTGACCACCGCAACTGAAGACGAAGAAACCTGGGATCGAACCGTCGTCCACGGCCTGCTTTTGCTCGCACAGGTAATGGCCGAGCAAGATGCCGCTCTCGTAGTCCACGAAGAGTGGGGCAGAAGGCGGTATCTGCTCTTGCACAAACCGGACTGCCTGCTGCATGCGCTCTGGTTTCTGATCGTCCCGGGAAATGTACGGGTAGCGCGATGGAAACGCGAAACAGAGCAGCACGATTCCGGCGGCAGCTATGACGCCCGGCAGCATTTTCTCTCGGGCAATTCCGGCCAGGCCCAGGCTGATTCCAGAAATCGCGAAAATAGACAGGAAAGCTGAATGCCGCGTACCGCCGTAGGGATACACATCGAGAAGGGCCAGCGCACAAGTAATGGCGAAGGGAAGAATCAGAAGGGTCGCCAACGGAAGGCCAGTGGGCCCGGAATTCGGCAGCGAGACCTTTTTGCGCAGCAGAAATACTATTCCCGCGAGGAACAGCAGGGCGGCAAGATCTCCGACTGCAAACTGTCCAAAGAGATACTGGAACACGCTGAAACTTCGCGTCACCACGAAAACAAGCGGGCTTCCCTGGCCGGAATGAAAATACGATCGGCTAAGCCAGCTATCGAAAGCCTGCTCCGCCATGCTCGTACCTTTGACCCGGGAAATGTGGCTTGCATAGAGAAAGCTCGCAAGCGCGAGCGCGGCCGTTTGACTTGCAACCCATGCCATCCAAACTTTGGCGGTCGTCCCGCGGTCAACCATGCGCCAGAGTGAGTAAATGCCGATGACAGCCGCGAACAGGAAGCCCGAATAGTGGGCCAGCATGCTCAGGCAGGTAAATGCTGAGGAGAGCAGCATGAAGCCGGCGGAATTTACGGGCAGGGATTTTTCCAAGAAGTAGGCTGCGCTGATGGCGAACAACAGCAGCAGTTCGTACTGACGCACCTCGGCGCAAAGCAGTACCAGCGGCGGCAGCAGGCTCACGAATATCAGTCCCGTCAAAGCGACCGGTTTTCCGAACAGATGCTTCATCCACTTGAAAAAAACCCAACAGAACCCAGTGCCGGCAAGAACAAAAGGCAGGCGAAGAACGAGCTCCGAAGTTCCGACGTTGCGCCACGCGTACAACAGAAATATCAGCAGTGGCGGATGCGCCATGGTCAGGCTGGCTTTGTATGCGAGCACCCACGAGGCCTGGTTGGCGATGAAGAAGTGAAGCGCCTCGTCG
Organism: Terriglobales bacterium; assembly: GCA_049591935.1. Lineage (GTDB taxonomy): Bacteria > Acidobacteriota > Terriglobia > Terriglobales > Acidobacteriaceae > JABCZH01. The sequence continues at coordinate 62,541 of JBAWFN010000022.1, read as the reverse complement.
GGATTGAGAAACGTCCCGCATGCCGCCCCGAGGCGCAATACAAACCCTAGCAGCAGGAATACCAGGGCGGCCAAATCAACGTGCCGGTCAAGCCAGGTATCGAAAGAATCCTCCGGTGCCGTGGGGTCGATCACAGGTCAGGCCTTGCGCTCATGTTGGTATGTATTATTGTCGAAATGGATGCAGCTAATCTATTGGCTAAGACAGCGCTCCAGTTCGGCGGCAAAATGATAGGGTGGTGAGGAAAATTCGATGAGAGTTGGAACTCAGCCTGTGAAATTCGCCATGAGGCTGGTGCCGGGAGGGGGACTTGAACCCCCAAGGACCGAAGTCCGGCGGATTTTGAGTCCGCTGCGTCTGCCAGTTCCGCCATCCCGGCTGAGGAGTGTCAGTCACAGGTTAGCATAGCCTCAATCCCCCTGCGAAACCCCGCAATCTCATCGGCATGACATGCAACTTGGTAGTGGGTCAGTTTCACGGTTGAGGGCTACTCAGACTTTGCGTCCTCAGCGGTTCTTTGCGATCTTTGCGGTAAGAAAGCGGTTAACCGCAAAGGCCGCCAAGGATTCGCAAAGCCCGCGAAGCATTGCAAACCAAACTGACCCACTACCGCAACTTTTTGCAGCTTGACATCGGACTGATCCCCCGCCACACTCTTTCTATCCCCCGTATTTCGCAGCCGTGTTCCCAGACGCGCTGACTCCCTGGAGGTTCTGTGTCCAAGCCTGTAGCTTGCTCACTTGCCGTTCTGTTGTTGCTTCCGGCTTTTATGCTGGCCCAGCCGTCTTCCCGGAGTTCAGCAGTTCAGAGTGGCATCTGGCGCGGACGACCGATCAATTATTCCCTGGTCAACGGGAAGGCGATTTATCAGGGAGACATGATTCTTGACCGCGTCACCCCCATGATGAGTCAAGCTGCGGTTTCGGCCGGGATGGGGCAAGCAGGCGGCGAATCGATGACCATCGCCTATTCGCAGTATCTGTGGCCCAAAGTCGGCGGCGTGGCCACCGTGTATTACATCATCGATGCGAACTCTGATCCCCAGGCGACGCCGACCATCAATGCCGCCATTGCGCAGTCCAATGCCGATTTCTCCGGCGTGATCCAGTGGGTGCAGTGGAACCCGCAGAATCCGCAAAGCCCGAATTATGTCGATATCGATTTGAGTGGTAACGACTACAGCGGGAGCTGTGAGGCGTCAGAAGGGTATGAGGCCGTTCCCGCGCAGCCGATGACGGGTTCGTTTCTGTGTGCCGAAGGCACCATTCTGCATGAGATTGGGCACGTGATTGGCCTTTGGCATGAGCAGTCACGGTCCGACCGCGATACCTATGTGACCGTGAATTACCAGAACATTATTAAAGGATCGCGTTTCAATTTCGACATCATTCAAGACGACGTGCAGAACATGACGCTGTATGACTACGCGTCGCTGATGCAGTATCCGGCTTTTTCTTTCATTCGTAACGGTGGGCCGGGGATCGAGACGATTCCGGCCGGGATGCCGCTGGGTAGCTTTGACGGAATTCCGGTCCCGCAAACCGTCGACTATTCTGCGGGCGATAAAGAGGGTATCGAACGCTTGTATGGCCCGCCACCGACGCAGATTACGGTAACGTCGAATCCGCCGGGACTACAGGTGACGGTGGATGGAGTCGCTGTCACCACACCGCAGGTTTACACTTGGGCGCTCAACTCGACGCACACGCTCGCGGTGCCAACCAACGTCCAGACCTTGACCGGCTTCATCCAGGGCAGCACGACGTCGGCAACTTTCTATTACACCTATGGGCGTTGGAACGACAGCACCACTCAAGACCACAGCATCACTGTGACGCCGGGGAATGGCGATGTTCCTTTCCCCGCCACTTCTCCGCAAGTGGCCACGTACACGGCGAATTTTATCCAGCTGGTTCCGTATACGACGACTGTCTATCCGGCGAATACGGGAAGTGTAGTGCCGTCGCCGCAGCCGCAGAGCTATCCGGGAGTTTCAGGTGTGTACTTCATCGCCCGGCAGCAGGTCACCATGACGGCCACCGCAACCAGTGGCTGGAATTTTTACGATTTCAACAACGGCCCCTTCTGGCTACCGGCGGGCCTGAGCGCGAATCCCAAGACTTTTTACGTGCCCGACAGCGGCGACCCGGTCAATACGACGGTGTACTTTTCCAACACACCGGTTTATACCGTCGACCTCACCCCGGAAACTTTCAGCTCCAATGAATACGCGTACGTTGATGGTGGGTTCTGGTACACGCCCAAGAACTTTTCTTCGTTCTATGATTCCACCTGGAGCGTGGGCAGCCAGCACACGCTGAATGTCGATTCGTTGGAATATCCATTCAGCATCAACAGCCGATTTGCTTTCGACAGTTGGAGCGATGGAGGGGCGCAATCGCACCCCATCATTTTGCCAGCCGGCAGCACCAGTTACATCGCTACGGTGACTCCAGAGTTTGCTCCGGCGGACAATTGGCAGTTCAGCTTGCCCTGCGGCGCTGCCTCAGCCACGATTACTCCGGGATCGCCCTCGGGCGATGGCTTCTATCCGACTGGTCAAGTGCTTACCTTCGATCAGACTCCGGCGACGGGGTGGACCTTCGCGGGATGGTCGTATGATCTGACCGGCTTGATCAGTCCGCAGAATCTCACCGTGACCGACGAAGTGCTGGTATTTGCCAACTACAATACCACCGACACTCCGATTTCGATGATCAGCCTCTCGCCGCCGTCGGCTGCCGCGGGCGGTGCGAACCTTACTTTGACGATCACTGGAACCGGATTTACCTCGGGCACACAAGTCTGGGTGAACAATACTTTCCGTAGTTCGACATTCGTGAACTCGACCACGCTGCAAGTGACGATCACTGCGGCTGATATTGCCTCGCCCACTGCGTTCCAGATTTTCGTTCAGAACTTTCCCAGCGGCTCGGTATGTTCGGTGTCTGCCGCGATGCCATTTTTTGTTTATCAGCCAGGGGTCGCCATTACGGCTGCTCCCGCGAGTTTGACGTTTGCCAGCCAGGCGGTAGCCACGACCAGCACTGCCAAGAGCGTGATGCTGACGAACACGGGCAGCGCGACTGCAAGCGTTTCTATCTCGGGCAGTGGCAACTTTGCTGAGGTCAACACTTGCAACGGCTCCCTCGGCGCGGGAGCCAGTTGCACCGTCAAGGTGACGTTCTCGCCAACTGACGTTGGCGCCATCTCCGGTGCGGTTACAGTGACGGACGCAGCGTCGAATTCGCCGCAGGTCATCTCTCTAAGCGGAACGGGAGTGACGCCGCTTACCTTGTCCCCGGCCACGATGGCGTTCGGCAATGTAGCCGTGGGCACGACCTCGGCCGCGAAGACTGCGACGGTGACCAACAACCAAGCGACGACGCTGAACTTCACCTTCGCTGCCAGCGGAAATTATGCGGCTGTGGGCAGCGGGACTTCTCCGTGTGGCACGAGCCTTGCCGCCGGGAAGAGTTGCACCATGTCGGTGACCTTCGCTCCCACAGCGAACGGCAGCATCAACGGAGCGGTCACAATCAGCGACAGCACCATTGTGAAACAGCAGGAAGTCACGCTTTCAGGTACGGGCACGGGAGGATCGACTGCGCCCTTGAAATTTGCTCCGGCGTCGCTGACTTTTGCCAATCAGGCGTTCAACTCGGCCAGTCCGGCTCAAACTGTGACGGTCACGAACAGCAGCGCGAGTTCGGTGACGCTTTCCGCCATCGCGGGCAGCGGCAACTATACCGCTGCGGGCAGCGGAACCACTCCTTGTAAGGGAGGTACAGTGTTGGCCAAGAATGGCGCCTGCACCATGAGCGTGACCTTCACGCCGACTTACCTGGGCACCATCAAGGGAGCGATTACCGTCTCGGATAACGCCAGTGTGAATCAGCAGATTCTGAACGTCAGCGGATCGGCGGTTCTGCCGGTGACGTTCTCGCCGGTGAGCCTGACGTTTGCCGCGCAGAATGTGGGCACAACCAGCGCGCCACAAACGGTCACGCTGACGAACAATTTGAGCACGACGTTGAGCAAGATTGCTGTTTCTGCCAGCGGCGATTTCGCGCTCGCCACGAACACCTGCGCTGCCACTCTGGCGGCCGGCGGGCAATGCGCATTCAGCGTGACCTTTACACCCAGCCAGACCGGCAGCATCAAGGGCGCGGTGACGGTGAGCGACAGCGCCATCGGCAGCCCGCAAGTGGTGAATCTGGCGGGGACGGGACAGTAAGCATAGGCTGCGGCAGCCTACGCTACCACCGGCTTGTCGCGTTCGACGGGCAATCCTGCCAGCAGCCAGGCGTCGAATCCGCCGACCAGGTTGGTGACGTTGCGGAAGCCGGCGCGTTGCAGCAGGCTGCATGCGATCATGCTGCGGTAGCCGCTCTTGCAGTGAACGGCGACGGGCGCGTCCCGATCGATCTCGGGTGCGGCGACTTTGAAGTTGTCGAGCGGCCACCAGGCTGCTTCTTCGATGTGCCCACCTTGCCATTCCGGCTCGCGGCGAACGTCGAGCACCGCCGACCGATCCGCCTGCAAACGCCGCTGAAGATCCTGCACCGAAATCTGCGGCGTCTCGGCCAACGGTAGTCCAGCCTGCTTCCAGCCGGCGATTCCGTCTTTCAGAAATCCGCGGGCATCTTCGATTCCTACCCGAGCCAGGCGCAAGCGGGCTTCCGACAACTGCTCCGGCGACTCTGCGATCAACACCGGTCGCGCCGACAGTCCCAGCACCGTTCCTGCCCAGGAAGCGAACTGCCCGGAGAGCGCGATATTGATGGAGCCGGGCACATGGGCCTCGGCGAACTGGTCGCCGGGGCGGACATCGAGGGCGATGACTCCGTCGTCGAGGAGAGCTTTCAAGTTAGTCGCTGAAATTGGCGCCAGGGCCGGAAGCTCGGAGAGGGAAGCGGCGCCAGCGCGATTGATCTCCGCATCCTGAAGGAAGTAATCCGGGCGCGTTGGCAGATTCTGGGTCAGTTGGCTGACGAAATCTTCTCTGGTGTTGATTTGTAGCGCGTAGTTGGCCAGCCGTTCGGTGCCTATGGTGGATGAACGCTCGGCGCGCATGTTACGTCCGCAGAGTGAACCTGCGCCGTGGGCGGGATAGACCAGCACATCATCCGACAATTTCAGCAGCTGGTTGTGCAAGCTGTCATAGAGCAGGGCCGCCAGTTGCTTCGGCGTGTGGGTTTTCGAGAGATCGGGACGTCCGACATCGCCGAGAAAGAGCGTGTCTCCGGTCAGCACAGCCCAGGGTTTGGAAGATTTCTCTTCATCTGTGATTACCAGGCAAACACTTTCCGGCGTGTGCCCCGGAGTTTCCAGCACAGAGATTCGCGCTTTGCCAACCTTCAACTCGAAGCCATTATGCACGCCGACATGGGGAAATGCCGCACCCGACTGGGCGCCCATATAGATAGTCGCGCCGGTGCGAGCGGCCAGTTCCTTGTGTCCGGAAACAAAGTCAGCATGGAGATGAGTCTCGAAGATGTGGCGAATCTTTACCTGATGTTCTTCGGCCGCGTTGAGGTAGATATCCACATCGCGTTGGGGATCGACCACCACCGCCTCGCCTTCGGACGCCAGCATGTACGAGGCGTGCGCCAGGCAACCCAGGTAAAACTGTTCGAAGAACATTGGCCCGTTGCTCCCAGTGGGATTTTAAACCAATGTTGCGAAGTCGCAAACAGGCTGGAGAATCGGGTAGCGGGTCAGTTTGGCTTGCGATGCTTCGCGGGCTTTGCGAATCCTTGGCGGCTTTTGCGGTTAACCGCTTTCTTACCGCAAAGATCGCAAAGAACCGCCGCTAAGAGCGCAAAGTCTGAGTGCCCTCAACCGTGAAACTGACCCACCATCGAGAATGGCCATTCCACTATGGAATTCAGGCTCTATGATCGCAACGCGCATAATCGGAATTGTCATTGCGCCTGCACGCTCGCGGTGGTAGGTTTTCCGTCATGAATGAGCCCCGGCCTCCGGTGACACCCTCGTCCAACGCCTTGCCCGAAACGCTCCAGCGCTCGGCTCCGGGCGCCTCCAGCTTTTGCCCCAACTGCTCGGCGCAATTGAAAGAACACCGCTGCAAGCTGAGCTGTCCACGCTGCGGGTTTTATTTGAGCTGTTCGGATTTCTACTAGAAAAGCAGCAGTTGGCACTTAGCACTCAGCATTTGGCCCGGCAGGTTCCTGGGCGGCACCACGAACAGTGCTAGGCTAGATGCCAATTGCTAAGTGCCAAGTGCCGATCCCCTGACACATCGGACGCTTCCATCTACAATGGTTAAGCCATCAAACTTCATAAAAGGAGCTTCACATGCAACGCAAAGCAAGCGCTATTTGGAAGGGCGGCCTCAAAGACGGCAAGGGGTCAGTTTCCTCGGCCAGCGGCGTTTTGAACAACACGCCGTATTCGTTTACTACGCGTTTTGAAGACGGCCAGGGTACGAACCCCGAAGAACTCATCGCTGCTGCCCACGCCTCGTGTTTCTCGATGGCGCTGTCGGTGCAGCTGGGCACGGCGAACCTGACGCCCACTAGCATCGAGACGTCTGCCACTCTTACTTTTGAGAAACTCGATAGCGGCTGGACCATCACTGCGAGCCATCTTGATGTAGTCGGGCGCGTACCGGGAGCGGATCAGGCGACATTTCAGAAACTGGCAGACAACGCCAAGAGCGGCTGTCCGGTCTCGAAGGTATTGAAAGCCAACATCACCATGACCGCGACGCTGGCGGCGTAAATTTGGTAACATCCCGCGGCAGCCTGTAGAATATTGTAGTTTCTTCCTGATGGACGGCCCGCGAGGGCTGTCGCCCAGTATTGCCATCGTGGCGGAATTGGCAGACGCGCATGGTTCAGGTCCATGTACCCGCAAGGGTGTGGGGGTTCGAGTCCCTTCGATGGCACCACTCAATTAAAATAGTCTCCCAATTAGTTCGGGACTGCTTATGCCCGCCAGCCTTGACCAGATTGTTGCCGCCACCCGCCGAAAAATAGCGGAAGCGCTGGGTTCGGCTGACCTGCGCGAACTGGAAGGCCGGGCTCAGAAGCACGTCCCGCGCGGCTTTCGGCAAGCGCTGTCGAAGCAAAGCCTCGCCGGGCCGGCCATAATCGCGGAACTGAAGAAAGCGTCGCCTTCTCGCGGCCTGATTCGCGCAGACTTCGACCCCACAAGTTTGGCTGTGGAACTGGAAAGCGCCGGGGCGGCAGCGCTTTCGGTGCTTACCGACGTCGAGTTTTTTCAAGGCTCGTTGCAGAACTTACAAAAGGCCTCGTCGGCCAGCCGACTCCCTTGCCTGCGAAAAGACTTCCTGGTGGATGAATTTCAGTTGCTGGAAGCTCGCGCCAGCCGGGCAGATGCGGTGCTGCTGATTGTGGCGGCGTTATCCCAAGCGGAACTGGAAACTCTGGCGGCGAGGGCAAGAAGCTACAACCTCGACGTGCTTTGTGAGGTTCACGACGAGAACGAGCTGGAACGAGCGATCGCCGCCGGTTGTGACCTGATCGGGGTGAACAGCCGTGATTTGCTAACCTTCACCGTCGATCTCAACACTGCTTTTCATCTGGCGGATCTCATCCCGAAGAACGTGCTGGCGGTCGCCGAGAGTGGCATTCGAACTGGAAAAGATATCGCACGCCTCAGAGCGGCAGGCTACCAGGCATTTCTGATCGGTGAGTCGCTGATGAAGGCACCGTCGCCGGGGAATGCGCTTCGGACTCTTTTGGCGGAGGCTGATAGTGAGAGCTGAAAGGTGATTTCATGACTTGGGTCAAGATTTGCGGAATCACGAATGTTCAGGATGCGTTGACCGCAGTGGATGCGGGCGCGGATGCGCTAGGATTTGTATTCTATGAGAAGAGTCCGCGAAAGGTCAGCCCGGAAACGGTCTGCGAAATCGTCGGGAAACTACCCTCAGCGATCGAGAGGGTAGGTGTATTCGTGGACGAATCAGCCGAACGCATGCTTGGGGTCGCACAACAGGCGGGTCTCACTGCTGTCCAGGCTCACATGGGCTCCGCGGAACCTGGGCGTGTTCGGGACTTGCTGTTACTGAATGAAAACGCACCGACCTATAAATTGATTGCTGCCATGGCGGCGAGCGACCTGGCAAGAGAGGGGCTGTTTCTTCTGGGGACTGCGAGAAGGTTGTTCTATGCTCTTATGCTGGACTCTGTCTCGACCACCATGCCGGGCGGTACGGGCAAGACATTCGACTGGAGCAAAGCGCAGGGGATGATTCAATCTCTCGGGGTAACCCTCCCCATCATCGTGGCCGGGGGCCTCACCGACCTGAATGTTGGAGAAGCGATGAGGATATTTCAGCCTTGGGGCGTGGATGTTTCCACCGGTGTCGAAAAAAGTCCGGGCGAGAAAAATCCGAACAAGGTCCGGGCGTTTGTCGCCGCGGTGCGCCAGGCTGAGAGGCTTGTATAGGAAGTGGCAGTGACTTTCATGAAGAGCAAGAAATCGCCAACTCGCAAGGGCCGTTTTGGTGTGTACGGCGGCCGCTATGTCCCCGAGACCCTGATGGCTGCGCTCGAGGAATTGGAAGGGGCATACGAGAAGGCGAAGCGCGACCCGAAGTTCCGGGAGCGTCTCCAGGAACTCCTGAAAACTTACGCCGGACGTCCTACGCCGCTATTCTTCGCCCGCCGCCTGACTGAAAAACTTCTTGGCGCGAAGATTTATCTCAAGCGCGAGGATCTGCTGCACACCGGCGCCCACAAGATTAATAACTGTTTGGGGCAAGCACTGCTGGCCGAACGCATGGGCAAGAAAAGAATCATTGCCGAGACCGGCGCCGGCCAGCATGGTGTGGCCACGGCCACCGTCTGCGCTCTGTTCGGCTTCGAATGCATCGTGTATATGGGCACCGAAGACATGCGCCGGCAGGAGCTCAATGTGTTCCGCATGCGACTGCTGGGGGCGGAGGTTCGTGGCGTGGATTCCGGTTCGCGCACGCTGAAAGACGCCATCAACGAAGCCATGCGGGACTGGGTCACCAATGTCCGAACGACGCACTATCTGCTGGGGAGTGTTCTGGGTGCGCATCCGTATCCCACGATGGTGCGCGACTTTCATCGCGTCATTGGCCGTGAAGCGCGGAGTCAGATTCTCAGAGCCGAGGGCAAACTGCCGGCGGCAATCATCGCGTGCGTCGGCGGCGGATCCAACTCTATCGGAATCTTCTACGACTTCATCAAAGACCAGCGGGTGAAGTTGATCGGTGTAGAAGCCGGAGGACGCGGCCATGCTCTGGGGGAACACGCTGCCCGATTTCAGGGAGGATCGCCCGGGGTGTTGCAAGGAACCTTTTCGTATTTGTTGCAAGACCAGGCTGGTCAAGTCGCCAATACCCATTCCGTATCCGCCGGACTCGACTACCCGTCCATCGGCCCCGAACACGCATGGTTGAAAGATTCCGGCCGCGCGGAATATGTTTCTGCCTCCGATGTAGAAGCTCTCGAAGCCTGCACGCTGCTGGCTCGAACCGAAGGCATCATCCCGGCGCTGGAATCGGCCCACGCCGTGGCTGAGGCGATGAAGCGCGCGACCAGAATGAAGAAGGCAGAGATTCTGATCGTAAATATTTCCGGGCGCGGTGACAAGGACGTGGGCATTTTGAGGGAGAACCTCCAGTTGGATTAAGGATTCCAGCCGTGGCTAAGATGCCGATCTCTTTTCAAACTCGCCCCGCGCTTGTCGCCTACATCACCTGCGGCGATCCTGATCTTGCCACCAGCCGCGACATCGCTTTGGCTGCCATTGACTCCGGCGCCAGCGTGATCGAGCTTGGGGTTCCGTTCAGCGACCCCTTGGCCGACGGTCCGGTCATCCAGCGGGCCAGCCAGCGAGCCCTGCGCCATGGCACCACCCTGATCCAGGTCATCGAACTCGGCAAAGAAATCCGCCGGCAATCGCAGGCTGGAGTGATCATTTTTTCTTACTTGAATCCCATTCTGCGCTTGGGCCTGGAAAGATTCGCTTCCTCCATGCAAGACGCGGGCATTGACGGTGCGCTGGTCACTGACTTGCCGGTGGAAGAAGCGGGGAGGTATGTGGGCGAGATGCGACGCCGCAATCTGGCCACAGTTTTTCTCGCTGCACCCACCAGCACCGACGAGCGACTGGAACGCATCGCCGAGGTTTCTCGCGGATTTGTGTATGCCGTGTCCCGGACCGGCGTGACCGGAGCCCGCCGGGAAATGGCGGGAGACGCGCAGAAACTGCTGCGGCGGCTTCGCAAGTTTACCAAGCTGCCGGTGGCTGTCGGCTTCGGGATCTCGACGGCGGCCCAAGTTGCCGCGGTGGGAGAGTTTGCCGACGCAGCGGTCGTGGGGAGCGCCATTGTGCAGACTATCGAGGACAATCCGGGCAGCGAGGCCAAGTCTGTGGCAGAATTCATAAAGCAGCTTTCAGCTCTCAGCCTTCCGCTCAACAGAACTAATTCACTGTGAAAGCGGATTTGGTTGCCAGGCAAGCGGTTAGAACTGACAGTTGAGAGCTTAAAGCTGAGAGCTTTTTATGGACATTTCTGCATGGCGCAAACAAATCGATGAACTGGACCGCAAGCTGGTTGAGCTGCTGAGCCAGCGGGCGCAGGCTGCTCACGAGATTGGCAAATTGAAACGTGTCGCGGGAATGCCCATCTACGAACCGGATCGCGAACAGACGGTGTTCGAGAACGTGCGCCGTGCGAATCCCGGACCGCTGCCCGACCATGACCTGCTCAACATTTACGAACGCGTCATGGACATCATGCGTCAGATCCAGCAGCAAGAAATTGCTCCGAAAGCAGACTCACCCTCCGGTACCGAGTTGGATGCTGGAGTGAATGACTGAAATAGCCGTTGGTTCTTAGCTCTTGGCTTTTGGCGTGGTCACGGACCATCGGCCGCGAAGCCAAGGGCCAAAAGCGTTCTTATGATCGTTGCCATGCAAGAATCCGCGCCGGAGGAGCAGATCCAGGGGGTCATCGAATACCTGGTCCGGCTGGGCTTTTCTGTTCACCGCTCGACCGGCGCCAGACAAACGGTGGTGGCGGCGGTCGGGGAACGGGTTGACTTCGACATTCGCAACCTTGAGGTTCTGGCCGGAGTTGAACAGGTTCACCGCATCAGTGCCCCCTACAAGTTGGCCGGGAAGAGTTTCCGCCCCCAGGGCACAGTGGTGGAGTTTCCGAACGGTTTGAGAATCGGCGGCGAAGACGTAGTGGTCATGGCTGGACCGTGCTCGGTGGAATCGCGTGAGCAGCTGTTTACTGTGGCGGAGCAAGTGGCCAAAGCTGGTGCGCGCGCGCTTCGCGGCGGCGCCTTCAAGCCGCGCAGTTCCCCTTATTCCTTTCAAGGGCTTGGCCTCGCCGCTTTGAAGCTCTTGCGCGAGGCGGGTGACCAATTCCGGCTGCTGGTGATCAGCGAGGTTATGGAAATCTCGCAGATTGCCCTCATGCTGCCTTACGTGGACATTCTGCAGGTGGGCGCACGCAATATGCAGAACTTCAATCTGCTGCGCGAACTGGGCCTCATCAAGAAGCCGGTCCTGCTCAAGCGCGGCATTGCGGCTACCCTCGAAGAACTGCTGCTTTCCGCCGAATACATCATGGCCGGAGGGAACTACGACGTGATCCTGTGTGAGCGCGGGATCCGCACTTTTGAAACCTACACGCGCAATACACTGGATATTTCGGCCATCCCTGTTATCCACAAGCTCTCGCATCTTCCCATGGCCTCCGACCCCTCGCACGGCATCGGGATCAGAGACAAAGTTGCCCCCATGGCGCGGGCGTCGGTCGCCGCCGGGGCTGACGCGCTGCTGATCGAAGTGCACCACGACCCTGACAAGGCGCTGTCCGATGGCGCGCAGTCGCTCTATCCCGCGCAGTTCTTCGAGCTTATGGATCAATTGCGCATCATCGCTCCCGCGGTCGGTCGCAGGATTGCCTGATGGCTATCCGCCAAATCACCATCGTCGGAGTCGGCCTGATTGGCGGCTCGTTTTCCTTGGCGCTCCGGAGGCAAGGTTTTACGGGGCGGATCGTCGGCTGTGATCGCCCGGCGGTGCTTGACCGTGCGCTTATTCGCGGCGCAATCGACGAGGGTTTCACGCATCCCTTTGAGGCCACACGCGGCAGCCAGGTGGTCTTGCTGGCTACCCCGGTGCTGGGAATTATTGATCACATTCACCGACTTGGTCCGGTTCTTCCGGCAAGAACTTTGCTCACTGATGTTGGCAGCACCAAGCGCGAAGTGTTGGAGGAGGCCAAAGCTATCTTCGGCAAGAACGCCGGTGTCCGCTTTCTCGCCGGACATCCGATGGCGGGCAAAGAACAATCTGGGATTGAGTTCGCCGATGCTGACTTGTTCCAGCAAGCGCCGTGGTTTGTGACTCCGGTCCGGGGACAGAAAATCTACGAAGGCGTGAGCGGAGAATTTCTGGATTGGGTGGATAGAATCGGCGCCCGCATTGCCAGCCTTGACGCCGATGAACATGACCGGTTGTGCGCCTGGATCAGTCACCTGCCGCAGATGATCGCGACCGCGCTGGCGGCGACTCTGGTGGATGAATACGGCCAGGAGGCGCCACTACTCGATGCCGGCGGCCGGTGCTTGCGCGAAATGACGCGCACTGCCAGCAGTCCGTACTCGATGTGGCGTGACATTGCCCTCACCAACAAGAAGCACCTTGAGGACGCGATCTCTAAGCTGGAGCAGCGGCTGGCCCACATCCGCGAGAATCTTGATACACGAGAACTGGCGATGGAGTTCGAGCGGGCGCGGGAGTTAAGAAAGACAGAAGCCCAACCACAGGGAGCACAGAGAACACAGAGGAAAAAGTAAGTGATGGACCTTTGTGTCCCCGTGTGCTCGCTGTGGTAATTTCATTTAGGATCTCTGTTCATGCACAAAGTCGTTGCCAATGCCGATGAAGCAGTCCGCGACGTGTTCGACGGCGCCGTCATCATGGTGGGCGGATTCGGCCTGTGCGGTATTCCGGAGAACCTGATTCGGGCTTTGGTGCGCAAAGGGGTAAAGAATCTCACCACCATCAGCAACAACGTAGGCGTCGACGGCTTCGGCATGGGGCTGTTACTTTCGGCGGGACAGATTCGCAAACATATTGGAACCTACGTCGGCGAGAACAAACTGCTGGAGCAGATGGGTTTGCAGGGCGAGATTGAATTGGATCTCGTACCCCAGGGCACTTTTTCAGAGCGCATTCGTGCCGGAGGCGCGGGTATTCCGGCGTTCTTTACTCCTACGGGTGTGGGCACGATCGTCGCTGAAAAAAAAGAAACGCGCGAGTTCGACGGCCGCACTTATGTGATGGAGCATGCACTGAAAGCCGATTTTGCCCTGGTGAAGGCGTGGAAAGGCGACAAGTGGGGCAACTTGGTCTATCGCAAGACCGCGCGCAATTTTAATCCCCTGATGGCGACTGCGGCCAAAGTTACCATCGCGGAAGTCGAGCATCTGGTGGAACCCGGCGAACTCGAACCCGATCTCGTGCATACTCCCAGCGTCTACGTGAAACGAATTTTCAAGGGAGAGTTGTTCGAAAAACGGATTGAGAAGAGAACGGTAAGAACAGTCGTTGGTCGTTAGCGGTTGGTCGTTTGTCGTCGGTGGTTGTGCTTTTTGAGGATGGCCGCGATTCTAGCGAACCACCAACCACCAGGGACGAACGACGTACTTATGAACAAACTCGGCAAAGACGTTGACAAGCGGGAGCGCATCGTAAAGCGCATTGCCCGCGAACTGTGCGATGGGTTCTACGTCAACCTGGGCATCGGCGTGCCTACGCTGGTGGCGAATCACGTGCCACCGGGCATGGATGTGATCCTGCAAAGCGAAAACGGCATGCTCGGTATCGGGCCGTATCCAGTGGAAGGACAGGAAGACGCCGACCTTATCAACGCCGGCAAAGAAACCGTAAGTGAGCTGCCCGGGACTGCTTATTTTTCCAGCGCCGAGTCCTTCGCCATGATTCGCGGTGGTCATATCGACCTCAGTGTTCTCGGTGCCATGGAAGTCGATGAAAAAGGCAATCTCGCCAACTGGATGATCCCAGGGAAAATGGTCAAGGGCATGGGCGGGGCAATGGACCTGGTCGCCGGGGCGCGCAGGGTGATTGTCGCCATGGAACATACCACGCGAGAGGGCGAACCCAAGATTCTGAAGAAATGCACGCTGCCGCTCACCGGGGTGGGCGTGGTGAACACCATCGTCACCGATATGGCCGTGATTCAGGTGACTCCGAAGGGTTTGCTGCTGGAGGAAACCGCGCCCGGTCTAACGGCGGAAGACGTTCAGAAGGCGACCGAAGCCCGGTTGATCGTGAGTCCGGGTCTGAAGGCGATGGAAAGCTAGCTACTCGCTCCCGCCCGCGCTTTTCATCCTGGCCGCTTCGAACTCATCTCCCTTTTGCCAGCCGACCTCTTTCAACTGAGTCGCTGCCATCCATCCCAGCGCGAAGCCGAAGCGCGCCATTGCCGCGTCACCGGTAAAGTCCATGTCGGGACTGTATTCGTCGCTTGGCTGGTGATAGTGTTTCGCGGTGTATTCATCAGCTTGCGCCTGGCCCCAGGCGGCATCGTGACCTTTGTACTTCACGCCTTCGTTGATGGAGAAGGCGGGAATCCCCACCCGTGCCAGGCTGAAATGGTCGGAGCGGTAGTAGTGTCCGGCTTCCGGGCGCGAATCGGGACGGATGGCCAGCCGGAACGTTTTCGCCATTACTGTGATGACGGGATAGAACGTCGTCCGTTCTGCGCCTGAAACCTCTACCTCCTCCGGCGAGCCCAAAGGAGGCACATCGTCATAATTCATGTCGAGGCTGATCTTGCTGGCGGGAACTGGCGGATGTTTGGCAAGATATTCGGAGCCGAGCAATCCCTGCTCTTCGGCGGTTACCGAAGCAAACAAGATCGAGCGGGCGGGTCGCTGCATGGCCTCCGCGTAGGCCCGCGCGACTTCAAGCAGAATGCCACAGCCGGTGGCGTTGTCTTTGGCTCCGTTGTAGATGTTGTCACCTGGCATGTCCGGACGAATGCCGAGGTGGTCGTAATGGGCGGTGTACAGGACCGCTTCGGTTTTCAAGTTACGATCACTTCCGGGCAACATGGCCAGCACATTGTTGGATTCAAACGGGCGTACCCTGCTGACCATGCGTGCTTTCAGCTTCACCGATAGCGCCACCGGATGGAAGTCTGGCGAGCGGGCATCCATCAGCATTTGTGGCAAATCCATGCCCGCGTTTTCGGCCAGGGTCTTCGCCGCATCGAAATGAATCCATGAAGCCACCTTCAGCACCGGCGCGCCTTCCTTCAAGAACGCCTTCTCGCCGGAATTCGAGTTGCGCACCACTTCCCAGGGGTAGCTCGCCATTTCGGTCTGGTGGATGAGAATCGCACCCACCGCGCCTTTACGGGCCGCTTCTTCATACTTATAGGTCCAGCGTCCGTAGTAGGTCAGAGCTTTGCCCTTGAAGAATTTCACGTCATCGGAGGGGGGCTCGTTCACCAGCATCAGCAGCACCTTGCCGCGCACGTCCACGCCTTTGTAGTCATCCCACTTGTATTCCGGCGCCTCGATTCCGTAGCCCACATAGACGATTTGCGCATCGACGTCGGATTGCGGCCGCTGCGTCTGGTCGTAGGCAACGTACTGGTCCAGCGGCTTCAGGTTGATGGCGGCATGGTTGGCGGGAACCAGGGAAAAGACCGTCTGCGGATCCGGCGTAATGCCCACCATGGGCACCTTCTGCAGGTAGGTGCCGTTGTCGCCAGCGGGCTTGAGTCCTGCGAGAGCGAACTGGGTGGCAATGTATTCCGCGGCAATGTCGCCGCCACGCGCGCCCGTGCCGCGCCCTTCGAGCAGGTCGTGCGACAAGTAGCGAACATGCGCGCGAATGCGCTCGGGATTAATCCTCTGCATGGCGGCGATCGCAGTGCCGGGCAGACGCGTCGACACGCCATCGCTGCCCGGCGATTTATGCGCCTGCGCTCCCCATAGGCTGGAGTTCACGAGCACTGCGCACATCACCAGCCTTGCCACACGCGGATTTCCTTTGCGCACCTTTGTGTCCTTTGTGGTTCAGGTTTTCTGTTCTATGAGGTCTTTGGGTTTTGACCCGCGACCGCGGGTCAGTTCTTGGACCCTCAACCGGCGCGGAACTCGGGCACATTTTCGCCGGGACGAAATATCACGCGCGGTTTCTCGCTGGAGGTCTCGCTCACCTTCTGGTTGATGCCGTCAATATCGTTTCGAATCCAGCCGACGCTCGAAATTTCAATCTGTCCGTCGGGCGCGATCCAAAACAGCGACGGGACATTGGTCAAGCCATAGGCGTTCGATGCCGGGTAGGAGTTGGTGTCATCCAGCAGCACGGGGAACGTAATGCCGAACTCTTTCATGAAAGCGGCAGTGTCTTTTTTCTCGTTCTGCGAAATGCCCACAACTGTGACCTTGCGGTTGCCGTATGCCCTGTAAATCCGCTCCAGGAAAGGAAACGCGAACTGGCAGACAGGGCAGGAGATCTTAAAGAATGCTGCCAATACCGGCCCGCGGGCCAATGCGTCCTTCAACCGGAATTGCTTTCCATCCATGGTGGGCAAGGTGAAATCCGGCGCCGCGGTTCCTGCCGTGAGTGCAGCCATACTCTTTCCTCCGAAAAGATTGCTAAACCAGGTCTTCATTGTGCGACCAGGAGAACTGTCTATTCTAGATGACTTTGGTGGCACGAAGGATCTTCCTGGCGAGCCCCGTCAGAGGTAACTTTGAGATCTGGGACTTCTTTACCCAGCGACCGGTGGTTCCGGCCGCCGCACCGCCGGGGATCACCCTCACCGAGTAATTGGTTACCGTGATCGAATGTCGCAACGTCAGGCAAGGGCTGGCACTATCGCTGTTCCCGGTAATCTCAGGCAACTCCCACATGCCGGGCATGAGAGACGCCGTCGCCGGGCGCTTCACCAGGAAGACGGAACCGTTGCGGCGATTGAGCGTGTAATTGATTTCGCGTTTATTCTGGCGAAGCTTGCGCGCGGGGGCTGCCAATTCCCCTCGCGTAGCGCACAGCCGCGAAACCGGGCATAGGGCACACTTTGGTTGTCGAGGCGTGCACAACGTCGCTCCCAGTTCCATCATGGCCTGATTGAAATCACCCGGTCTGCTGGTACTCAGCATCCGCTGCGCCGCGCGCCACAGAGGCTCGCCCGCGATCTGCTTTCCGGACAAGCGCTGCAAAACCCGCTCGACGTTTCCGTCCACCACAGCAACGGGCTCATTAAACGCGATGCTGGCAATCGCCGCCGCGGTATAGCGGCCAATTCCCGGGAGCTGACGCAACTGGGCAGCGGCCGGGGGAAACCTGCCGGAGTGCTCCTTGACAACCCTTTTCGCGGCGGCATGCAGCATCCGCGCCCGCCGGTAGTAGCCGAGCCCGCTCCACGCGGCCAGCACGGAAGCTTCCCGTGCTCTGGCTAATTTTTCTATGCTGGGAAATCTCTGAAGAAATCTTCCGTAGTGGTCCACCACTGCCGCCACACGTGTCTGCTGCAGCATGATTTCCGACAACCAAACCCGATAGGGATCACGATCCTTCCGCCAGGGAAGATCGCGTTGGTGCTCGTCGAACCACTTCAACAAGAGCCTGCGAAAACGGTTTCTGCCGGAACTTTTCGTTGGCGGCATTGTATGCTTATTCTACCCACCCCCTCGAAGGATGGAACAGCGTCCATGCACCACAAACACTTCTGGCAAGTTTCTCCCCTCGAAGAACAACGAGCGACGTCCAACAAGGCGTATTTAGAATTCTTGCGTGTTCCCGCCATGAGTGCCGGTCTTTATGTTTTGCTGGAGGGTAGTACCGATTCTCAATCTCCACACCAGGAGGACGAGATGTATTACGTCGTCCGGGGAAAGGCGCGGATGAGAGTAGGAGCTGAAAGTCAGCCGGTGGGGGCGGGCAGCGTCATTTTTGTGGAAGCGCAGGCCGAGCACCGATTTTATGAAATTACGGAAGAGTTGGTGGTTTTGGTGTTCTTTGCGCCGGCGGAAAGCGAATACAACGGTTTTTTGTAAGTTGACGTTGGTTTGCCAATTATTTTCCGAACACCAGAACCACAAAGCTGTCTGGCAGGATGGTGCGCCGCGGGTGCGGGTTGTCCGCCGTGGGCGCGGGAGGCGGCCCGAAGGTCGCCGTCACCAGGTATACATTGTGAGTTTTCTCGTCGAGCGCCATGGTGCGCGCGCCCTGCTGCGTTGGCACATTGTCGACCACGCTGAATTTCGCAGGCGAATCTTCGTGGACCACGGTGAGAACGCCTTCGCCGCAGGAGGCGAAGGCCAGCCCGGTCCCGGGATCAAAGGCGTTGGCATCTACGCCGTCGCCTATTGGAGCGGTCGCCACAACCTTTCCTGTGTCGGCATCGACCACGGCCATCATCTTGTTGTCGCAGCCGGCAAACAGCCGGCGGTTCTTGCGGTCGAGGGCGAGGCCGCTCGGCTCCTGGCACGGCGCCAAGGGCCAGCTTGCCTTCACCTCCAGTTTGTTGGGGTCAATGGCGTCAATCTGGCTCTTGTCTTCTATGTTGACGAAGATTTCCCCTTTGCCATCGCTGGCCGCAAACTCCGGCTTTCCTTCCAGCTTAATCGTGCCCACAACCGTGCCACCGGCGGCGTCGATGGCCGTGGCATCGTGACTCCTGCCGTTAAAGGCAAAGGCACGTTTGCTGGCAGGGTCGTAAAGAATGGCATCCGGATTTTCTCCGGCCTTGACCTTGGTGATCGCTTTCAGCGTTTTCAAGTCAAAGATCGTGACCGTGCCTTCGCGACCGTTGCTGATGAAGCCGCGTCCCAGTTCTGGGGCCAACGCGATGCCGTGAACGCCCGGAGTATCAGGAATATCTCCCACTGGTTTACCCGAATCGGCGTCGATCACCATGACGTGCGTGGCACGAGAGATGTAAAGCCGCCGTGCGGAGCTATCCATGGCGAGGTAGTCCCAGCCGCCGTCGCCCCCGAGCTTGTAGGTGTTGATAAGGTGGTAGCCCGGGTCAGCCGCCAGACTAAACGTTGTGACCAACACAAAGAGGGCAGAGAACCTGAAGGTAGAACGCCTCACGGGAATCCTCGCTGGTGGAAAATTTGCCAAACAGCGATTCTAACGCCAGATTCAGGAATCCCTCAAGAATCTGTGAAAGTGGACCACGGTCCGCCAACCGTCACACTAGCGAACAACCTCTTCACTCCGCCATCTTCGCCACGTGCAAATCGAAACCCGTCTTCGGCAGCAAGACTTGCGCGCCTCCGCCTGCAATCGACCATCCCAGACGCATATTGCCTCCCCAGGTTGCGGAGACACCTCGTTAGGGGCGGGGTATGTCCCACCCCTTGAGGCGATCTCGCTAGCCCTTGCTAGTTTCCGAACGGCAAAAATTCCAATCCTTGCGTCTAATTGTTGGTAGCATCCAGAAAGGCTGCGCCACTTATGCCCGATCGCGGTGTCCAATCCGTTGTAGCGGAACGTTCTGCGGAATTGCGGGCGGTCTTGCACGAGCTCTATCAGAAAAGCAGAGGCGCAGAATTCGGACTGACAGTAGAAGGTTTCGAGCAGGTGGTGCAGGAAGTGATTGCGAAGTACCTGCCGGCGAACGCCCCGCGCTCTGCCCTTCATGACCTTTGCATGAGCCTGCGAGTGGAGGAACTGGCTCTGGCCCGCGCCTGCGCTGCCGGCCACGAACGCGCGTGGGAAGTCTTTCTGACCCGCTACCGCGAGAAGCTCTACAACATTGCGGGCTACATCGCAAAAGAAAGTTCCGCGGCGCGGGAACTGGCGGACTCGATCTATGCCGATTTGTACGGCACGAATACACGCGAAGGGAAACGCAACTCCAAACTGGCCTCTTACACCGGGCGGGGTTCTTTAGAAGGCTGGCTGCGCACGGTGATGGCGCAGGAGTTTGTGAATCGCTATCGCCGCCAACGCCGGACGGTCAGCTTGGATGAAGAAAGCGAAGAAGGCGCGCAGTTCGCCGCCCCTAATCTCGAGCCGGCCGTTGCCGTCGACCCCAGAGTTGAAACCGCCACCGATCAGGCTCTCGCGGAACTCCCGTCTGAAGACAAGTTCGTTCTAGCATCCTATTTTCTAGATTCTCGCACTCTAGCCGAAATCGCCCGCGCCCTGCAGGTGCACGAATCGACCATCAGCCGAAAAGTGGACAAGCTGGCCAAGTCTTTGCGCAAGCGGATCTTGGCTGGTCTAGGCAAGCAGGGAATGAGCCGGCGCCAGGCGGAGGAAGCCTTGGAGGTCGACGTTCGTGACCTTAGGGTCAATCTCCGCAGCCGGCTGGTGCAAGAAACAGCATCTCCAGCGTTCTCAGAAAAGAAGGCCGGAGGCTCGGGATAAATATTGGTGCAGAGGCGCAGCTTGCTACGTCTCAAGCTAACCATGGCACACTTACCCAAAATTGCGATGCAGCGGTTGCGTGAGAAGAGCGCAACCGGAGGAATGCACCCTGATCCCAACCTGATCAGCGCGTTCGTGGAGAACTCGCTACCCGGTGAGGCACGCGCCCAGATGGTGCAGCACTTGGCGCAGTGCGCCGATTGCCGTGAGCTTGTATTTCTCTCCAGTCCCGATCAGGCTGCAACCCTGCCGGCAACCGCATCGGCTCCAGCGAGTTGGTTGTCCTGGCCAGTGTTGCGCTGGGGTGCTGCTGTAGCCGCAGTGGTTGTTGTGGTCGCAGCCGTCAGTCTGCATCGCCCGACTGCCAGGAGTTTCATTGCGTCTGGCGCAATCCAGATGACGGATGCCCCAATCGCGAAGGAAAAAGTTGCTTCGGCTTCGGCTCCAGTTCCAGAGGAAAAGCAGGAAATGGCCGCAGTGGCAGGAGCCGCTCCTGCTCGGCTGGCAGGGAAAAACGGTGCGCTGGCCGATGTCGAAGGCCAGCGCCTGGACCAACTCAAGAAACGAAGTTCGAGGCTAGCTGCCTCGCCGATGCTGGCGCAGAAGTCAGAAGCATTGAGTGGGAAAATCGCCGCCAACCACGGGGATGAAGTCGCCAAGACCCAGACTGTCGAAGTAACCGCGGCGCAGGTCCAAGCGACAGTCGAATCGGCCAGCACGGAAACCGGTCAGGTGGTGCCGGGCAGGGCGAAGGATGCCGCCGCAGAACCGGCCTCAAATATGGGCGGGGGGATCGGGGCAGGAGTTGCCCGGAGCTTGGCCGCAGCGCCGCAGGCCCGGCCGGCCATGCTGGTGCCCGTGGTCGCACCCCGGTGGACGCTTACGACTGAAGGAACGCTGCAGCGCTCACTCGATTTCGGCAGGAGTTGGCAGACCATCCCGGTGGCCAGTCAAGCCAGCTTCCGCGCCCTGGCCGCCAGCGGCAAGGATATCTGGGTCGGGGGCACGAAGGGCGCGCTTTATCACTCCACCGACGCCGGCCAGAACTGGGTCCAAGTGCAGCCGGTTGCCGCGGGCCAGGCACTTACGGATGACCTCATCGGAGTGGAATTTCCCGATGCGATGCATGGCAAGGTGACAACTTCCGCCAAGGAAACGTGGACCACAGAAGATGGCGGCCAAAGCTGGAACAAGCAGTAATTCCGCCGCGCACGGTTCCATCTGTGTCCTCCCCAAGCTGACCGCTGATTACTCGCGGGAAAACGCCGCGTTACCAAAGTGACATTTACACAAATATAGGGGCGGGCTACTATCCAGTCGTGGTTTGGCAGTTCTGGGGGAGGGCTGCCAGGCGTCCTGAACTGAAAAGTTTAGGGCGCTTTTTTATTTGTGCCTTAACCCTGCCGAGTGACCCTTCTCTGAACCACCGCTGTCCTTGCTCTTGGGGTGAGATCGGCTGTGGTTGGCCTCACCGCCCAACAGACTGGAGACCGGCAGTCTGCGTCTTCCGATCCCGCCGCGCATCTAATAAAAATGCTAGGATAACTGGTTCCCGGTTTGCCGGTCTTGACAGGGCTCGACCGGGGAAGAGGTTGTTCGGGCGCGCTACGGGAGGATGTAATGGCAGCAAATGGCATCATGGAAGTTACCGATTCGAATTTCGACCAGGACGTGCTCAAGTCTGACACTCCGGTTCTAGTGGACTTCTGGGCGACATGGTGCGGCCCCTGCCGCGCTCTCGCCCCCATCGTTGACGAACTGGCAAAGGATTTCCAGGGCAAACTGAAGATCGGGAAAATGGATGTGGACCGCAACGGCGCCACGCCCATGCGCTACAAAGTCACCGGTATTCCCACTCTTTTGGTGTTCAAGGGCGGTCAGGTGGTGGAACAGTTGGTGGGTTACAAGCCGAAGGAAGCCATCGCCGAGGCGCTTAAGAAGCACGTGGGATAACGCAGCCTTCAGCACTCAGCCTTCAGCCTTGAGGTGCCCGGAAAGTTTCCCGGGCATTTCTGTTGTGGGGCATGGTTCGCTCGCGGGATTTCAATGGCTAAGTGCGGAATGCAATTGCTGAGTGCTGACTCTAGTACTTCCTCAGTACTCCAATCACCCGCCCCTGCAACTGGACTGACGCCGCCGGCACAATGATCGGTTTCATGCTCACGTTCGAAGGTTGCAGGCGGATGGTGTCACCCTCGCGGTAGAAGCGCTTCAAGGTGGCGTCGGTTCCATCGACTAACGCGACCACGATTTCGCCGTTGTGGGCAGTCTTGGCCTTCTCCACCAGCACATAGTCGCCGCTGAGAATGTGTTCGTCCTGCATGGAGTCACCGCGGACTTCGAGAACGAACACTTCCTTCGAGCGTACGAAGTCGGCCAGGGAAATGGTCTCTGGATTTTCCACGGCCTCGATGGGCTGGCCGGCAGCAATTCTGCCCAGCAGTGGCAGTACCATGGTCGTGTTCACACTCATGGCCTGCTTGAGGCGGCCTTTCGGCGGTACTAGATCGATGGAGCGGCTGCGGTTATAGTCACGCGTCAGCAGGCCCTTTTTTTCCAGGTTGGTGACGTGCTTGTGCACCGTGGCCAGGGAATTCAGCCCCATGCCTTCGCGAATCTCGTCGAACGAGGGAGAATAACTGTGCTTCTGCACGAATTCCGAGATGAAGTCGTAGAGCTCACGCTGCCGTCTGGTGATCGCCATGCCATCATTGTAGGCGAAGATTAGGCGAAGTCAAGGGGGAAGTCAGCCCCACGTTACTGGCATTACTTAGGTTCGCTGCCCCGGTCTCGGAGTCTGCCATAATCGGTTCTGTCCCCAGTGGAGCGGCCATGCGTTTTCCATTCGCGAAGACGATCGACTACCAAGTCGAATCTCAGTTCCGGAAAGATCCAGCTGGACGGCTGGTTTTCTTCCCTTTTGGCGTGAAAGAACAGGGTTATTTCGTCGATTCCAAGACCGACGAGGAAAAGATCAGGGTGTACCTTAGGAAGTATCGCGGCACCGCGCTGCTGATCTCCCTGTTGGTCTCCCCCAGCATCTACATTCCCGCCCTCCTTCTGGATCTTTATGGCGGTGCAGGCTCTGTGCGCCATAGGGTGACGACTGTGATTGAGCTTTCAGTGTTCGTCATGCTGTTTCTGCTGACGCTCTCCTGGGCGCGGTGGGTCGCTTACAAACAGGCGGTGGGGAGCTTTACGACCACCCTCAGTGAGATTGGACTGGAATCGAAACTTGGGTTGAGCGAGGTCTCGGATCGGCCCCAGATGCGACGCCTGGTGCTGGCAGGCCTGGCCTGTCTTATTTTAGGGGCGGCGGCGCTCATCGGGGCAACTCGGTATTCCCGGAGCAAAGTGGTGTGTCCACCGAACGCGGCTTCCAGTAGCCAGTGAGGGCGTGCGGTTTCTTCGTGATCCACATTCTTCGTCCGGCTGGAATCCAGTTGCCACCTGCGATAATCCAATCAGCAGATCACCTGTTAAGGAAACTCATGTCCAATAAAGTTACCAAGACCGAAGAAGAATGGAAAAAGCAATTATCTCCCGAGCAGTTCCAGGTAGCCCGTAAGGCTGGGACTGAGCCTGCGTTTACCGGCAAGTACTGGGACTCGAAAGAGAAAGGCACCTATAACTGCGTGTGCTGCGGCTCGCCATTGTTTGAGTCCGATGCCAAGTTTAATTCCGGCACCGGCTGGCCCAGCTTCTACAAGCCGGTTGATCCCGCCGCGGTCGCTGAGCACACCGACGTTAGCTATGGCATGCAGAGAACCGAGGCGCGTTGTGCCAAATGCGACGCGCATCTGGGGCACGTATTCCCGGATGGTCCAAAGCCCACCGGCCTGCGCTATTGCATGAACTCGGCGTCGCTGGATTTGAAACCCGAAAAGAAGTAAGGCTTAAGCGCTCGCAGCTTTGGCTTTCTCTTTAGCGTTTTCTTGGGCGCGTACCTGCACCTTGCCGCTCATCACTGCGCCGTCTTCCACGCTGATGCGCTGGGTCACGACGTCGCCGATCAGTGTGCCTTCGCCGCGGATGTCCAGGCGGTCGCTGCACTCGATGTTGCCGGTGACTTTGCCCACGATCACTACTTCCTTGGCGCTGATGGTGGCGGCAACGCTGCCATTGCGGCCGATGGTGACGCGATGGTCGGCCAGCGTGATGGTGCCTTCAACCTGGCCATCGATGTAAAGCGGTTCGGCGCCGGTGATGTCACCTTTGATGATCACGGAGCGGCCGATGGTGGCTTGTTCCAGAGGAGCGGTTACGGTCTTGACCGGGTTGTAGGTCGGGATTGCGGTGGCGGGGAATTTTTGGGCATTGGATTGCGCCGGCTGCAACATCGTGGGTTCCTTGTTCCGCATGGCTTTGGAGGGAGTTCGCCGCCTGCGGGTCGGTGGATTTGTGTGCTGACTATCGCATGGGGGCGGCAATAAGAGCAGGTTACGGAAGCCCTGGTACGGGAGATCACTCGACCCTGTGACCGGGCCGCGCAGCACGAGCAGCTAGCTCTGCAAGGCCGCTGTCAGTTCTTCCCATTCGGCCAGGCTCGTCTGCAAGGCGTCGCGATGGGATTCCAGTTCCTGGGTGAGGCGCGCCGTTTCCTCGGCGCTGACGAAGTTTTGCAATGCGGTCTCGTGCTGGGCGATCGCAGTCTCAGTGCAGTTGATCTCTTGTTCAAGTTCGCGCACCCGCTCTTCCATTTGCTTGCGCCTGATGGGATTCAAGCGTTTCGCCTTGGTCTCAGCAGCGTCTGCACTGGGTGGTTTGTTTCCGTTCGCGGGCGCGGCATTTACTGCGAGTTCGGTAGTCTTCTGCAACCTTGCCGCGCCGCCCTCTTTGCGCCAGCGGTAGTCTTCGTAGTTGCCGGGATAAACCTCTACCCGTCCTTCGCCAATTTCGAATACCCGAGTGGCCAGGTTGTCGATGAAGTAGCGATCATGGGAAACAAACACCACTGTGCCGGTGTACTTCGAGAGCGCTTCCAGCAGCACGTCTTTGGCCCGCATGTCTAAGTGATTGGTAGGCTCATCAAGCAAAAGAAAATTTGCCGGATGCAGCAACATGCGCAGCAGCGCGTAACGATTGCGCTCGCCGCCGGAAAGCACACCAATGCGTTTGAAAACATCCTCGCCTGAGAACAAGAAACAGCCCAAAAGACTGCGCAGTTCGGTTTCCCGGGACTGCGGAGAAACCTTGCCCAGGTCATCCAGAATGCGTGAATCCTGGTCTAGTTCTTTGTATTGGTCTTGCGCAAAGTAGTCGGCCTGGACGTTGTGGCCCAGCTTGTATTCCCCCTGCGTGAGGTCCTCTGCGTTTGCGAGTAGCTTGATCAGGGTGGATTTGCCGGCTCCATTCACTCCGACCAGCGCGATGCGGTCGCCGCGCTCGATCATAAAGCTGACATCGCGAAATACTTCCTTCTCACCGTAAGATTTGGCCACACCGGCAAACTCGGCCACAATCCGGCCGCTGGCTTTCGGCTGCGGAAATGAGAAATGAATGGTCTTCTCTTCCTCTGGCAGTTCAATGCGCTCGATTTTTTCCAGTTCCTTGATGCGGCTCTGCACCTGCTTGGCCTTGGTGGCCTGGTAGCGAAAGCGGTTGATAAACATTTCCAACTGCTCAATGCGCTCCCGCTGATTGCGGTAGGCGGCGTCAAGCTGTTCCTGGCGTTGCGTCTTCTGGGCCAGATATTTCTCGTAGTTGCCGGGATAGAAATGAATTCGTTTGTTCCAGATTTCGACGATCTTGTTGACCGTAACGTCGAGGAAATAGCGGTCGTGCGAAATGAGAATAAAAGTGTAGGGATAACTCGTAAGATACTCTTCCAGCCAGTTGCGGGCTTCGAGATCTAAATGGTTGGTAGGCTCGTCGAGCAACAACAGGTTGGGCTGCTGTAGCAGAAGCTTGGCCAGGGCGATGCGCATCTGCCAGCCGCCGGAGAATTCTTCGGTCTGCCGCTGCCAGTCGTTTTTCTGGAAACCCAACCCCATCAGGACGCTGCCCACTTTGGCCTCGATGGCAAATCCGTCGCGGGTGCGGAACTCATGCTCGATACGCTGATAGCGCTCGGCCACCTGTGAATATTCGTGGGCGTCCTTGGAAGACGCATGGTCCAGTTCTGACATACGCCCGGTCAGGTCTTCCATCTCCTGTTCCATGGCCCGTAGCTTGGAAAATACCGACATGCACTCGGCAAACACGGAGCGGCCGGAGAGTGCAAGGCCGTCCTGCGGCAAGTAGCCGGCACTGATGCCTTTGGCGGTGCTCAGCGAGCCGTAGTCGAGCGTTTCCATCTCGGCGAGAATCTTCAGCAGTGTGGATTTGCCGGTACCGTTCGCTCCCACCAGACCCACCCGGTCGTGGTTGGTGATCAGCCAGTCCACGCCCTCAAACAGGAGCTTGTGGCCATAGCGTTTTCCGGCAGCGGAAAGCTGAATCATGGGCTACTGCAATCGTCTCACGGAAAGCGCGTTTTGCAGAAGATCAGGGAAAGTCTTACCCACAGAGGGCGCCGTGGGGCACAGGGCAAAGCGGGTATTACTCTGTGCACCTCTGTGTTCCCTGTGGTTAGGTTTTGCTGCCCGTCAGCTTCGCCGCCATGGCCGCGATATCGCGGGCAGCGTTTGGGTGCGACAGCCGGCGAGCAGCCTCTCCCATACTTCTCAGCCGTGCCGCGTCCGCGAGAAGGGAAGTGACGGTTCCGACCAGGATTTCGCGCGTGAGTTTTTGCTCCTCAAGCATGACCGCCGCTCCCGCGCGTTCGAGAGCCTCGGCATTGCGTTTTTGATGATCGTCGGCAGCGCGGGGGAAGGGAACGAAGATCGCCGGCTTTCCGGCTGCCGTGATCTCCGCGACCGTGCTGGCCCCGGAACGGCAGATCAGCATGCTCGCTCTCGCGAACGCTCCAGGCATGTCGTCGATGAACCGATGAGCTTCCGCTGCTCCGCCCAGCTTTGCATAGGTAGCCTGCACATCCGTGAAGTCCCGTTCGCCGGTTTGATGGATGATCCGCAGCCCGGGAGTTCTCGCCAACAAGTCCCCGGCGGATTCCATGACCACTTGGTTGATAGCGTGCGCTCCCTGGCTGCCGCCGAAGACAAGAACGGTCGGAGTCGCCGGCTTGCCGGAAATCTGAAAAAACGCCTCCCGCACTGGTACCCCCGTGACTTCGCAATGACGAAAATATCGCTTGGTTTCTTCAAAGTGCACTGCCGCCGCCGAAACGAACTTCGCTACCACTCGATTGGCGAAGCCGGGAACGAAATTCGGTTCGAACACCAGCGTCGGAATGCGCATGAGAACCGCAGCCAGCATTCCCGGTCCGGAGGCGTATCCGCCCACGCCGATCACGACATCAGGACGAAACTCGCGAAAAATACGACGCGCCTCCCAGACCGACCGTGGCAGATCGGAGAAAGTCCGGAGCCGGGTGGCCAGGCTGACATTCTTAAGTGCGCCCACCTGCACCAATCGCAGAGGAAAGCCTGCCACAGGAACCAGGCGGTTCTCGATCCCACGCGCAGTGCCTATGAACAAGATCTCAGCGTTGTACTGCTTCTGAAGTTGTTGTGCGATGGCGAGCGCAGGGATAACGTGTCCGCCTGTCCCGCCTCCCGCCAGAATGGCTCGCATGATGGGACTATAAACTACGCAGGGCAAGACGCTTCAAGACGCGGTTAACCGTCGTGGCTCGGTTCCCCCGTCCCAAAGCTTGGCTTAGCGTACTTTGCGAAATCTTGGCGTTCTTCGCGGTTAGGCGCTTCTCTTACCGCAAAGTTCGCAAAGCACGGCCGCAAAGGACGCAAAGCCCGGGCGAGGGCGTCCGGGGCACAGCCGAGGGCGGGTGTCCCCACATGGTCCCTGCCAGCTTACTCCGCTTGCTTGGAGATATTCAGCAGCACGCCCACGCATGCCAATGCGAACAGCAACGAAGATCCGCCATAGGAAACGAAGGGCAGAGGGATGCCCTTGGTCGGCATCAGGCCGAGGACGACGCTGATGTTGATAAACGCTTGCACCACGATCATGCTGGTGATGCCCACGGCCAGCAGGCGTCCGAACATGTCTTGGGTTCGCAGGGCGGTACGAGTGCCGCGCCACAAAAACACAGCGAACAGCATCACGATAACCAGCGATCCGACCAGACCCAGTTCTTCAGCAGTCACCGCGAAGATGAAGTCAGTATGCGGCTCCGGCAAGTAAAACAGCTTCTGCTTGCCTTCCATCAACCCAACGCCGGTGATGCCCCCGGTGCTTACCGCGATCAGCGACTGGATGATGTGAAAGCCGCGACCCTGCGGGTCAGAATAGGGATTCAGAAACGCCAGGATACGGGCGCGGCGCCAGGCCACGTGGAAGATCAGGAAATACAACGGCAGCAATGACGCCAGAAAGCCGTAACCGAGATAGCGCATCTCCATCCCGGCGACGAACAGCACGCAAGCGGTAATGGCGGCACAGGCGATGGCCGTGCCCAGGTCGGGCTGAGCAACGATCAAGCCAATAAAAATGAGGGTTGGCACCACCGCAGGCAGAATGGTGTTGCGCCAGTCGGTGATCGCCTTGGTGCGGTCTGCGAGGAAGAACGCCAGAAACAAGATCAACGCGGGCTTAGCCATTTCCGATGGCTGGAAGGACAACGGGCCCCAGTGCATCCAGCGATGTACGTGGTGAGCGCGGTCGAGGAAGAAAACCGAAATCAGCATCAGCGTCGTGACACCCAAAAGTGAAAAAACTACCGCTGGATGCTTATAGCGGCGGTAGTCGATCTTCATCCCCAGCACCATCAGCAGGAGCCCGGCGGCGGCCCAGCCCAGTTGCTTGGTCAGAAATACATAGGCGGAACCGTAGCGCTCCTTGGCCATGACCGCGGAGGCGCTGAACACCATGACGAGCCCTACAAAGATCAGGAACAGGGTCACCGCAAACAGCCAACCATCGACGCTGACGCGCTTTGCCATCTGATTTCATTCCACCACGAGGAGAGGCTGAGGATAGATCAACGCGGACTATTTACTGTTGATTGAGTTGGTTCGGGGCGGCTTTCGGCCTCCTAGACCTTACCTTCCGCTGCCAATGCCTTCACCACTTCCTTGAATACCTTGCCGCGGTGCTCGTAGCTGCGAAACTGGTCGAAGCTGGCGCAGGCAGGAGCCAGCAGCACGACATCCCCCTGCCGGGCTGACTCGGAAGCACGCTGGATGGCGTTCTCCAGGGTCTCGGCATGAACAATCTCCGCCGCACCTTTGATTTGAGATTCGATTTTCGCCGCCGCCGCGCCGATGGTGTAAACCCGTTTCACGCGATGCCGCAGCAGGTCATTCAGGACGGTGTAGTCGCTGCCTTTGTCCTTGCCGCCGAGAATCAAATGAATATTGGCGGGAAACGATTCCAGCGCCTTGATGGTGGCGTCAACGTTAGTGGCTTTGGAGTCGTTGTAATATTCCACGCCGCGGATGGTTGCCACATATTCGAGCCGATGTTCGACGGCCTTGAAGCTGGCGACGGCTTTGTGAATCCGACCGGGTTCAACCTTGCTCAGAACGCCAACACAAACTGCCGCGAGGACGTTCTCCACATTGTGAGCACCCTTCAGCGGAATCTCTGACAGCAACATGATTTCCCGCTGACTCTTGGAATCACGAAACAGAATCTGGCCGTCACGAACATAGGCTCCCTGCTCCACTTCTTTCTTTCGGCTGAACCAGAAAACCTGTGCCCGGGTCCGCGGTGCCATCTCGATGCAAGTGGGATCGTCGGCGTTGAGCACGGCAAAATCGTCCGTCCCTTGGTTCTCAAAAATACGCGCTTTAGCGTCAGTGTAGGCAGCGAACGTGCGATGCCGGTCGAGATGGTCCGGAGTCACGTTCAGCACGACGGCAATTCGAGGATGGAAGGTCTGAATGGTCTCAAGCTGAAAGCTGGAGACTTCTAGGACCGCGACAGTTTCGGCCGAGGCTCGCTCGACCAGGGAAATCGCGGGTGTGCCGATGTTGCCGCCGACCACGGTGGGGAGTCCGCCAGCGTCCAGGATTTCTCCCGCCAAAGTTGTCGTAGTGGTCTTCCCGTTGGAGCCGGTGATGGCGACGATCTTTCCCGGAAAAAACTCCGCCGCCAGTTCGATTTCTCCGATGACGTTCTCGCCCAAGGCTCGCGCCTGTACCAGCAGGGGCGCATCCACCGGCACCCCGGGGCTGACCACGATGAGATCCTGCCCGCGAAACGTGCGTTCGCCGTGCCCACCCGTCTCGACCACAATCCCCTGGTCAAGCAGCGCCGGAATCTCATTCTTGAGTTCATTCTGCGGTTTGGTGTCGGAGACGGTGACTTGCGCACCGCGAGCTTTCAGGAAAAGTGCCGAAGCCACTCCGGACTTGCCCAATCCCACCACCAGCACGCGTTTGTTGCTCACGTCCATAGACTTTATT
This sequence comes from Terriglobales bacterium, assembly GCA_049591935.1. Lineage (GTDB taxonomy): Bacteria > Acidobacteriota > Terriglobia > Terriglobales > Acidobacteriaceae > JABCZH01. The sequence continues at coordinate 31,696 of JBAWFN010000022.1, read as the reverse complement.
TCACCACAGAGCCACAGAGACACAGAGAAAGCGGTTGCAGAATCAGTTTTCCAAGAGGTTGCTCTGTGACTCTGTGCCTCGGTGGTGAAAAGATTATCTTAGTTTTAAGGTCGTCAGTGCGAACAATGCAAACACCAGCGAAGCGATCCAGAAGCGCACGATAATCTTCGATTCCGACCATCCCATCAACTCAAAATGATGATGAATCGGCGCCATCTTGAAGATGCGTTTCTTACGCAGCTTATAAGATGCCACCTGCAAGATTACCGAGATCGCCTCGATGACGAACACGCCACCGATAAACGGCAACAGCAATTCCTGCTTGATCATGACCGCAACCGTACCGATCGCGCCCCCGAGAGCCAGCGAACCTACGTCGCCCATAAAAACCTCTGCCGGGTGCGCGTTATACCAAAGGAAGCCGATCGACGCTCCCACCATGGCTCCGCAGAAAATAGTCAGTTCGCCCACCTGCGGCATGCGTTGCAGCTCAAGATAAGCCGCAAAGGTGGCATGCCCGCTTACGTAGGTAAGTACGGCCAGCGCCCCGGCGGCGATCACGGTGCAACCAATCGCCAGACCGTCCAAGCCATCAGTAAGGTTCACCGCGTTGCTCGAACCCACGATCACCAGGGCCACAAACGCGACGAAAGGCAGAAACGCCAGCGGCCACAAGTGAGGGTTGCGTTCCAGCGAGGTAATTACCAGATCTGGCCGGAATTGCTTGACAAAGGGAACCACCAGCTTGGTGGAATAGAGCCCGCGGGTCTGCATGGCGATGAGTGCCACCGCGATCAGAATGCTGGTTGCAATTTGCAGCCCCATCTTGGCCTTGCCAGTGAGTCCCAGGTTTCTGCGATGAACAACTTTGGTGTAATCGTCGGCGAAGCCGATGGCGGCAAAGGCAGCCGTAGCCAGTATGGCGATCCAGACGAAGCGATTGCTCAGATCGGCCCATAACAGCGTCGGAATGATGATCGATATGGCAATGAGCAAGCCGCCCATGGTGGGCGTGCCTGCTTTCTTCTGGTGGGCCTGCGGCCCTTCCTCGCGAATGTATTGGCCGATCTGAAACTGGCGCAAACGGTTGATGACCAGAGGTCCGACGATCAGCCCGGTAAAGAGGGCAGTCAAGCTGGCGAAGGCGGTGCGAAACGTCAGATAACGGAAGATGCGGAACGGCGGAAAGTAGTGGAACAGCTTCAGGTAGAGCAACCAGTAGAGCAATCCGCCTCCGTTTACTTGGTGGTTGACCGTGGGCCGACGAAAGACCCAACGCTCCGTGACCACTTTTCCAGAGCCCGCTCCAACTTCACCCCGCGGGATGCCTTCAGCAGAACAACGTCACCGTCGCGGGCTTCGCGAATCAGCCATTCTCCCGCCTCTTCCGGCGTGGCCACAAACTCGGCCCGAATGCCGGCCGCACGGGCAGCCTCGACCATCGCTTGTGCCAAGCCCCGCACCCCTAGCAACCAGTCGATCTTTTGCCCGGCCGCATGCTGCCCGGATCGGCGATGCATTTCTTCCCCGGCCGGGCCCAGTTCGAGCATCTCGCCTGCAACCACAATGCGGCGCCTGGCTGGCATCGCGGCCAGAGCATCCACCATTGCGTCGAGGGCCTTTGGATTGGAATTGTAACAATCGTTGATGACTGTGATGTTGCCGAGTTGGACGACCTCCCCGCGTCTTTCCGGCGGAGTCAGCGTCGCCAGCGCACCCACAGCCTCGGACGGCGTTAAGCCTCGCTCCAACCCCACCGCCACCGCTGCCAGCGCGTTGGAAACGTTGTGGACCCCCACCAACGCCAGCGTAGCGCGATCACGGCAACCTCCCGCCACCACCTCGAACGCCGAACCCGCGGTGCCACGCGATTGCACGTTCTCCGCGCGCACGTCGGCGGACGGGTTCATCCCGTAGAGAACTACTTTCCCGTGAAAGTCGCGGCCGAACTGCGAGACGTATTCATCATCAGCGTTCAGAATCGCAACCCCGCCCGCCGCCAGGGACGCAATCAGCTCATATTTGGCCCGTGCAATGTCAGCAACCGAATTGAAAAATTCCAGGTGCACCGGCGCGACATTCGTGACCACTCCGATTTCCGGCTGCGCAATCTTCGCCAGCGCCGCGATTTCGCCGGCATGAGACATCCCCATCTCGATCACCGCAATGTCGTGCTCGGGCTCAAGTTTGAGCAGCATCAGCGGGAGGCCGAAGTGGTTATTGAAATTGCCCTGGGACTTCAGCACCCGAAAGCGCTGGGATAAGACGTGTGCGATGGCGTCTTTCGTGGTGGTTTTTCCCGTCGATCCCGTCACTCCCACCAAGGTTTTTCCCCAAAGCCGCCGCACGGCTGTGCCCAGGGTCTGCAAAGCGGCCAGGGTGTCGTCGACTGCCAACAAACCGGTGATAACGGGATAGCGAGCCAGTTGGTCTTTGCGCACCACCGCGGCCGCGGCACCCTTCGCAAGCGCCGGGGACACGAAGTCGTGGCCATCCATGTGCTCTCCCTTGACCGCGAAGAACAACTCTCCCGCCTGAATGGTGCGCGAGTCAATCGAATAGCCCAGCGCCAGCGCCTTGTGGTCAAATTCGCCACTTGCGCCAAGAAACTCCGCGACTCGGGAAAGCGGCAGCTTCATGAATTCTTCCCCGCGGCGGCATTGGCCGCCTGGCAACTGTACCCGGCCGCTTGCAAGACTTGGCGGGCGACCTCAACGTCGTCGAAGGGGCGAGCGCCCTCGCGCGTGACTTGCACTCTTTCATGGCCTTTGCCGGCGATGAGCACGATGTCTCCCGGCCCGGCCTCAGCGATGGCCATGGCGATGGCAGCCCGGCGATCGGGTTCCACCGTGTATTTGGCACCCGCACGCTGAAGGCCCACGCTGGCGTCATTGATAATCGCCAGCGGATCTTCGCTGCGAGGATTGTCGGAAGTGAGTACGACAAAATCGCTGCTCCGGCCGGCGGCCTCGCCCATCAGCGGACGCTTGGCCCGGTCACGGTCGCCGCCGCATCCGAAAACCGTGATTACGCGGCTGCCGTGTCCCGCCTGCCGGACGAATTCCCGCGCCAGCGCGGTCAGGTTGCGCAGGGCGTCGTCCGTGTGGGCATAGTCAACGACGACCGTGAACGGTTGGTTGCAGTCCACGCGCTCGAACCGGCCGGGCACGCGGCGTAGGCTCTCAATGCCTTGGATGACGGCGTCCTGCTTGCACCCGCGCGCGTAGCCAGCGGCGGCCGCGGCAATGACGTTGCATACGTTCACGCGGCCAATCAGCGCAGAAAAGACAGGAATTGTTCCTTCTGGGGTTAGCAGGTCGAAGCGGGTGCCGCGGGATGTGATCTCGGTTCCGTCCGCATGAAAATCGCCATGGGTCAGCCCGTAGGTCAGGACTTCGGCGCTACGCTTCCGGCTGACTTCCACCAGCCTTTTGCCATACTCGTCTTCAATATTGATGACAGCTGCGCGGGGAGCATCGGTTCCGCATCCCTCGAACAGCACCTGCTTCGCGGCGAAATATTCTTCCATGGTGTGGTGGTAATCGAGATGATCGCGGGTCAAGTTGGTGAAAACCGCCACGTCGAAAGGAATTCCGTACACGCGTTCCTGTGCGAGCGCGTGGGAGGATACTTCCATCACCGCTTCTGTCGCGCCGTTGCCGAGCGCTTCGGACAAGATGCGATTCAAGTCCAGCGCCTCCGGCGTAGTGTGCGGTGCGGGCAAGACTTTTCCGGCGACGTGATATTCGATGGTTCCAACCAAAGCACTCTTGCGACCAGCAGCCGAGAGAATCGATTCCACCAGAAATGCCACCGTGCTCTTGCCGTTGGTTCCAGTGATGCCGGTAATCGCGAGGCGCTCGGCGGGCCGCTTGTAGAAGTTGGCGCTCAGGCGGGCGAGCGCGCGGCGTCCATGCTCAACCTGCGCCCACGCCACGTTGGCGCGCGGCTTCTCGGTGGCAGAGTCGGTAACAATGGCCACTGCTCCCGCGCCGATGGCTCTGTCGATGAATTTGTTGCCATCGCTGGATTCACCGCGCATGGCAACGAATAAATCCCCCGGCTTTATCCGCCGTGAATCGTACTCGATGCCGCTCACCGGCGGATTGCCGGCCCGGCTGAGCACCTCGGCCCCTTGCAGAAGCTGTTCAAACGTCATTGGAGTGAATTATACGGGCGCGATCTGTGTTCCTTTGTGCCCTCTCTGGTAGTGCACTAACGCCCGAATCTCACCGTTACCTTCGACCCACTGGGCACATGCGCCCCGGCAACCGGCGACTGGTCCTTCGCCAGGCCGCTCCCCACCGCGTCCAGGTCCAATCCATTTTCCTGTGCCGTCTCGATGGCGGCGCGGACGCTCTTGCCCGCGAAAGAGGGGACCACGATGGCATTCTGTTCAAGATCCAGAATTACCGTGCCGTTGAGGGGTGGATGCTGTGCTGGCGGCGGCTGGGCCTGCGGAGTGTCTACAATCGGCCTCGGATCTTCCGGCGGCACGGGTTCGATTTGCCTCAGCGAAGCTGCGACCACTCCCGATGTCGGCACCACGGATTCCTTTACTCCAAGGCTCGGCGCGATCGGTGCCGGAGTAATTGCTGCTTCGGCAACCTCCAGCGGATCGCCCAGATGATCGGGCGAGTCTTCCTCTACCTCTCGGTCCTTCACCGGGCGCGAGGCCAGCAGCACCTGCCGGTTTCGGGGCAACTCAACGTCGTGCGGGGTGTGCAGGTACTCTAGCACCTGCTGCGCCACCCGCTGGAATACTGGGGCGGAAACCTGCCCGCCCTGGTGAAGTCCGACTGCCGAATCCAGAATTACCGCGACCGTAATCACCGGATTGTTGATGGGGGCAAAACCGCCAAACGATGCCACATATTTCGAGTGCGAATACGCGTGAGTTGCGGGATCGACCTTCTGTGCAGTCCCAGTTTTTCCGGCGGAAGTGTAGCCTTCAAGCAGGGCCTTTCTCCCGGTGCCGTGGAGCACAACTCCCTGCATCATTTGTCGCATCTGCGCGGCGGTAAGCGCTGAAATCACCCGGCGCTGGTCGGCCGGATGAAACGCAATCGTCTGCGGCGTGGCCTGCGGGGCATTGGTCGCGGCCACAATCCTGGGCGCCACCCAGACGCCATCATTCGCCATAGTCGAAATCAGCCCGATCAGTTGCAACGGCGTGATCCCGATTTCCTGACCCATGGAAATGGCCGCGAAAGAGACTCGGGACCAGCGGTTCGGCGGTTTGCTCAAGCCGCGAGTCTCACCCGGCAGTTCGATGCCGGTCTGCTGGCCGAAGCCAAAGCCGTGAATATATTTATAGAACCGCTCATCGCCCAAACGCATGCCAATCTTGATGGAACCCACATCGCTCGATTCGGCGAGAACATCCGATACCGACAACCGGCCATGAGGGCGGCTGTCGTGAATTCTCATTCCATTAATGACGATGGACCCCATCTGGCAGTCAAAGACCTCTTGCGGCGTGGTCAGCTTTTCCTCAAGCGCAGCCGAGATCGTTACCACCTTGAACGTCGAGCCCGGCTCATAGACGTCGCTGACGGCATGGTTCTTGAGCTTGGCCGGTGTGATTTCGCGGGTCAGATTGGGATTGAACGTGGGCTGATTGGCCAGCGCCAGAATCTCGCCGGTGTGCGGATTTTCCACAATGACCGTGCCCGCTTCGGCATGGGTCTGCTCCATCGCTGTTTGCAACTCGCGCTCGGCAATGTACTGGATTTGCTGATCGATGGTGAGTACGACGTTCTGCCCCGGTTCAGGCTGCTTTTCCACGCTGCCAAACCATTTCTTTCTGGCATCGACCGAAACCAGCATTTCTCCAGGCTTGCCGTGCAGTTTGTCGTCGAACTCGCGTTCAATGCCGCTCAGACCTTCGTCATCGGTCCCGACATAACCGATCACCTGGGCAGCAAGCTCGCGCTTGGGATAAAAGCGCTTGGACTCCTTTTGGAAATAGATGCCACGCAGATTAAGAGAACGGATGCGGTCCGCGGTCTCGGCATCCGCCTTGCGGGCTAACCAGCAAAAGGTGCGGGCAGATTGGCACTTGGCCAGGAGTTCACGGGGATCGGCGTGGGTGATGCGCGAGATCAGTGAGATGGTCCCGGCGAGATCCGGCATTTCCGTGGGAACGGCAAAGACCGAATCCACCGCAATTGACATAGCCAGCTCATGTCCGGCACGGTCGTAAATGATTCCCCGACGTGCGGAGACTTCCGTGGTGCGTTGCTGCTGATGCTGCGCCCGCAGCTCAAAACTTCCGTAGCGAAAGATTTGCAGGTAAACCAGGCGCAGGCAGATGGCCCCGCCCCACAGAAAGAGCATGGCAGCCAGCAGGTAAAGCCTGACGTTGGTGGAATTGCGCGCGGAGGCGGATGCCATGGGATCGCCCTTCTAGACAAGAAGTGGGCCACGGATTCGCGCGGATCATCACGGATAATTCTTTGGTTTCGGATCCGTGCTTATCCGTGCAAATCCGTGGCCCACGGTTTCAATAAGGTGTTACGGAACTGAAATCACTGATACCGTTGCCACACTTGCAAGCACTGGCGTTGCGGCATCGGGCAAGGCGGAGTCCATGCGAATCACTTGTCCGGCCCGTGGCGGCTGCATCCCGTATTCCCGCGCCAGCTTGTCAATGCGGTCAGGGGAGCGCAGAGAAGCTTCTTCCAGGCGTAGGGCGCGATTCATTTCCAGCATGCCGTCACGCTGGCTCCGCAGCGACTCCACTTTGTAACCGTACTCGATCGCCTTGAAATGCTGCCAGGTGTAAGTCATGACGAGCAAAAAAAGGCAGGTCAGCGCGATGCCAAACTGACGCATTTCGCGGCTGCGTTTTGGGTCCTCGATCTTAACCAGGCGTGAGTTGTCGATCGCCTTGGGGAAATAGATCTCTGGAGTTCCAACCCAGCACGGCTTTCGCCGGCTGCCAATGGTCCCCGGATTTGCCGCCGCCGCTGCTGCCATTTATGCCACCCCAGCCAAAGATGACTCGCACTGCGTGAGTTCGTTCTGCGAGACGGCGTGCCAGAACTCCATCTCTTCAGGCTGGGCCACTTCCGTGGTCGCGAGTCTTTCTGTCCGCTCCACGGTTTTGATCAGATCGTCAATCAGTGTGCCGCTGTACATGTTGTTCTCCTGCCTACCTAACCCTGGGTCTTTCCTAAACTTTTTCCGCTGCCCGCAATTTCGCGCTGCGGGCCCGCGGGTTGCGATCAATCTCTTCCTCACCAGCCGTCACTGGTTTCTTTGTCAGTATTCTGTAGTGGCCCTGCTTCACACCCTCGCGGAAGGCATCTTTCACGATGCGGTCTTCCAGCGAGTGAAAGCTGATGATCACCACTCGTCCACCCGGTTTCAGCATTCGCGGGGCCGCATTCAGCAGTCCCCGCAGTTCGTCCAGTTCATGGTTTACGAAGATTCGGAGAGCTTGAAAGGTCCGCGTCGCGGGATGAATGCGCTCATGTTTCATTGGCCGGGCCGCGGCTGATACGACGTCTGCAAGCTGCACAGTCGTGCGGATCGGCCGCGACCGGACAATGGCTCTGGCGATTCTCCGCGACCTCCTTTCCTCACCGAATTCGTAAATCACATCGGCAAGCTCACGCTCGTCGAAGTGGTTTACCACTTGTTCGGCGGTCAGCTCGGCTTGCGGATTCATTCGCATGTCGAGCGGTCCTTCCGCCTGAAAACTAAAGCCTCGCGCCGGATCGTCGAATTGCAAACTGCTGACGCCGATGTCGGCCAAAATACCGTCGAAACCGTCGTTCGTCCTTCGTCGTGCGTCGTTCGCGAAATCGCTGAACGACGTATGCAGCAGCTCCAGCGTTGGCCAGTCGCCGTCTTGGTCTTGGCCAACGACCAACGACGAACGACCAACGACCAGCTTCTCCCGCGCAATTCCGAGCGCCGCGGGATCTTTATCGAGCCCAATCAAATGACCCGGTGCGCCGAGGCGTTTTGCGATTTCGTAACTGTGCCCGCCAAGGCCCACCGTGGCGTCGAGATAAGTCCCGCCACCCCGGACGGCTAAAAAGTCGATCGCTTCTTTTAAAAGAACCGGGACATGGCCCGCTTGCCCATGCCCACCCCGCTCGGGGGTGTCTGTGAAACCCTCCGCCACTAGATGCCCAGCTCGTCGAGCGTCTTCTCATCCTCAGGCGTGAACTTCTCGGTCTCAATCTCCTGCCGGTACGCTTCGAGGTTGCGAACTTCCAACACCGTCTGAAAGCCGACCACCGCGACTTCTCCCTTCAGTTGCGCGGCATCCCGCAGCAACTGCGGAAGCAGCAACCGGCCCTGGCCGTCCATCTCCACTTGCTGTCCCCAGTAGCCGGTCGTGCTGAGAAACTTCTTCTTCGTAGGATTGAAGGTGGGAAGAGCTGCCAGCTTCTGCTCGATCCGCTCCCATTCCTCGAAGGGATACAGTTGTGCAACCTTGCCATCCAGGCTGGTGATGTAAAATTGGCTGCTGTACTTCTCGTCGATCACCCGCTTGAATTCCGCGGGGACCTTCAGCCGGCCCTTTTCGTCGACGCGAGTTGGGTGATTGCCGCGAAACATATGTCCTGCCCCTCATCGGGGCGTGAAATCTTATGGCTGCAATTGCCACAGCAGCAAGGGAGGTAAAAGCGGTAAAAATGTCATTCGGTTGCGGTTCGTTCGGGCCGTTTTTCGGGGTGTCAGCTGCAAAATCCACTGGCGCCTCTCGGTGTTTCACTTCCGCCCACGACCTCTACTGTTAAGACCACTTTGTACCACTTTTCACCACATGCTACGCCTAAATTGTTTATTGTCAACAACAAAGTTGTGGGTCGCCTGTGGCCTCCAGATTCGCCTCGGGAAAACGCTATAAATTGTGGCTAACTGACGAGGTGCCCCCAAGCAGTTGCGTTTATGAAAAAGGTTCCCGGCGCACGATGCAATGGAGTTCCGCTAAGTAATTGCTGCAGCTTGCGGAAAAACTGTGGAAATCTCCGGAGCCACACCATCGGCAATGGCCGGAGACGAAAGTAAGGTGTAGGAAAGACAGGCTGGATTTATTTGTCGCCGCCATGTACAGTCACGCAACTGGGCGCGAGTCATGTTAATCTAACCGCCCGTACTCGTAAGGAGTGAGAACCATGGAATGGACGACACCGCAGTTTGAAGAGATCGCGCTGAATTGCGAGATCAATTCCTACGCCAGCGCTGCAATGTAACTGTGCGCATCGAAATCCTGGGCTCGGCCGCGGGGGGCGGTTTTCCGCAGTGGAATTGCAACTGCCGAAGCTGCCAGTCCGTGCGCGCGGGGACCTTCCAGGGTAAAGCCCGTACCCAAACCCAGGTCGCTGTAAGCAACGACAGCCAGCATTACTTTCTCCTAAATGCTTCCCCGGATCTGCGCTTGCAGATTGAAGCCACGGCTTGCCTTCATCCGCGCCATGGTCAGCGGGATTCCCCGATCAGCGGTGTTGTGATTACCAGTGGTGACGTCGATCAAGTCGCTGGACTGTTGTCGTTGCGAGAACTACAGCCTTTTCAGATTTACTCCACACCATCCCTGCGACGCATCCTGCAAGAGGACAACACTGTCTTCGGCATGCTCAACCGTGTCCCCCATCAGGTTTCCTGGCAGGAGATCGTTCCCGGCCGAAGTTTCCCCTTGCTCGACGCGGCGGGAGCCGATTCTGGAATTAGTTGCGAAGCCTTTTCGTTAGCGACCTGCTATCCCGCGTACGTGACTGCGCAGCGATCGGCCAGCCTCAGGAGCGAAGAAGCTCTGCTCGGCCTTTTCTTGGAATCGTCCTCAGGAAGGAGTTTGGGGTACCTGCCTGCCGTGCCGGAGATCGACAGTGCATTGCTGCAGCGCCTGGAGTTGGCGGATCTGCTGCTGTTCGACGGAACGTTCTGGAGCGATGACGAATTGATTCGTGTCCAGGGCAGCGGCCCCACCGCGCGCGAGATGGGTCACGTTCCCGTATCCGGGGCGAATGGATCCTTGCGCAAGCTGGCAGGGCTGCGGCATCCGCGCAGAGTCTTCATTCACGTGAACAACACCAATCCCATGCTCGACGAATCTGGTCCCCAGCATCGCGAAGTGCGGGACGCAGGTTGGGAGATCGCCGAAGACGGCTGGAATCTGGAACTATGAAACCCCGTCATGGAAACGCTACGACGCCTGGTCAGCCTTCGTAGCCAGACGCCCCTGGATGTTCTCGAGCAGACGGGAGGCGGCCTCGCCAGCATCCAGAGTGGAAAACTCGGCTCCCAACTCCACCACCGGCACGTTCGCGCAAGCGGTTGCAAACGCCCGCAGGTTCGCCGGGGACGCTTTCAGGTCGGGGCCGACGAGAAGTAATACCGGACACGTCACCCGCATCAAAAGCAACGCATCCGGCAGACTGCTGCTGGTGTGCACGTCGTATCCGCCCCGCCGCAGAAGTTCCCGCAGGTAAGCCAGAACATCGCCGTTTTGATCGACACACACCACCGGAGGACCCGGCGCTGTTGCCGGCTCCGGGGCAGTACCCCTTCGGTAGAATGCAGAAATTGCGCTCTCTTCCGACTCATGGGTCTCGAACAACCGGGTGAGATTGGTCATGCGCAGCAGTTTGTCAATGGAGGGAGGAACGTTGCACAATTTCAAGTCTCCGTGCGACTGACGGGTGCTGGTAAGCAGTCGCACCATGGTTCCCAATCCACTGCTGTCGATGAAATTTACCTCGCCGAGGTGCAGGATAAAATCCTTGCGGTCCCGCATCATTCCGCTGACATGCGTCCGCAAGGATTCGGTTTCATGCCCCGCAATAATGCGCCCGCCACATTGAATGATGGTTACCCTGCCTACGCGCCGCGTGTTTAGTGACAGTGGCATGGATCTCGTGGCCGGTCCCGAGCGAAGCCGCCACATTATATATCCAAGTTCGGCAGAAAACCGCATTCTGCCATTCGCCAAATGCCGGAACCGCTGGGCTGGCTGTCGCCGGAAATGTCTCCTGGAACCGTCTAAAATGTCTCGGGATTGTCAAAACATTGTCAACAATTGAGTCATTTCACCGTGTAACTGGCTCAGGAATAGTAAGCTTGTGCATGATTTGCCAAGCTTGAACGGAAAAGGAACATTCTATGATGCGTGTAGAAACCAGCCGGGAAACAAACTTTCAGCGGGTGCCAGGCAGTCTTCCCAAGGAGGTTTCGAACCTCACTCAGGGGTCGAATACGATGGAGCGAATTCTGGTCGTAGAAGATGATCACGCTGTGCAGAAGGCTCTGAAGCGTCTGTTCGAGACTGAAGGATTTGAAGTCGAAATCAGTTCCGACGGCAAATCTGGATTGGAAGCTTTTCGCAAGACCATGCCCTCAGCCATTGTGCTGGATCTGCGTTTACCCCAGATGTCAGGCCGGGACGTTTGCCGCGAGATCAAACAACAGGCTCCCTCCGTACCGATCATCGTGCTGAGCGCGGCCAGCGACGTCTCCGATAAGGTATTGCTTCTGGAACTGGGAGCCGATGATTACGTCACCAAACCTTTCAGTCCGCGCGAACTGCTGGCGCGGGTGCGGGCCGCCTTGCGACGCACGGTTCGCAAGGAAACCGGCGAACTCATTACCTTTGATGGAATTTCTGTGGATTTTACCAAGATGGAAGTGACCCGGGACGGAGAGTCGGTTTTCCTTACGGCGCAGGAGTTTAAGACCTTGAAATTTCTGGCGCAGAACCCGGAACGAGTCATCTCGCGCGACGAATTGCTGAATGAAGTCTGGGGATACCAGAACTATCCCTCCACCCGCACGGTGGACAATCACATCTTGAAGCTGCGGCAGAAACTGGAAAGAGATCCCTCGAACCCCACGCATTTCCGCACGGTTCACGGAGTGGGGTACAAGTTCGTAAAGTGACTTTAACCATCAAAAGGAGCAGACGGCCAGTATCCGAAGCAGCCGGGGACGCGCGATGAAACTTAAGATGCGAACCAAGTTTCTTCTCTCCATGCTGGTGATTTCGGCGGGACTGACGTGGACCAGTCTTTGGCTGGTCCGGCATAGCGTTCAGGAGCAGGTCCGCAAGAGCATTTTTGCCGACCTGCACAACTCCGTCGGCACCTTCCAGAGTTTCCAGAGAGAAAGGGAACTTACCCTTACCCATTCCGCCGAACTGCTGGCTGATCTGCCCAACCTGCGCGCGCTTATGACCACCAGCCATGAAGCCACCATCCAGGATGCCTCCACCGACGTATGGCGGTTGGCCGGGAGCGATCTGTTCGTCTTGGCAGACCGCGAGGGCAAAGTGGCTGCTTTGCACACCACCTCGCCGGGCTTTTCACGCGAGATGGCGCAGCAGGCGCTGGGCTCGCCTCTGAACACTGAGGCTTCGGGGCAATGGTGGTTCGGGGCGCAACATCTCTACCAGGTCTTTCTCAAGCCCATCTATTTTGGGCCAGCCTCGGAAAACCGGCTGCTGGGTTTTCTGGTCATCGGGTACGAGATCGATGACGGAGTAGCGTCGCAGGTCAGCCGGATTGCCGCCAGCCAAGTGGCCTTCTACTACGGGGACACCATCGTACGAAGCACCCTCGATCCTGCCCACGAGGCGGAGTTGGCGCGCCATCCCTTAGTGCGCTCCACTCCCGCCACCGTTGAGCCGGAAGAAGTGCAACTGGGCGACGAGCACTTCCTGGGCACTTCACTGGAACTGGCTCCCGGCAACCACGCCTCGGTCCGGCTGAGTGTGTTGAAATCCTACGATCAGGCCACTGCTTTCCTCGACAGTTTGAACCGCCTGTTGCTCGCTTTGGGGCTGGCCGCGCTGGGAGCGGGCAGCGCCCTGGTGTTCTTCATCTCAGACACCTTTACCCGGCCATTGAGAAATCTGGTGGCTGGCGTCCGCGCCCTGGAGAAGGGAGACTTCTATTACAAGCTGGACGCTCGCGGCGGCGATGAAGTTGCCGAGGTCACCGGCGCTTTCAACCGCATGCGGACCAGCTTGCGGAAGACCCAGCAGGAGTTGCTGGAAGCGGAGCGCCTGGCCACCATCGGCCGCATGGCCAGTTCCATTTCCCATGACTTGCGGCACTCCCTGGCTGCCATCGTCGCCAACGCTGAATTCCTGCTGGAAAGCCGACTTTCGGGCGAGCAGCGAGAAGAGCTTTACCAGGAGGTTCGGATTGGCGTGAATCAAATGACCGAACTGATCGACTCCTTGTTGGAGTTCTCGCGGACGCGGGAGTCCCTGCGCCTGACTTTCGGGAACGTCAAGGAATCGGTCGATCGCGTAGTGCAGATCATCCATGCTCATCCTCGTTTCCACCCGGTCTGGATCAGCATTCGGCAGGAGGGAAACTGCAGAGGCTGGTTCGATACCAAGAAACTGGAGCGCGCTCTGTACAATCTGTTGCTCAATGCCTGTGAAGCGGTCCCGGTGGGGGATGGCCGCATCAATATCGAAATCACCGGGGTTGCGGACGGAGTGCAGGTGCGAGTCATCGACAATGGCCGTGGCATCCCGGAATCGGTTCGGGATAAGCTGTTTGAGCCGTTCGTCAGTTCCGGCAAGGAGAACGGAACCGGCCTCGGGCTGACCGTCGTACAAAAGATTATTCAAGACCATGGGGGCGATGTGGGAGTGGAGAAGACCTCCAGCGAGGGGACCATTTTTCGGCTGACTCTCCCGCTGAGCTCCGAGTCCATGGGGGATGGCGAACGCGAGAACAGACTTGTGTTTTCACCCGTTCCTTCGGCAAGAAAGACGCCGGTGGAGTAGGATTCAAGTCCGGGTTGCGCTCCGGCAGACACGCTCACCCGCATCCGCACTACGCGAATCTTGTAGCCGCGTGGCGCAATGCAGGCTGCAACCGGGGACGTTCTCTCCCGGCTAGCATGGGTTGCAGCCCATTCCAGTTCCACCGTCTCAGGTTAGTGAAAAGTTCGCCCCGGTTCTTCCACAGTCTTTCGGGAGGCGCTTGTGAAGCAGAGGAATGCTTTTCTTGATTGCGTTGGGAAGTTTAGCAAAGTGGGCGTGCTTGCCTTAGGGAGTAGCTTTTCTGCCTGGGGGCAAGTGTCGGCGGCGCCACCGCCGCCAGGGAACGACGGAGTCTCCTCCGCAGTCCACGACCTGCAGCAGCAGGTCAGCGAACTGCGTACCGCCGTGGCGGAAATCCGTTCCGAAGCGGCGCAATATCGGGCGGAAACCGCCGCATTGCGCCGTGAGTTGCAAGCGATGCGAGCCCAGCCCGGACCGGGAGAGCTAGGGTCCGCCTCGAGTTCCTACACCACGGCCAGTGCAACGCCTGCTACCCCGCCCGAAGTTTCGCCGCGTCCGGCGGCGTCATCCGAACCTTTGCCCGAGCGTGTAGCCGCGCTGGAGGAGACGACCCAGCTACTGAACAGCAAGCTGGACGACCAATATCAATCGAAGGTCGACAGCGCGTCGAAATATCGCGTGCGGCTCTCCGGTATCGTCTTGTTGAATCTTTTTAGCAACCGCGGACAGACGGATAACGCCGACTTTCCGAATTTTGTGACCGGCCCCAACCAGGGCGGGAATTTCGGCGCTACGTTGCGCCAGTCCGAAATCGGCTTGGATGCATTCGGTCCCACCCTGGCGGGCGCGAAGATTTCAGCCAGCTTGCAGGCGGACTTCGCCGGCGGCTTTCCCGATACTTGGAATGGAGTGGACTCGGGAGTGTTCCGCCTGCGCATTGCGCGGATGCGAATGGATTGGGGAAAGACGGCAATGGTCGTGGGGCAAGATGACCTTTTTGTTTCTCCGCTCTCGCCCACTTCGTTCGCCTCTCTTGCCGTCCCGGCGCTGACCTATGCGGGAAATCTGTGGGCATGGACGCCGCAAGTGCGGATCGAACATCGCTTCGACCTTTCCGACAACGACCACATCACCGTGCAGGGGGGGATCTTGGATAATCTCGCCGGTGAATTTCCGTCGAACTCCTATTTTCGAGCCCCAGGCCCGGGCGAAAAATCCAGCCAGCCCGCGTTTGGTTTTCGTACAGCCTGGACCACCAACCTTCTCGGTCGCACCGTCACCGTCGGGGCTGCGGGCTACTACAGCCGCCAAGATTGGCCTTTCGACCACGATCGCGATGGCTGGGCAGGCATGACGGATTGGGAAGTCCCCATTGTGTCTCGTTTGAGCCTGTCCGGCGAATTCTACCGCGGCCGCTCCATCGGTGGCATCGGCGGTGGTATCAGCAACAGCGTTGTCTTCGATGGCAACCCCGGCATCCCCTCCACCGCGGTCCACGGGCTCGACGCGGTGGGAGGTTGGTCGCAGTTGAAATTCAAAGCCAATAGCCGCCTGGAATTCAATGCTGCATTTGGCTTCGACAATCCATTCAGTGCCGAGGTGCGGGCTGGGGACGCCAGTCAAGCCTATGTGGGGCCGTTGTTGGTTCAGAACCGCGGCGGGTTAGTCAATTTCATCTTTCGCCCACGTTCCAACCTGCTTTTTTCCACTGAGTACCGGTACTTGCAGTCATTCCCGGTGTCAAGCACCAACAACGCCGCTGACCAATTCAATGTCATGATGGGGGTCTTGTTCTGAAGCTCAGAGCCTTCAACTGCGGCTGTCTGTTGCTGTTGCTGGCCGCCGTGGGTGCCATGTGCGCCCAGGAAACCACCATCACTGCCAGAGTGGCGCTGGTAAGCGAAGCTAAAAAGAACAAGACCCGCGATGCCAGCAATGTCGTGATCTGGCTGACGCCTTCCGATGGTGCTGCAGTTGCCCCCGCTCCGGTTCCGCAGTCATTCCCGCTGCCGCGCCTGATTCAGAGGAACAAGAGTTTCGAGCCCCACGTGCTGGTGGTGCGAGTGGGATCGCTGGTTGAGTTTCCCAACCGCGACCCCTTCTTTCATAACGTATTCTCGCTGTTCGAAGGCAAACGCTTCGACCTGGGCCTCTATGAGGCCGGAACCACCCGCAACGTGCTCTTTGACAAGCCCGGCATCTCCTACATCTTCTGCAATATTCACCCCGAAATGAGCGCGGTGGTGCTGGCGCTGAACACTCCCTACTATGGGATTTCCGACCGCCGCGGCCAGGTCATCATCCCGGCCGTGGCGTCCGGCCGCTATACCCTCCGAATTTGGTATGAAGCCACTCTGCCGGAACGATTGAACGGCATGGCCCGCGAGATTGTTGTTTCCCAGAGCACTTCCACCCTGGGTCTGTTCCAGTTGCCCACTTCCAGCATGCCTGAGGGGCACAAGAACATGTACGGCAGCGACTATCCGCCGCCCAACCCAGACAGCCCGGCCTATGTCCATCCCTGACGGCTGGGCTGGGTAGCAAAAAAATTACAATTGCGTGAAGTTTTGGTGACAACTGCGGGACAGCAATGGGTAGGCTTGAAGCCAACGTGGACGGGTGATCCGCTGCTGGCCCGTTCCCGGCGAGAGGTCCCGGGACCTCGATAGTCTTCAGTACGGACGGCGGATTCTAGAACGCCGCTGCTCCGGCCTCGGCGACGGCATGGTCCTGATCGCCGGAGCCGCCGCTCACCCCGATTGCTCCCACAACTTTGCCACCCCGTTTAAGAGGAATCCCACCGGCAAAGATCATGATTTTGCCCTGGTTGGAAGCGTGAATTCCGAAAAATTGTCCGCCGGACTGCGAATGTGCTGCCAGATCCTTGGTGGCAATGTCGAACGCGCGTGATGTGTATGCCTTCTTGATAGAAATATCAATGCTGCCCAGCCATGCGCCGTCCATGCGTACGTGCGCCACCAGGTTCCCGCCTTCGTCAGCCACCGCGATGTTCATGGGCTGGGCAATTTCCTTTGCCTTCTTCTCCGCCGACGCGATCACACGTCTCGCGTCTTCCAGCTTTACACTCATAAAATTCCTTTCAAGTGATTATTTCTTCCGGCCGCTGGCCAGACTATCATGATCGTAGTATTCGTACGCGGACATCGGTTTCTCGCCACCCTGCTTCCAAACCCGCTGGTCTTCACCAACTTTCCCCAGCGCACGGGCCATTTCTCGAATGTGCATGGCCACCGCGCCACAGCAAGCGCCGATGTAGTTGATTCCCAGTTCCCGGGCGCGCAGCGCGTAGTCGGCCATCTCTTTGCGGGTAAGTTGCAGCGGGTCGAGCCCCAGGGGAAATTCGGGCAGGCTGGAGAAATCCGGCTGCTGCTTGGGCGTGTGATACGCCACCGGCTGACACGCGAGATAACCGTTCACCGCCTTGCGCATCGCTTCCATGGGACCGAGAATGTGCTCCGGCGGCCGCAGACAGTTCATTCCCACGATGTCAGCTCCAGCAGCGAGCAAAGCTTTGGCCGACTCCGCCGCGCTCTTTCCATCCGTGGTTTCGTCCTTGTTCTCAAAACAAATCGTGACCATCACCGGCAAACCCGTCCTCTTGGCGCACTCGACTGCCAGCAAAGCCTCGCCCAGCCAGGAAAAAGTTTCGCCGATAATGAAGTCCACACCTTCATCCACTTGCACCGCGAGCTGCTCATCGAAGGTCCTGCGGACACGATCCGCGGCGGAAGGACTGCCCGGTTCATACATCCAGGTAAGGCTGAGATTGCCCGCCACAAGGCATTTGTCGCCGGCAACTTCGCGCGCAATTTTCACGGCGGCTCGGTTGAGCTCTTCCAGCCGGTTCTCCAGACCGACCGTGGCCAATTTGTCGCGGCTGGCGTAAAACGTCAGCGCTTGCAGGACCTCGGCGCCGGCTTCCCGAAATTCAATGTGCAGCTCGCGCAGTGCGTCCGGACGCGTGAGCACTACTTCGGGAGTGAACGGACCCGCGCGCACCCATCCCCGCTTCTCCAGTTCCAGCAGATATCCACCGTCCCCCAGAACCGGCCCTTCTTGTAATCGCTCGAGTATGCCTTTCTTCTTCATGGTGTACCTCAGGTCACATCCTGTGTCTGCCATTGTTTCTCCTGCAATGCCATGTTCGTCAAGATATTTCTAAGATGAGCAGAAGATAAAACCTAATTTCAATGACCGGAAGTCATGACGGGGGTTTGCGGGTGGTCAGTGCGCGGCGACGAGCTTCAAGAACTGGTCCAATTCCGCAGGCAAGGGCCGGGAAAACTTCATCACCTCATTCGTTCTCGGATGTTGGAACTGTAACTCCGCCGCGTGCAGGAAATTTCTGGGAAGTGAAATCGCCGCGTCTTTACCCCGAACCTCCCGTGGCGCTCCGTACAGAGTGTCACCCACCACGGGATGCCGCAATGAAGCCAAGTGAACGCGAATCTGGTGCGTTCGGCCGGTATCGATCCGCAATTCCAACAAGCTGAATTTCCCAAACTTCGATGCCATGCGCTCTTTTACGAGATAGTGGGTGATCGCCTCGCGGCCTCCCGATCGCCGGGTCGTCATCCGCGTTCGCCGTACGCGGTCGCGGCTGATGCTGCTGCTGATCGTCCCACGATCCGGCTTGACCCAACCGTGAACCAGCGCTAAATAGGTCTTCTTTACTTTCCGCTGCGCGAATTGGACAGCCAGCTTGCGATGGGTTTCGTCGTTCTTGGCGACGACGATCAGTCCACTGGTGGCCTTGTCGAGGCGATGCACAATCCCCGGCCGCAACTCGCCTCCGACGGTCGAAAGCTGGCCAAAGTGATGCAACAGCGCATTTACCAGTGTTCCCCGGTTGCGTTCTTCTTCGCTGGCCCCGGCTCCCGCATGAACCATCATGCCTGCGGCCTTGTTGACCACCGCCAGATCTTTATCCTCGAAGACCAGATCGAGCGCAATATTTTCGGCGATGGCACGCAGCGGCGGAGGTGTAGCTGAACCTAAGACCTGAATACTTTCCCCGCCCCGCAATCGGAACGAGGCTTTGGCTGCGGCATCGTTGACCAGCACCTTCTGCTCGGCAATGAGTTGCTGCACTCTCGCCCGGCTGGTCTCGGCAAGTTGGCTGGCGAGAAATTGATCCAGACGCTTACCCACGTCCGCGGGTGCCGCGAGAAAAATCTTGGGGTAATCCTGCATGTGTGGTCGTCGCAAGGAAAGAATATCGCGAATGGCGCGCCCAGACGATGAGGAATGACGAGAACGCTAATGGGAGAGTCGCATTCTCGGCGTCCTCGTCTTCTGCGGGCCTGAGTCTTACCGGACGGCGTGCGCCGGCACGGTTTTCATCCCCGGCCGTAGCCACCAGATGAAGCCGCCCGTAGCCACCAGACCGATGGCGATCAATTGCGTGCCGGTCATGAGGTTCCCGAAAACCTCGCCCCGCCCCGGATCGTCGCGGAGGAATTCCAGAAAGAATCGCGCGACCCCATACAGAAACAAGTAAGCCCCCAGCACCTGGCCGTCAAATTTCTTGCGCTTGAACAGCCACATCAGGATAAAGAAATTCGCCAACTCCACGGCTGATTCAAAGAGTTGTGTTGGCTCCAGCGGAATCCCCAGCGGCGTTCCCACCCAGGTCTGTGCCAAAGGGTTCCTGAAGGTCACTCCCCAGAAGTGGGTTGTCGGTTTGCCATAGCAGCAACCGGCGGCGAAACAGCCCACCCGCCCGACGGCGTGGCCCAAGGCCAGACCGGGAGCGAACGCGTCCCAGGTGGCTAACGATGGCATGTGGTGTTTGCGGATGTACCAGACCGCGGCTACCGCTGCCCCAATCAGGCCGCCAGAGAAAACGCCGCCCGCTTGCAGCGTAGCGAAGCTAAAAATCTCCCCAGGATGGGCCGTGTAGTAGCCCCAGTCGTTCACAATGTAGAGAATCTTGGCGCCCACGATTCCGCAGAGCACCACCAGAATCCCCAGATTCCAGGCGTTTTCCGGATTGATGCCTTGCTTCTCGGAGTTGCGTACGCTGATCCACAGGCCGACTAGCACACCGATAGAAACCAGAAGTCCGTAGGTGGGCAGGCTGAAATTGCCAAGATGAAAGAGTCGGGGCAGCACTTTTAGTTAGATGCCAAGTTCTGGGAAATTGCTGACTGAAGTGTAGCAGAAAGAGAGAAGACCGTCGTTGGTCCTTGGCCGTTGCCGGAAGGGCTTGGTGGCTGGGTTCGCCAACCACCGACGACCAACGACTAATTAAAAGCCGACCCGCGCCTGCCGTGTGGTGGGCCGAGAATGAACCCGTCGGTAGACGATGGGGACCTGCCGAGACCCTTTAGGCGTCTCCGCGTGGCGGAGCATGGCACACCGGATCTAATGCGAGTCAGGCCCCCGTTCATTCGGTGTTGGTTCAAAAATCGGTGACCACCATCACCAACCTTGCAGGCCGGCTTTCAATTTCGCATCCTAGGGAAGTCAGCGGAGATTAGCAAGGGGGCAGGCACAAAAAGTTGGCACTCAGTTTGCCAGCGACTTTGGTAAGCAGACAAACTGGCTCATTGTGCGGGGCCATTTGCCCAGTAGCTCTCCCTGGCCAGAATTTCGCCTTTCACCGGATTCCTTAATCGCACCTGAAGTCGATGCAACCCGGGATGGGGGTCTTGGGGCTGAAAACTAAGCAGGTATCGGCTACGCAGGTGATTGGTGAAGTCGAGCATTCGCGTTTCAAACCCGTTTTGGGAGTCAAATAAAGCGTACTCGCCGCCGGTCATCGATGAGATCGCCTTGGGCACGTTCTTTTTCATTGCCTGTCTGATCAGTATCAATGGTGCAAGCAGATCGGGCCCCGCATTCATTTCGTCTTTGTTGTTGCCGCGGCCGGTATCGAGAACGTTCGACAGGGCCGGTGAAAAGGCTAGCGTATAGACCGTCGTATTGGTCACCCCAATCGCGGTTACGACATCGTCGATTTTGGCACCGTGACTTCCATGGTCGCGAATCTCGCCGACCAACAAAAGCACGCGCTGCCGCCCCGCGGCTTGCTGGTCCAACAGATTGAGCGAGTACTTCACTGCGTCGAGGATCGCCGCTCCACCGTCGCCGGGCTCCAAGGTCTTGAGCGTGTTCTCGACTCGTCGTGGCTCACCGGTGAACTCCTGCGACAGTTCGATTCCGCTGTCGAACTCAACCACTGCGGCCAGCGTTCCTTCCTGGTCCAGGACCGACTGGATCATGGAACTCAAACCCCTGATCCTGGGAAATTCACGATAAGCCTGGCGGCCGCGCTGAACGGCAATCACCAGTGATATGGGTTGAGCTTCTGCCGCTTCGTCGAGTCGAACCGCCTGGGCTGCGCCATCATCTTCTACGATGAAGTCCTGCGCCTGTAACCCATAGATCGCGTGCCCCTGGGCGTCTTTCACCAGCACCGGTATCAGAACCACGTTGGACTGGGCATGAATGGTCACTTCCTGCGCTACTGTGGAATTGACGAACAGGAGTGACAGGAAAGTGAGAAGCAAGCTTGCAGGCCGCACCCTATCCCGCCTTGCGCGTTTCCTCGAGCACTTCATCCAGCGCGTTTGCCAGATTATTCGCCCGCTTCAAGTACTCGACCGTCCCACTGTCCTGGTTGCGTTTGAGCAGGTGATATTCGTCGGCGATGTTCAGAGCGGCCAGCACCGCCAGACGAACCGTGTCGACGGTGTGAGTTTGTTCGGCGACGGCGCGCATCTTGCCGTCCACATATTCTGCGAGCTTCAGGATGTAGTCCGAATCGGAGCCGCGGAGATTGTAGGCCTGATCGAAGATCTCCACCCGTACGCTGCTAGTAGTGTCCTTGCCCGGCGCTGGTTTGGTGGCGATTGCCATACCCTATTCTGCTCCTCCAGACGGCCGCGAGGAAGCAAAATCAATCAACTCGCAGCCGGCTGTTCCGCGATGCTCTCGATGTGTTGCAGCATTTTTTCCACCCGGCCACGAATCTCCTCGCGCTCGCGGCGCAGTTGCACCATCTGGCGGCGTAAGGTTTCCACTTCTTCCTCGCGCTCCTCCAGTTGTTCCCGCAGGCGATGAATGTCTCGTTCGGCAACCGACCGCGCCTCGCGCGCGGCTTTGTACAACTCAATCGTGCGATAAACCTTCTGTTCCAGCGCCTGAAAATCGTCGACGGAAACCTGTTCGGATGTTTCTTCAGCCACTCTCACAGCCATGGGTGCACTTTTCCTGAAAGTCTCTTCCGTAGAACCTCTAATTAACCGCAGTATACCGCAGAACCCTGTGGACGAAGTGCCGATAACAATGGAGGTGGAAGCTACTTCTTCAATTTCCTCAGACGCCTGCCCGCCTCGTCGAGTGTCTCGTCCCGTTTGCAAAAGGCAAACCGCACCTGCTGTGCGCCATCGCGCGGATCATTGTAAAAACTTGATCCCGGAACTGCTGCCACCCCGATTTCCTTGACCAGATACTTCGTGAACTCCACATCGTTGGCGAATGCGAAGCGGCTGATGTCGGTCATTATGTAGTACGCGCCACGCGGCCGGAGGCAGCGAAACCCGGCTTCTGCCAGGGCTGGCATCAGTCGATTGCGCCGCGCACAGTATTTGCTGGCGAGGCCTTGATAGTAACTCGCTGGCAGCGCAAGGGCGGCTGCCCCAGCTTCCTGCAGAGGAGCGGGCGCGCCCACGGTGAGAAAGTCGTGAACTTTGCGGATCGCGTTGGTGATCTCCGGCGGTCCCACTGCCCAGCCCACACGCCATCCGGTGACACTGTAGCTCTTCGACAACCCATTGATCGTGACGGTGCGGTCTTGCATGCCCTCAAGGCTCGCCATGGAAATATGCTGGGTTCCGTCGTAAATGATGTGCTCGTAGATCTCATCGGTGATGGCGAGCACGTTGAACTCCACACACAAATCGCGAATCAGTTCCAGCTCGGCGCGACTGAATACCTTGCCGGTGGGATTATTGGGAGTATTGAGGATGATAGCTTTGGTGTGCAGCCGAAAAGCCGCGCGCAATTCGCGTTCGTCAAATGTCCACTCGCCGCCGTCGGCTTGCGGCGGGCGCAACTTTACGAACACGGGTTTCGCCCCAGACAAGATGGCATCCGGGCCGTAATTCTCGTAGAAGGGTTCGAAGATCACGACTTCGTCCCCGCGATTGCAGACCGCGAGCAAAGTCGAGATCATGGCTTCGGTCGAGCCGCAGCACACCGTGATCTGGGTCTCCGGATCGACCGGGATTCCCTGCCACTCTTTCATCTGCCGGGCGATGGCTTGGCGCAGACTCTTCGCGCCCCAGGTAATGGCGTACTGGTTCACGTCCGCGGCGACAGCTTCCTGGGCAGCGTGCTTGATCTCCGCCGGGGCGGGGAAGTCGGGGAAGCCTTGCGCTAGATTGACCGCGCCATAAAGCAAGGCCTGGCGCGTCATTTCTCGAATCACCGATTCCGTGAAATGCTCGACCTTGTCGCTTACGAAATGCTTGGTTTGAACGGTTCCGTCCATAGCCCGGTCAGACTAGCACACGAAAGCTCACGCCACTCGACGACGGCGGCAGAGTCGAATGCCCCAGGTTTGGGACGCAAACTCTGCCGCGCGACGCCTTTGTGGCCGCGCAAATCCTACTATGGAATGACGAGGTGACGCGGGTGTGCGGCTCGATCCTACGCCGCTTTTTTCTGCGCCGCTTTCCACTTCGCCCAGCGCACCCTCTGGGCGGCAGCGATTCTTCTTCGTGCCGCAAGAGACATCCGGCTAGGCGGGCGCGTAGAAATATTGCCCGTAGTGTGATTCAGGCCCCGTATGACAGTGATCGCATGGTCCAACTTATTCACTTCTTTCAACATCTTTTGACGCTCTGCTTGCAACTGACTTAGTACTCCCGTAAGACTTGGCATGTGTTTCCCCCTCGGTGCATGATATTAGCAGAGAGCTGCCTTCGGCGCGAGGAGCGGGTTAGGATGTCCTCAGCGTCCCGCCCAGTCCTTCCAGTGCCCTGACTACCTGGGCCGACCAGCGTGCTACCTCATCTTCCCGTAGAGTCCGTTCGTGGGATTGGAATGTAGCCCGGAGCAGGAGAGAATATTTACCCGCCGGGACCGTGCCCCCGCGGAAAATTTCGGCCGGAACAAAGCTGCGTAGCTCACTAAGATGCAATCCGGCGACGGCTTGCTGGATCTGAGCAAACCTTACCGCGTCCGCGAACACGAACGAAAAATCCCGCTCCACTGCTGGGAATCGCGGCAAGGTCTCGAAACCTACCTCGCGCAGGCCGCGTTTGTACAAACGATCCAGGTAAAGCTCGGCGATGAACACGTCCTGTTTGAATTTCCGCTTGGCTGCGGTCTCCGGATGAAGCTGTCCGAACTGGGCCACCGTCGCGCCATCCATCACCGCCCGCGCCGAGCGCCGGGGATGGTAGTACTCCGCGGTTTGGGCATCGAAGGCAAGCACATTGTGCTGCAGTAAGTGAAGAACGGTCTCTACATCGCCC
Organism: Terriglobales bacterium; assembly: GCA_049591935.1. GTDB lineage: Bacteria > Acidobacteriota > Terriglobia > Terriglobales > Acidobacteriaceae > JABCZH01. The sequence goes on along the minus strand of JBAWFN010000022.1, from coordinate 7,432 downwards.
TTCAGATCGAAGAAAGAAAACGGCCGCGCCGGCTGATGGACATTGGGGCTGACCGCACTCCCGCTGGCGCCGATGCAGATTCGCTTCAGCTCCACAGCAGCCGCGTTTTCCGCCTCAAAAATACTGCCGGTTTCGAACAGGCGCACATTGTCATTGCCGCGATTCAAGTTGTAGGCCAGCATGTTCAGCATCCCCGGCACCAGCGAGGTGCGCATGACGGAAGCCTCCTCGCTCAGCGGATTGGCGATTTCGATGACCGGCACCGCGCAAAAATCCTGGGCATCCTCATGCGAGATAAAAGTCAGCGAGACCGTCTCGTCGTAACCCAGGGCCAGCAGCGAAGTGCGTAGTTTCTGGTCCTTGGCTGCGTCGGGGGTTGCAATCACCGACCCGGAAAACGAAGGCAGGGTATTTTCGAATTTGTCGTATCCATGAAGGCGCGCGATCTCTTCGATCAAATCGATTTCGCGTTCAATGTCGAGCCGCCAGCTCGGAATGCGCACCGTGAATTCGGGTTCCTTTTCGGGTTCCGGCAGTACTTCGAATCCCAGCCGCTGAAGAATGTGAACCACCTCATTGGTGTCCAGACCGTCGCCCAGAATGCGGTACACCTCCGCCATGCGCAGCCCGACCGGAGCCTGATCGAGCCACCGCGCCACTACATCGACCGGGTCACCAATGAGCTTTCCACCACCTGACTGGAGAATCAGTTCCGCGACGCGATCACAGGACAAGAGGGTTGACTCAAAGTCGGCGCCACGCTCGAAGCGGTGCGAAGCGTCCGTATGCAATCCGTGGCGCCGTGCCATCTTGCGCACCGTCACCGGGTCCCACCAAGCTGATTCGATCAGAATGTTCTTAGTCTTCCCGGTGATCATGGTGTCGAACCCGCCCATGGTGCCGGCCAAGCCGACCGGCTTCACCGCATCGGCCACTACCAGGTCTTCCGCGGTCAGATTGCGCTCCACACCGTCCAGAGTCTTGAGTTTCTCCCCATCGCGTGCCCGCCGCACCACGATCTTGCCGCCCTCGAGCAGATCAAGATCGAAAACGTGCGTAGGTTTGCCCATCTCCCATAGGGTGTAGTTGGTAGCGTCGGCGGCATTATTGATGGCCCGCTGATCGAGAATCGCCAGGCGCTCGACGATCGGCTTCGGCGAAGCTTTTACGGTGACGTTACGCAGCAGGCGGGCAGTGAAGCGGGCGCAGCCCTGCGGGTCTTTGATTTCTACGGGAAAAGCCGCGGCAGCTTGCGGCTGGGTTGCGATCCGCCTGGGTTCAACCGCGGGTTTGGCGCCGGGGGGCTTAGGCTGAATCGGTTTCAGCGACAGTCCGTAGATCGCGGCCGCCTCGCGCGCCACGCCGTAATGATTCATTGCGTCGGGGCGATTGCTGCCGATCTCCATCTCGAAGACCGTCCGATTTCCTTCGCCACTGATGCTTTCCACCGCGATGCCGGCATTGGTCAAGTCGTCCGCCAGGCGGCGGTCATCCACCGCCAGGTCAACGAAGTCGCGAATCCATTGGGAAGAGAGTTTCATGTAAAGCTTTCAGCCGTCAGCCTTCAGCTCTCGGCCTACTGACGGCTGAAAGCTGAGAGCTGATAGCTTCTATGCAAACTGCCGCAAAAACCTGACATCGCCCTGAAAGAAAAGCTGAATGTCATCGATCCCGTATTTCAGCATCGCAACCCGATCGGCGCCCATCCCGAAGGCGAACCCAGAAACCTTCCGGGGATCGTAGTCGTGATCCTTCACGAACTCGAATACGTTGGGATCGACCATGCCGCAGCCCAGAATTTCAATCCATCCAGTCCGTTTGCAGGGACGGCAAGGTTCGGGGCCTCGCTGCCCGCTGCCGCCGCAGAGGAAGCAACTGACCATCATCTCGGCGCTGGGCTCGGTGAAGGGAAAGAACGACGGTCGAAAATGAGTCTTCACCGTCGACCCGAACAGCGCCTTCATGGCGTGATCCAGCGTGCCCTTTAAATCGCCAAAGGTAATGTTGGTATCGACCGCCAAGCCCTCAATCTGATGAAACATCGGGGAGTGACTTGCGTCGAGCGGGTCATTGCGATGCACCTTGCCCGGAATCACGATCCGAATCGGCGGCTTGATCTTCTCCATGGTGCGAATCTGCACTGGCGAAGTATGGGTGCGCAGCAAAAGCCGCTCGCGCTGCGGCTTCGATTCCTGGTTGGCGATGAAAAGCGTATCCTGCGTATCGCGCGCCGGATGGTTAGGCGGAAAATTCAGCGCCTCGAAGTTGTAGTAGTCGGTCTCAATCACCGGACCTTCCTGCACCGAGTAGCCGAGGTTGCGGAAGACGGAGACGATTTCGTTCATCGTTTTGACCACCGGATGCTCGGCGCCGATGGGCCGTTGGATGCCGGGGAGAGTGATGTCGAGACGATCGGTCTCCAGTCGCGACGATGCCCCAGCATTCTTGGGGCCCTGCTGCGCTGCTTCGATGGCCTGCTCGACTCGCCTCTTGAGCTGGTTGACTTGTTGGCCGACGTCGCGCTTGGCATCTTTCGGTGCGGCCTTGAGCCAAAGGTCGTTGACCTGTGTGAGCACGCCATTCTTGCGCGCCATCCAGCGGTCCCGGAGATCTTTCCAGGCAGCTTCGTTCGAGACTGCGGCGGTTTCCTGTTCGAGGGCAGCCAGGAGCTTCGCAGCGGCTTTCTCCAGCGCCGCAGCGGAAAAATCTTTCAGTTTGGGAACGGTGTATGCCACGCTGCTTTTGCCCCTTCGAGGCTCGGGTTCAATCGCGGGCTCACCCACGGCTTGCGCCGTGAGCTTTACTCTTACGCCGCTACGCCGCTACGCGCTGCTGCAGCAAGCGCAGAGCTCGAAGCTAGAAGCTAGAAGCTAGAAGCTAGAAGCTAGAAGCTTCTACGCTCCCAGCGCGCCCTTCGCCTGCGCCGCCAGACTCTTAAACGCGCCTGGATCGTTCACTGCTAAGTCGGCCAGAATCTTGCGATCCAACTCTACGCCCGCGGTTTTCAGTCCGTGGATAAACTGGTTGTAACTCAGGCCGTTCAGCTTGGCCGCCGCGCCAATGCGCACAATCCACAACGAGCGGAACTGGCGCTTGCGCTGCTTGCGTCCGGAATAGGCGAACTTCAGCCCGCGTTCAACCGCCTCTTTGGCGGCGCGGTAGAGTTTGGATTTGGTCAGGAAGTAACCGCTCGCGCGGTCAAGAATCTTCTTGCGCTTGGCGCGGCGCTTGGTCCCACGTTTTACACGAGGCATTTGTAGCTCCTTTTTACTTCGATTTACGGCGGCTGGAGGTAGGAGACGATCACCGTCATGACCTCTTCACACGCCTTCGGGCTGCTAGCTTCTAGCCGCTCGCTTGGTACAGGTACTGGGTACCAAACCTAGTACGGAATCATGCGCTTGATTTTGGGCGTATCCGCGTCGCTCACCAGGACGCCCTGCCCCAGCTTCTTCTTGCGCTTGTGCGCCTTGGAAGTCAGCATATGGCGCAAGTGCGAATGATGGCGCATCACTTTCCCGGTGGCGGTCTTCTTGAAGCGCTTGGCAGCGCCTTTGTGCGTTTTCAATTTCGGCATAATTCCTCAGATCAGCATTTGGCACTTAGCATTTGGCCGTCGGCAGCCTGTGCAGACACCAGCAACAAACTCGCATGGCTAAATGCCAAATGCTAATTGCTGCCTTACCTACGCTTGCTTCACGCGGTCCGGAGCGGGCGGGGCCGGTGGTGGCTTATGTCCCGCATCTTTCTTGGGAGCCAGGATGGCGTGCAACGTGTTGCCTTCCTGTCGCGGCCGGAATTCCACGATGCTCTTGTCTTCCACATCCTTGATCAACCGTTCCAGAATCTGGCGGCCAAGATTGGTTCGCGTCATTTCGCGTCCCCGAAAGAAAATGGTCGCCTTGACCTTGTCTCCCTCGTCCAAGAAACGCAGCACATGGTTCTTCTTGGTTTCGTAATCGTGGTCATCCACATTGATCCGGAATTTCACTTCCTTGACGGTGATGGTCTTCTGGTGCTTCTTGGCCTCGCGTTCTTTCTTTTCCTGCTGGTACAGGAATTTTCCGTAGTCCATGATCCGGCACACGGGAGGCACTGCGCTGGGGGAAATCTCCACCAGATCCAGGTTCTGTTCGCGGGCTTTCTTCAGCGCTTCGAAGGGCTGCATAATGCCAATCTGCTCGCCTTCATCCCCGATCACGCGGATTTCCCGCGCTCGAATGCGCTCATTGGTGCGGATAAAACGTTTGTCGATACAATCCTCCGGTCAATTCCAATTGCAGGATGGAAAATTATAGCATGCCGATTCGGGCGGTTGTGCCGTTTCCCTCGCGGGGTAGTGGGTCAGTTTGGTTTGCAATGCTTCGCGGGCTTTCGGAATCCTTGGCGGCCTTTGCGGTTCACCGCTTTCTTACCGCAATGATCGCAAAGAACTGCCGCCTAAGGACGCAAAGTCTGAGTAGCCCTCAACCGTGAAACTGAGCCACTACCCTCGCGGGCTAGCAAACGCCCCAGCTCCAAGTCTGTGGCGCAGTCGTCGGGTCAATTTTTCGATCTGTGCGCGATGAAATGTCTGGCAATAGAGAAGAAGGTCTCTTCGGATACATACTTTCTCCCGTCATTGGAGCGCCACAATCGCGCAGTTGTTTTTCGAAGACATGCAAAATAGTTGCAGTTGTTGCCGGACACGTCACAATTCCTCTTTGCACAGCCAGATTTCGCTTGACTTTGGGAAGAACCGAGCTAGGATGCCTATCCGCAGGCTACTGGCAAGGTTTCCAAGCGGTCTGCAAGTTTTACCGGTGCGTACGTTTGCCGGTTTTCTAAAGAGACCACCAACTTCAGTGAAATCCACATAGGAGAACATTCGTGAAAAAAGTTTTGTTTGTAGTTACGCTTATCGCAGCCTTCTCACTCGCCGCACTAGCCCAGAGTACAAACGCCGTGGCACTTCTGCACAGCCGTGGGATCCAGGTAAAGCGAGGCCAACCAATTCAACTGAGCGCTCCTCATGCTTGCACGTACGCTCCGGGGCATCCTTGCGTTTACTACGGTGGGGACTTCAACACCGGCGACGCGAACGCCAACGGCTATGCGAATGAGAACACACTGCTCGTCTCCAACACTTGGACGTACGGGGAAGTGAAGTCTCCGGTCTCCGCCAGCATCCACGGATCGTTCGGCAACACTCAGCCCACCCTCGGCGACATCTTTGATCCCGCGACGGCGATGTGGGACTATCGTTCGGGCGTGTCTGAAGGCAACGGCGGAACGTCGACTGGCTCCGGCACTGGCAAAGCAATTTTTACGGCCACTGGTCGCATCCCCTACGGCGTTTACACTGAGTATGAAGTACTGACTGCAACCAGCACCCATGTATCCGCGGGCGATGTTTTCTTTAGCGTGCAGCCGCAGTGCACCAACAGCGGCGACGGCAATTGCCCAGATGCACAGTACTTCACCTCCACCACTGACGGCACGATGGACGCCATCAACGGTAATTTCACCGTTGGGCCGGATGGCACCAACGCAACCGGACCGTTCCTCAACTCCGCTTACTTTGGCTTTAACTATGCGAACTGGTGCACCGACTTGGGCCTCTGCGCCGAGATCGGCATGTCCCAGGGCGTGTTGAAATAGGAAGTTGCAATAGCAAAGTGCTGTTAGTTTGGAAGGGAGAAGCGCAACGCTTCTCCCTTTTTTTCTTTCTTGCCCTTTTGTGAAAGCGTGGAAGCTCCAGCGGGAGGTCTCAGGCGGTTGACGTTATGCGCGGAACAAAGGGCAATTTCCCAAGGGCCTCGAATCGGAACGCCTCACGTTCCCGCTTTTATGGACTGATTGGGAGGTAGGAAGAAGTTGGTGACAGCACGGGCGCCGTTCCTATGCCTCTCGGACGGTTGGGATATCGTGAAAGCGTGGGGCCTCAGCCCCACGAATCAGCCTGCAGCCTCGGAGTATGTGCAGGAAGCGTGCTAGGGCTTCAGCTTTCTGGGGATCTTGATGTCGAGAGTTGGCTCTGTCGTCGATTTGCCCGGCTGCGGTTCTGGGGCAGGTGGAGTTGAAGCTGGGCGCCCCGTCAGTTCGTGACCGCCGAAATATTCCTGGTTCAGCGTTGCCTTCATAGGCTTCAGCAACTGCGAGGCCGCATCTTCATCTCGCAAAGCAGCGTAGCGGTAGCGGATATAGGTACGGGCTTCCTCCAGTGGGACCTGGCGCTTGGCGAGGATCTTGTAGATGTACAGCCCGTTGCGGGGTTCATCAATCACTTTGGAGACCTCGCCCACTTTGAGATCAAAAATCGGCAGGCGGGTCAACGGCCAGATCTCCCAGCGCAGCTTGGGAGCCTGCACCACATCGGGTGGGGCATCGGCATAATTGGAAAACTTCCAACCCTCGTTCTCCAGCGCCTGAAAGTCCGCCTCCGGCAAGGCGGCACGTTCGGCAATGCTCTCCGCTTCTTTCTTCATCTCTGTATGGGTGGCTGCGATCTGCTCCGGTGTGGGCCGGCTTTCCACCGGAATGGCCCCGAATCCCTTAGTCTGAGGGATGACGATTTGCAGCATCTTGATCTCTTCGAACAACCGCAGGTTTTCCCGGTAGAACTCTTCAACGTCGGCATCAGTCAGGTCCTTCGATTCCTCCCTGAGTCGGCTGCCTAGCAGCCTGGTCAAGTCTGTCTTCGACATAAAGTCCATGGCAGTCTGGTAGCCTGCGCTGTTCTCGAGACCGAGCTGGTGAGCCTTCCGGGCGAGCACTGCCGTTTCCGCGTATTGCTTGGTGAGGGTGCGGCGTGCGTCCGCGGGCATGGTGGGATCAATGGTGTCCACCGCAGCTTCGAAATCGGAGCGGGTCACGATGGTTTGGCAATCGGGGCTGGACGGCGGCTGGTTGTCACATACGCCGTGTAGGACCATGACAGCGCCGTCGTGGGGTACGGCAGCCTCGGACGGGGGAACCCATTCGCCGCCCGTTTCGAATACGACGCTGTGCATGGTACTGTCCGCCCACTCGTCGGGCGCAGCACTTGCCTCGGCCGAGGAACTCGAAGTGGAAGCGGTGCTCTGCTGTCGGGACGGTGGGGTTTGCTTGTCTGGAGCCGGTTGGGGGGCAGGGGCCTGTTGAGCTATAAGTGCGGAAGACAGAAGAACCATCGCCAGGGAACGAAAAATCATGCCGAATCGGCCTCCAGAGTTGCGTTGAAATGCTAACACACGAGCGGAGGTGAATTCAGGTCGAAGGGTCCGCGGGCAGGGTTCTATCACTGCCGGGTAGTGGGTCAGTTTGGTTGGCAATGCTTCGCGGGCTTTCGGAATCCTTGGCGGCCTTTGCGGTTAACCGCTTTCTTACCGCAAAGATCGCAAAGAACCGCCGCTAAGGACGCAAAGTCTGGGTAGCCCTCAACCGTGAAACTGACCCGCTACTCACTGCCGGG
>JBAWFN010000021.1:0-2821 GCA_049591935.1 Terriglobales bacterium | reverse complement strand
CCACAAAGGCGCGAATTTCCGCCTCATGCACCGCTTCGAAGGCAAGGAGGTCCTTTATCTCCGCGGCTTCGACTTCGAAGGCTCCTTTGCCACCGGCGACGAAATCGCAGCCGGATTTTCCACCGTCGCCTCCAGCGCTTTCAACGAAGTCGTCTCCAAAGACCTGTCCCCGCATTTCGCCGTCTTCAAGGTGATGAGCCCCAAAGATATCTATTGGGAGACAATCACAGCCGAACGTTACTTCTATGGAAGAGGCGATTTCACCGACATCATTGCCCTCGCTCGTTACCCGTTCTCCTCCATCTATCTCAATGCGTCACGCTGGAAACAGGACGTTTCAAATCTCCTCGACCGAATGGACCATTTTATCGTCTACGTCTGCAGCATAACCGAAAGCGCCCTGTGGGAACTCGATCAACTCGATACCGATGAACGTCGCGGCCGCGTCACCGTCGTCCTCGACGAGAAAGCCATTCAAGGTTACGAGTCCCAAATCGATTTACAAGACAAGCTGAAGCAGGATTTCGACGACAAAATGATCTGGACGAAAGAAGCGCCCCAGCCCCGCTATAGCGTCGCGGAAGTGCGCGCCAAAATTTCAAGCAAGTTCCTGGTCACCACGCCAGAAGACTTTGAAAAGAACATCGCAGACCACTGCAAGCGCATCGCTGCAAGCTCATCACGCCTCGCCCCAGGTGCTCGCGAAACTTGTCTTGATTTCTACTTTTATCCCGCGCTCGATGACGCCAAGCTGAAGCAACTGCGTGATTCATCCGCTCAGCTTCAAGCGCACATTGATGCCTGCGTCGGCGAAAAAGGCATCAACTGCCTCCCGCTCTTCCTAAACAACTTGCAACTGCGCATCTTCATGACCCTCCTCATGGGCGAGCATCACGAAACTGGCCGCACCCTCGCCTCTTATGCTGCCGTCATGGACGCTGCATTCGACTACTACACACAAAACGTAGATGCACTCTCCGCCGAGGGCCGCGAGCGCCATCTCGCCGCGCTGGAAAGCCACATCGAAATGGCACGCCACATCGGAGGGCATATGCTCTCCTTCGGCAAAAGTCACCAATTCGAAAATTTCTCCGCCAGTGCCACCGCCGACTTCGCCACCGCCTTCCACACAACCAAGCCCGCCGTCGCCAAGTTTTTCGAAACCGCTCACGCCCGTCTTTCATCATCCACTGCCGCCTCTTGATCTCGTACTCCTCAATTCGTCTGACTACGAACGCATGCCAGCCGTCCGGCAACAAACCTGTCTGCATTTGAAACGTGCAACACCACCAAGCCATCCGTTGTGCGATTCGCGGACAGCCCCAGTTGGGATTACGCTGCTTCATTTCCACGACCGCACGGAGGAGTTCTGCGCTCGGTCCAATTCGGAAGAGAGTAAAGGTTGTACTGCTGAGCTTGAGTCCTCGCATACAATTGGCGTTGCGAGACTTTAAGAAAACAACGCTAGAGAGAGGGACCACTTTGCAAAAACGAAAACTGCTTGCGCTGGATGGCGGCGGGATTCGGGGCGTACTGAGCCTGGGGATCCTGGCCAAGGTTGAGAAGATTGTAGGGAAGCCGCTGGGCGATTACTTCGACTACATTGGGGGCACCAGCACGGGAGCCATTATCGCGACCGGATTGGCGCTCGGGTTTAGCGTGTCGAAACTCCGGCAGTTTTACGATGACTGCGGGCCGATGATGTTCGAGCCGCGGTTTCTTCTGCAACGTTACAAGAGTCAATATGCGAGCGACCCGCTAAGGAAGAAATTGATGGACACCTTCGGGCCGGAACGAACGCTTGGCTCGGCGGATTTGAAGCCCAAGCTATTGATCCTGACGCGAAACTGGACTACCGATTCGCCATGGCCGGTCAGCAATAATCCTGCTGCGAAATATAATGATCGCAACCGGCCGGACTGTAATTTAAGCATTCCGCTTTGGCAATTGGTGCGGGCCAGCACCGCTGCTCCAACTTATTTTCCGCCGGAGGTTTTGAACTGGGACAAGGCAGATTCCAGCAAGAGCTTCGCCTTTGTGGATGGCGGCATTACGCCGTATAACAACCCGGCATTTCAGCTGTTTCGAATGGCAACGCTCCCGGAGTACCGCCTGGGGTGGGAAACGGGCGAAGACAACATGCTGATTATTTCAGTCGGAACCGGGTCGGCGCCCTCGGCGGGACCCAGTTACGAGAATCCGGACAAGTCGATTCTCTCTCAAATTCCGGGATTGATTTCGGCGTTGATGTACGCAGCGGAAGTGGACCAGGATCTTAGCTGCCGCACGGTCGGAAGATGTGTTTACGGCCACGCGATCGATCGCGAACTAGGAAATATGATTCCGGGTGCCGATCCGATACCGCAGAAAGCTTTTCGGTACGCACGCTACAACGCGGAGCTGACCGAAAAAGGATTAGACGATGTTAAACTCGGCGAATTGAAGCCTAAGCTCGACGAACTCCTGAAAATGGACCTTGCCACACCGGAGAACATGAAGCGATTGAGGGTGGTGGGCGACGCCGTGGGGAGCGAAGTAAAACCGGAGCATTTCGGCGATTTCCTGGGCGCATAGGAGACGGGAAAGATGCAGGCATTTATTGTTCGGCCATTCGGAACCAAGGGTGGGATCGACTTCGAAGCGGTTGATGAGAAGTTGATCCAACCGGCATTGAAAGAGGCGGAGATCACAGGAGGCACCACCGGGTCGATCCTGGAAGCCGGCAACATTCGGGAGGACATGTTTCAGTTGCTGCTGGTGGCGGACCTGGTGATTGCGGACATATCGATTCACAACGCAAATGTTTTTTATGAGTTGGGAA
>JBAWFN010000020.1:0-1796 GCA_049591935.1 Terriglobales bacterium | reverse complement strand
AGGTAGGCGCGATTGACGCCGAGGACAAACATAAGCAGCACCTCGGCATTCATGCGCGGCGAGCCCACGTCGGCCGCTTCCAGACGATCGATTGCCGACGACAGGGCTTGTTTCAGTTGCATGGAAGAAATGAGTTAACCACAGAGACACAGAGACACAGAGACACGGAGGAATCAAATCCGTTTCATGTCAACTTCAACTTGCCAGCATCGCAGCTCATCATTGAGCACCATGAGAATTGCGAACGAGCTTGCCATTCCTCTGTGTCTCTGTGTCCCTGTGCCTCTGTGGTTCAAGAAAGCGCCCGCGTTTACGCCGCGCCGGCCTCGTCCCCTTTGAGCTTCTCCGACTGGAAGTGCGTGATCAGCGCGTCGATCATCGGTTGGATACGTCCGTCCATAAACTCCGGCAATTGGTGCGCAGTGAAGCCGATGCGATGGTCGGTGACGCGGTTCTGCGGAAAGTTGTAGGTGCGAATCTTTTCGCTGCGATCGCCGCTGCCCACCATGGCCTTCCGTTCCTTGGCTAGCGCCGCCTGCTGCTTCTGCTGCTCCATCTCGTAGAGGCGGGCGCGCAGCACGCGCATTCCCTTTTCGCGGTTCTTGATCTGCGATTTTTCGTCCTGGCAACTGACGACTGTATTGGTCGGCAGGTGAGTGATGCGCACCGCCGAGTATGTCGTGTTCACCGACTGGCCTCCGGGACCGGAGGAGCAGAACGTGTCGATGCGAATGTCCTTGGCCTCGATCTTGATGTCCACATCTTCGGCTTCAGGCAGCACCGCAACTGTCACGGCCGAAGTGTGAACCCGGCCCTGGGTCTCGGTCTCGGGCACGCGCTGCACGCGATGGACGCCGCTCTCATACTTCAGCCGCGAGTAAACCCGCTGGCCTTCGATGATGGCGATCACTTCCTTCAGGCCGCCGACGCTCGACTCCGACGTAGAAAGCACTTCCACCTTCCAGCGATTGCCTTCGGCGTAGCGCGTGTACATTCGGAAGATTTCGGCGGCGAAGAGCGTAGCTTCGTCACCGCCCGTGCCGGCGCGGATTTCCAGAATCACGTTCTTCTCGTCGTTCGGGTCCTTGGGCAGAAGCAGGACTTTCAATTCCTCTTCCACCTGCGCCAGCCGCTCCTCCAGCTTCTTCATCTCCTCGCTGGCATAGGCGAGCATCTCGGGATCGGTCTCGTCGGCGGCGAGTACTTTGCTTTCCTCGATGCCGCGCGTCAGGTCCTTGTACTCGCGATACTTCTCAACCACGGGCTGCAATTCGCTGTGCGCCTTGGCGGTCTTCTGGTAGCGCTGCGAGTCGGAGACGATCTCCGGCGAAGCCAAGGCCTGGTTCAGCTCTTCATACTTGGTTTCGATATGTTCTATGCGTTCAAACATGGGATCAATTCTATTGTACGGAAATGACATTTCTTGGGTGTCATCCTGAGCGGAGCGAGGCAAACGCCGAGCGCAGTCGAAGGACCCCTATCGCTGCCGAAAATGTCTGCGCTCTGAATAGGGGTCCTTCGACTCCGCGTCCGCCCGACACGCCAATGAGGCGGGTCGAAAAATCGGGGCGGACGCTCCGCTCAGGATGACACCCGAAAATTAACTGGATAACGGCGCGGCCGAAGCCGCGCCCCTTCAAGGCTGCAATTGAATTGGGAATCGCAGTTCTCGTGGCGGCGGGCGCCGCTAGGCAATCACCAGCTCGCCGCCGCGCTGCTTCTCCAGTTCCATGGCTTCATTGAGAGCGGTAATGGCGGTCTCCACTTGATCGTCGGCGGGGGGCTGCGTGGTGATG
>JBAWFN010000019.1:0-3661 GCA_049591935.1 Terriglobales bacterium | reverse complement strand
AATGGTCGCCGGGGCGGTTGCACCCGCACGGTTGGAGTTGGGGAACAAAGAACTCGTCGAAGCCCACCTTCATTCAGTTTGGCTGGGCGCGGCGGGATGCTCCTTGGGTCGAGACATGACGAACGTGCTGGACTTGGATCAAGCCGGATTTTCACTGCAACCTGACATACAACACCGCATCGAACTTTCCGAGTCCTTGCTGGGGGAGGCTTTGTCCGAGTGCAAGCGAATTGTGGATGCGGGTGGGGAGGACATAGCCCGTGCGCCGTGGTATAGAGGAGAATGGATTCGGGAAACGCTTCTCAACGCGCCCAAAGCCTTCGACATGGCGTTTGCTCGCTGGCGCGAATTGTACACGGGGGCTGTGAGGCAGCGGGACGACAATCAGGCTATATCCAACCGTGCAACCGCAAGCTGGGAGGAGCGACGGGAGGCTGACCGCCGTATCGAGGAAGCAAAGCGTGAAATCGACCTCCTCCTGAATCGAAGCGAAGAGTCTTCCGAGTCCGATTTTTACCCGTACCGCTACCTTGCAAGTGAGGGGTTCCTGCCCGGATACAACTTCCCGCGTCTGCCGCTTAGGGCTTTGATACCGACAGGCAGGGACGTGCATGTGATCGACCGCCCGCGCTTTCTGGGTCTGGCGGAGTTCGGACCTCGCAATGTCATCTACCACGAGGGTCGAAAATATCGCATGGCTCGCTGCGTACTTCCACCGGGCGGAGTGGAGAGCCGCATGGTGGAAGCTAAGCTGTGCAATAGCTGCGGCTATTTCCATGACCGGGAACACGCCAAGGCAGACCGTTGCGACCACTGTGGCACGTTGCTAGACGGCGCTCACAGCCAGTACATCTCTACTCTGTTTGAAATGGGAACCGTGCGGGGATTCCGGGTGGAGCGTATCACGTGCGACGAAGAAGAACGGCTGCGAGAAGGGTTTGAAATCGAAACTAGGTACCGTTTCGCTCCGGCACCGGACGGGCGCGCGCTCCAGCAGAAGGCAACAGCACGAGATCGGGAAGGGCACGATCTGCTGCAATTGACCTTTGCGCCGCAGGCTGAGTTGTGGCGTGTGAATCAGGGTTGGCGTCGTTCCGACCGCCCCGGTTTCACGTTGGACACCAAGAGCGGCTACTGGGCACGACGCCCGGACGACGATGATAAGGCTCCCGACGCTGCTGGCAAAGAGCTAAGAACTGGTATCAGGCCTTTCGTGCGGGATACGCGGAACATTCTGCTTGCTCGCACGATTGCGGATGGTCTTAAGCTCACAGACCAGTTTCTTGCGAGTTTTGGCTACGCGCTCCAGCGCGGAATGCAACTGCTGTTTCAGGTGGAGCAGCAAGAAATTGCTCTCGAACAGATCGGTGAGGGAGAAGACCGCAGACTACTTTATTGGGAGGCTTCCGAGGGAGGAAACGGGATTTGGCAGCGCTTGATTGAAGACCCCGATGCACTTGCGCGAGTTGCTGAGAAGGCTCTCGATGCTTGCCACTTCGACCCAAGCACGGGCAACGAGCGTCCCGGCTGGGCGGACAAATGCAGTCGTGCCTGTTATGACTGCTTACTCAGTTACTCCAACCAAACTTTCCATCCTCTGATTGATCGACATCTGATCCGGGAATACCTGCTTACCTTGAAGATGTCTAAGACCACGAAAAATACGGAACGCAGCCGGGAAGAACAATACGCTTGGCTGGAAGAACGCCGAGATCAAAACTCCAGCTTGGAACGGGAATTCCTGAAGCTGGTGTACGAGACAGATCGGAGGCTGCCAGATCGTGCTCAATACCGCACCACGCGCACTCCGCCCAGCGAGGTGTCGACCTCGATCGCCAGGCACTCTCGCGTGTAGTCATCCACGATGTTCAAGGTACGAAACCTCCGCCCCGAGCTGAGCGCATCGGTCATGAAGTCCACCGACCACACCTGGTTGGCTGCCACGGCCTCGGGCAGCGGCTGGCGCACCCTGCTACGCTTTCGCCCACGTTTGCGCCGCAGCGACAGCTTCTCCTCGACATACAGCCGGTAGATGCGTTTGTGATTCACCTGCCATCCTTCCCGCTGTAGCAGAACCTGCAGACGGCGGTAGCCGAACCGGCGCCGGGCTTCGGCCAGCTCGCGCAGCCGCGTTCGCAGTGGCTGGTCCTCACCCCTCCGTCTTCGATACCGACACGTCGCACGATAGAGTTCCATCAGCCCACAGGCCCGTCGCTGGCTCAGCTCCACTTCTACCTGCATCACCAGCACTGCCTCTCGCCGCGTCTGCGGGCTCACCACTTTTTTGCGACTACCGCCTTCAGCCCCCGAATGTCCACCGCCTGTTCGGCCACGATGTGCTTCAACTGTCGGTTCTCCTCCTCCAGTTGCCGCAGCCGCTTCGCCTCGCTCAGTTCCATTCCACCGAACTTACTCTTCCACCGGTAAAAACACGCCCGCGTAATCCCGTGCCTCCGGCACAGTTCCCCGGTTTCCACTCCGGCCTCTGACTCCTTCAGCACGGCGATGATCTGTTCTTCGCTGAATCGACTCTTGCGCACGACTCCTCCTCTGACCCTGGGCGGGTCATCCTAAAATGGAAAAGTCACATTTTCAATGGACTAGTTTCTGGGGGGCAGGTCAGGCTGAATAGTGCATCATGGCAAAGCAGGGAAACTTCGCGCACATTTACCGGCTTGGTAAAGACCGGTTTCGATTGACCTTCATTTCAAAGACGCCCAGCGGTGCTACCTTCGCCAGCGAACTCCGAGACGGTGCAGGCTGGGACTTACAGGGTTATTTGAAGGATCACATGCACCCATCAACAGATTTCGAGGCAGTCATCGGCTCAATCGGGAAACAAACAGAGTTGCAGCTAACAAGCGGAGTTGCGATAAGAGGACACTACGAAGATGACAGTATCGTCGAATCCCCTGCCACAGTTGAAGATTTGTGCCAGTGGATGAGTGACTTTCAACAGAAGTATTTCGAGGATCGGGAAATCACAATCTCTGTTGCAATCACACAAAAGAACGAACTGGGAGGGACGGCGTGTTTCGGTGCCGCAACGGAAAACGGCGGCATCGTTTCGGTCCCTGAGGAGCTTTTACCATTCGGCAAGTGCCTGAAGATCGTTCTTCTTCACGAAATGATCCATGCGAATCTACACGTCACCGGGAAGACTGATCCCGGCAACGGACACGGCGAACTATTCAAGGCGGAAGTGAAGCGGCTGATGAATGCGGGAGCCTACGATTCACTCCTGTGATTTGTCGCACCCGGCTAAGCCTGAGGGTGCCGCGTCGAGTTTTGCCCCAGTGCGCTTGGCACCCATGAGGTGAGCTGACCTTCCCAGACCGACAGCAAAACTCAGAAACGCAGCGGAACACAGTCTAGCAAGCGAATGTGACGAGAAGGTTAAAACTAACGACGCGGGTACTGTTTGAAATCTGCGAGTGAATGGTTTATGCCAGTCAGGTTTGTGGGCCGCTATCAGAGCGATTCTCTTTGGGCCGCCATCCCAGTTCCCATAGCCGCTTTTTCTCCTCCTCAGAGTGATCTGCTCCCCTGAATCCGCACACGGCTGAGTATGATTTCAGCATGCGGAAAGGGGACGAGGTATGTCGAAGAGCCATCACACCGAAGCGCAGATGATCGGGGCGCTCAAACAACTGGAATCGGG
>JBAWFN010000018.1:0-11250 GCA_049591935.1 Terriglobales bacterium | reverse complement strand
AACCGCATTTTTGAGCCTTTTTACACCACCAAGGGTGTCGGCAAGGGAACCGGTCTCGGCCTCAGCATTTGCTACGGAATCATTCAGGAGCACGGCGGAAGCATCTCGGCCCACAACCGGGAAGAAGGTGGGGCGACCATTCAGGTTCGCTTGCCAGCGGCTGCGGCGGTCGCGGCGGTGGAGAATGCATCGCCTACGCCGCGCCGGGAGTCGGCGGTTGAAGGCCGCATTCTGCTGGTGGAGAATGAAGAGGCAGTGCTCGAGTTTGAGCGCGACGTGCTGGCAGGCGCCGGCGCCGAGGTCGTCACCTGCATGGGCAGCGGAGAAGACTTGCGATCGCTGTTGAACACCCGGCCCTTCGATGCCGTCATCATGGATGGAAAGATGCCGGGAAACGGCAGCGTGCTTGAGGTTCATCGCTGGATGGCGGAGAACCTACCGGGTCTGGAGAAGCACTTGTTGGTGACTTTCGCCAGCGTCGCGGAGCCGGAAGTGCGCGAATTCCTACAGAACAACCAGGTGCCGTATCTGGTGAAGCCGTTTGAAGTCGGCGATTTGATCGCCCACGCCCGGCGCCTGCTGCAAAAGGCGCATGCGGTGGCAGCAGGATAGGTCACAGATCCCGCCGCAGTTTGCGGGTGAATGCGCTCAACCCCGATTCGTTTCTCCGATACCATCTCCACAAGCCCTCCTTTTTTGCATCGACCAACCCTGCCTTTTGTAGAACCGCCATGTGATGAGAGATCGTCGGCTGGGAGAGGCGAATCTTCATTTCGATCTCGGTGGCGCAGAGCCCCGGATGCTCGCCGGAGGAACCCTTCTTTAGGACTTGCAGGATCTTACGGCGAGTGGGATCGGCGATGGCGTGTAAGACGAGATCGAAAGCCTTCTGCGAATCGGTCATGGCAAGATAGGAATAGACCCAAGCATCGACCGATGTCAATATGGGCAGGTTCAGGTTCCGATCGCTTAGATGCGATGACACGCCGGGCTTCTGGGAGCAGAAAGGGCATCCATGGATGGGAAAGAGCAGAGGTTCAGTGGGTAGGGGTTGCTGGCGCTGATTGCTGCCATCCCCGTACGCGTGGCAGCCACCGCCGCACGTTGCGGCAATACTCCTCGTACTGTGCGCCGAACATGCTTCGCAGGATTGGCTCTTCATACAGGCGCACAAACATAGCGACTCCGAGCACCACAGCCGCGGCCCCGGCGATCACGGACCAGTTTGCCCGCCCGAATACTACCCACAGGCCGATCCATCCGCTGATGAAGCCGACGTACATGGGGTTGCGCACGTAGCGATAGAACCCCACCACAACCAGCCTTTGCGGCGGAGCAATGGGCACGGGGGTTCCGTGGCCGGTGTGCCCGAAGTCCCACACGCACCGTAGAGCGGCCGCGAAGCCGAGCACGGAGGGCAGAGCAGCAATCCATCGCCAGGATGCCACACGCGCTGCGTCCACGCGAAAGCCAAGCCGGGAAGGCAACAGCCAGAACCACAGCGCAAAGAACGCGCTGCCGACCAGCAGCGAAGCCATCGTGGTCAGCCACTCCACGCCGCTCTCTGTCTGCCGCGCACTCCCAGTTTTTCCATTCGACATACGCGCCCCCATCGTCAAGAATTTATCCCTAAGAATCTGTCTCTCACTAGCTAGTACGGGGCAAGCCGGCTTTGGGTTACTTACAAAGTCGTGGGTGCGATTCAGAAATCTTCACGTGCGGGTGTGAAACTTATTGCGAACACGATAGGAGCCGGTGGCTCAGCCTGGTTAAAGAGCCGCCCTTATTGGGGGGATGGAGGGTGCGCAGGCATGATGCGGACGTCAAATTGAGAGGCTATCAATGCGCCAAGTTGCTTGTCCAGCAAGGCATTTGGGTGTATAGTTCTGCCCCAGTCTGGAGTGGGAAGTAACCAATTCCCTCCCGGAGGCCTCCGCAGCTGTGGGGTGGATGTAGCTGAGTTGTCCCGAATATTCTTGATGACTTAGTGTGGCTCGCTTACAATGTGCTGTCTCGCCGCTACAGAGTCCTCTGGCCGAAAAGTTCGCATTGGAGGAAACCATGCGGCCCTTCACATCCGCCAGGTCCACTGTAACGTTCTTTGCATTGACCGCAATTCTGCTGGTCCTTGTGCCCACTACCATCGCTGCTCCTCCCCAGGGCTTTGCCAACCTGGAGCCCGCCCAGACCAACCCCATCCGGCTTTCAGGGGATGCCCGTCGCCTGTTCGCGGTGAACAGTGCGAATAACTCTCTGTCAGTCTTCGATGTGTCGAGGCCAACCAACCCGTCCTTGATTTCGGAAATTCCGGTCGGCGTCGGGCCGGTCTCCGCGAACTCTCGCAGCGACGATGAAGTGTGGGTGGTCAACCAGGTCTCCAATAGCGTCAGCGTGCTTTCCGTGTCGCAGGGAATCGTGACCGACACGCTCTATACCGGGGCCGGCTCCGAACCTCTGGACGTGGTATTTGCCGGCACCAACCAGGCTTATGTCAGTTGCTCGCGCAGCAATTCCATCGAGGTATTTGACACCGGCACCCACGCTTTAATCAGTACGCTGCCGCTGTTCGGCGGCAGTCCGCGGGCGCTGGCGGTCAGCAACGATGGCAACACCGTGTATGCAGCTTTTGCCATTTCCGGCAACGCCACTACCGTCATCCCGCCTTCCATTGCACCACCCCAGCCTCCGCCACAGAACCCGCAGTTGCCGCCTCCGCCCCAGGTGGCTCTGATCGTCTCCGCCACCGACCCGAACTGGACGCAGTACATCACCTTCAAGATGCCAGACAATGATGTGGTCGCGATTCAGACCGGTCCATCTCCGTCGGTGAGTGGCTACTATTCCGGCGTCGGCACCATCAACCTGGGTCTGGCGGTGAACCCGGTAAACGGCGATCTGTTCGTGGCAAACACCGATGCGCTGAACCTGACCTTCTATCTTGAAGGCCTGCGCGGGCACTGGATCAATAACCGCATTACACGCATTCAGGTAGCCAACGGCCAAGTCACGCCCTTCGATCTGAATCCCAATATCAATTACAACATCCTGCCCAACCCGCAGGCGCTAAGCACGGCCTTGTCGCAGCCCACCGACGTGGTCTTCGACCCCGGCGGCAATTTCATGTACGTGGCAGCTTTTGGGACAGATCGGGTTGCCAGCGTTGACACCAACGGGAACGTGTTGTCTTTTGTGGAGGTTTCCCTGGAAAGCGGATCGGGTTCGCACGCGGATCCCAAGAACAAACGCGGTCCACGGGGACTGGCCCTCAATGCCACCGCCAAGACTTTGTATGCCCTGGACGAGATCGCCAACACCATTTCGATTATCGATACCTCGAGGATGACGCTCTCCAGCGAAATCCCTGTGGGCACCGATCCTACGCCAACGACCATCAAACAGGGACGCGGTTTTCTATACGATGCCAAGCTGTCCGGCAACGGCACGGGCGCGTGCGCGTCGTGCCATGTGGACGCAGACCCCGATCACCTGGCATGGAACCTCGGCGATCCTGACGGGAACATGATCACCTTGGAACAGAAGCGCCAGATCTTCCACTTTCATCCCATGAAGGGCCCTATGACCACGCAAACGCTGCGAGGTCTGCTCAATCTTTCTCCCTACCATTGGCGGGGTGAGCAGCCTAACTTTGCTGCGTTCAACACTACCTTCAACACTCTGATGGGCGGCTCGGAACTTTCCGGCGATGACATGAATACCTACACCACCTTCATCGACAGCATCCTGTTTCTGCCGAACCCTAATGAGAATCTGGACCGCAGCCTTCCAACCTCGCTGAACGGTGCAAATCCCGTCTCCGGACAAACGGACTTCCGTAACGTTGCAGGCACGATGGGCACTACTTGCAACTCGTGTCACACTTCCAATCCCGGTCCCGGCTCCAACCGGTTGGTGTTCCAACCGTCGTTCTTTCCGCAGCCCATGAAGGTTCCCGAACTCAGGAACATCTACCAAAAGCAGCTGTACACCCGTCATAACTCGACCAGCATTGACGGCTTCGGCATGGAGCATGACGGTACGTTTTCCACGCTAAGCGACTTTCTGGGCCAGTCCATCTTCACTGGGTATACCAACAAGCAGAAAACCGACATGGTGGGTTACCTGCTTTGCTTCGATACCGGAACGGCTCCTGCCGTGGGATATACCATCACCCTGACATCCGCCAATGTGAACAATCAACAGGAGGAAAATGATTGGGCGACGCTGCAGTCGCAGGCTGCCGCGGGCAACGCCGACCTGATTGGCAGGGGCACGATCCAGGGCCAAGTTCACGGGTTGTTATATCAGCCCTCGCAACGAAACTACATGAGCGATAACCGCAGGACGTACACGCAGGAACAGTTGACGTCGTTCATCCAACGCGGGGACACTCTGAGCTTCATGGGGGTTTACCCCGGGACGGGTGCGCCTTAAGAGAGTCATTGAAGGAGAATCGGTTTATCGATCTCCCTGGTCGCACACTCCTACGGAGGCTTGATTGTGCGATCGTTTGCTCGCAACCACCCCGAGCAGATGGCGGGGCTGGTCCTGGTAGATACGCCCGACGAAGCCACAATCTTTCAGCAGAAAGTTCTCGACTTCTATTCGCGGATGAGAGTTGTGTCGAAAGTAGTGGAGTTTGCCGCGCGGGTTGGTTTGCTGCGAGGGCTGGCCGCATGCTTTCCGGCAATGCGCGCCGGTCTTCCGTTTTCACGCGCGGAAGAGTATGCGGCCGCGGCGGACGATCTGGCCTCTTTGCAAAGTGCAGACCCTGCGACCAGACGCTCGGGAGCCCCAGGCAGCCTTGGCGATCTGCCCCTGGCCGTGATCACGCACGGCCAGCCGTTTCCGGGCCCGTTTTCGATTCTCGAACCCAGTTGGAGTGAGGGCCAGAAGCGTCTGGCCGCGCTGTCGACTGACGCCTTGCTGATTCCAGCTCACAAAAGCAACCACATGATTCACCTCGATGAACCGAATATCGTCATCGATGCGATTCGTCGCGTCCATGACGCGGCGCGCAATCACACGCGGCTCACTGACAACGGGCAAGGGGTCGCGACAAAAGGTGTCCGCTGACTCACCGGGAGGATCGACCTCCCAGCTACTTTTTCAAAATTGGATTGTAGCCGTCGCTGACCAGCTTGCCGCGCATGGTCTCGGCATCTTTGATGTCGGCGTAGGGGCCGACCTGCACGTGGAAGAGTTTGTCGGGCTGGGTGTTGGCCGAGAATGCCGGATACTGTTTCTTCTTGAGGGCGTCCACTAGCGAGTCGGCATCTTCTTGCTTGCTGACGGCCGCAACCTGTACGTAGTAGCCGTTGAGGGGTGGCGCGACCGCGGGATCGGGCGGGGGCGTGGTGGTCACAGGCGCCGGCGAAGTTGCCGCGGCGTCCGTTGCGGGAGCAGGACTGTCTCCGTTCTTTGCGGTGAGTTGGCTGTCGGCATTCTTGTCTGAAACCGCTTTGTAGAAAGTCATGTCGGCAGCCGGGGCAGTGGGTTTGACCGCCGAGGGCCGGACGTTAGCTGCGTTGGTAGTCGCCGGCGGCGAAGCCTCGGCCGCGGAAGGCTTCAAACCAGAACTTCTGCCGAGCGAGAATCCCATCGCAAAGAACACCGCACACAGCGCCACCAGCCCGAAAAACAGGGCCAGCATCTTGCCTGTGCCTAGCGTGATTTCTGTGTCCTCGGAGGTCGCCTTGGTCATTGCCGCCTCATTGCCACTAGCTCTTTGTCGCTCCGCCGTCGGGTTTCGGCGCCAACAGGTTTTGCAGGCCGGAGAAGAAATCCACCGGGACGGGAAAGATCACGGTGGTGTTTTTCTCCACGCCGATTTCGGTCAAAGTCTGCAAATAACGCAATTGCACGCTCACGGGCTCGGCCGCCAGTAAATGCGCGGCGTCCACCAGGCGCTGGGCGGCGGAGAATTCGCCTTCTGCGTGAATGATTTTTGAACGCTTCTCGCGTTCCGCCTCCGCCTGTTTCGCCATGGCACGCAGCATGGACTCGGGCATATCCACCTGCTTGACTTCGACGTTGGTCACTTTCACACCCCAAGGCGAGGTGTGAGTGTCGAGAATGCTCTGCAAACGCAGGTTAATCTTTTCACGATGCGCGAGCAGTTCGTCGAGTTCCTGTTCGCCAAGCACCGACCGCAACGTAGTCTGAGCAAACTGCGACGTCTGATAGACGTAGTTTGAGACTTCCACCACCGCCTTATTGGGATCAATGACGCGCAGGAAGATGACGGCGTTTACTTTCAGCGTCACGTTATCGCGAGTGATGATGTCCTGCGGCGGCACTTCGAGAGCTTCCTGGCGAAGGGAGACCCGAACAATGCGGTCAATGGGAGCGAAGACCAGAACGATGCCGGGCCCTTTGGCCGTGGTCAACAGTCGCCCCAGGCGGAAAATGACGCCGCGTTCGTATTCGGCCAGAATTTTGATGGAGCTCAGTATGTAGAGCCCAACGATGACAATAACCACAGTAGTGAAGCCGATCCCCAGATCCATATCGGGGCCTCCAAAGCCTAGCTTTTTAAGGAATGTTCCTATGGCAGATTGTATCGCAGTTTGCTGGGTGGAAGCGGTGACTGGGCAGGTTACCGGGCCAGGTCTACGCGTAGTTGCAGCCCATTGACCTGCCGCACCACCACGCTTTGTCCCGGTGCGACGTTGCAGGAAGCGGTCGCGTCCCAAAGTTCGCCGTGTACGAATACTTTGCCTTGCGGCGACAGGGCAGTCTCAGCGGTGCCGATCTCGCCGACCAGGCCTTGTGCGCCAGTGGTTATTTTGTTGGCGCGAGCCTTCAGGGCGATGCTCATCAGAAACACGGTAATGACTCCCACCGGAATGCTGACCGCCAGCGCCGTCAGCAGATGGACCCGCATCTCGGGAATGGGCGCGTCTACCAAGAGCAGGCCGCCGAGGGTTAAGGTCACAATCCCGCCGAGCGCCAGCACGCCATGGGTCGCAAACTTGGCTTCCAGCGCGAACAGAGCGAAAGACGCGAGGATCAGAACCACGGCGGCGAAGCGCGTAGGCAGCAGATTGAGCGCGAAGACCGCCAGCAGAATGAAGATCACTCCCACGGTCCCAGGTACAACCGCGCCGGGGTGGTTGAACTCGGCATAAAGCGCGAGCGCGCCCACGGCGAGGAGGATGAAGGCGATGTTCGGATCCATGAGGTAGGCCAGAATGCGCTCCCGCAACGTCAAGTCGTAGTTGAGAACGGATTCGCCCACCAGATTCAGCGTGACCGTCGTGCCGTCGAAGCGCTTCACGGGCTTGCCCTGCATCTGTTTGAAGAGGTCGGCTTCGGTGGGGGCGACGTAGTCGATCAGCTTCTGGGAAAGCGCTTCCTGCTCGGTGAAAGACTTCGACTGGCGTACGGCGCTCTCGGAAACTTCGACGTTGCGGCCGCGCTTGGAAACGACCGACCGCATCAGGGCGGAGGAGTCGTTCTCCAGCTTCTCTTTCATGACGTCATCCATCTTGGCGCCGCCGAGGCTGACGGGATGAGCTGCGCCAGTATTGGTTCCGGGCGCCATGGCCGCCACATCGGCGCTTTCCAGGATGAAGAATCCAGCCGACGCCGCGCGGCTGCCACTCGGCGTGACATAGATGATGACAGGGACGGGCGAGGCTACGATTTTCTCGATGATCTGGCGGGTGGATTCGAGCAGGCCGCCGGGAGTGTTGATCTCAATCAGCAGCGCCTGATCTTTCTTGAGTTGGGCCTCGGCGATGGCGCGGCCGATGTATTCATCGGTGATGGGATGGATGGCATCATCGATGGTGATCTTCAGGACCTGGGCAGACGAGAACGCAGCCAGGGTGAAGAGCAAGACGCCAGTCAGAAGCGCGGACACAAATCGCGAGCTTTTCATTGCTTGGGCAGTGGCGGCGCTTCCTGCGCCAGCTTGGCTGCAACTGCGTTTTTCAACGCCAGCGCGGCCGGGTTGCCCGGTTCCAGACGAAGGGCTTGTTCTACATTCTGCCCGGCTGCATCTGCCTTATTGTCTCTCAAATCGAGGCGCGCCAACACAAGAAAGGGTTCCGCAAACGGGCGCAAGCGCAGGGCTGTTTCCGCCTCGGAACGCGCGGCGACCGGATCGCTGGCTTCGAGAGCACCCGCTAATCCGGCATGGGCCCCGGCATTCGCAGGATTTAACGCGATGGCTTCGCGGAATTCACGTTCGGCTTCAGTAAGGAAGCCCTGCGCCAGCAGTTGATGGCCGCGATCCACGTGAAACTGGGCATGGGTCGTGGCATCGGTGCGGGAAAGGCGCTGCTCGGCGACGGCCGCGATGTTTATGGCAAGTTGGCGAAAAGAACTTTCGTCGTAGTCAGTCCGCAACCGCTCCACCGGAATCTTCCCGCTTGCCGGCATGACCGCGTGTTGATTCGAACCGTCGTCGATCATGCCCTGAAGAGATTTGGCTTCAGGATCACTCTCCCGCAGAGCCAAGCTCTCGCGAAGTTGCCGGGAGGCTCCGGCGCGGTCGCCGTTGCGGTAGAGTTCGACGCCCAGATTGAAGCGATAGTCGGGATCGTTGGGATCGTCGGTGACTGCCTTTTGGAAGTATTCCACGGCCAGTTTCCGGTCCCGGTGATCGAGCACCACGCCCAGGTTGTTGTAGATTTCTGCCAGGGGCAAGCGCTGGGCGACCGCGTCGAATGCCGATTCCGCGCGTGCATAGTCTTCGCGGTAGTAGGCAGCGAGTCCGAGATAGAAGTTCGCTTCTCCGGAATGGGGGTTCGCCGGCGGAACCCTGGACAGCCACGCGGCAGCTTGTTCGTATTTAGCCGAACGATAATACGCCTTGCCCAACTGCAGGGCCGCCTGAGGGTATTCGGGGCTGATGTGCAAGGCTTCGCGGAAGCGCTGAATCTGTTGTTCGCTGGTGGCAGCAGTCACACCTTTGACGTAACTTTCGAAAGCATCCAGGCCCACGGGAGCAGCTTGCGCCAGAAAAGCCGGGCGAGTAGCGGTGAAACCAGGATCGAGGTTGCGCAGAATGTCCCAAGATAACCCGGTCTGAATGTCGATGAGCTGGACCAAGGGGCCGGATTCAGTGATCTCCGGCAGAAGGCGTGGGCGACGCATATCCAGCAGTTGGGCTTTGACAGAAAACGTCTGGCCATCGAAGGTGTATTCGCCCAGCACCACGTAATCGACGTCCATCTGCTCGGCGATGCGGTAGAGAGTGGCGCGAGACGGGCGAAGATGAATCGGGATGCCCAGGCGGTCGTAGGCACGGAGGCGGTCTTCGCGAGGCAGGACGTAAAGCGTCGGAGAGCTCAGGCGTTCTTGCAACAACTCGGGAAAAGAATCGCCGATCCATTCGATTCCAGGCGCTTTGGACTGGTTCTCGAAAGGGACGACCAGGACGGTTTGGCCGGCCGTAGACGCTTCCGCGCCCACAGCGATGGCTGCGAAAGATAGCAGCAGCGTGATGAGCCGGACGAATCGCAAGACAAGTAGATTATAGCGGGTGTTAGCGCTGGCCCACCGTTCCCGGCCCCACTTGTTGGGTCGCTTGCCGTGGACTATTATTTTCAGGCGATGAGAATCAACCACCCGAGCGGCGGGGGCCGTTCCATCCCCGTATTGATAGTCCTATGTTTCCTTAACGGTGCCCTCTTCTCCCAGAGTAATGCGTGTTTGTCACGCGCAGCAGTGATCGGAGTGTCGGGCGCGAATGGGGAACCGGTTAGGGGTTTGACCGCCGCAGATTTCAAAGTGACGGTAGGCGGAAAACCTGCCTCGGTACAATCCGCCACGCCAGCGGACCGGCCGCCACGGGTCATCATTCTGGTTGATGGGAGCGCGAATCACGATCAATCAAGCTGGGCGGCTACGCAGGCGATGGTCGACGCATTCCTGGGGGGATTTCCCGAGGTTGCTGATTTCACCTTGTTGACATTCGACGAAAAGGTCCAGCAACTAATCCATGAAGGCGATCGTGGGGTTTTGCAAGGCGCCTGGGGAGAGATGTTTCCCTCCGGGAAACGGGAGTCCGAGGCCGGCTTGACCGAGGCCGTCAAAAAAGCGAGCGTTATGTTTGGTGTGTACCGCCAGGGCGATGCCGAGTTTCTGATTACAACAGCAGATCAGATGAACAAGGAGACCGAGCAAGCGCTGAGACAGCAGAGAGAGACCGGTATCCGTCTGTTTGGAATCTCGTTCGATCAATCTGCACATCCTGCCCCGCTCCCCTTCGATTTGTACATGAAGGTAGAAGACTACAGCCCACTCGGAGCTGCCGCGAAAGCCTCAGGCGGAGCGTGGATGTGGTTCGATAGGACTCGGCAGGACGCGACCGCATCCTTGCGGAGCGCCGCCGCCGGCGGAAAGCGGGCAGGGTCACTGGTTCGTAACTATTTCACTCTCGACCTGCAACTCACGAATGCAATGACGAAAGCGGAGAAGCTGAAGATCGAGCTGATGAAGAGCTCGAAGATCGACGTGAAAGATAGCGCCACTGCTTATCCCCAGGAGCTCTTTCCTTGCCAGTAGTCTCGATGCTGCCGCAAACCGGGGACTCGAAATCCCGCCGTAGTAAGATTTTCTGATGTGATTCTGCACGGGGGCGTGCCATGAAAATGTTGAGGAAAGTTCCGCTGGCTGTGGTCGGAACCGTCGACCGATTGAGGTTTTGCCGTTTAGCATGGTTGCTGCTGACTCTAAGCGGATTGAGCGCGGGCCAGACGCCGCGCGCGGCTGCCACGGAGAGCAAGCTCATCGCCCTGGAAAATGCGTGGAACCAGGCGCAAATCCACCACGATGCTAAGGCCCTGGAGAACCTGGTGGGCGAGCGCTTTATCTACACGGACACTGATGGGTCGGTGATGAACAAAGCCCAATTTCTGGCCGACGCCAAAGACATGACTTACCAAGCGACCTCCGCTGCGAACAGCAATGTGAAAATTGACCTGTACGACAATGCCGCTGTGGTCAGCGCGAGCTACCACACCAAGGGCATCTACAAGGGCAAACCGTTCGACCACTATGGCCGCTTCACCGATACCTGGATTTTTCTGAACGGCCAGTGGCAGTGTGTGGCCAGCCACACCACGCTGCTGCAGCACAAATGACCACAGAAATCGGTGGTGGGTCAGTTTCATGGTTGAGGGCTACTCAGACTTTGCGTCCTTAGCGGCGGTTCTTTGCGATCTTTGCGGTAAGAAAGCGGTTAACCGCAAAGGCCGCCAAGGATTCGCAAAGCCCGCGAAGCATTGCAAACCAAACTGA
>JBAWFN010000017.1:0-16719 GCA_049591935.1 Terriglobales bacterium | reverse complement strand
TTGTACTGGCTGCCCCGTTGCAGCACGCGAATCCACGTCTCCTGCGCAAGATCCTCCGCATACTCTCGCCTCCCGGTGAGGTATAGCAGGTAGCGCACCAGTC
This sequence comes from Terriglobales bacterium, assembly GCA_049591935.1. Lineage (GTDB taxonomy): Bacteria > Acidobacteriota > Terriglobia > Terriglobales > Acidobacteriaceae > JABCZH01. The sequence goes on along the minus strand of JBAWFN010000017.1, from coordinate 16,616 downwards.
GATGCTGACAGCGCTCCACCAGGTCTGCAAGAAGCTCCATATCCCTCTCACGTAAGCCTCGCGCAATCTTTGCCGTTTCGGTTTCGGCTGTCGTATTCAATGTCATGGGAAGAGCCGACATATATCCTGTATACGATCAAACCCCGGCGGATTACTCAACTTTTGACCGAAAAATCACGCTAAGATTTGCCTCGGACGGATATCGGATCAATGGGCGGCAAGGGCCTGACGTGTACAACTCGTTTATTGGCAGACCCCAAATAGCATAGATCAGTTGTCGAAACCAGGCGATCACAACTCACGATTCGGGTCTGGCCGGTCTGGGTTCCGGCGGAGTCACGGGCAAACCGGATGTCGAGAAACGGCAGCTCGTTGCGGAGTTACAAGGATTTTGCCGGGCGAAACGGAAGCGCGCACTGCGGGGACGCAACCATGCCGAGGGATATCCCGGTGGGCTCATCGAGACGATGAACGGGGCGCGAAGACTCGTTCTTGCGCCTCCCAACCTCCATCGGACGAAAGACCCCATGCCTTGAAAATCTCCGCCCGAAGGGCGGAATACTCACTAACGGAGAACGTCGCTTCTCCATTTCAGGGCTGAGCCAAGACAAGATCTGAGAACTGGTCTTATTCTTCAAGCCTTCCTCTGCGGCCGTTCTCAGCGTTCTCTGCGATAAAGAGCCGTGGCGTGAGTCCGTGGGCAATACCCATTACCTAAGAGACCTTGTGCGCCCGCCCGACTCGCGTAATCCTCGGTGTCAATGAGCCCTGTACCGAAGTCGCTCCACAACCTTCTGCGCCTGACCGCACGGCTTGGGCGGCGCATGCTGCCCTGTGCACTTCTACTGCTTATTAGCGCCGCTTTCGGCTGCGCCCAGCAAAGTGCCGTGCCCTTCGAGGTTTCCAATCCCAGCAACAAGAAATGGCCTCCGGCGGAAGCCGCTCGCATCTACGATTCCGCCTGTGACCTTCTGGCCCGCACCATTCGCCCTGAAAAACCTCCGCATCTGCGCCCCAAATTCCGCCTGGTCTTGGGCTCTGAGAGCGATGTGTTTGTGAATGAGGGTGGCGTTATTGAAGTCCACCTGAAGTCCTGGAATCCTGAGAAATTCGCGGAAGGTGTGGTCGTCGTGGCGGTCCGCGATGTGCTGCGGTCAGAGGATCTGGCTCGGGTTGTGCATCAGTCCGTGTCTCTCGCTTCTTCCACTGTCAACGTCCACGAACTGGGCCGGCAGTAACTGACGCCCGGCGAACTTCCGGCGACAACTTCGACTGAATCAACGCTTCTACCCGGTCCCACACCTTAGGGTCGCACTCAATTTCCGTATGCGGCCTCATAAACAGGTGATTGAACCAGGGATATCCCTCGCAATTGATCGGATTCTGGCTGTAGTCCAGGCGGAAATTCCCGACGATTTCCGTGTGTTCCGGGTCCGCCGCCCGAATCTGCCGCTGCCCGTGCACCAACCCGTGCGGCTGATAAAAGTTTACCGCCTCCGCCACGTTGCCAGGAATGAGGGCATCGTTCTGCCCACCCTTCGAGACGCTGTCCACTTGAATGGTGAGCAGCACCGGAATCCCAGCTTTTCCCAGCTTGCGCGCCAGGCTCACAGTCTCTGACGCACCCCAGCTATGGCCATAAATGATGATCCGCGCCTGCTGCTTCTCTTCCGGCGACAACGATCCGTCATGGTCCGCATCCAGGTGCCGCAGGATTTCTTTGTAGGCCTGATCGCCGTGATGATTCTCGAAGACCCTTACATAGACGCTCGCGGGATATAGATTGCGAAGTCGCTCAGCCAGCTGCACAGCACTGTGAACCCGGGCGTCGGGTTTTACGAAACCGCCCACGAATCCAATCACAGTCGCCGGTCGCGCCGGGAACATCGCCGTTCCAGTACCGGGACCTGGCGAGTCCGCCGCTGCCAGGGCTAGAGTCGCCCCGAGGAGGCAGATTAGAACGCCCGTCGAAATGCCCATATGCCGCATAAACGGGAGCACATCCTATCAAGAACCTACTGTCCAGTATAGAGCCGAACTTCTGCCTCCCGCTGGGCTCTACTGTGTCAACCCGCTCCCGGAGTGGTGGGTCAGTTTCACGGTTGAAGGCTACTCAGACTTTGCGCCCTTAGCGGCAGTTCTTTGCGATCTTTGCGGTAAGAAAGCGGTTAACCGCAAAGGCCGCCGAGAATTCCGAAAGCACGCGAAGCATTGCAAACCAAACTGACCCACTACCGCTCCTGGAATCTCCTTGACCCCCGCCTGCTGAGAAAGTCATAATTCCGCCACTCGTCAAAAAGCTCCAGGCCGGTCCAGCGGTTTACTTTGTGGTATATAGGGAGGTTTCCCGATGTCCGAACCCATCAACAAACGCATAGGCGACTACGAAATTCTCAACGAACTCGGCGCCGGAGGCATGGGCAAGGTCTACAAGGTCCGCAACGTCATCTCCGATCGCATCGAAGCCATGAAGATCCTCCTCCCTGACCTCGCCGGCCGTCAGGAACTCGCCGCCCGCTTCCAACGCGAGATCAAAGTTCTCGCCGCCCTCGACCATCCCAACATCGCCGCCCTGCGCACCGCCCTCACCCTCGACAACCAGTTGGTCATGATTATGGAATATGTGGAGGGCACAACCCTCACCCAACGGCTCCAGCAGGGTCCCATCCCGGTCGCCGACGCTGTCAACTACATCGGCCAGGTGCTTGAGGCGCTTAGCTATGCCCACCAGCAACAGGTCATCCATCGCGACGTCAAACCCGCCAACATGATGCTCACGCCCCAGGGGGTGGTCAAGCTGATGGACTTCGGCATCGCCCGCTCCGGCGACGATTCCACTCTCACCATGACCGGAACCACTCTCGGTTCACTCGGCTACATGTCGCCCGAACAAGTAAAAGGCGAGGCCACCGACGCTCGTTCCGATCTTTACTCCGTCGGCATCTCACTCTACGAGATGGTCACCGGACGCCGCCCCTTCCGCGAATCCAGCGACTACTCCATCATGGCTGCGCAAGTGAACCAGCCGCCCACGCCTCCCGTCGACCTCAAGCCCGGCCTGCCGGCCACGCTCAACGAAATCATTCTGTTGTCCATCGCCAAGGAACCCTCCGGACGCTTCCAATCCGCCGACGCTTTCAAGACCGCTCTCCGTCGCGTCGGCCCACTGCCGGCAGCCGCAGGTGCTGACTCCGAGCGCACCGTGACCAGCATCAGCCATCTGCCGCCCACTGCCACCATGCTGCCGGCGCAGACCGTCACCGCATCCACCATTTCCGCCGGGCAACCCCGGCCCACGCCGCCCGCGTCGCAATCAAACATGGCTGCCAACGCCGCGCCCATACCTTCCGCCAGTCATCGCGGCCTCTACATGGCCGTGGGCGGACTGATCGTGTTGGTAGCCCTGATTTCCGCCGGAATGTACAGCCGCAGCGCCGATGCCCGCCGCGACGCCGCTTCCCACCCCGCCACTCCGGCTGCGCAAGACGCCACTCCGCCAGCGCCAGCAGCGCCACAAGCCACCCAGCCTGCGCCCGATGCTTCCGCCCAACCCACAACCGAACCCGCGCCCAACCCGCCTCCGGCTCACGCCAAAGCAAAAGCAGCGCCCGCCGCGGCCGTGCCCGATCCGAATGCACCTCCGCCCATCGATCTCGACGCACTCGAACATGACATCGACCAACTCACCGCCCGCGCCGGCTCAGTGAACAGCGGCCTCGATGGTCTGCGCGCGCAACAAGCCCGCGACGGTTATGGCCTGCGCGGCGACATCGCCCAGCGCCAGGAAAGCATGAAGCTGAACGTGCAGAAGGCGCAGGACGCCATCACTCGCGGCGACGGAGTGCGCGCCAAACGTTACACCGACCTCGCCAACGCCGACGTCGAAGCTTTGGAAAAGTTCTTAGGCAGATAGAACCCAGAAGCCGACGGCGACGGTCGCGATACGAAAAGTATCGCGAGGCTTGGGGCTTATGACTGAGCCCAAGGAGGTAATGTCGGAGGATTAGCATAGGGGGTAGGGTTTATATGTGATTTATGAACACAGCGAGCGAGGTCCGTGGCGCCCAGCTTTCCAACAGAAGGAAAGCTGGGGCAGCCTTTTTCATGGCTGGGCACACAAAAAAGCAAAGCTGGGCCAGCCCCCACGGAGACGCCAATCTCCTGCGCGAGAGCTTGGAAGCCGTTCAACAAACCGCTGCCGTGATCCTCGGGGGCATTGCCCCCGAGCCAGCGGCACTCGCGGCAGCCGCATAACGCGCTAACACCTGCACCGTTTGGTTTCTAGGCCCGACGTGTGCGCTGAGTCCACGAAGACCTAAGGTAAATCGACGACCTTGATCGACCCGATGCGGAGTGCTGCGGGCACTCACTCCTGAACGGAGCGGCACGTTCCGCAGTCCGTTGCTTGACGCTGGACGTGTGCCCCAATGGCTGAGCTTGTCATTGGCCGTTGCACGACCGGACTGCGTTTAATGGGCGGCGGCGGCAAGGTGCCCCGACTACTTCTTCGGCGAGTCCACCGGTCCCGCCGACAGCACTGCGATCGCGCGATCGAGTCCCGGATCCCTGCCCGCGGCGAGATCCGCCGTCCTGAGCGTCGGAACAGGGATCGTCGGTGGGATCCCGGAGACGTCGAAGCTTGTACCGCGCTCGGTGAGATAGAGCTCGTTGGGGAGGCCAAAGATCCACCCGTTCGGCAGGTGACGGTCCGGGACACCAGAGAACACTCCATTCGTGTGCTCTCCGATTCGATCGACCGCCGGACGGCGGCCCATGAGCGCCTGCGTGAATGTCTCGACGGCGCTTACGCTGTAGCGGCTTGTGAGCTCGACCACCGGCCCATGCCATCCCGGCCGCGCGCTTGGCACGACCATGGCGAACTGCGGAGCGGTCATGATCGTCGGGTCCTTTGGATCGCGACGCGCAACTATGGCATAAGCCGTGTAAGGCGCCGTCGCCAGCCGGCTGGCGATCGCCAAGCCGAGTGCACTGGCACCACCCGCACTGAACCGCATGTCGATGACGAGCCCTCGCCATCGAGCGGAGGGCGCGAAGATCGTGTCGAGCGCGGCGTCCAGCGCACGCAGATCGGCCGCGAACCTATCCTCTCCCTGCCGCTCGTAGCTTCTGTCCGGATAGTACGCCCCGAACCCCATCACCCGCAGATATCCGATGGAGTCCCGCAGCATGCCAAACGACACCTTGCCGTTGGCCAACGAACGGAGAGGAACGACGAGGAAACGATTCTGTATGATCTCGAGCGCCCGCGCACGACCGGCGTCACCGATCGGATCGGGATCGGGGCGCTCACCGCCATAGTCGAGCGATGTGTCCGAGGTCGAGTAGATGTAGGTGTGGTGATCGTGAAGCGGCTCGATCATCGCGCGGAGCACACCGAAGAGCTCAGGGGGCGACGCATGGATGACGAGAGGGCGAAAGTGATCACGCGTGGCTTGCCAGTCCACGTGGTGCAGATGAAAAAACGGATACTGCTCTCGATACGTTTCCCAGAACACGTCGAAGGTGGTGATGGGGTTATCGGCCGTGGTCCGGTCACAGACCGCGGGGAATGAGTCCACGCGATGCAAAATCATGGCCGATTCGGCGTTGGTATAGGTCAGGCGGCCTTGATCGGCCGCTCCCGTGGCACCGACGAATACGAGCCTCGACGAGTCGTCCACTCGCTGAAAAACGACGCGGGATCCGTCCTGTTCGACCTGACGCGCCTGGAAACCCGGGATACAGCTCAGATCAGTCACCTCGAACGCATTGAGCAAGTCACCGACCACCTGTATGACGTATCCGTAGCCCTCAGTTCGCCAAAGCCAAAGCCCCGATAACTCCGCCGGCGCCTGCGTCAATGCACGCTTCGGCGGCTGGAGCCGAGAATCGAGTTGATCGGCCCATGCAGGTCGAGTGGCGACTAAACACCCAAATACGATCAAACGCAGCAGAACCCGTTTCATGCGGAGCTCCTGGAAATGTGTTCTGAGCCTCACGCGTGGCTCGTAGAAGACCTCGGTTCGCGGTTAGATGCCCAATCAGTCGAAAAGGTGTCTGTCGAGTGCCCTAAGCAGGTATTCAACGCCGTTTCCCCGCCGTTCAATCCAAGTATCACGGCAAAGTCGAAATCAATTCCTTAGGCTGCTTTTGGAAGCTCAAGACGAGTAGAAGCCCCCTCGGACGTGAAGCGCGGTCAAAACTTTCCTCGTTAACAAAGCGCCGCCAGCATACTGCGCCGATTTTCGAATGTCAATGACATGGCACTTCACTTTCCGCAAGTTTATTAAGTCGTCTCGACAGTGGACTGTTTATCTGGCACGCTCGGACCAGCGGACGACCTACCAAGTCAGCAATCGGGGGCTGGCCCAGCTTTGCTTTTTGTGTGGCAAAGCTATGAAAAAGGCTGCCCCAGCTTTCCTTCTGTTGGAAAGCTGGGCACCACGGACCCCAACGGCTATATGTCAAGCGATCTTCCGAACTCTCATCTCCGCTTTCTGCTGCTCGTTCACCAACACGATCCCGCGCTCTCCGTCAGTATAGTGTCGATAGCTGCTCCAGGCCCATTGTTGCGGCTCCAGCACCAGTCCTCGCTTCACAGGATTGCCATGCATGTATCGCAACTTCTCTACGCGCTTTTTCTCAGTGAACACTACAAAGTCATAGAATCGCGCCTGCCAGATATGGCCGTTCGCCAGCGCCGTGTCCCATAAGCACCCCTGCCGGGGGTTATCGCCAGCGCGCAGCTTGCGCAGAAGCCGGCGCGCAAAACCTTGTTTGATCGCCTGCATCACTTTCGATGGATTGCCGCGCTGCGGTTCGCCCAATAACAGGTGCACGTGCTCAGGCATGACCACATAGCCGGCCACCACAAAATGATAGCGTCGCCGCACGCTCTCTAAAACCTCAAGCAGCAAGTCGCGATGCTGCGGCTTGGCCAGCAGGGGCATCCGGCGATAGCAACTCGTGGTAATAAAGTGCAGATATCCTGCGCCGTAGTAGCGATGAAGTCGGTTGGGCATGGGCGAGGATTAGCATGAGAGGTTAGGCCTTGTATGTGATTCATGAACGCAGCGGGCGAGGTCCGTGGTGCCCAGCTTTCCAACAGAAGGAAAGCTGGGGCAGCCTTTTCGTAGTTGAGCCACACAAAAAGCAAAGCTGGGCTGGGCCCCACCCACCTTCCCAAGAGCCTTGCTCCGCCCGCCATCCCTGCGCTATACTCCGCCCCGCGCCGAGGAAGGCTGCTCAGACTCCCCCAATCTTCCACGGCATTTCTCCGAGGAGGCCACCCTGTGCCCTGCAATCTATTCGTATCGGTCCGTCGAATCCTTCATGCTGTTCTTGCGACTCTTATCTTCCTAAATCTGGCCTGGGCTGCCCCCAAAGAAAACTCGCTATACAGTTTCAACGGTGGGAGCAATGACGGCTCCGCGCCGGTTGGCGGCGTAGTCGCCGATGCGGCCGGCAATCTTTATGGCACCACCGGCACCGGCGGCAGCTACACCGATTGCAGCCCGTTTGGCCAGACTTGTGGCGTGGTTTTTGAACTTAGTCCCAACGGCACTGGTTGGACAGAATCCGTTCTTTACACCTTCACCGGTGGCCTCGACGGCGGCGAGCCACTGGCCGGCCTCGCCATCGACGCGCAAGGCAATCTGTACGGCACCACCGCGATCGGCGGCCGGAACGGCAATGGCACGGTATTCGAGCTCTCATTCGTCTCCGGCAGTTGGATCGAGTCCGTACTCTACAGTTTTCACGGAGGCAGTGACGGCGCCTATCCGCAATCTGCCCTCACTCTGCACAACGGCAGCATTTACGGCACCACCTACGCCGGAGGAGGAAACTCCTGCCTGGGCGCTTCGCAGGGCTGCGGCACGGTTTATCAGCTACAGAAGGGAAGTAACGGTTGGACGGAAACCGTGCTGTGGCGCTTCGCCAACGGCGCCGACGGAGCATTTCCATACGCCAGCCTGCTGATCGATCCCGTGGGCAATCTCTATGGCACAACTACACAAGGCGGATATCTCGCCGGCAACTGCGCCCCCTATGGCTGTGGCAATATTTTCCAGCTCAAGCAGAAAGCCTCGGGCTGGACGCTGAATCCGCTGCACGCATTTACTTATGACACTGACGGCTCCGGCCCCATCGGCGGACTTTTTGCTGGCCCGAATGACACTCTCTACGGAACCGCATCCGACGGTGGCGCCGGCTTCTCCGGAACCGTCTTCCAGCTCGCGTACGCCAAGGGCGCCTGGACTTTCAGCCTTCTGTATACATTTAGCGGCCCTGACGGCGCTGCACCCGAGGCCAGCCTGGTAGGCAAAGGGAAATCCTTGTTCGGAACCACCCACGGCGGCGGCACCGGCTCGGGATGCTTCTTTGGCGCTCCCTGCGGCACGGTTTTCATGCTCACCGCAACCGCCGGCGCCTGGAAGGAAACCGTGCTCCACAGCTTTACCAATAACGGCACCGACGGAACTTATCCCGAGGACAATCTGATTCTCGGCAATGCCGCTCTCTACGGCACCACCAACGCCGGCGGTCCCTCCGACAAGGGCACGGTCTTTGCCATCACTCCATAACTCGCCGACCCCACCCTAACGTCGTGCTGTTCGACGTTACGGCGGAGAGCTTGCTACCTCGGCCAAAGCCAGCCGAACGTCCCCGCCGTCAGCAATCCATAAATCAAGCCGTCGAACGCTTCTTTGATCACGCTCGACCACGGCTGGCCTTTCCAGATCCCGTTGCTCAGACCTCCCAGGCCATAAGCCATAAAGCCAGCACAACCGGCCACGCGAAACACCGCCGGATACGGCGTCCCTGGCCCAAGTACACGTCCCGTGAGATAAGCCACAAAGAACCCGATCACCAAGCAATATACAAACCACTGGCCCATGAACTTCGGCATCGCCGGCGGGCCGTTCGGACGAACCGTCAGGAACCCCACCGGCCCTTGCTTGAATTTCTCCATCATCCCCGGCGACTTCATATCTTTGTGGGTGCAGTGTGGAAGGACATAAAGACCCGGCTGCGGATTCGCCGAGCGCATCGCCGCCAGAACCTTGTCCTCGTCCGGGAGCTTGTGATAGTCGCTGTTGTGGTAACCCAGCAGCATGTGAATGAGTGAACTGGCGACAAACACGATGACCGCCGACAACACAATCGGCAGCCAGAGAGCGGTGAGTGGAACCATGCGCAGCCTCCTGCTACTACGAAGATGGCCTTTCCGAATTCGCCTGTGAAGCTACGCCTGTAAAAGGCTGGGGTCAAGTGGGTCCCACCACAAGCCGTGTGGGGACGGGCGCCCTCGCCAGCCTGCCCTGAGCGAAGTCGAAGGGTCCTGCCGAGCGCAACTCGGCAGCGTTCCTTACAAATTGTTAAACTTATTTCGACCGAGGTCACTCCCATGTGCCGCAACATCAAAACCCTGTTCAACTTCGCTCCGCCCGTCACCGACGACGAAATCCGCGCCGCCTCACTCCAGTTCGTGCGCAAAATCACCGGCTTCAACAAACCGTCCAAAGCCAACGAAGACGCCTTCCAAACCGCGATCGACGAAGTAGCCAGCGTTTCGATGCGTCTCCTCCGCTCCCTCGAAACCACCGCGCCTCCCAAGAGCCGCGAAGAAGAGGCAGCCAAGGCCAGAGCTCGCGCCATCGAAAGATTCGGCGCCTAAGGTATTTCAAATCTTGGAGGGTGCCCCATCCTAACGTCGTGCTTTTCGACGTTAGGTGGGGACGTTGACATGCTCGTGTGGGGCGGACACTCTTGTCCGCCAATGTCCGGATCGCCACGACGGATTTGAAAGGGCATGGCTTCAGCCATGCCGATCAACCACCAACTCCGACCAAGGCGCCGATGGGCGGGGGTGCTCACGCCTTGCACGCTCTGTGTGGAAGGAGTGGGAGGCGAGGCCGCTGCGCGTCCAGAGCCCGACGGACACCGAGGCTGACGGCGGATAGCCGACAGCCCCTAGACTAGCGCTACCAACCGGTATTGATCAGCGCGAGGTTCCACAATTCTCAATCTGCCGTGGCCAGGATTGACCTCATAGCGCGTCGAGAGCAGCCCAAACTGCTCGAGCAAATCAACATCGCGGCTCACTGCACGGGTATCGCGCCTCAGTTCGCTCGCAAGAATCGAGACCGAATGCACCCCCTCGCGCGCCGCATTGAGAATCCCTACTCGCTCGGGAGACAGAACTCTCATCATGTCCACCGCGTTCTCAACTGAGATCGTGACCTCCGCCCCAAGTTCATCTCCTCCAGTGTGCGGGCATGCTCACGAGCGCGTGTAAAAAAGCCCTTCGCGCCGTCATTCGTGATGTTAACTCTTGCTCTTTTGCTCATCTTCCACCCTCCATAACTCGCGGACTTCGTCCTCGAAGCGGCTTACATCGTGGCTCGTTAATACCTCTCCCTCACCACCGCCACATGATGAGCAAAATGTCCCGGAATAATATAGGCCAAAGCCCGCACGGTCACGCGATTGTCGCTGGCGATGCCGCTGCGCGCCCATCCCTCGGCAGGCATATTCCTGAATAAAGAAACGGTCGAAAGCCGCACCTGCCGGAACTCCTCGACGTGCGCCGCCCACGAAACCCGATCAGCGTCAGCACCGGCGGCGGCCACAAGCTGGTCGTAGCTCGCGATAGGAGTCTCGAAGCCGCGCGCGAACCAGAGCGTGCGAAAGGCAAATGCCCGCTCGGTGTCGGTGACGTGGTTCAGCAGTTGCCGGAGGCTCCATTTGTCGGGCGCATAGCGATGCAGCGACTTCTCCTCAGAGATAGAAGACAGCAGCGGCTCGTTGAGTTGGGCCTCGAGCGCGGCCAGAGGATCGTCGGCGATCAGGTTGATGTAACTGAAAGCATAAGGCGCGGCGTCGTTGGGAGCAGGGCGGGGAATCATGAGGTCATTTTAGCCCGGGAGGAGCAGCGGTGACATCCAGAGAAGCGACCGAAAGCGGCGAGGCTACGCTAGAGACAATTTCCGAAGCTCTTTTCGGGTGAGCTGAACATTGAATATGGACGCGCTGCCTTTGCGCTCAAGCTCTAACAGCGCCTCATCGACCGAGCTGCGCGAAATGTACAACTCGTTCTCCAGAAATATTCGCAGTTGATCGATGCCTGAGAACTGCCTGGCTGGTACAACCCCACCGGGGCCGACAAACGGAGAAAAAGTCACTGCGTAGCTGTGTCCCTGGGCCTTTCGGCCCCGAACAATGTGAACGCTTCCTTCCGTGCTCAGCTTGACGTCCCGTTCCAGGCTCTTTACAAGAGGATCTGCCGGACTCGCCAGAGACAGCCGCCGGACTGGAATTTCCTTGTAGATGCCGGCGTCCTCGAGAGCCTGAAAAACTCTGTCGTACGACTTACGAGGGCCACGGCTGTCGTACCAGGGGGTGGCGATGACAAGCTGCCATTCCTCCAGCGGTTCGTTATAGGTGAGGTCACAAAGCGTGACCGGAATCTTGGCCCGGCTGAGTGCCGCCAATACACGGCCTTCGATTTTCAAATCGCTTCTTACCAGCGCTGCTTTATCCACAAGAGTACTCCGTCCGATCCAATGATCGCGTCATAGAAGTCTCTACCATTCAAGCCCGAAACCTGGTATCTCGCGTTCTCATCCCACGTTTTAACGATACTCCAGTTCTTTGCCAGTGCCGGGCTCCGCTCCATGTCTTCGTCCAACTGCTGTTGCAGATCGGCAAGCCGCAACAACTCCTTTAAATCGTGAGTGTACTGCCTGCGGACATAATCGGGTTTCGGAGGAAATTCGTGCCTTCCCGCCTGTTTTGCAATGCACGCCTTCAATGCACATTCAACCGCATATCCGCTGAGATAGTACGAGCCCATCGGATTCCTGGTACGCAATAACGCCCCCGCCTCGCGCGCTCGCAGCTCTGCGAGTCGTTGAAAGTCTTTACGTGTAAGCGGGGTTTCGCGCATAACTTCGGCCCTGACAAATTATAAGGAAGATTATGTACTTGACACAAGGTAGACTCTCCTGTACTATTCAATCAATGCATTTCACTTGCGCTTACGTTTTGGCTTCTGGGTCGTTTGGCCCTTCAAGTGCTTACGCACGGCCTGCGCGATCTTCGGGTGGAAGATGTGATTTAGGGCTTCTTCGTCTGTCATTTCCATCGGATGTTTCTTTGATTTCTTTGGCATAGGTGACCTTATGAAAGAAGCAATTGACCTCTGTGAACTCGTTGACCGCTTCGGAAATGACCAGTCCTGCCGCAACTACCTTGAGCGGTTGCGCTGGCGCGAGGGCGTCCAGTGTCCCAAGTGCCAAGGGCTGCGCGTCTCGTCCATCCTAAAGCGTGACCAGTACGATTGTGATTCATGCCGCTATCAATTCTCCGTGACTGCTGGCACCGTGTTCCATGACACTCACCTGCCGCTGACCAAATGGTTCCTTGCGACCTATCTGCTCTGCCAGTCGAGGAAGGGCATGAGTGCCAACCAGCTTTCTAGAATGCTCAAGATCAACTACCGGACAGCATGGTATCTCTTTCACCGTATCCGCCATGCTGTCGAGCAAGTCTCCGCGCCGGATATGAAGGGCACCGTCGAAGTCGATGAGACCTATGTCGGCGGCAAGAAGATCGGCTATGGAGTATACGCTGGCAAGAAAGCCAAAGAGGTTGTCATCGGTATCAGGCAACGTGGCGGCCAGCTTCGATTCTTCCATGCTGAGGACGCCAAGAGCGGCACGCTGGCGAAATACATATCCGAGAACGTGAGCGGCAACGTTGACGTGATTATGACCGATGAATTCTCCACATATCCCTCGGCCATTAAGCGTGCGGGATTCCCCGCGTCGAAGCACAAGACTATCGAGCACAAGCAGCGCCGTTACGTCGACGGGAACATTCATACCAATACCGTCGAATCCGCGTTCTCGCTGCTCAAGAGGGGCATTGTGGGCACGTGGCACCGTGTTTCCGCGAAGCATCTCCCCGCATATCTGGACGAAATGACGTGGCGATTCAACAATCGCAAAAACCCGTTCCTGTTCCGCGACACCATGCTCCGGCTCATTCATTCTGACAACCTCGAATACAAAGAGCTCACTCAAGCCGCTTGACTCTAAAACTTGGCGGATTGTCCCACAATGTTCGTAGGCGAACCCGATCAAACGCTACCTGATCGTCTGCTGCATCTATAAGCTGGTTCTTTATGCGCTTGAGCTCTGATCTATAGCTATCGCGCATCTCCGGTGAAATGCTCGTCCAATCTTCCTCCATCAGCGCAGACCATTTATCCATGTAAGCGACAATATCTGCTCTGTGAGAGCCTACTTGGAATAGGAATTTGGCCCATTCGCAAGTGTTTGCGGTGTTAACTCGGCCATTGGTAACGGTAATATCACTGTTCTTCCCCGAAGCCTCCAGTTGGGTATTAACGCCGCAAAGTACACTGCGATCTACCACGTCACCCGACACCCCTCCTGAAATCTTGACCGCAGCACCTGCCGCAGCGCCTTGAGATTCTATTGGTGTGCCTACTCCAACCGAGACTTCATTGTGCTCCACAACGCCAGCCATCTTTGCCCCTGGCAAGTTTTCAACCGTCTCCGCATCACTACCCACCGGGGCCACGATCTTGTTGTCTTCCACCCGAAGATTGCTTATGTCGCCAGCGTTTTTAACTATTCTTGCGACAGTGGTGTCGTGTTGCACAGGGCTGATGGGTTGTGTGGTTTGAATTGGCCCTACAGGCGGCTTTGTTCGCTTTGTCTTGACGGCGGTGGGTGCTACTACTTGTTTCTGGGCCGTAACGGGCGTAATGGGACTACTCGTCGTTACGGCCTGCGATTTTGGGTCAGACTGCCCCCTTACAACCGGATGCTCAGCTTTGTACTCTGGGGAATTCCTATAGCCGACATCTATTACCCAAGCGAAAAAGCCGCCAACCACTGCTGCGCCAAACGCTATCAGCAGCACAAATGCCCATGTTGATTCAATCTTGAAGGCTTTGTGAATCCCTTCAACGATGTCATACATAAACACACCTCCACGCGAACGAGTCATTCCATTCTACCTCCGTTCCTTGCGTGAAGTACATAATCCCGATTATAAGTTAGGTTTTCTGAGCCGAGGGCCTTTGACTTGGCACAACCGACCACGCCTTTCCCAAAATAAAACCCCACCCTAACCTCGCCCTTAGGCTCCGGTTAGGATGGGGCACCCTACGGTTTTGATCTAGCTGAAAGCTGACGGCTGATAGCTGACAGCTTCTTAGTACATTCCTTCCATGCCGCCGCCGCCGTGTCCACCACCCATGGGAGCGCCCTTCTTCTCTTCCGGGATCTCCGCTACCAGGGCTTCGGTGGTCAGCATCAGCGACGCGATCGAGCCGGCGTTCTGTAGCGCAGTGCGCACTACTTTGGTCGGATCGAGCACGCCCGCCTTGACCAGGTCTTCGTACTCGCCGGTCAGGGCGTTGTAGCCGTAGTTGGCGTCCTTGGAGTCGTTCACTTTACCCAGGACGATGGCGCCTTCTTCACCGGCATTCTCGGCGATCATGCGCAGCGGCTCGGTGATGGCCCGCTTCACAATGTTCACTCCGATATGCTCGTCGCCTTCAACCTTCAGGCCTTCCAGAGCCTTGACGCAACGCGCCAGCGCCACGCCTCCCCCCGGGACAATGCCTTCTTCAACGGCGGCGCGAGTGGCGTGCATGGCATCCTCGACGCGAGCCTTCTTCTCTTTCATTTCGGTCTCGGTCGCGGCGCCTACTTTGATCACAGCCACACCGCCGACCAGCTTCGCCAACCGCTCTTGCAACTTCTCGCGGTCGTAGTCGCTGGTGGTCTTGTCGATCTGGCCACGAATCTCCTTCACCCGGCCTTGAATGTCGGCGGGCTTACCTTTGCCTTCGACAATGGTGGTGTTGTCCTTGTCGATGGTGATCTTCTTGGCCTGGCCGAGATCGCTGATCTGCACGTTCTCGAGCTTGATGCCCAGGTCTTCCGTGATGGCCTTGCCGCCGGTGATCGTTGCGATATCCTGCAACATCGCCTTGCGACGATCGCCGAAGCCGGGGGCCTTGACGGCCGCGACTTGTAGCGTGCCACGCAGCTTGTTGACCACGAGAGTGGCCAGCGCTTCGCCTTCCACGTCCTCAGCGATGATGACCAACGGCTTGCCGCCCTTGGCAATCTGCTCGAGCAACGGGAGAAGATCCTTCATGCTGGAAATCTTCTTCTCGTTGATCAGGATGTAGGCGTTCTCGAGAGCAACTTCCATGCGCTCGGGATCGGTGACGAAGTAAGGTGACAGATAGCCGCGGTCGAATTGCATACCTTCGACCACTTCCAGCTGGGTCTCGAGCGTCTTCGACTCTTCCACCGTGATGACGCCATCCTTGCCGACTTTCTTCATAGCTTCGGCAATGATGTGTCCGATGGTTTCATCGTTGTTAGCCGAGATGGTCCCAACTGCGCTGATCATTTCACCGGTTACGGGCTTGGAGAACTTGTCGAGTTCGCCCTTGCCGCGCTCGCCGGTCTTCTTGTCGATCGGGCCACAGATCGTGTCGATGGCTTTTTCGATGCCGCGTTTCATGGCCATCGGGTTAGCGCCGGCCGCGACGGTTTTTACGCCTTCGCGATAGATCGCCTGGGCCAGAACGGTGGCAGTGGTGGTGCCGTCGCCGGCTACGTCGGAAGTCTTCGAGGCCACTTCACGCACCATCTGTGCGCCCATGTTCTCGAGAGCGTCCTTCAGTTCGATTTCCTTGGCAACGGTGACGCCGTCCTTGGTGATGGTCGGCGAACCGAATTTCTTTTCGATGACAACGTTGCGGCCCTTGGGGCCGAGGGTGACCTTCACAGCATCCGCCAGAAGGTTCACGCCGCGCAGAATCGCCTGTCGCGACTCCTCGCCATGTACGATTTGCTTTGCCATAATTCTTTTCTCCTTAAGATTTGAAAATCTTTAACCACAAAGGGCACCAAGGATCACAAAGGAAATCCCGTGCCGCTTGAAGTGTTTCGCCTTCCTTCGTGTACCTTTGTGTCCTTTGTGGTTATTCGCCTTGAGGACAGCCAGGTACTCGAAGCGACTAGCGCCGCGATCCCGCAGTCTCTTTCTTGGCTGCGCCGCTGAGGATGCCGAGCACTTCCTCTTCCCGCATGATGATAAAATCTTCGCCGTCCAGCTTGATCTCAGTACCGGAGTACTTGCCGAACAGAATGCGGTCGCCCTCTTTCACATCGAGCGGACGAACCTTGCCGTCCTCGTTGACTTTGCCTTTGCCGGCAGAAATGACTTCGCCCTCCTGCGGCTTATCTTTCGCGGAATCTGGAATAATTATGCCTCCGCGGGTGGTTTCGGCTTCTTCCACACGACGAACCAGAATGCGGTCGTGGAGTGGGGTAAACTTGGCCATGGTTTTGCTCCTTTCGTTCTTTATCAGTTTGAAGTTTGGGTTAAATTGCGGTCATACGGCTTCGCTAACTGCCTGAAAGACTCTTGTTAGCACTCAGTGTTGGCGAGTGCTAATCATAGCAGATGTGAGGGTTGGGTTGTCAAGCGAGCATCCCTTGGCGAAAATTCTTTGCGCTCTTTGCGGTCAAGAGCTCTGACCGCAAAGTACGCTA
>JBAWFN010000016.1:0-6682 GCA_049591935.1 Terriglobales bacterium | reverse complement strand
ATCCTACATCGTTACCACTCCGTGACGGCGTTTTTCCGCAGCCTTCTAGGGGATGATCGACTCTCCTGATGATGCTTCTTAGGTTGTTCGGTGATCTGGATTTTGGGCGGTTTGCAGCCAATGGTCTCAGCGACTCAATGCCGACCGCCTGAATTCGGAAGGAGAGCGGCCATAAGCTTCGCGGAATGCGGCGCTGAAATGGCTGTGACTGGAAAAGCCCAGTTCCTGGCCTATATCCGTCAGGTCATCATAGTGGCCGAGAAGGTCCAGCGCCCGTGCAAGCCGCAGGCGCAACTGATAACGATACAGGGGGAGCCCTTCCACCTGTTGGAAGACTTGTGTGAGATAGACGGGAGAACCGCGCACCTCAGCGGCAATTTCGGCCAACGTCCAACGTCGCGCCAGATCGCTCGCCAACACCAGCTTCACTCGATCCACCAATCGCTGCCGTCCGAGAGTAGCTCCCGGAGCGTGAGTGGTGCGCGGGCCCAGAGCCCTTTGTACCAGAGTCAACGATAAGCCCTCTGCTTCCAGGGGTTCCGCGATTTTCTGGCGCAGACTGTGCCGTACCAATGCCACCAACGCCTGTGTCCGTGCGTCAATCCGCAGGCGCGGCTGCCGAAACAAAAGGTTCGCGCCCTCGTGCATTAGGGTAGCCGGCGCCAACTCACGCAGCATCGCTTCGCTGATAACCAACGTTAAACTGGCGTCACCACCCGGCACGGGATGGCTGATGCGGTAGCCTTCAAAAGCATTGAAAAACAGGACTTGGTTGGCCTCGGCTACAGCTTGTTCGAGTCCAACGTGGCGCACGTATACGCCGCGGTACGGAAACACCAATTGAGTGGTCGTCGTGCACTCTTCGGCGCTCTGATGGCGGCAGGTACCCCTGCAGTATGTGTCCCGAATGGTAACGACTGGAGACCTTAGCAGTGAATCAATAACAAACTCGGGGACTGGTTCAGTTTCGTTCCTTGACGCCATACTGTCTACGAAGCGGATGAGCGGTTTTCCTTCGATGATAGAAGCCAGAAGCCAGATCTAAGAGTATCACGCCGCTTTGAGAGTGGCTCATCTCTTGAGCCCCTGGTGATGCGCTTGCGGAGTTGCCGAAGCGCTAGCGGGGTTGACATTCCAGATCATTGCGGCCTCTTGCGCTAGCGAATGCGGGTCTTGCGAAGGCGATGCTTCGCGCCAGAAGCGCCAGGCCTGTTACCGCGAGGGTGGGTGCGAAACCCTCTTCGTTGCATTGGTGATCTCTCCGCTCTCGACACGGGACCGCGGAATCCATCCGCGGCGCCGTGTGCCGTTCGTTATAGATTGTTCCGCGGAAGCACTCAGTGCGCCGTCGCCAGACTCTTGTGCGAGGCTTGTTCTTCCACTAGCAGCCAGTGTTCGCGCAGCTCCTTGTCGAATTCCTGCCAACGCTCTTCGGGGAAAAAGATTCTGGCATCTTTGAATTCAACGCGGCGTCGGGTACCCGGGATATTTTCGGCGAGCCAATGAGACCACTTCACGGGAAAATACACATCGTCGGTGCCCCAGACGATCAGCGTCGGCGCCTTCAACGTTTTTAGCTGTGGCTCAATGGCAAGAGTGTGCTTGTTGTCGAAAGCGGCGAGGAAGCGTTCCAGGTCGTGGGTTCGCTGGGGGTTTCTAACGAACGGACGCAAGTAGGTTTCGATACTGTCATCGCTTAGCTGTTCCGGATGCTCGTAGGCTGGCCCCAAGGCCTGGGGCGATCGATAGACGCTCTTGTCCGCCAACATCGCATCGAGCGTTCCGCGTAAGCCTCCGCCGGCGGCCATCGCGAGAAATGGTTTGAAGGCCTCGGGCGGCCAGTTATCGTGGGTGTCACAGTCGGTCAGTGTGAGACTCCGCACCCGCTCCGGATACAGTGCTGCGAAAATCTGTGAAATGCCTCCACCGGTGTCATTGCCCACCAGGTCCACCTGATCGATGTTCAAAGCATCGAGAAATTCCTTGAGCATCTTCGCGTTGGCGGTGACTGACACGTCCTGATTCGGCGCGATTTCGGTGTCGCCGTGCGCCAGCAAATCCACAGCAATGGAGCGCCTGATATCCGACAAATCCGCTAACTGGTGACGCCACAAATGGCTGTTCAGCAGAACTCCGTGAACGAATAACGCAACCGGTCCAGAGCCTTGCTCGACAAAGCTGATACGCCCTGACGCGGTCTGCACACTGTGCCGGACAGGCGACGATTTGTTTTCAGATGCCGCCGCACTCAATCTTGGTTTCGAAGTCATTATGTTTTCCTTTCGGTTCGGCTGTCCTAACATCACCGTGCTCAGGCACAAGCCCGCGACGAGAGCGTTTGTCCTTTGAACTGCGACGGGCTGGGCTAGCCGGCGCCACAGCCGATAAACGCTCGTGAGTAGTAGATTCAACTTCATAGCTCAGCCCTCCCTTGACGAAGAACTGGCTTCTTTGAGCTTCTGGGCGCACTCATCGCAGCACACTTCGACGGTTTTACCGCCGATTTTGACCTTGATGGAACCCGCATCCAATTTGCAGTCGCACGCTGCACAAGTTTTTTCGACCATGATTTATCTCCCACTAGATTTCCCAAAGATCGGGTGAATTCAGTAGGCCACGGGGGGCGAAAGGGCCGCTATCAGAATCTTTAGCAATTTGGTGGGGTCCCTCGCGGCTGGCGTAAGAATCCCAGACGGACACCGGTTCGGACTTCACAATCTCCGCCACAGCCTCAGCAGTTGGCTGGTGAATCGGGGGAATTTGATCCAAAGACCGTGCAGGAGATGCTTCGGCACGCGAAGGTGCAGACGACGCTCGATCTCTACACCCAAGGCGACAACCACAACAAAATCAGTGCGCAGGACAGGTTCTGTGGATTGATTGGGGATCAGCCAGCCGGTGCGGTAAATGCGTAAACCACTCAAAAGAATGGCGGGGACGACGGGACTCGAACCCGCGGCCTCTGCCGTGACAGCGAAATCTTCAACCGTAACTAACTGAAAACACGCGGCACGGATGGCGCTACAAAAACGTTTCAGTGACCCTCGGAAACAGTTCGTGGACCCTTATTGGACCATAATTTCTTGTGTGCTTTCACACGGCAGAGGCCGGCCGAAAACTCCCGCCGCGCGGTGTCGGCCAGGGGGTTCGCCGCAGGAGCAACCCAAAAGATTGAAATACCTACATTGCTTCCTCATCCTGCATTGCCCTCAAGAACTTTTGACTGAGAGCCGGATCAATACGATCGGCTTGCGCCAGCGCCCACTGGCTCCATTGTTCGACTTCTTCGATTGAAGAACCATCAAGTGCCTGTGCTTGTCGGATCGCTTCGACATACTTCCTTATCTCGCCGGCCTGCTGAAACGCTGCCGCATCCCTGAGAAGCCGGTTTATTCGACCTTGCTCGATTCGCTTCTGCCGTTCTCTCTCTGCGCGTTCTGCTTCAAGCTTGCGCTTACGCTCTTCCTCTTCGAGTTCAGCTTTCCGCTTAATAAGCCATTGATAGTGATGGAGTGCGTGTCCGCGATACTGAATCTCAGCGGTCAGGATCAATTGCACCGCGATGTCTGTCATCCGAGTTTCGATCTTCTGGACATCATCGTCCTGCCAAGTCGCAAGCACTTCTTCAGAGCCGAAACACTTCACAACAGACAAGCACAGTTTCGTGTCGTTGGATTCCCCAGTGGCGTTTTCGGCTCGTGCGCGACGAGTTGATATCTTAGGTTTTTCCAGACGGAGATGAAGATGCTGCTGGAAAAAAGAGATGTGAATCTCTCGTGCTTCGCGGCCGTGGACCGATGGTTTGCCGTTCATCTTCGCCACTGCAAAGAACAGGCTGTTCAAGATCCGAAGCCTACGGCGTTCAAATGGTGTTTCAAAGATCGGATTGTTCCACGACATCGGATAAGGATCGGCTAGCTGCTTCTCTCGGCGTTTTTCATCCTCCCTCAGGAGACGATCAATTGCGGGATGCCAATTGAGGATTTTATGTGGAACGGCTACGCGACCGACAGTTTCAGCTATCCGTGCCCGCACCGTCTCGATCGGCTCGGAGAACTCTGGAGGAGCACCAATGGGGGTAAGAATTTCCTCCTGATTCCAGTAGCGGTACGAACCATTGCCTCCACTCCCGATTGAGACCTCATCGTCCATCCCAGGGGGACGTGTGGAGAATGCGGCTTGAAACGTATCCTTTCCAGCATCTTTCTTTGCCCAATAACCGCGGTCTGGGGTCGCGATTCCTGCCCGTGCGCAGGTCTTCTTAAGTGCTACGTCGGAGATCCCGAACCGTGCGGAGAGAGTCTTCATCGGTTCAGACCAGACGAGATCGTACAGCGCCTTTCGAGAGAGTCGTTCGGTCATGGTGTTTTTTGAATCGGATATTCTAACTTGTGATTCTGATACCCTCGCGGTGAACCAACCGCGCGGCCCGAACGCACTCGGAGCTATTTGTTGTCGGCTGGCTTGAGGTGGGCGGGCTCTTCGAGGATATCCAAGAGAGCAGTTGCGCAATACACTCGATCGCGCTTCGCATCGCCAACTCGTTTTACGATACGCGCACGTTCCAGTCGTTCGATGGCGCGCTGCGCGGTCGTAAACGCGATCGCCAATTTGTCCGTCACGCCTCTCGTAGTGACGAACGGATTTGCCCCCAAGAGTTCGACTACACGCAACGGGTTGTTGCTTGATTCTCCGGAAACTTTCTTCTGCCACTCGGCCAGTAGTCCGTTGATGCGCATGGCTCGACTTAAGGCATCCTCAGACATGCGGGCGACTCCCAGCAGGAAATACTCCAACCAATCGTTCCATGCCCCGCGTTCGCTGATCCCGCGCAAACCGTCGTAATAGTCGCGCCTTGAAGCTTCGAAGAAGGCCGACAAATAGAGCAGAGGTGTCGGGAGGATCTGGCGCTCGATCAGGAACAAGGTTATGAGCAGGCGTCCGACTCGGCCATTGCCATCAAGAAACGGGTGAATGGCTTCGAATTGATAATGGGCCAGAGCTATGGTTACCAAAGGGGGAAGCGTCGATTCGTGCAGGAACTTTTCCCAGTCCGCGAGGCACGGCTCGACCTCTCCTGGAGGGGGTGGGATGTAGGAAGCAGTTGCGATAGTGCTGCCAGGCTTACCAATCCAATTCTGAATCTTGCGAAAATGTCCGGGCGCAGCCTGATGCCCCTGGACGCCCGTCATGAGTTTTTCGTGCAACTCGCGGGTGAGCCGGACGCAAAGAGGAAGTTTTTTGAGGCGCGACATTCCGTGCTCAAGCGCAACTACGTAATTGCCAACTTCCCGAAGATCCTCGGGACTTCGATCAACGATCGCTCCCGCCTCAGCGGCAAGCAGCTCACCCAGCGTGGCCTGTGTGCCTTCAATCTTGCTCGACAGAACGGCTTCACGCTGTACGAAGGGCCGGATCAAAATGTGAGGATTGGGAAGCCGACCACCCTCGCCCGCTAATCTTCCGATTAGCCGGTCTGCGTCCGAGAGTGCCCCAATCAGCCGGGATGTCCAGTTGAGTTCAGGAGGCAGGGGCGCTGGCACGAACGCTGAATACCTGCCCTCCGATACTTTCTGGCCGGGAATGTTGGTAGCCTGAGCCACATCCACCTTCTTTAGGGTCGAAAATAGCGTTCCGTGCTATTTTCACAATCCATGATAATCGAAAATAGCGAGATTGGCTATTTGCACGAGTGAAAGCATCCCAGTGGACCGCGACTGATGCTTGCGCGAATGGTGCTCAACAAGGGAGAAGCACTGGCCTAACTGGAGCAAATTGGACCATGACCGAAATTGCCAATTCCTTGCAAGTGCTTGAAAGAATTGGCGGGGACGACGGGACTCGAACCCGCGGCCTCTGCCGTGACAGGGCAGCGTTCTAACCAACTGAACTACGTCCCCTCTTGCTTTTCATACGGTTAGCGCCAAACCCGCATGTTTACTGTCTTGTCTCGCTGTCAACCGGTTCGCCTGCTTCAACCCATTCCATGGAATATATCCATTTTTAGGGGTCAAACGGACAGTAAATGGACAGTAAGCCAAACTGCCCCAAAACCACCCTCAGGCACCGCGACGCAGAACATCTGTCCATGCTCTGTGACTGAATTGTAGCAGACCGAATTCAGATCGGTATAGGCGAAGAGGCGCAAAGGCGCATTCCACGTCTGAGATTTGTTTCGATTCGAGCATCGTTCGAGACGAAGCGGGAGAGAAAAACATGGGCCTTGACTCCAGAGGACGCTGTCACCACGCAGAGCGCGTCCTTTTCAGGGCTAAGAGAATCAATCATTGCAACGACTTCGTGGCACGGGTGGCGCTAGAAGTTGTTGATAGTTCGTGGTGGAAACAGCAACTGCGGGTAAAAAGTGCGGGCAGCGGAACAACTGCTCCTCTCGTCGAAATAGAGCACTCCAATACTATCGCAGAAATGGTGTCGATAGGCTGTGTCCTGTGTCCCAGATTGGCGTGGACGCAGGAGGAGTGCCACTCCAAACTGCGGTAGCCATGGAGCTAGAACGCGTGTGCCGGCCGCCTTTCCTCAGCGGCGGGAAATCGGCAGCGCCACAGACCCAGCATCGGAAGAGGATCGCGGAAACGCTGGGTGCCGACGTGCGTAATCGTCCGGGGATGACTGCTTTCTCGGCATCACAGAGCTATGTCACGTAGTCGTTTCGAACCCGTTC
>JBAWFN010000015.1:0-62025 GCA_049591935.1 Terriglobales bacterium | reverse complement strand
GAGCTACGTCAGGCGTGGTCGCCACTTTGCCGCGGTAGAGATCAATCGCTAGAGTGACGTAACCCAAGTCCGAAAGTTTGGTGGCCTGGTCTTTCACCCAGTCGTTCAATCCCCACCACTCGTGAATCACAATGATGCCGGGAAACGGACCCTTGCCCTCGGGCGTGTAAAGCACGCCTTGCACCGCTTCGTCGCCGCTCTTGTAGGAAACGGTTTTGGACGTGGCCGCGACGGCGGAAATCGATAACAGAAGAAGAAGGAGGCAAAGGACCGCGTGTTTCATGGATTGTTTCCCCGGACGTCTAGAATATCACCGTACCGCGATCACAGCGTCAACTCAAAGTAGAGTGTGCCGGCCATGGGATTCGAGCGATAAGGCGCAATCTCGCGAAAGCCCAGCTTGCGGTACATGGCGACGGCATCTTTCATCACCGGGCCGACGGTGTCGAGCCGCATGTGTCGATACCCAATATGCCGCGCTTCAGCAATGATGGCTTCGGTCAACACCCGGCCCAGTCCTTGGCCGCGAAACTCGGGACGCAGGTAGAGCCGCTTCATCTCGCAGATGTCGTCATCGAACTTGTGCAGCGCGACGCAGCCCGCCAGTTCGCCTTGAAATTCAGCCAGCAGAAGACGGCCACCGGGCGGCGCATAGTCACCAGGCAATCCCGCGAGTTCCTGATCGAAATTCTGAAAGCAGAGACTGAAGCCCAGGGATTGAGCGTACTCGAGGAATAATTCGCGGACTTGGGCGATCTGCGCCGGGGTTGCCGCTTGCAGAAGTACAAAATCCTTTACCACAGGGGGCCCAGGGGACACAGAGGAAAATCCATCGTCCGTTTTCGCCATGCATTCCCTCTGTGAAACTCTGTGTCTTCTGGGGTCAGGGTTTTTCTAGCCCATCAACATCCCGCCGTTCACGCTCAGCACGTGCCCGGTGATGTAGGAAGCTTCGTCGGAGGCCAGAAACGCCACCGCGCTGGCTACATCGTCGGGCGTGCCTACGCGTCCCAGAGGAATGTTCTTCACCGCCATCTGCTTGAAATCTTCCCCCAGCCCGGAGGTCATAGCGGTTTCGATGAAGCCGGGCGCGACCGCGTTGCAGGTAATGTTGCGCGATCCCACTTCGCGGGCGATGGCCATGGTCAATCCAATGAGGCCCGCTTTTGAGGAGGCGTAGTTGGCTTGTCCCGCCTGGCCCATCTGACCGAAGACAGATGTTATGTTCACGATGCGTCCCCAGCGCTGCTTGAGCATGGAAGTAATTGCCTGCTGAGTACAGAGGTATGCGGAAGTCAGGTTGGTGTTGAGGACGGCGTCCCAATCGGCGCGCTTCATGCGCATGACCAGTTGGTCGCGAGTGATTCCGGCGTTGTTCACCAGGATGTCGATCTTGCCGAAGTGCGCGAGCGCGGCCTTGAAGGCGGATTTGATCTGGTCTTCTTCTGCCACGTCCATCACAAAAGCCGCGGCGGTTCCGCCAGCGGAGGTAATTTGCTGCACCAGTTCGTTCAGCTTCTCCTGATTGCGGGCAGCGACAACGACGGAGGCTCCTGCGGAAGCGAGTTTGAGAGCACAAGCGCGGCCAATGCCCTGGGAAGCGCCAGTAACCATCGCGATCCGGCCTGAGAGGGTCATGAGTTTCTCCTTCGGGTAGAAGCCGGAATTATATCTGGGGTGAGCGTGGTGCGGATGGGCAAAGCGGGAGAAACCCGCGAGGCTATGGGGAGGTCCTCAACTCTGCGGTCTGCATGCTGGAAACCGGCTGATAGTCGTAGTGATAAATATCCACCACCGCCCGTCCCACCAGGCGGGTGCGAGCCTCGGAGTGGATGTGCACCGGGAAGGTGAAGGCGCCGAATTCTTTGTAGTCCTGAACAAACTCGATTCTCTTGATGAACAGAGAGGGCGATTTCGCCACTCTTCCTTCAGCCCGCACCATGTTCCCGGTCTGCGCGTCGAGATAGATCTTTCCCTTGAACAGGCCGGGACGGTTGCTTCGCGGTTTCACCTGAAAGGCGTGAGTCAGGCGGTTCTGTAGCTGCGCGGCGCCTTTGTAGGAGAATTTGTAATTGTCATCGCTGAGCGCGGTCGCGGCGGGATCGTCCTTCTGCACGTGGTCGACCTCCGATTGCAACAGGCGGAGAATCACGTTGCTCTTGACAAAGCCGTCTCCCACAAAACGAACCGACTTGAATTCCAGGGTGTGGGGCGCGGAATAGAGGCGCTGCAAATCGCATTCCCCGAACTGCTGAGTTTCGGGAAGTTGGGCCAGGATCAGCGAATTCGCGGAATACGAAGACAGTCGCGCGGCCTGCTGCCTAACCCGGTCGCGGTAAGTCTGGAGGGTAAGCTCGGGCGACATGCGGGGCAGAGACGCCGGTGCGATCAGGACCGCCGGGGTGCGATCCTCAGACTGAACCGGCGGCACTGCCGGAGGATCGTCGTCTAAGAGAACATAAGACGGCGGAAGGCTGGGCTCGACGGAAACTGCCCGAGACTGGCCGGTCGCCCACCCGGTCAAGCAGAAAAACATGCCAAAGATTGTGAGAACGATGCCCTTCATGCAGAAAGCAACCTCTACACTATCTGATTCCTTTCCCAAAAGGAAAGCTTCAAGTGGGGGAACCGCGATCCTCACGGTAGCTTCCTCTCCCGAACCTGTTAAGATTTCAAAACCGCAAAGTTGTGAGGGTCAGCGATGCCTGAGGCCAGCGAGACGATCAACCCCGCCAACGGGAACCAGGGGCTGACGGATGAGCCGTCCGTCGAAGTCTATGCCGTCTATGGCGCAGAGCCGGAAATCCAGGCCTACGCCATGGCCAAGTATTCGCGCTCGGCGCTTTCCATGAAGCAATCGCTCCGGGAAATCAGCCAGCAGAAGGCCGAGAAATTTCTCAACACTTTTTACTTTCAGTACGGGCACCGGTCGATCGCGGATTTGGCGCACATCGCGCTGGCCATTGAGAAACTCTCCATCCTGGCGGCAATCGCTGTAGCCGACGAGCAACGCTGGGACGGCCAGGAGCGCTCCACTCGCTACCAGGATTTCAATAAGAGCGGCTACTTCACGCCTGACTTCGGCGACGACCAACTGGCGCGAACCTTATATAAGCAGACCATTCAGGATTTGTTCGCGCAATACGAGTCGCTTTCGGATCGCATGGCGCTGTACCTGGCCAGCATCACTCCCAAGCCGGACGACATGAAGCAGGAGGCCTACGAGCGGACCCTGCGGGCCAGAGCGTTCGACATCTCGCGCTATCTCTTGCCGCTCGCGACCAATACTTCGCTGGGTGAAATTGTCAATGCGCGAACGCTGGAGAACCAAGTCTCGCATTTACTTTCGCATACTCATCGCGAGGTGCGCCGTCTGGGAGAACTGTTGAAGCATGCTGCACTTTCGCCTGCGTACAACGTGAATCAAGAGGCGATGCAGGAGTTAGTCAGCCAGATCCGTGCGGTCTCGCCGGAATTGGGAGCGCGGGCGGAACAGGAATTGTTGCGCGAGGTACGGGTCGCGCCGACGCTGGTGAAGTATGCAGATCCTAATCGATACGAAATCGAAACTAGGCGAGAACTGAAGCAGATCGCGAAAGAGCTAATGGGAAGTTTGCCGGTGGCTCAAGCTCCGTTGGTTGATCTGCTGGAAGATGAACCGCTGGAAGTAGAACTGGCGGCGACGCTGGTCTATGAGCACAGCCATTATCCTTACCGGCAGATTCGTAGGGCGGTCGAGGCGGCGGGGGAACGCATTCGGCGGGAGATCATTGACGTGGGCCTGCGGCATCGTGGCAAACATGACGAGATGCTGCGGGCATTTTCCTCGGGACAGCAGTTCCGCTTTGACATCTTGATGGACGTGGGCGGTTTTCGCGATATGCATCGTCACCGGCGCTGTGTGCAGATTGGACAGGAGTTCACGACTCGCCACGGCTACGACACGCCGCCAGAACTGGAAATGGCCGGTGCGCTCGAAGTCTACGACGAAGCGATGCAGCGCACGGCAGAAGCCGTGGAGCAGTTGTCGAGACAGCCCGGCGGCGAGGCGCGCGAGAATGCGCAGTACGCAATTCCGCTGGGCTTTCGCAAGCGAACGTTATTCAAGATGGATTTCGCCGAGGTGGTTTACATCTCGGAGTTGAGAACCACTCCCGCTGGACACGCCTCTTACCGAAACGTGGCGTACGCGATGTTTGAAGCGGTGACGAAGAAGCATCCGGCGCTGACCAAGTATTTCCGGGTAACAGATGTGCGGGAGCCGGTGGATTTGCTGAAGCGGTAGGCGCGGACGCACGATGTAATCTGTAGAACTTGCGATGAAATCCGAGAAAACAACTATCGAAATTAGTGCGAAGCATCACGCCGCGCTCTTGGCGCTGGCAGCAAAACGTGGAGAAAAGCGCATTTCAGCCGTACTGGCCGAGGCGATCGAAGAATACCTGCAGGGCGCAAAAAATCGGGACCACAACCGCAAAGCACTGCTCTCGTTAGAAGGATGTCTTTCGCGAGAAGAAGAAGTCGCCCTTCGCGACATTACTATGGAATTACGCAGAAATTGGTAGGTTGGGCAGCTGCCTACGTGTACATCACTTTCCTATCGCCCTTCACGATCCTGCCCACGGTATAGGCCTTTTCGCCAATCTTATCGAGGACGTTTTGGGCCTTCTTGAATTTGGCCGACGGAACCACCAGCAACATGCCCAGCCCCATGTTGAAAGTGCGCAGCATTTCGTCCGGAGGAACGTTGCCGAGCCTTTGCAAATGCTCGAAGATGGGCAACACCGGCCAGGTTCCCATTTCGATCACCGCCGCGACGCCGCGGGGGAGCACCCGAGGCAAGTTTTCCGTGATGCCGCCGCCGGTGATGTGAGCCAGCGCGGAGACGCAATCGGCATTTACCAACTTCTTGATGATCGGCCAGTAGCTGCGGTGGGTGTGCATCAACTCGTTGCCGACTTTTCCCTTGAGTTCGTTCACGTAGGAATCGGGCGTGTAGTGGGCGATTTCAAACAGCAGCTTGCGGGCCAGAGAATAGCCGTTGGTGTGCAGGCCATTTGAGGCCAGGCCTAGAACGATGTCACCCGGTTGCACCGCCTTTCCAGTGATGATGCGCTCCCGTTCCACCACCCCAACAATGAAGCCGGCCAGGTCGTAATCGCCATCGGGATAGAAGCCGGGCATCTCGGCAGTTTCCCCACCGATCAGAGCACAGCCGTTGTGTTTGCAGGCATCGGCCAGCCCCTCGATAACTTTTTCCGCTATTTCGGGATCAAGTCTGCCCGTGGCCAGGTAGTCCATAAAGAACAGCGGCGCCGCGCCCTGCACCGCAATGTCATTGACGCAATGGTTCACCAGGTCGGCGCCGATGGTGTGGTGCATCTTCATTTCAAAGGCGACCTTAAGCTTGGTGCCGACCCCGTCCACGCTCGAGACCAGAACCGGATCCACATATTTCTGCCGGTCGATAGAAAACAGCCCGCCGAAACCGCCGATTTCGCTCAACACGCCGCGGGTGAAGGTTTTGTGGGCGAGATACTTGATGCGCTTCTTGGTGCGGTTGGCGCGGTCGATGTCCACGCCCGCATCGGCATAGGTTACGGTGGCGGTCGTCGAGGGAGTTTGGGCCACGGTCAATCCGTCTCTGTTCCGTTTCTGGGGCTGTCAGGAAACCGTTGGGTCTTTTTCTTCGGAGAAGCGCCCACCTGCGAGCGGGCCAATTCTAGCACGTTTGCAGACAGGCCTGCGCCCGGCAGGGGCGGCGCGGATCAGCCGCCGAAAACGCGGGCTACTGGGTCACGTAGACGGAAAAGTAATAGATCAGTACACCGAATAATGCCAGACCAGAGATGCCGTAGGCGGTCAACACCCAAACTCCGCGGCCCTCATGATGCGACGTTTGGGAAGAACCAACCCCCGGCGCATCGCTCCGGGAACTACCGGCAGCCCGTTGCTCCATAAGATCCTCCAGAAATTGGATGCTCACGGCGCGGGCCTTGTCGCCCAACGCCACGTGCTCGCCGCAAATACTACTACGAAAACGTGGCTGGCAATGACGAAGATTTCTGTGCATCCCGATTGCCCAGCCCTTAGTCACCCCGCTTTACATATTTATGACGGCGGTGCGTATTCATCTGGTGGGACGACTGTAAAGACCTGTACTTGCCGCCGTCCCCGCGGCCGCCGACGTTCTGCCTGAATGCTGGTAACCCTGACGTTCTCCACTGACAACCGAAACACGTGGTCTACTCCGGTCTCTATCGATACCGCGAGCGGACACCCTGACCCCGTTCTGAAACCCGGGCGCTCCTGCGGTGCTTTTCCGCTTCAGTCCGTGTCTAACTTATTGAATCGGTGATAGTTAGACGTGCTCCCCCACTTCGGGGACCGGCTCAACCAGTGCTTGCCTAGGTTATAATAGCGACGCTTGAGGCTTGGGGGGCACAAGTTGGCCGGTACCGTTACCGTTGATCATCGCACGGCCTTGCCGGATCGAGGCCGAGCCGATTTGTTGGAGTCTGTACCCTGGCCGGTGTTAGGCGTGGTGGCCGCGGCAACCTGTTTCACGTTAGGAATGTATTGGGATATCGCCTGGCACCAGTCGATTGGCCGTGACAGCTTTTGGACTCCGGCGCACATGGTGATTTACCTCTGCGGAATCCTGGCGGGGATTTCCTGCGGATACATGATCCTCCGGACGACCTTTCTCCCCATCGAATCGGAGCGAGCTGCGTCGGTCAAGGTTTGGGGGTTCCATGCTCCGCTGGGTGCCTTTATGGCAGCTTGGGGCGGAATCGTGATGCTGACTTCAGCCGGCTTCGACAATTGGTGGCACGCGGCCTACGGCCTGGACGCCAAGCTGAACAGTCCTCCGCACTGGACTTTGACGCTGGGAGTTACCGGAGTGCAGCTGGGAGGCATCGTCCTGCTGGCGGGAGCCATGAACCGCAGTTCGGCGGCGGCGAGGAAGAAGCTTGAGTTTCTTTTCCTTTATCTCGCTGCCACCATTATCTTGCTGTATCTCATCCTGCCGAACCACCGCATTCTTCAGCACAGCGCTATATGCTATGCCGCCATATGCGCGGCGGTGCCGGTGGTGATGATTGCCATGGCCATCACCTCGGGCCATCGTTGGGCGTGTACTGCCATAGCGGCAATGTACACAGGCTTCGCCATGGTGAACGTCTGGATATTTCCGCTGTTTCCCGCCACGCCCAAGCTGGGCCCGGTGTACCAGCAGGTCACCCGCTTTATTCCTCTGGAGTTTCCTCTGCTGATCATCGTCCCCGCATTCCTTTGGGATTGCGTGCGCGCCAAACTGCCGGAAATGAACCGCTGGCTGCTGGCCATAATCCTGGGATCAGTGTTCCTCACGGGCTTAGTTGCAGTGCAATGGCCCTTCGGGGATTTTTTGTTGTCGCCCTGGGCCCGCAACTGGTTTTTTGGCGCCGGTTATTTGCCTTATTTCGCGCGGCCCACCTCACACGTGGTTCTCCACCAGTTTTATCCGGCAGAGACCACCCGCCTGCAATTCTGGGTGGTGATGGCGGCGGCGTTGGGGGCTGCCATCCTGAGTTCGCGGATCGGGCTGGCTTGTGGAGGTTGGTTGCGGAAGGTCCGCCGCTAGAAAGATTGAGAATCGAATTGCCAGCGACAAAAAAACGTAGCAGCGCTTTTCTTCCGCGTGCCTTGCGGCGCGCGCGTTGTCTCCTGCCCTGGGTGTTGCTGGTGGCCTTGCCGGCCGTGGCCCACGTCGGCAGCCCTGACGTCTTTTACGAAGGCGATGCCGGGCCCTACCATCTCTTTGTCACGGTACGCGTGCCGCAGGTTGTCCCGGGTGTGGCGGAAGTTGAGATTCGAAGTCAGTCGAATGATGTCACCCAGGTACAGATTGTGGCGCTCCGGCTCGCCGGGGCTGGAGCAGCGTACCCGCCCACTGCTGAGATGACCAAGCGGTCAAAGCAGGATCCGCAGTTTTTCACCGGCAGCCTTTGGCTGATGGAATTCGGCTCACTCCAGGTGCGCGTACAGGTGGATGGCGCACATGGCAAAGGCGAACTGTCGGTACCGGTCCCGGCCATTGCCCAGCGCGCTATGCAAATGTCAAAACCACTGGCAGCCTTGCTTTTTTGCTTGATGACGATACTCGCGTTTGGGGCTGTGGCAATCGCCACCGCGGGCGCGCGCGAAGCTGAGTTGGTTCCCGGAGCCATGCCGACGAAAAGCAGCCGGCGCCGGGCCCGGATCGTGATGGTGGCGGCCAGCATTTCGGTTTTTGCCCTGCTCTACGGTGGCAGGCGCTGGTGGGATCTCGAGAAAGCGGTGGCCAATGCGAATGTTTACCAGGCTCCGCAAATGTCTGCCACTCTAGAATCAGGCGCACGACTGCTCTTGACTGTGCAGGAGAAGAAACCGACTCGTGAGGTCCCACGGGGATGGGTCGAGCCAGGCTATCTGGCCGACCTCATGCTTGATCACAACCATCTGATGCACCTGTTCTTGATTCGGGTCCCGCAGATGGATCGCTTTCTGCACTTGCATCCCTACAAAGCAGACGGCGACCAATTCATCGTACAGCTGCCCAATATGCCAGCCGGCCGCTACCAGATCTTTGCCGATGTCGTCCATCAAACTGGCTTTCCGACAACCATGGTGGGAGAGGTCGAACTTCCAGACATTCCCGGCAAACCTACAGCCGGCGATGATTCCGTGTGGGCCGGTCCCGCGATCTTGTCGGGAGCCAACGCGACGCCAGAATGCTCGCTGCCGGACGGTGGCAAGATGATTTGGGAGCGCCCAGCGACCCCGCTGAAAGCAGGGATGCTCATCGACTTTCGTTTTCGTGTGGAAGACGCGGAAGGAAAGCCGGTGCAAAACTTGGAGCCCTACATGGGCATGGCGGCTCATGGGGAATTTGTGCGTTCCGACCTGACTGTCTTTGCTCACATCCATCCAGCGGGCTCGGCACCCATGGCTGCGCTCGAACTCGCCCAGGCAGGACTGCTCGCCTATGGGGGACAACCGCAGAGTGCGATGTCCCCGGATATGGCCATGCCCGCGGCATCGTTGCCACCAGAAGTGTCTTTCCCTTACGGCTTTCCCAAAGCCGGCGATTATCGCCTTTTCATCCAAGTCAAGCGCGCAGGGCAAGTAGAGACGGGAGTGTTCGACGCCCACGTGGAGTGAGCGTGAGGGGCCCGGTTTCAGGCCCACGTGTTTTCTCCTCGGGTTCCTTTCGTCACCGCCGGTCTTTTCATCTTGCAAAAAGACAATGGACAGGTCACCCTCGTGGGTAAACCGCGTGAGGGGGGAACGATGATGAATTGGAAGAGCAAGCTGGCGCTCGGGATACTGACGGCTGTGGCGATGTATTTGCTTACTTTCCTGCTGCCCAGAGGAGGTACATTGCGGGATACGGCCCTGGTGCAGTTCCCGTTGACCGTGGGAGTGTGGGCCATCTTTGTGCTGCTCTTTGTGAAGCTGAAGTAGAAGCCGGCCAACGACTGGGGCGGACTCGATGGGTTGTTTTCAGTCGGGCCAGATGGTCAGCGCCGTCTTGCCGAGAATCTGTTGCTTCATCTCCTCGGAAATGGGCAGCGCGCGGAAGTCATCGAGATTTTTCTTGATATCCGGAACGCCCGGCCCGGGCCAGTCGGTGCCGAACAGCGTCTTGTGCGCGATCTCATCCAGCCGCGGGAAATATTTCAGCAGCGTCTTGGGCGGAATGCCGCTGATGTCCAGAAACACATTGGGATGCCGGCGCAACAGGAAGAACGCGGTATGCATCCACAGCGGTCGCCCGCCATGCGCCAGCAGGATTTTCATTTTGGGGAAGTCGACCGCGACATCGTCAATGTAGATGGGATCTCCGTAGCGGTTGCGGGCGCCGGTAAAAATTGATGTCCCGGTGTGGAACATGACCGGAATGCCGTTGGCCTCGGCCGCGCGATAGATAATCTCCAGTTCTTTCACGCCATTCAAGTAATCGTTGGGAAACAGCAACTGATGGGGAGGGTGAACCTTGATCATGCGAATCTTAAGCCGCAGGATTTCTTCCACGTCGGCCAAAATGTTGGTGGTGTGGCGCGGATGCAGCCCGCCGCACGAAATCAGCCGCTTGGGGTTTTCCTTGGTGTAATTTGCAATGAACGGATTGACTCCGCTGGTGAAACCGATGACTTCGGGGGCCACATAGTTGATCAGCACCGCCCGGTCCACTCCGGCCTCATCCAAATGCTTCAGAAACGCTTTAGGTGAGCGGCAAAATTCGGCAATCTGGTCGAAGTTCTGCCGCTTTTTCTTCATCAGTTCCAGAGCGCCGGCATGGAACATCTCGAGCGGCTGAATATGGATGTGGCAGTCGGTGATCAAGCGGTTGGTCAGGCCTCCGGAATCCGAGTCTACCATCTCGCTTAGCGAAGAAATTCGAGCAGCGCCGTGGTGAATGCGCGGGGGCACTCAAGGTTGGAAATATGGGTAGCCGGTAGGTGTACTGCCCGGGCCGCTGGAATCTCGCGCACCAACACCTCGCCGTTACCCTCCCACGGGGTCGACACGTCGCGATCTCCGGCAATGATCAATGTGGGCACGCGAATCTGGCGCAGTGACGAGCGGTGGTCGGTGTCACGTACAGCTGCGCAGCCGCCGAGATATCCCGCCGGATCCATGCCCAGAAAAACCGACTTTACCGAGTTGGCATAAGCGTCTTTGGCCAGGGTCCCGGGTGAGAAAAAGCGTCCCATCATGACATCAACAATCGCCGCCATGCCTCCGTCGCTCACAGCTTTCATGCGGGTCTCCCAATTACTGCGCGGTCCGAATTGCGCCGAAGTGTTGGCCAGGACCAGCTTGGTCAGGCGTTCCGGCGCATGGATGGCGAGCCACTGGCCAATTGCGCCGCCCATCGAGATGCCACAGAAAGCAAACTGCTTGATCCCGAGCGCATCCGCGAGGGCCAACACGTCACGCCCCAGCATTTCGAGCGAATATTCGCCCGGCGATACCTCCGAAGCGCCGTGCCCGCGCGTATCGTAGCGCAACACCTGGAACTGGGAGAGAAGGTCAGCCATCTGCGGCGCCCACATGCCATGATCCGCGCCGAGTGAATGCGACAGCACCAGAACCGGGCTTCCGGGCAGGCCCTCAAGCCGATAGAACTGGCGCGCATGGTTTGCCGTAGTAAAGGGCAAATGATTGCTCCATACTTCCTGGGCTGATTCTAATTGCGGGCCAGGACAATATCACGCGCCTGGGTTCCTTCGGCGTTCACAAAACAAATAGATCGTTGCCGCGGGCGCGGACATCAGACTGGTTTCACGGCGCAGAATGATATCCGATGGCTGCTCTACCCGTCTCAAAGAACAGCATGTTTACCATGAAAATCGCCTCGATCATCTTACTGGTTTCGCTGCTCGCGATGCCGCTGTCGGCGCAGGTATTGAAGCCGACACCCGCGCTTCCACCTGACAACCGCCTCAAAGCCGACATCTTGTTGATCGTGGCCCATCCCGACGATGAGACGGGGGCGTCCGCGTACCTGGCCAAGTTGCTCGACCAGCACAAGCGGATCGAAGTGGTCTATCTGACTCATGGAGAAGCCGGGCACAACAACATGGGTCCGGAACGCGGTCCTTCGCTGGGAGCGGTTCGCGAGACCGAGGTGCGGCACGCCTTGGCTATGCTCGGAATCGACAATGTCTGGTTTCTTGACGGTCGCGACACTCCCAGCCAGAACGTTCTGCAATCTCTCGCCAACTGGCGTAACGGCCAGGCGCTCGAGGAAGTGGTGCGCATGGTGCGTCTTACTCGGCCAGAGGTCATCATCACCTGGCTGCCGGGATTTTTTATTGGCGAGAACCACGGCGACCATCAGGCATCCGGCGTTTTGTCGACGGAGGCGTTTGACATTGCCGGCGACCCGGCAAGTTTTCCCGCGCAACTGGCCGCCGCGACAAAAATAAATGAAACTCTGCTGGAAGGCTTGCAGCCCTGGCAGCCCAAAAAGATTTATTACTTCTCTGACGCCGAGAATCAGGACCAATTCAAAGACACCGGCCCGACTTACATCACCACCGAGACTTCTCCCACCCGCAACCTGCCTTACTGGCGTCTGGCCATGGACTCGTTTTCATTTCATATGACGCAGTATCGGGATTACATCGAAGGACTTAGTAAGAAGAAGCCGGAGGAGCAAAAGAGCGATTGGGGTGATCCGGTAGGGTTGATTTTCGGCAAGTCGTTGGTGGGAGGCAGCCGGACCGGGGACGTGTTTGAAGGCGTGACTCCGGCGGCCATTCCATTTACACGGGCGATTCCGTCCGGTGAGGAGCCTGCCCACGCGTCAGTCGAACTCGCCGGCCCCTGGGGTTTCTACGATGTGTTCCGCCATGAACATGGATTGACGCATTTGCCGAAGGCGGCGGTTCCAGAAATTGTCATCAACCATGGACAGACTTTGCAGATTCCTTTGTTGGTACGCAATAGCAGCACTACTCCTCAGACCATCACTCTTTCAGTAACCGCCCCGCAAACTTGGGCTGTCCAGGACTTCACGTCCAGCTTCTCGTTGGCGGCCGGAGAGTCGTCTCCGGTGCTGGTGCAAGTGACGACGCCAGCCGCAGACACGAGTACCGCCGACGTTAAAGTTCGCGCCGAAAGCAACCATCAGATGATGGGTGAAGTGGAGCTGCACGTGAAGCTGAGGTCGGGAGGCTTGCCGCAGTAACGGAACGAGGAACTAACTCGATGCAGTCGCGCCCAAAGCCTTGTAACTCTTAGCGGCCTCGGCGCCTTGGTTCTTGCGGGCATACATTTGTTGATCGGCGGCGTCCAGGCATTCATCGAGTGTCTTGCCGTCAACCCATTCGGCTACGCCGATGCTCAAGCTCAGCTGGAAACGCTCCAGGTGTCCGGCTCGGTTCCAGTCCGCTATGTAGGCCTGGGTTCGCTCGACTACCTTGTGAGCGCCAGCGGGCGAAGTATCAGCCAGGATCAAGAGGAATTCATCGCCGCCATAGCGAACCACCGCATCAGAACCGCGCACCGAACTTTTCAACAGGCCCGCGATCTCGGCGAGCACAAAATCGCCGGTGAGGTGCCCGAATCTGGTGTTGACTTCCTTGAAGTGGTCCACATCAATCAGCATGAAGGTGAGCGCCTTCTCCGAGCGCTTCGCCTGGCTGATGAAGCGTCCGGCCATGTCTTCCAGCGAGCGGCGGTTGTAGACCTCAGTCAGCGGATCGGTGAACGACTGCAACCTGACCAACTCATTTTGAATGGTGCTGGAGATCAAACTCTGGCGCGCGCGGCGCAGGTCGAGCCGTCGAGTAACCAGGTAAGTATTCAGAAGAGCCAGCAGGACGAACAGGCCAATCACCAACTGCCGCGAGACGGTGATTTCAAAATGCACTTCGTCCGTCTTCATGAAAGCCGACGGAATGATGACAGAGAGCAGCCCGGCTGCGGCGAGCAGGCCGGTGACCGACGCAATCATCCACAGCTCCCAATCTCGTTTCTCGATGTTCGAGAGCTGCTCCGTCAGGGCCGGTAGAGAGCGGTCTTGTCCAGTCTCCATGGGCTTGTGCATCATTTTGTGAGTTTAGGACTGAATTAAGAAACGCGCAGCAGTACCAAGGTAACTACCAACAGCGGCGGAAGCCAGAAAATGGCGCCGTGATCCCGGCTGATGGCCTCGAAGTCTGAGGCCTTGCCAGAGCACGCTATTGTCCGGGGGGGCGGAACATCTCCGGAGGATCGAGATAGCATCGCCTCCAGAACCCTTCATCGGAGAGCGTGCCCGCCTTCCACTCCCGCAGCACCGGCAAGGTCGCAGCCACCATGCCGCCATCGGCGGAATCGAATATCAGCACAACCCCCGCTGCGGTTGAGGAGGTCTGCGTCAGCTCAGCGAATTCCTTGTCCAGCAGTCCTTTAACGAAGGCGAGTCTGGTCTGCAATCCGGCATCCGCAGTACTGCCGGCATTTTTCTGGATGGAAACAATCCTCACAACTTTCCCGCGAAGCGGCCCCCAATCGCCGGGAAACGACGCGATTTGCTCATTTTCAATCTGAAACGGCGCCTTGTTGTCAGCGACTGGCGCAGCGGGCGAAGGCGCCGGCGGCGCCTCCTCGCTTGACGAAGAGTCCGGCATCTCCAGGTTGGAGCGCCGGATCCAGGCGCGCGAAAGCCCGGAGATGCGTACGTGTACCCAGCTTTCGTTGCTGTCGAGAATCTCGAATTCGTCCTCCGCATCGGCGAGAAACAAAACTTTCGCTCCCTCGCTCGGGCTGATCAGGACGGGGGTTCCCGACTTCCGCACCGCGGCCAGGTTATCCGGATGCGACTGGTTGCGGAGGATTTCCTCCAGGTTCTTGGCTTCCTTATCCAGATCCTCCGTGTGCCGGTCGGCTGCTCCGCTCCTCGGGGGTGGCGTCGCGCTACGGTCTGGGTGCGGGAAACTACCACCTTTGAACGACGGCGCAGAGGGAAGATCGGGCGCCGGTGCGGAGTTGCGGGAAGGGGCGGCATCTTTGCCTTGCAGTGTGGCAGGTGGGTGATTGGGTGACGAGGGCGCGGTGGAGGGTGACTTCGTGCCGAGCGCGTCTGCGAGCCGATCGAGAAGATCAGATTCCAGCCGGCCATTGGACGGTAGGACCTGATAGCCGGATTTCCCCGCGACCGGAGAGTTGTACCAAGCTGTGATCTGGGCACTGACGCGCACCAGCGACCCGCCCCCCGGCGTCGAGGTCACCTGGATGGTGCATTGATAATAGCCCCTCTGAAAACGATCCAGAGGTTGCTCGCCCGGAGCTGCGAACCCGTCCAGCACCGGCAAATGTCCGCCGGTCGAAGATTGCAACTGGCGAACCGCCGCCTCCACTACCGGCTTTGATTGGAGGAAAGTGCGTTCCGCGGGACGCCCTTGAGCTGGACTCAGCGTCGTCATGAGCATCCACAGGGTCGCGACCGCAGTAAACTGAAACGCCGACTTCATGGCAAGGGCTCCAACTGGGAGTGGTTGATCCAGCCATGCTGGCCATCCTCGGTCTCCACGCCGTACCAGTACGGAGTAGCGATGAGAATCACCACCTCAGATCCTGCGTCGAGCGCCTTCAGACTGGTCGCCGAGTGGAAGGGAGCGGACTTCAGTTGCCCTCCCGGTGCTTTGATGATTCGTTCCACCTGCCGGCGCAGGTTCTCAACCCGCTGTTGCGGAGTATTCGCGGAATCCTGCGCCCGGGCCAGTGCCAGCGCCTGTTCCTCCGCGTTTTTCCGTTCCAGGGCTTTCCTGGCTAACTCTTCCTGACGGTGTCTTTCGCCCTCCACAGCCTGTTTCTTTTCTGATTCGAGGGTTTCCACATGATCTTGAACAGCTTGATACTCGGCACTCTCGACGCTTCCATCCGATGAGTGCACAATATGACGAAAGTCCTCCACGAAAACCGCATCAATTCGCAAAACCGTTTGCTGTGGGCCCTTGCTCTCCACGATGTAGCGCACCGCCAGCGTGCCTTGGTCGTTGCTTTCCTTAAAATTTACCGGGGCCAGCACTTGTTCCCGCACCTTGTAGTAAACCTTGCCTGGCCCTTGGTATTCCGCAAACAATGAGGAAGAAGCTGCGGGCATGGCCCTATCCACGAACTTGTCTTTGTTGTACTCCTTGCTTCCCTGGATGATTCCGTCATTCACCACGGCCTCCACGGCTTGCACCACGGTGTCTTCGGGCGAGCTTATTTCGGTGGAGAGTCCAGCGCCATAGTCCGCTTTTTTCTTTTTCTGTTCACGGGCGTGCAATGGCGGCGCCAGGTTCAGGAGCAAAAGCAGCATCGCCGCGGCGAGGGTAAACCGGGCGCGGCGAATCGCCTGCGGGGTTTCCTTCACCGCGCGCGGCGAAGGGAGACTCTTGGTACGGCGGGAAATCTTTTCCATGCGCTCCGCTGACTGCTCTTCTACGCTCTCATACTCTCTGCCTCGCGCGCATGTCAACTCCCGCAGATCATTTCCGCGCGGATGTGCCCCTAAGCGCCATTACTGATCTGAGTGATTGCCCGCTTGCACCAAAACCTGAATTTGACAATCCTTTTACAAAAAAGGGGTAGCCGGACTCTTGACATGTTGCAAAAAAAGCGGCACCTTCGATCGCGAGTAGAAAATCACATGCTGAATGGTTTGAACTCGAACAGTCTGGTACCTCAGACTCGCGTCCCCGCTCCTGCCAGGCTGCCGCGACTTACCCTGCCCAAAAGGAAACGCGACCGCGCCGGTAAACAGAAAGCGCTGATGCTGGCGGCTCTGCGCTTGTTCGCTACCCGGGGGTACGAGGCGACCACTACGCGCGAGATCGCCGCCGCCGCGGGTTGTGCCGAGGGTCTAATCCATCGCTACTTCAAAGGAAAAGCGGGCCTGCTACCCGCCCTGGTCGAATATCAGTTTTCTCAAGAGTTGACGGAAATGCGCCATCGCCCGCGCTCAGCTGGGGGTTTGGAAGAGGAATTTCTTCAACTCGTCGACTGGGAAATAGAACACATGTGGGGAACACAGGATTTTCTCCGGGTATTTATCTCGCGTGCGCTAGTGGATCCGTCGGTCGCCAGCGTGTTGAACCGGGCCGTCCTTTCCTCCCGCACCAAGGCGGTGATGGAGCGCCTCAAACGCCACCGGCAGTGCGCCACACTTCCTCAGGAGGACCTTGAAGTCCTGGCCCAGTCCGTGGGAGTGTTCGGCCTGGTGTTCGGCTTTATGCGCCCCAGCGTACTCGGGCAGGACCGGGTCCAAGCCAGGGAGATGGCTGCGACCCTGGCCGGCGTCCTGGTTCGCGGCTTGCATTATGCCCAAACTGATTAGATTTTCCGATGCTTGCAATCACTCGAATTGAGGTAGTGGGTCAGTTTCACGGTTGAGGGCTACTCAGACTTTGCGTCCTTCGCGGTTCTTGCGATCTTTGCGGTAAGAAAGCGGTTAACCGCAAAGGCCGCCAAGGATTCGCAAACCCCGCGAAGCATTGCGAACCAAACTGACCCACTACCCGAATTGATTTCTTCTTGACATGCGTGTCTTGGACATGATACTAAGTGCGTCCACGCGCACTTTCTAGGAATGTGGGAGTTGGTGGTTTTTCGCTTCCGCTTGCTGTCCCTGGGTCACAAAGTTTTGGTCTGCTTGGTGGTTGTTGAAGCTGGATAGTTTGCAGCAACTTGCGATCGGTTTACATGGCCCATGGTCATCAACAGCGGAGCACGCTTCCAAACTCTGAGCGCGTCTCCAACTCATTTTCAACGGGCGAGTGTTTGCCCTCGACTCAGTGCCAGGAGGACTCAATGACCTCTCCCCGGAGGCATTTTGCCGGATGGTTGCTGTTCGCATTCTTCGTGGCGGGAGCGTTGCCACAGGCTCACGCCCTCCCCGCTTTTGCCCGCAAGTATGGCTTGCGTTGCTCGGCCTGCCACGAAGCCTGGCCGATGCTCAACTACTTTGGCCAGAAGTTCAAAGACAACGGCTATCAGTTGATGAACGATCATGATGCGCCGATCTGGCAAAACCCATCGTATTGGCCAGTGACCTTCCGCATGACGCCGATCTGGCACCGGGTCAGCACCGGCCGGGTTCCCGTCGACGTGGGCGCGGGCATGAACAACGGCGAGGCCAGGATCGAAAGCTCGGGCTTCGACATGAGCGGGCTCGATTTCCATACCGGTGGAACGCTGGAAAAGAACATCTCGTTTTACCTGCTGCCCTCTTCCGATTCGACCGGAACATTTCACTTTGAGACGGTCATGGCCCGGTTGGATAACCTCTGGGGTAGCTCTTGGCTCAATGTGAAGTTGGGGAAGTTCGAGCTGGACAACCTGCTCTCTGAAAAGCGCATTCTGACGCTGACCGGCAACGGTGGGGTTTATCAGACCTATCACTACATGCCGGTGGGTGACGGGAACATTTTTGGGCAAATCGGAGATAACCAGCTTGGCATCGAGTACCTGGGGCACTCGGTGGACGACCGGACGCGAGTTTCCGCTGCCCTCCTCAGCTCGAGTGACGGGAACACCGGCTTGATCACCGGAGCTAACTCCTATACCGGGTTCTTTACCGGAAGCCAGGCTTTTGATACGGGTAAGCTGGGAGTACAGCGGGTCGGGTTCTACGCGATGGTAGGACAGGCAGCAACCACCTATCGGACCAGCGGCGGCGTTGTCATTGCCGGTTCTGGAATCAACAACAAGTCATTCAGTCGTGAGGGCTTCGTCGGACAGTTCTACTTCGGTCCCCACTTCGACCTCACGGTGGTCACTCAACATGGCTCGGACAACGCATGGTTCGGGCAGGGTTTTGGTAACGCATCCGACCCCAACAACGGTACCCCATTTAACGACCTTCCCAACAATGCGCCAGGCACGGTGCTTCCGGCCACCGCGCGGGCGCCCAGTTGGAATGGCGCTACCTTCGAAGCCCACTACGTGTACAACCCGCAGCTGATCATCATCGGCCGCTACGAACTGGAACGCATGTCGCAACAGGCCAACACTACGAATGCGGGAAACCTGGGAAATATCAGCAGCTACACCATCGGCTACCGCTACTACCCGTTTATGACCAGCCGGGCGGGCTTCGCTTGGCACAACGAGTACAACTGGATGCACGAGGACGGGGTTGGTCCGCAACCCGGCGAAAACCTGAACAGCAGCGAATTGTTGCTTGGCTTTGACTTCGACTTCTAGGAGAGGGGATCAGCGATGCCTACGAAACTACTCAAGTGGTCGTGGTTGGCGGCAGCGGCTGCCCTGCTACTGGCAGCCACGTCGCAGGCCCAGATCACGTCGGTGCAACAGCAAGAATGGCTGAATTCGCCAGCGGCGACGAGCCATGTTGGCAACATCAGCGGAAATGCCAAAAACGCAGCGGCCGACTATCGCCGCTACTGCGTGGGCTGCCACGGCCCGCTCGGTGACGGAAATGGCGAGGTTGCCCAGTGGCTTGATCCCAAGCCCCGTGACTTTCAATTGGCAGTATTCAAGTGCCGGTCCACACCTACGGGGACGTTGCCAACGGACGAAGATCTTTTCGACACCATTGCCCGAGGCTTGGATCGCTCCAATATGCCTCCGTGGAATACGTTTACCAAGCAAGAGCGGGCGGACTTGGTGGCATGGATCAAGCATTTTTCTCCACGCTGGCAGAGGGAGAAAGCTGGCACTCCGATTCAAGTCCCGGCTGAACCGGAAATAACGCCGGAGAGGGTGAAGGCGGGCGAGGAAGTCTTTGGCCGGGTGCAGTGTTGGAAGTGCCATGGCGTCCAGGGTATGGCCAATGGTCCGTCTGCGGCCACTTTGACCGATGATCTCAACCGGCCGATTCTGCCGTACGACTTCACCGAGGGATCGCGGCCGAAGTGTGGCAGCACTGACGCAGATATCTACAAGATCTTCATGACCGGTCTCGATGGCACGCCAATGCCGTCTTTTGCCGACAACATCAAGCCTGACGAGGCGTGGGATTTGGTGTTTTATCTGCGCACGTTGCAGCCACACAATCGCTTTAATGTCAAGGAGAGGCAGATTGCCAGGCAACTCGGATTAAAGCCGGTGAATCCACAGTAAATCCTTAAGGCCGGCGAAGCCTTTAGAGTCAGGAGAGAGCCAATGAGGAAACAGCCGTATTCAAAGTTTGCGGTAATACTATCGGGACTAGTATTGTTTGCCGTGGGGGCACTGACCCTGAGCCAAACAGTCAGTGCTGCTGGAACCGGTTCCATCACCGGGACGGTGAAGTTAAGTGGCGTGGCACCGCACATGAGGGGCATTGACATGTCGAAAGACCCCTTCTGTGTGAAGCAGCATGAAAATAGCCCGATCAAGATGGAGAACGTCGTGGTCGGTGCGGGCGATGGCTTGCAGAATGTTGTTCTCTACATCTCCGCGGGTCTTACAGGCAACGAGACCAGCGCAGTACCTTCGAAAGAGCCAGTGTTTGACCAGAAGGGCTGCCAATACATTCCGCATGTTCTAGCGATGGACGTCGATCAGAAGTTCCAAGTCATCACCAGCGACCAGACCACCCACAACATCCACCCCTTGCCCGACGCGCTGAAAGGCAATATCCCGTGGAACAAGTCGCAACCGCCTGGAGCGCCAGCGATCGTGACCAGTTGGAAGAATGAGGAAGTTGCTATTCCGGTGAAATGCAACATTCATCCCTGGATGCACGGTTACTTCGTCGTGGTGAAGGGCCCATACGCTACCACCGACGACAATGGCTCCTACACCCTCCAGAATGTGCCCGCAGGAAGCTATACCGTAACCGCATGGCAGGAGGACCTGGGAACGCAGACGGCAAAGGTAACGGTGGCGGCAGGAAGCGCGGCCAAGGCCGACTTCACCTTTAAAGGGAAATGACGAGCTAGAATCGAGTTCCGGCGACCGCGGCATAGCTGGAAGCCCGCTACCCGCAAGGGTTTTGGCTTGACAAACACCTGCTCTCGGTACAGAGTTCTGTGCCGGACTTGCGCGGCTCGCGCGCCCAGCTTGGCATATGGTGGATGCGCGGCAGACTAAGGCCCGACCAATCAGAGCCGGCAACAGGAGGGCATATGGAAACTGCAATCGGAGTATTTACCTCCCGCGATCACGCGGAGGAGGCGGTCAAGGAGCTACGGCAGCGGGGGGTGCCGGAAGAAGCCATCGTTTTCCTGACTCGATCCGAAAACGAGGCTAAGAGCATTGCCAAAGAATTCGGGGCCTACGTGGGAGGTTTCGTAGGGGGAGCCGCCGGTATGACTACCGGGGTGGTGACGGCAGCAATTCTTCTTCCCGGGGTCGGAACCGTGTTTGCGCTGGGCTTCGGAGCAGCCGCGCTGCTCGGCCTCGCGGGTGCGGGAGCAGGCGCCTCGGTGGGTTCGGCAGCGGCACACGATGAGGAAGCGCCACAGCCGACCGCGGCTGAAAAATCCTCTGAAGATGTTGCCTTCTTCCGCGAAGTATTGCAGGCCGGACGTTCGCTGATCGTGGTACGGACAGAATCGCAGCCGCTGGTGACTTCCGCCTGCGAAGTGCTTGACCGCCGCGGACTCGGAATGTTGGGGAAAGCCCCCATCAAGATGCGAGGCGCCACTCGGGTATTGGGCAACGTCGCCGTGATTGACCTTAGCGGAAGAATTACTGTGGGTGAAGGGAATGTCGCTCTCCGCGAGATGGTTCGCGAGCTGGCGGAAAAAGGACAGAAGAATATCGTGCTGAATTTGGGCGAGGTTCACTACGTCGATAGCTCTGGAGTTGGAGAGCTGGTGAAGGCTCACACTACAATCAAGAACCAAGGTGGCGAACTGAAGCTGGCAAACCTCAGCAAGCGAGTGCATGACCTGCTTGAACTGACACGGTTGTCGGCAATCTTCGCGATCGAGAAGGACGAGGCCAGCGCGATCAGGTCGTTCCAGGGACCATCCGCGGCAGCGTAACACGCGGCGTCTTCAACTTACTGCGAGGGCAACATGGGAAGATTCGTTGCCGTTACTATTATCGTAATTGCGATCGTTTCGGCGATTCCCATCCTCCGCCATACCTGGTGGATGGCG
Source organism: Terriglobales bacterium (assembly GCA_049591935.1). Lineage (GTDB taxonomy): Bacteria > Acidobacteriota > Terriglobia > Terriglobales > Acidobacteriaceae > JABCZH01. The sequence goes on along the minus strand of JBAWFN010000015.1, from coordinate 40,465 downwards.
CCGGACATTTCCACCCACGGCCAGCCGATTGACGATCAGATGTCGGAGACCATGGCGGAGGCGGGAATCTCGTTTCTGGCCTCGCAGATCATTCTGGCTCTGTTCATTTGGAAGTTCTCCAACCCCAAGCCGGGCGACAAGGTCAAGAATTTTCCGGGCGGCGCCAAGGCCATGGTCTGGGCTGCCTTTCTTCTGGTAGGGACCGAGGTTCTGGCGCTGGGGGTTTTCGGAGTCAAAGCCTGGGCTAATATCTATCTCACGCCCCCGGCCGCCAACGCGATACCCGTGCAGGTACAGGCAGGGCAATTTGCCTTTTACTTCCGCTACCCTGGGCCAGATGGGACTTTTGGGGCCACTCACCCCGAGATGATCAGCGAGGCCAACCAAAACTATTACGGTATTGACACCGACCACGATGCCGACGCGAAAGACGACATCGTGACCGCCGAAATGGCCATCCCGGTGAACCGCGAGATCCATCTCCTGATGCACTCCAAGGACGTCGGGCATTCCTTCTTCGTGCCGGAACTGAGAGTGCAGCAGGATTTCGTTCCCGGGCTGGATCTTGCCCTGCACTTCACCGCGACCAAGATCGGGCGATACGAAATTGTCTGCACCCAGCTCTGTGGCCTGGGGCATTACAACATGAAGGCGTATCTGTCCGTCATGTCGCAGGAAGATTACGACAGCTGGCTGAAGAAGGAAGCGGCCCTGCAATAGTTCTAAGACCGTTCCGTCAGCGGAACAACACCAATTTTTCGAGGCAAGCCTATGCACGACGTTTCCGCGCACCCGGCACAACACGCAGCCCCGACCAGCTTCATCCGCAAGCACATTTTCAGCCTCGACCACAAGGTCATCGGTAAGCAGTATTACGCCCTGGCGCTGCTGGCGGTGCTGGTCGGCATGGTGCTTTCCTGGCTGATGCGTATCCATCTGGCGTGGACGAACTACGCGATCCCAGGGCTGCATCTGCTTTCTGCCAATGGCGCGCCCGGCAATGTGATGACGCCCGAGTATTATCTGCAGTTGATGACCATGCACGCGACCATCATGGTCTTCTTCGTGCTTACCACCGCCCCCTTCGCCGCCTTTGGCAACTACTTTCTGCCCATCCAGGTAGGCGCCGAAGATATGCCTTTCCCCCATTTCAACATGATGTCGTTCTGGGTCACATTCGTGGGCTTCCTGGTTCTGATGTCGTCATTCTTCGTGGCGGATGGACCCACCTTGGGCGGCTGGACCCAGTACGCGCCGCTAAGCGCGATTGGGTCGGTGGGCGGTCCCGGCCAAGGCATGGGCGTAGTTCTCTGGGCAGCGGCGATCGGTATTTTCTGCATCGGTCAGTTGCTGGGTTCGTTGAACTTCATCACCACCACGCTCGACATGCGCACTCGCGGGATGAGCATGTGGCGCCTGCCGCTGAGCGCGTGGGCATGGTTCGTGACCTCAGTGATGGGCCTGACTGCCTTCGCCGTTCTGATGCCGGCTTGCATCCTGCTGATTCTGGATCACGTGGCCGGAACCAGTTTCTTTGTGCCCTCCAATCTGGTAATTAACGATCAACTGCAACCCCACTCCGGCGGTTCGACGTTGCTTTGGCAGCACTTGTTCTGGTTCTTCGGACATCCCGAGGTGTACATCGCCATCGTGCCCGGCATGGGCATCGTTTCGCATGTGCTCATCACCAACATGCGCAAGCCCATGCTCAGTCACCGGGTGCTGGTTTACTCCATGGCGGCGCTTGCCGTCCTCAGCTACATGGTGTACGGACACCACATGTTCGTCAGCGGGATGAATCCGGTCTCGTCGCTGGCGTTTTCCTTCCCCACGCTGATCATCACGATCCCTTCGAGCATTGTGGTGTTGATCTGGCTGGGCAGCCTCTATGGCTCCAAGTTGCGCATTAATTCTGCCTCGCTGTTCGCCCTGGGCTTCATCTCGATGTTTATCAGCGGGGGCATCAGTGGCTTTTTCCTGGCGCAACCCTCGTTGGACATCATGCTGCACGCCACTTACTTTGTGGTCGGGCACTTCCACATGGTGATGGGAGTGGCAGCGATGTTCGGCATATTTGCCGGAACTTATTTCTGGTTCCCCAAGATGTTTGGCCGCATGATGAATGAGACCCTGGGCAAGATTCATTTCTGGCTCAGCTTTGTGGGCGCCTATGCCATCTTCATGCCCTTCCATTACCTGGGCTTGGCCGGAAATGTGCGCCGCTATCAGGCCTTTGTGGATGATTACCTTCAGCCCCTTATTCCGGTGCATCGCTTTATCACCGTCGCTGCTTTACTTACTGGCGCTGCCCAACTCATCTTCCTGTATAACTTGATCCACAGCCGCTTCTGGGGCAAGCCCGCGTCCGACAATCCGTGGGAGGCGACCTCCCTGGAGTGGAGCACTCCAACCACTCCTCCGCCGCACAACAACTTTGGCGACACGTTGCCGACGGTTTATCACGATCCCTACCAGTATGGGGTGGAGAGTTCGGTCGGCGACTATGTAATGCAAGCCTCGCCCGAGCAAGTGAAGACCGCTCACGACGAGGCATAAAACAGCGTATGGCAACTACCATCCAGCCACCGTCGAAAGTCGAAGAACCGGAACGACCGCGGGTGCCGATCAATTCTGGCGGCGGCGGACTGCGGAACTTGATTCCAGCCGAGGGCGATCTGCGCCGGATCAAAGATCACGCTCCTCCACCGGCGTCTACCGGAATGTGGGTTGTGCTGGCATCCGTCACCATGAGTTTTGCGGCTTTCACCAGCGCCTTGATTGTGCGCCAAGGCGGAGCCACTGACTGGAAACACCTTACCCTCCCCCCGATTCTCTACCTCAACACGCTGGTGCTCCTCGCCAGTAGCATTACGCTGGAGGTGGGCCGCCGCCAAATCGGCGCCTACATGACAGGACCGAGAGATCAAACCCTCCCTCCGTCCCGCTGGCTTTACGTTACGTTGTGCCTCGGACTGCTTTTTGTGGCCGGTCAATACGTCGCATGGCTGCAATTGCGCGCCCAAGGCCTTTACCTGGCAACCAATCCCAATAGCTCATTTTTTTATGTATTGACCGGGATCCATGCCTTGCACGTTTCGGGTGGCCTGGGCGGGCTGGCGCGGGTGGTTCGCAGGTTGAACCAGTCGGTGTTGCGGAAGAGCACGCTGGACGCAACTTCGCACTACTGGCACTTCATGGGGGCGCTGTGGGTGTACTTGTTGTTGCTGCTGTGGATGAAGCTTTAGCCAACCTGGCAAGAGGAGAAACTGTGAGCCACGCCGATACGATGACCGGACACTCGGGCCTCATGGAGAAGCCGGCGTTTTCAGTTCCCGCGAAGAAGATGGCGATGTGGCTGTTCATCATCGCCGACTCTGCGACCTTTGCGGCGTGCCTGGTCGCGTATGGATTCCTCCGTAATGCCACGCCCAACTGGCCGCGGCCGTTTCACAGCATTACCAACGTCGCCGTCATGACTTTCATCCTGGTGACCAGCAGCCTCACCATGCTTTTCGCGATGGACGCTGCCAGAGCGGGAGACAAGGCCAAAGCTCTGCGCTGGACGCTGATTACTGCCGCTGCTGGCGCGCTCTTCGCCTTGTTACATATCAAGGAATGGATCGGGCTGATTGGCGAAGGCATGACTTTGTTTAAGAACCCGTGGGGAACCGGGCTGTTTGGTTCCGCCTTCTTCAGCATCACGGGCTTGCACCTGCTGCACGTCACCTGCGGGGTAATTGCCTTAATCGCAGTTGGGCTTCGCTATCAAGCTGGCCGTTATAATGCCGACGATCTCGAAATCACCGGTCTGTACTGGCACTTCGTGGACCTGGTCTGGATGTTTGTGGTGCCGCTGGTGTATCTGCTCAACCTTTCGCATTGAGAAATTAGGAGCGAGAAACCATGGCTATGGCTGAAGCGCACAAGAGTAGCGCCGGGAAGTACGTGGTTGTTTACCTTTGCATTCTTGCCATTGCGGCGCTGCAGTTCGTGATCGCATATTCCCACATCAGCGGGGAGCAGATGTTGACGCGCATGCTGTTTCTGGCGATCATAGAGGCCGCGCTGGCGCTTCTGTTCTTCATGCACCTGGCTGAGAATCGTGGCTTGAAGTGGTTCGTTGTTGTTTTTACGGTAGCGGTTGTGCTCGGCATGCAATATGGGTGGACCGACAGCTTTCGCTTGCTGGATGGCGCGCCCTGGGCCAAGTAACGCTGCAACAGTGGTCTCAAGGAAAAGAATGAGCAACCAATCCTGGTTACGCTTGATGGGAATGTTAGCGGCGGCGGCTGTGTTTTTGGCATTGCCGGTGTCCGCTCTTGGCCAGAACTGTGCTCTCTGCTACACCCAGGCGGCCTCGACCGGCGCCCGCATGATTCAGGCCTTGCGCAGCGGGATTTTGGTTCTCGTCATTCCCCCGACTCTCGGATCCGTCGGCATGATCTTCCTCGTTCATCGCAGGAGCAATCAATTCAAGCGGTCCGATAATGCCGCAGAAGCGGGGCAAGACTGGTAGAATGGCAGCCACTCACGGCATGGCGAATCTAACTTCTGCTCCCGCTTGGAAAACCCGGCTGTCGGATTACTACATCCTCACCAAGCCGGAGGTGAACCTGCTGATACTGATGACCACTTCAGCAGGCTACGCGCTGGCATCGCATCGACCTTTTCACGCCCTGGGTCTGGTCAATACGCTGGTCGGCACGCTGCTGGTGGCCAGTGGCACCGCCACTTTGAATCAGTGGATGGAACGCGTGTGGGACGGCCGCATGCGACGCACCGCTTCGCGACCGCTGCCTTCGGGCCGGATGGCGGCCGCGGAAGCTCTGGGTTTTGGGCTGCTGCTGAGCGTCGCGGGAGGTCTGTATCTTGCGGCTACCGTAAACTTGGTCGCAGCCGGATTGGCGATGGCGACTCTGCTCTCCTATCTGCTGATCTACACTCCGCTAAAACGCAGGACGCCACTGTGCACGCTGCTGGGAGCGTTCCCGGGCGCGATGCCGACCCTGATCGGCTGGGCGGGCGCATCTGGAAGGATTGACCCGCCAGCCTGGTTCTTGTTCGCCATCCTGTTTCTTTGGCAGTTCCCTCACTTCCTGGCGATCGCATTAATGTACCGCGAGGATTACGCCCGCGCGGGCTACAAAATGCTGCCGGCTTTCGACCGCGAGGGGCGGTTTACACGCGCGGAGATTCTGGGGCTGACGCTGGTTCTGATCGTGACCACGCTGTTGCCGGCCGGCCGGGGTGGACCGCTGTACGGAGTGGCCATGGCGGTGGCGGGAGGGTTTTTGCTGTACTACGTCGCCAAGCTTACCCGCTCGGCGTCGAGTGTGCTGGCCAGCCGGGTGGTGCATGCTTCGGTAATCTATCTCCCCGTGGTTCTGGCCGTAGTCGTGGTTGCCTTCAAGTCCTGAAGCTTCTCGTCGTCGCCGTCTCAGAACGCGTAACGGAGAGCGAACTCGGCTGTGCTGCCGTTGAAATCCTGTATCGGAATTGCCGCCAGCCCCGGTATTGCGTTCGACGCCAGCCCCCTGCCGTTGTAGCCGTAGTAGTTCCAGGTCATCCGGTAACTGAGACTTTTATACACGTCGAATACCACCCTGGCGTAGGGTCTCTCATAATTGAAAGCCAGCGATCCGGGTACCTGAAGGGGATCAATTGCGAGCGTATTGCCCCCAACAAAGGTTCCAGAATATCCCAGGCTGGTGGTGACTCGCGGCGTGACCTTCCACATGACATCGCCATACAGGAAATGTTGCTTGCTGGAGTAGGCCCCCAAACCCGGGATGGCTGGCGGCATATAGCCTAAGCTGGCCGGACATTGAGTAGTGGGCGGGGGGCCGAAGGCGTTGTCATAATAGCAAATATCCGCCTGGAGGTAGATGTCGGTGTAGGTGTACCCAAGATCGTAGAACACCTTTGCGTCCGGCATCAGTGTGGTCACGAAACTGTAGCTGCGGCCGTGTTCCAGGTCGTTCACGGTGGCCACGTTGTCGCGGTTTTCGTGAATGTCCATGGCCCCGTCGAGGATGATCCAGGTACGCGGTTTGTAGTTCGCGTGGACTTTGTAGCTCTGAACCTGCCGTGGGCTGATCCGGGTAAAGGAATAATCGTTGTAGCCAAACTGGAAATCGCCGGTGATTCGCAGCGTATCCAGCGGACGGGCGGTGAAGCCCGCCAACAGAGTCTTCTCGTGGATTTCTGTGATGTTGCGCGAAGTGTCATTGCCGGCCGCGGGACCGGTGAAAGTCAGCGAGATCAGCTGGCCGGTGAGGGGATCCACGGTCTCGGTACACGCAGAGGGTGTCGCGCAATCTCCACGGGCCGCCAGGGCGGCGCCGCCGGCGCCACCCGGGAAATAGGTCTCCGCGGTAAAGAAAGTCGAGCTGAAATCGGCGACCGTGCGCGCGGTGTACACATAACCGATGCGCCCGGTCAGACGCTTGGTGAAATCGTACTGCAGCTGGAAGGTGTTGGAGCGCAGGTTTTGCCCCAGGAAAGTCGAAGTGGGGCCGTTGACCACGTCGGCCGACGAACCCGCGGTGTGGTTGGGGCAGGTGGCCGCGGTGTACGGCGCCGGGCAGACGGAAAGAAACGTGGCCGCAGTAAATAGCGACTGCGGTTGCGCCAGCCCCAGCAACCCAGGCTGCATTTGACCGAAAACATTGGTCTCCGACGTGTTCCACAGGCCGGGTGTCCGCCAGTTGTCGTAGCGGAACGCATCCAGGATGCGAAACTTGTCGGTGACCGAATAGGTTCCTGACCAGTCGGCATTCACCGAGACGCGCTTGGCGTCGGCTGGGCCACCCGTGGTGCTTCCGCGCGAACCGTCCCGGCTGACGTAGTCGTTTACGATCTCACTGAAGTTTGGGACCGAGTTGTTGGCCGCGCTGTAACCCAATGATCCCGAGGTCTCAAAGTTCTTGAAGTAATTGGACTGAAACCGCAAGCGCTCGCTGGGCATAAAATTCCGCGGCCGGCCAGCCTGGCTATAAGACAGGTAGCCGTTGCAGTTAGGATTGAATATGTTGGGCGCGGTCACAATCGGCGCAGCGCACGGCAGGGTTTCCACCGGCCCGGCGGTGCTCCAAATAATGCCTGGGTCCACAGGCGTGCCGTTGGCGAGTTGCAAGCCGGAATTCAGCGGATTGTCGGTGACAATGTTGTCCTGCTTGAAGTAAGTCAGGAACTGGTCATACGAAATTGTGGTCTTGGGCAGAAGCCGGAAGTCGACACCGGCGTGATAGGCGTTGGTGGTGTAGCTGTAGTTCTCATTGAAGGCAGGAATCGTGCCGCCATCGGTAGTAAAGAACCCGGGTCCCTGGTCCCGGTCATGCGAGAAACCCAGCCGGAATTGCACCCGCGATTGCGGGAACAACGTCAGATTATAATCCTGCATTCGCCGGACCAGGTCCTGCGAATGGGGCGACGTAGCAATGCCCACGGTGGGGGCCGACGGGGTAGGGTTCAGCGGATTCGCCAGCAGGTTGTAGTCCCAGAAATTCTTGTCCCGGCGAAATAGAAAGCGAAAGTCGTACCACTTGTTCTTGTCGATGCGCAGGCGGGTCACGTCATTGGGATCGCCGCCATAACCAAAATTGCTGAAGCTGAGATTGTCAAACAGCATGCCGTTGTGGTCGAGAGAGCGCATGTCCAGCGTGTAATCGAAGAGGCGAAGGCCGTCGCCCAGATTCACAAAGGTGTCGTAGGTGTCGGTGTTCCCGTTGATCCAGGTACTGCGGTAGCCGGCCTCGATGGACTGCTGGATGTTGTAGTTTCCCGCATCGAGTCCCTTGGTTTCTCCCGGGCCGTTCTGGGCATAAGACCACGCCGAGGCCGCCACTAGCGTCGCCACTAGAGTCAAGCGGCCGAGCCCCCACCCCGCTAGAGAATCTCTCATGATTGTTCCCTCCACCGGCTTCGCTCTGCGCTGCTTTCCGCTTGCGCCTGGAAAGTGTTGGTCACGCGATATCCGGATTAAGCTCATGGCAATCTCTACTTGAAAAAGGTCTGGTCGAAGTTGGAGCCGTGGATCTGGATGTGGCACAGCGTGCACGACTTGAAAAATGTCTGCTGGCTGTGAAACGACGGTGCCCCCGGCGCGTTACCGGCTTTTGAGTTGGCGGTAACATTGGTGTGGCATTGCAAGCACAGCAGATTCACGTTGCTCACCCTCAGCATGTGAGGATTGGCGCCACCGTGGGGAATATGGCAGGACGAGCAGCCTTCGACTTTCACCGGCTCGTGCTCGAACACAAACGGCCCCTGCTTATCGGTGTGGCAGGTGAAGCAAACCGCATCCTGGGTGGCCGAGGCCCGCACTTGCTTGGGTCCGGCCGTGCCGTGGGGATTGTGGCAATCACTGCATTGCACCAGGCCTTCGTTGACGCGATGGTGGAAAGGCATCTCGAACTGCGCCTTCTGCTGCGCGTGGCACGAGTAACAAAGCTCGGGCTGCGCCTTGATCAGCAAAAACTCTTTGCTTTGCGCATGATGCGGCGAATGGCAGGAGAGGCAACTGACGTCGTTCTGATTATGGAGCGAGTTGACGGCATTCATGTGCTGGGTGCCGCCGGCATGGCAGCTCAGGCAGCGCTTGTCGATTTCCTTGGTCGAAAGCTCCTTAAAGCGGATGATCTTGCTGACATCCCCGCCCCCCGCCACGTGGTCCGCTCCGGGACCATGGCAGCCCTCGCAGCCCTGGTGCGCGGGACCACCCTCTTTGTTCAGAGTCGTCTTCCAATGCGGGGTTTTCTCCCATGCGTTGTAGACTTCCTCGTGGCAGGTCTTGCAGGTTTCTGCTCCCACGTACTTGGAGGCATCCGAAGAAGGCGCACTGGGCGCTGGCGCTGTCGCGGCTTGCGCGCTCTTATCGGTAGCCGGGCGGCGAGACTCGCCTGCGCTCAAGGCAGCCACGCAGAGATAGAAGACCGAAAACAGAAGAACTCGATAGGTCCTGGCACCCATTGGCATTGGCACCCTCCCCGCGATCCGCGCTTTGAGATCAATGTAGGGAACGCGAATTTTGTGACTCAGTAGATTTTGAACTCTAATTGTTCGACATTATGCGGTGCAAGTAAAAGTGTGAACCGGCAACAAGAATCGCGAATACTCATTCCCGCTTTGAACCTAGCCACAGAAACGGGCACAAGTTCTCCCTTAAATCAGGCCCCGGAAAAAAGACAGTTATAGAGGATTCACTATGCCGGAACTGTTCAATTTTGCACACTTCTAGTATCAAACTAGGGACCGCCGTGTCCTGCGCATTCAGCCGTCCCTGCTTACTTCTTAGGGTCAGTACCGCGGTATCAGCCGCCCCTATACGCCAGCCCTCACGAGAACTCCCATACATTCACCTCCGTAAGGCCGAAAATAGCCCCTCAATTCCGCTTTTCACCCGGAAGTAATACGGCTTTCGTTACTTTGTGCAAAACCCCGGGCGCACTACGATTTCATGGGAAAAGGCGCATAAGGCGGATGAGGATGACCTGCATGATCAAGTCTGCGGTGCTCGCAATGGGTTTGTTAGCCCTGGCCGGGATGGCTACGGCGCAAACCAATTATCAAGTGGTCGCTCTCCATGATGCGGGAACCATCAAAGGTACGGTCAAGTGGTCCGGTACCATGCCTCACATCCCCAGTCTTCCCATCAATAAGGACCCGGAGATTTGCGATCCCGACGCGCACAAGACTCGCGACCTGGAGCGGTTGATTGTCGGTTCCCAGGGCGGGGTCGCTAATACCGTGGTATTCCTGAAAGACATTTCCAGCGGCAAGCCGATGGACATTCCCGAGCCCCGGCGCTTTCTGAACCAAAAGTATTGCCGCTACGAGCCTCACATCTTGTTAGTGCCCGCGAATGGCCCGCTGCAGCTCAAGAGTTCTGACGCTACCCTGCACACCGTCCACATGGATGGTGCCGCCAGTTACAACCTGCCGTTTCCCTTTACTAACCAGGTTGTTACCCGCACCATGCAAACCCCGGGTCTGGTCAACGTGCGCTGCAATGGCGGCCATACCTGGATGAACGCCGAGATTCTGGTGGTTTCTCATCCTTATTACAGCGTGACCGACGAGAACGGAAGCTTCGAACTCACCGACGTGCCTCCAGGGCACTACGAGCTTGTGGCCTGGCACGAAGGCTGGAAGCTCTTGCGGCAGGAAGGCGCGTTCGACGTTCTGACGGAACATAAGGTTCAACGCCCAATATTTTCCGAGCCCCGAACCTGGGAAAAGAATGTCAGCGTAAGCGGGAGTGAAACCACGGTCGTCAACTTCGTCGTGGCGGACAAATAGCCGAGCTGCCGATACGGTCCCTGAAGCTGCCGAAGAAACCTCAGCCGCCGGAACAGCGTTCCGGCGGCTGAATTGCTTACTGTGCGGCCCTATACCCGCTACTCCGGATGAAGCTCCAGCCGTGAATTGACCACCGAGCCAACCGGGCTGCCCCAGCCGGTGACCAGATCGTAGCCGGTCACCGCGTTGTAGCCGCCGTTGTTGCCGCTGGTGATATCGTGAAAAAAATTCCCGTAGTTGGGTCCGATTCCAATGTTATACAGACGAGTATTCAGGAACCCGAGAGTGGATTTTCCCTGGGAAACTTCCTGCTGATTGGCCAAGGCGATCAGGCTTGCCCATTGCGGGGCGGCAAAGCTGGTGCCGCCGTTGCCTCCGCCGCACCCTCCGTCATAGCAACTGTACTGATTGGTGTTCGATTCCGCTGAGACATCCGGATAATTTCGCAGGGTCTTCGATCCTTTATTCGAAGAGTTGATGACTCCCGGAAGCTTTTGATAGAAGGGAATCGGTATCCCGTTCTTGGACGGGCTGCCGGCGCTGCCGTTCCAGCCGGTTTCCGATTGCCAGGGTCCACCAGGGCCGTTGGTGTTTATGTCGGTGCCTCCAACTGCAATGATATAGGGATCGTCGGCGGGCCAGACGACGTAGCCGGGGGTGCCAGAACCATCGTCGCCGGTGGCCACGAATACTGTCTGCCCCTGCATTGCCATTTCCTTGAAAATGGGGTCGAGGCTGCTCTCATCGTCGCTCCATCCCCAGGAACAGCTCAACGTCTTGGCCACGTTGTCGACGGCCATCTGGTTGAAGATGGAAACATCGCTGCTGCCCACGTACACCAGCACCTGGCTCAGACCGGGAGCCATGCCCACCGCCATCTCGATGTCGATCGCCTGCTCGCTGTCATCGCAAGTCTGGGGAGGGCAACCGAGAGGGACGCCATTCAGCGACACTCCGTTGATCGGAACATTGAACGGCTGACCCAGGTTCTTGAAGTACAGCTGGACATCGCTCACCTCGTATCCGGCCTCCTCAAATAGCCCGACGGTCTGGCCAGTGCCCGTAAGAGGACCGGATCCGTAGTACGCCGCGCGCATGTCGCTCGCAACGTACTGGCCGCCGGGGCCTGAGCCGGTGGGCTGCGGAGCGCCGGGCTTCGTGGAAGTCTTTACGTTTTTGGATCGCGGCAGGGTGAAATTGTCCAGACCGGAGATGTGCAGCACCGGAACTCCCAAATCAAGCGAAGGCTCACGATCGGGCGAGTAAAAGGTGCGGTCCTCGGTGGGGCGCTGGTAGAGACCCAGCTTCACCTGGAAAGCCTTCTCGATGTTGGCGACCGGCCCCTCGACGTCCAACACCATGTGATTGGCGGCGGTTTCTACGATGGTCAGGCCATTCGCGTGCGCAAACTGGCGGAGGGCATCGTAGTCCGCGGCAGCCGGACCGAAGCGCTCAGTGAATTCCTGCACGCTCAAATAGTGCCGATAGCTGGAGCTTTGAGCATCGTAGGTTTGCCGCAGCAGATCGTCGAGGCCGTTCTCATTGCGCAAGGGCAGGGAAATCGCCAGGCTGAGACGCTGTGTGGGAGGAAGCTGACGGACGAGCCGCGCTTTTCCATTGGCTACCGCCTGTGGCACATGGCGCGTCATGGTTAGATGCGACTCCGCCTGGGCCGCGCTTGCTACCATAGCCACCACCAACCACAGCCTTGCGGACCACCGCCAAACCCCCGCCATCTTTCTCATTCGACTAGTCCTCGCTCCAGATCTTTTTTAAACTGCCGGCCAGCCGCTAAGGTACAACGGAAGGCCCTTGAATGCAACGTCCAGAGCGGAGTTTCACGGTCAGCACGGTGGCCAGGTGGCGGACTTCGGGGATGGCCGGAGTATTGGTTGGAAGGACCTATCTTTTCGTGGACGTTCCTTTCGTGACTTGCTCGTACCACAGGCGGTGATGGGTCTTCGCCCAGGCGGTGCTGACTTCGCCTCGAATGATGGAAGTGAATCCGCCACGGACCATGGCGGTGCCCATGTAGACATGGATGATGAAGCCGCCGATAGTTGCCATGGCAGCGACCACGTGTACGGTCACGGCGGTGTAACGCAGCCAGCGCAGACTCCACGGGATGGATTCCACGAACCACATCCCCAAGCCTGAAATCAGCAGCAGGATCACGCCATAGAACATTAGCCAGAAGAATATTTTCTGACCGTAGTTGAAGCGGCCCTCGGGCGGCAGGTTCTGGTCGTCGTTTTCGATGTACTGTTTCACGGCTTTCGACCAGCGCCGGTCGGCATCGGTCGTAAGCATGTCGCTGCGCCACATCCTGTACATCCAGAACATGGAAAGCGTGAAAGTCACGCCCAACCAGGGATGCCAGAAACGGGCGGTCGCGCCACCACCAACCAGCACCGCCAGCCAGAACATATAAGGAGACCAGAAGGCCAGTCCGGTGATCAGGCAATAGATGTAGGCAAATGCGCCAACCCAATGATGAATGCGCTCGACCAGGGTATAGCGACAAATGCGGCCGTCGCTTTCACCAGTGGTTTGTCCAGAGGAAATGACGTGGGAGGTGCTCACGGCTGGCCTCCGTTCCCATTCTTCCGGGCATGCACTTCCTTGGGTCCGAAGCGCAAATAGTGCAAGGTCACGCCGATCACGCCGCCCAGCATGGCCAGATTTCCAATCCACTTCGCCGGCCCTTTCCAGAAGCGCACTACCCACGGAATTTGCGGGTCTTTCGGCAGTCCACCGTACACCTCGGGATTGGTCGCATCGTGAAGCACATAAATGACCCCGGTTCCACCCACGCCGGCGGGATCGTACACCCCGGCTTTTTCGAAGCCAAAATGCTCTCGCAGTTGGGTGGCGCGCTTCTCGGCGAGGTCCGTCATGTCATCTTTGGTGCCAAAGTGGAGACAGCCCGTGGGGCAGGACTTGATGCAAGCCGGTTCCAATCCCTCGCTCACCCGGTCCACGCACAGGGTGCACTTGAACATCTTCTTGGTCGCAGGATTGAACTTGGGAATATCAAAGGGGCAGCCGGCGACGCAGTATCCGCAGCCAATGCAGTTCTGCTGCTGAAAATCGACGATGCCGTTGGTGTATTGCACGATGGCGCCGTCGGCGGGGCAAGCTGCCAGACAGCCGGGATCGGCACAGTGCATGCACTGATCTTTGCGCATGAGCAGACTGATGGTGCCGTCAGAGTTCTCATGCTCGTTGAACTTGATCAGGTTCCAGTATTTCCATGTCGTCTCCGGCATGGTCTGGTAGCTGTTGTCGAACACGGTGTCAGTGAACTCGTATCCGTTCCATTCGAGACAGGCTACTTCACAGGCCTTGCAGCCGATGCAGGTGGTGGTGTCCACCAGCTTGCAAACCTGATAATCGCGCTCCACGCCCTCTCCCGGAGCGGGGCCGGCATGGCCGGAAATTCGTTTGATCGCTAATGTCGCCTGGCTCATAAGCTATGCCTTTTCCAGCTTAACCAGAAAGCCCTTGAATTCCGGCGTGTATGCGTTGGGATCAATCACGGTCGGTGTGAGCCGGTTGAGAATCGTCCTTGCGTCCTTGCCCTCGTCTTCCTGAATCCCCCGATAACCCTGATGAATCGGAATGCCGATCTGATAGACCTTCTTGCCGTCGATGGTCATCGGCCGGATGCGCTTGGTGACGAACGCCTTGGCCACGTAATAGCTGCGTGCGCTCGTGACCTTCACTTTGTCGTTGCCCTTGATACCTAGCTCCGCCGCCAACTCCACTGGGATTTCGACGAACGGCTCGGGAATAAGCTGCACGTTCATCTGATTATTCTTCGTCCAGTAGTGGTAGTGCTCGGTGAGCCGGTAGGTGGTGCAGATAATGTTGAAGCCGTCGCCCGGAGTGGCGTATTTATCCGCAGGCGTTTTCAACTTCTTGACCACGGGATTGTTCGATTGATTCGGGTGCAGCGCATTCTGCACCGGACTCTCAATCGGCTCGTAATGTTCGGGCATGGGGCCATCGGCGAACAAGCCTAAAGGCGCAAAGATCCGGCCGACGCCTTCATAGGTCATGATGAACGGGCCCATGTGGTCCTTGGGGTGAGAGTCTGGTTTGAAGTCGGGAACATCATTGCCTACCCAGAGTTGCGCACCCTCGTTCCACCAGACTTGCCGGCGGGTTGCATCCCATGGCTTTCCTGACGTATCGCAGGATGCACGGTTGTAAAGCACGCGGCGATTGGCCGGCCACGACCACCCCCAGTTCTGATAAATACCGAGGCCGGAAGGATCCTCGGTGCCGCGGCGAGCCAGCTGGTTCCCGGCTTCGGTCCAGCTCCCGGAGTAAATCCAGTTTCCGCAGGAGGTGGTGCCGTCGTCTTTGAGCCAGGCAAAGCCCGGCAATTGCTGACCCTTTTTGATGGTCACCAGGGTCTTGGGGTCGGTAAGGTCGGCAAGCGCCTTTCCGTTTACCTCTTTGGCCAAATCCGCCAGAGCCGGATGTTGTGCATCAACGTAAGGCCAGGTGAGATTCAGGATCGGATCGGGGAACTTCCCACCTTCTTTTTGGTAGAGTTCACGCACCTTAAGAAAGATTTGCGCGACAATGTCCTGGTCCAGGCGGCAATCGCCCGGCGGCGGAACGGCGGCGTTCTTCCATTGCAGCCAGCGCGCCGAGTTGGTGAACGAACCGTCTTTCTCGGCGAAACCGGCGCACGGCAGGCGATAGACCGTGGTGTTGATGGTCTTCATTTCCTCGGGCGTAATTCCCGGGGACTTCCAGAATTCGCTGGTTTCGTCGGGATAGATTTCGCCCACGACGAGGAAGTCGGCTTTCTTCAAGGCATCGATGTTTTTCTGCGAGTCTGGCCCAATGGCCACCCCGTTCATGCCGAAGGCAAACATGCCCTTGACCGAGCCGCGGTACATGTTGTCCCAGAGCTGGGTCCAGGAGTAATTGCGATCCACCTTGGGCATGTAGTGGAAAGCGAAGTCGTTTTCTTTTGTCGCCGCGTCCCCGAAGAAGGCTTTCAAGTACGACACGGCGAACTTCGGCGTGTTCGACCAGTAGTTAAACGAATCCCAGGGAGCAGGTTTGGAAGTGGTCGGTGTGGTCCGTTTCAAGTAGGCAGCCAGGTCGGTGTCGGCGGGACTTGGTACCTTCAGGTATCCGGGCAAGCTGTCGAATATTCCGGCCATGTCGGTGGCGCCCTGGATGTTGGAGTGGCCGCGCAGCGCGTTGACGCCGCCACCGGCGCGTCCCACATTACCGAGCAATAACTGTAAAATCGCCGCGGTGCGGATGATCTGTGTGCCGAAAGTATGCTGCGTCCATCCCACTGCGTAGATGATGGTCGCCACTTTCTTCGTGTCGCCGTCTTTGCGGACGGAAGTGAACAGATCAGCAGCCTTCAGGAACTGGTCTTTGGGAATGCCGGTGATGCGCTCGACCATTTCCGGCGTGTAGCGGGAATATTGCTGCTTCAGCAATTGAAAGACGCATCGCGGGTGCTGCAAAGTGAGGTCGTACGCTACTTTTGCCGGTGGCGGCGGCAAGGGCGGTGGCGTTCCCGGAGTTGGCGGCGCGGCAGACTTTGTCGCAACCTGTGCAGGGGCAGCACCGCCGGCATCGTTTCCTTCTTCATAGTTCCACGAGGACCGGTCGTAAGTCTGCGTGGCAGCGTCGAAACCCGAATACAATCCGTCTTCAGGCAGCTTGAAGCCTTCCTTCACGATGAAGGCAGCATTGGTGTAATTGGCGAGATATTCTTTTGCGATGCGATTGTTTCCGATGGCGTAGTGAAGCATTCCACCTAGAAATGCGATGTCCGATCCGGCACGAATCTGTATGAAGAGGTCGGAGGTGGAGGCCGTGCGCGTGTAACGCGGATCGACCACGATCAGCTTGGCATTACGGGTCTTCTTGGCCTCGATGACCCACTTGAAGCCGCAGGGGTGGTTTTCGGCGGGGTTCCCACCCATGATCAACATCATGTCGGTATTCTTGATGTCGATCCAGCCATTGGTCATGGCCCCTCTTCCAAAAGTTGGTCCCAAACTTGAGACCGTGGGGCCGTGTCAAACCCTGGCCTGGTTTTCTATATAGGTCAGGCCCAGGCTGCGCATGGTCTTGACGACCAGATAGTTGAACTCGTTGGTATCAGTACAGCCGCCGGTCCAGGCCAGGCTTTCGCAGCGATTCACGGTGCGCCCGAGCGAGTCTTTTTCAATGAAGGTGTCGTCGCGGGTTTTCTTGACGCGGTGACCGATCTCGTCAATCGCCTGCGCCCAGGCGATGTCTTCCCAGTGGTCGGAACCAGGCCGGCGGACTTGCGGCTTCAGCAGCCGTCGCGGATTGAGGATGTCTTGCTCGAGCGAAGCTCCCTTGGGGCACAGCGTGCCACGATTGATGGGATGGTCTGGGTCGCCCTCGACGTGAATCACCTGCGGCGTGACGTTCTTGGCCTTATCGCCAATCGTATAAATAAGGACGCCACAGCTCACCGAACAATAAGGACACGTGGATCGCGTCTCGGTGGCGCGGGCGATCTTGAGTTCTTTAAGCTGAGCAACTGCCGGAGTTAGATCAAATCCCAGGAGAGAGATGCCCGCTCCACCAACGAGCGCGCTCTTGAGAAAGGTTCTGCGGGAGAGTTCCATGGTGCATCCTCCGACCGCTTGATTGCAAACCTACATCTGAGAGACGGGGCACAAATTTGCAGAGTACTATAATCCCACGGGCTCGTCACCGTCAACCGGGGATTTGGTAGTGAGTCATTTTGGTTGGCAATGCTTCGCGGGCTTTGCGAATCCTTGGCGGCCTTTGCGGCTAACCGCTTTCTTACCGCAAAGATCGCGAAGAACTGCCGCTAAGGGCGCAAAGTCTGAGTAGCCCTCAACCGTGAAACTGACCAACCACCGGGGATTTCCCCTAGGATGAGCTTGGCGATCTCGCAGTTGCTTGCCGCGACCCGAAGCCCCATAATCGCCCAGTGGCGAAGACTCCCTGGCAGCAGCGCATCGGGCGGGCTGAGAAACTCGCCGCCCAGCACCCCTTCGCGGAGGAAATCCTGGGCTTCTACATCCAAATAGCCGGCTTCCAGCAAAGCCTTTATCAGCGGCTTGAAAAGGCATCGGATAAAAAGGCTCCAGTCTCGCTGGCCGGGCCCTTGGGGTCTCCCGAACTTATGAGAGGCTTCCCGGCATTCCTCTCTCTGGTCGAAGAAAGGGCTCCCGCCCAATTTGCCCAAATCGCCCGCGATCTGCGCAAAGCATCCTCCGCTTCCTGGCCTGACCTGCTCAGTCATTGCTGGGCCTCGACCACCGAACCCGAAGTTCCGGAAGAATTCCTCGCCCTGGCTTTTCTTCAGCCTTATGCGGAATTTATCCGCTCACGAGCCGGCTTGCAACTGGATGGTTACACGCATTCGATCTGCCCATTCTGCAATCGCAAGCCGGGACTCGGCGTCCTGCGTCCGCTGGGCGATGGTGCGCGCCGCAACTTGGTCTGTGGGTTCTGTCTCTGCGAATGGGAGTTCCGCCGCATCGTCTGTGCCGGATGCGGCCAGGAAGACCAAGCCAAACTTCCGGTCTACACTGCCGAACAATTTCCCCACATACGCGTCGAGTGCTGCGACGCCTGCCACACTTACCTTAAGTCCGTCGATCTGACGAAAAACGGCTTGGCCGATCCTCTGGTGGACGAACTTGCTTCGGTCCCGCTCGACCTCTGGGCGCAGGAGCACGGCTATGCGAAACTACGGCCTAATCTGCTCGGAATGTGAGGGAAAAACACCGGCGGCTTCAGCTACCTAGGCTGAAGCCGGGTGTTTGATCGGTATCGAGCTACGGATAGTCCTACTTTCGCCCGCCGCGCGACTGCCGCTCCTGCATCTGCTGTTGCTGCTGGGTGTGCCGCTCTTCCATTTGCTGCGTCTGTTGCTGGTGCCGCTGTTCCATCTGCTGCCTTCCCGCTTCGCTGGTATTCTGTTTCGCTGCTTGCTGGTGTTCCTTTTCCTGCTGTGCGGCCAGCTTCTGGTGATCCCTTTCCTGCTGCGCGGCCAGTTTGTCCTGCTGCTGTTGGAATTTCTGGTCCTGTTTCGCGTTCCCTGTGTTTGGAGCAGGAGGACGGGCGTGCGGTTGCAGGTCTTTCGCATCGCTTGGAATCGACGGACGAGCAGCTCCAGCGTCTCGGGCGGGCACCGCGCCGCGGTCGTTAAACGCCCCCGGCCGGGGAGTCGCCGCAATTGCCGGCCTGCCATGGTTCACGGACGCACGCATTTGCGGATTCGAGCGGGCAGCCTGCATGTGTTCCTTCTGCTCGGCGACAGGCGCGATGTGTCTCTCGTTTGCAAATCTTTCTTCTTCCGGCGTGGGGCGCGCCTGGATCCCACCGTTGCCGCCGTTGAAGCTGACCCGGTTCACCGTAACGTTGTTAACCCGGGTGTTGTAAACGTTGTGAATGTTGGTCACGTTCACGTTCAGGACTGCCCGGTTGTAGAAGAAATGGCCGCCGTCCCAACGTCCACCCTCGAAGCCTACGCCGAAGTAACCGAATCCATAGTTGATCCCGCCGTAGAAGCCGACATGCGGCCCCCAATAACCTTCATGAAAAAGATATGCGCCGTCGCCCCAGCCCCACCAGCCGGGCGTCCAAAGAAAGCCGACTTCCGGCGCCAGCACCCAGGTTCCGGGCACCCAGTAGTAGTCGCTAATGTCGTAATCGTAGGCCCAGTAGCCGGGCGTCCAGAGATAACCATCGCCCGGGCAAACTGGCTGCTCGTAAACTGGGAGAGCAGGGGGACCGATCCGGATCGCGATGCCGATCTGTGCGGCCGAGGGTGCCGGCACAGCCAGCACGACCACGGAGAGCGCTATAACTGCGAACAGCAGAGTACGAACTAAGGGGATGATACGCATTGTATTTCCTCTTGCCGATCATCCTTCGCTTGCCCGGTGCTGCTTTGCTGCTACGGGTTGCGTGGATGAGCGGTGACTTTCCACGGCACAACACCAGACTCTTAAAACCCTATCTTTTTCTTTTTGTTGCGGGCGATTCGGCGCCCGCATTTGTGTGACAAATGGACCCGCGAAAATGGTAGCGCAATAGACATCGCCTTCACAACTCCGGGCAGCTTAGAGGCGGATCAGCGGGTTTGGGTTTCCTGCGCTTACCTCAACGCGCTGGAGTCGCAATTACATCACCGGTAATCGCTCCCGTCTGGGTGTTGACCAGGGGTTCAGCCAGCGGCGCTTCATTCTTGACCAGATCAGTCTTGATCTCCACTTTTTGATTCGCGATCGGATTGATGTCGGTCTCAAAAGTCTGGTAGCCGGGGAGGGCAATTCTGATCTGATGGGTTCCCGGCCCGACCAGCATTCCTCGGCCTGCGCCCTCAAACTCGCCGACGTGTCCTACGAAGAGTCCGTCCAGGAAAACTGCCGCTCTCGCAGGGTGGACCGTGATCTTGACCGTGGCCGTTACCACAGGAAGCGGGCCGGTAGGAGCCTTCTCCATAGCGACACGAACGACTTCCTTCTGTCCCGGTTGGAGGAGAACTCGTTCTGCGAAGTCCTGGTAGCCGTCCTGGCGCACGGTAATCAGGTGCTCGCCTGGCAACAGCAGAACTTTTTTCGATCCCTTGAGTTCTTTCAGGTAGCCGACATACTCACCGTCAACCCAGACTCCAGAAGTCTTTTCGACATGGGATTTCCCTTCGAACTGAATCTCGCCCATCACCCGGTTTTCTCCGCACATCGCGGGACGGGGCAGCAATACAGGAATCAAAAGCAAAATCCACAGGAAACGATGTAGTCTTCCGAGAGAGATTTTCATAGTGGCCTCCTCGCCAATCAAGTGAAGTCAGCAGTACACCTGCCAAACTTCGTAAGTCATTGAATCAAGACGATTGTCGGAGAAACTCCTACCTTCCAGGACGGGATTGTGAGTGGGAAGAATATTCGAGCTAAGGTAAAAAGTTCGGGCGTCACGTCCAACGGCGATCCCGACTCTGCCCCTCCTCGCGCGTGTCGCTGAACGGTGGTATGCTCCGGGCGATGAGAGATTTTCCGTCTGCCAGAGCAACTTCGAGACTCGTCCGGTTTCCCCGGCCGGGAGAACCATAGCCGAGGACTTGATCCATGCCGGGAGGTTGTCACATGTGTTTAGCGATACCAGGAAAGATCGTCGAAATCTCGCCTGACAACCAGAACTCCGCGCGGGTGGAGGTGGCAGGTGTGCGGCGCAGGATTGATCTCACTTTGTTACAGGATGACAGGCCGACGCTCGGCGACTGGGTGCTGATTCACGTGGGCTTTGCCATGAGCAAGATCAGCGAACAGGATGCCCTCGACCAGATGCACACCCTCCAGATGCTCGGAGAAAGCGAGGCCGCTATCCAGGAGGTTAGTGGATATAGCGCGGACGACGCGCCGCCGGGAGGGTCCGCATGAGATTCGTGGATGAGTTTCGTGAACCCGAACTGATTTCGAAGACGGCGGAAGAAATTCGCCGCCTCGCTGATACGGATCGCCACTACTGCATCATGGAAGTCTGCGGCGGCCACACTCATGCCATTTACCGCTTCGGGCTGAAAGACATCCTTCCCGAAAACATCGAGTTGATCCACGGCCCCGGTTGCCCGGTTTGCGTCCTGCCCATGGGAAGAATCGACGATGGCCTTGCCATCGCGCAGCAGCCGGACGTTATTTTCGCTGCTTTTGGCGACATGATGCGCGTGCCCGGCACCCAGGGCAGTCCGCTTGAGCACAAGGCGCGCGGCATGGATGTTCGCATCGTGTATTCGCCTTCCGATGCCCTGAAACTTGCCCGGCTCAATCCCGACAAGCACGTCATGTTTTTTGCCATTGGTTTTGAGACCACGGCTCCTTCCACTGCGCTCACCATGATGCGTGCCAAGGCGGAAGGTATCCGCAATTTTTCGGTATTCTGCAACCACGTAACTGTCATTCCCGCCATCCGCGCGATTCTGGATTCTCCCGACATGCGGCTGGACGCATTCATTGGGCCTGGTCACGTTTCGACCGTGATCGGCTGCCGGCCTTACCAGTGGATCGCCCGGAACGAACATAAACCGATTGTGATCTCGGGCTTTGAACCGCTGGATCTCCTGCAATCGATTGTCATGCTCTTGCGTCAGCTGAGGAATGGCGAAGCCAAGGTCGAGAATCAATACCAGCGCGTGGTTCCGTGGGAAGGCAATCCCGCCGCGCTCCGGGCGATGGCGGAAGTTTTCGAGGTGCGTCCCTATTTCGAGTGGCGCGGGCTGGGGTTGATCTCGCAGTCGGCCCTGCGGATCAACGACAAATACGCCGAATGGGACGCGGAACAGCGCTTTGAGGTTCCTGGCATCCGCGTGACCGATCCCAGGGCCGCGCAGTGTGGAGAAGTGCTCAGGGGCGTGCTGAAGCCGCATCAGTGCAGACTTTTTGGCCGTGAGTGCACACCCGAGCATCCCATCGGCGCGCTCATGGTGTCATCGGAAGGATCATGCGCCGCCTATCACAACTACGAACACCGCAAGGCCGCAACGGTGGCCAGCCTGAGTCCGACCGCCTGAGCGCACCGGCCGCCGAGTTCGCCGCCGCTGCACCCATCCGGTTTCGCGACCCGCAAATCGAAATGGCCCACGGCGCCGGAGGAAAGGCCAGCCGCCGCCTGGTGGAAGAACTGTTTGCCCCCCTATTGTTTGGGAATACTCCGGGTGCCTTGGGAGATGCCGCTCAAGTGGAAATCAGCGGGACCAAAGTTGCCATCACCACCGACAGTTTTGTCGTCAAGCCTCTGATTTTTCCCGGGGGCTCAATCGGTGAACTCGCAGTCAACGGAACCGTGAACGACCTGGCGGTTTCGGGAGCGAAAGCAGAAGCGCTGGTCGTAACCTACATACTCGAAGCCGGCCTGCCCATGCCGGTGCTTGAAGCCGAGGTTCGCGCCATGGGGCAGGCTGCGCACAGAGCCGGTGTCCGGATCGTGGGCGGAGACACAAAAGTCGTCGAACACGGCAAAGCCGACCAGATGTACATCACGACCACCGGGATTGGGCACTTGCTTCGTGGTGTCAGCATTGATCCTCGCTCGGTACGGCCCGGTGACCAGGTGCTGCTGTCCGGTCCGATCGGAGACCACGGTATCACCATTCTGCTGGCCCGCGGCGAGTTGGATCTGGAGGCTGATCTTCGTTCTGACACGCGTTCGGTGCTTCCTCTGGTTGAAGCTCTCGCACACGCAGCGGGACCGGGCGTTCGCTGGATGCGTGATCCCACCCGCGGAGGTGTTGCCACCTCGCTCAACGAACTCGCTCGCGATTGCGGCCTGGGAGTGGTTCTGTTCGACGATCAAATTCCGGTGCGCGATGCGGTCCGTGGCGCGTGTGAGTTACTGGGGCTGGATCCGCTTCACATCGCAAACGAAGGCCAGTTTCTTGCCGTCGTGGCCCCAGAGTATGCCGATGCCGCGATCCATGCTCTTGCCTCGGCGCCAGGTGGCAACGAAGCTCAAATCATTGGTGAAATCCGGGAACAACCCTCCGCTTCGGTGCTGGTCACTACCCGTTACGGTGGCAGCCGCATCATCGATATGCTGGTTGGCGATCCTTTGCCACGAATTTGTTAGCAAAGTTTGCACGGTAACGCATGTTAGTCACGTGGAGGAGCGCGTAGTACGTGAATCGCTGGAGGTGTTGAGTGGTGGCCAAGCTTGAGCTCTATGGGACGGCTCGCTGTCCGCACACCAGGGAAATGCGGGAGTGGCTGGAATGGAAGCGCTCCGACTTTGTGGAGTATGACGTCGAAGCCGATCCCGCAGCTCGCAGCCGCATGCGGACCTTGGTGGCAGGCCAGCGCAGCGTTCCGGTGCTGATCGAGGACGGCAAGGTGGTTCAAGTGGGCTGGCAAGGGCACAGTTGCCTTGTGGATTTGGAATAATCATGGCCGTTGCGTGTTTCATTCGGGTGCGGGGAGTGGTGCAAGGCGTGGGCTTTCGTCCGTTTGTCTACCGGCTGGCCCGCGCCCACACGCTGAACGGGTGGGTGCTCAACGCGGAACAAGGAGTCGAAATACATTTGGAGGGCGCCGAGACCGGGCTGCAAGCTTTTGTTCGCGGTCTGAAGACTCAGTCACCGCCCGCAGCCAGCATCGCGGAAATCGACGTCCAGCCGGCAGAGCCCATCGGCCTGCAAGAGTTCACCATTCGCAGCAGCCAGCACCGGGAGCACCCCACCGTGCGCATCTCGTCTGACCTTCCGGTTTGTGGCGAATGTCTAAAAGAACTTTTCGACCCGGCCGATCCGCGCTACCTGTACCCGTACGTCAACTGCACCAATTGTGGTCCACGCTACAGCGTGACCTTGGCCCTGCCATACGACCGGCCGAACACGACCATGAAGCAGTGGCTGCTCGACGACTACTGCGCCCGGGAATATTCGGACCCTGGCAACCGTCGTTTTCATGCGCAGCCTGTGGCCTGTCCGGCCTGCGGTCCCAACTATTATCTTCATCCCTACGATTCAATCGCAGGCCGATGTGATGGCAGCATACGGCGAGCAGCGCAGATGCTTCGTGCCGGCAAGATTCTCGCGGTGAAAGGACTCGGCGGATACCACCTGGCATGCGATGCCCGGAATACCGCTGCCGTCGCGGCTTTGCGCGACCGCAAGTTTCGGAAAGAAAAGCCGTTTGCGGTGATGGCAAAGGATCTTCCAGTGGCGCGCACCCTGGTCGAGCTTTCTTCTGAAGCGGAAGCTCTGCTCACCTCGAGTGCCCGGCCCATCGTGCTCGCCCCGGCGAAGCCGGAGCTCGCGGGAGTCGCACCGGAGAACGACGAACTCGGCGTCATGTTGCCCTACACGCCCCTGCACCATTTGCTGTTCGCCGCCGGCGCTCCGGAAGTCCTCGTGATGACCAGCGCGAACCGGTCAAGTGAGCCCATCGCTTACCAGGACGAAGACGCATTGCAGCGCCTCGCAGGCATCGCGGACTCGTTTCTGATTGGGCAACGGCCCATCGCGCGGCGAGTCGATGACTCCGTAGCCCGCGCGGGCGCGTTCGGCCCGGCGGTCTTGCGCCGCGCTCGAGGGTATGCTCCGGGCGCGGTTACATCACTTCCTGCCGAGCGCCCGATTCTCGCGCTGGGCGCCGATCTGAAAAATAGCATCACGCTGGTTGTGGTTGGCCAGGCTTTCGTCAGCCAACACATCGGCGACTTAGATCACTACCCGTCGCTCCAGGCATTTCAAGAGACTGTCCAGGATCTGGTCTCGATGTACGAAGTTTCCTGGGACGAACTGATCGTGGTGCATGACCTTCACCCGCAATATGCCTCAACCGCCTGTGCGCTTACGCTGAAAGGCGAGGCCCATGCAGTGCAGCACCACCGGGCGCATGTCGCGTCCGTTCTTGCGGAACAGGGCGATTGGACAAAGCGAGTGGTCGGCGTGAGCTTCGACGGCACCGGGTACGGGGATGATGGAACCATCTGGGGTGGAGAGATTTTCGTCGGGAGTCTCCAGCAGGGTTTCAAGCGCGTGGCGCATTTACGCCAGGCGAGACTGCCCGGCGGAGATGCCGCCGCGGAATTTCCGGTGCAAGCGGCTGCCGGATTCCTTGCCCAACTCGACGCCGTGCCCGATTTTACCTTGCCTCCCTTTAACTTTCCCGGGCGCTACCGGGACGCGATGGAATTGGTCCGCAAGGACGTTCGCACTTTCGCCACCACCTCCATCGGGCGGCTTTTCGATGCTGCCGCTGCGCTGCTGGGCTTCACTCGAGAGATTACTTTCGAAGGCCAGGCCGCGATGTGGCTGGAACAACTCGCCCGCCGCGCGCCCTCAAGGGAAGCATATTTGTTCCCCTTTACCGGCGGAGAATTGGATTTCGGGCCGCTGTTAGGCGCCGTAGTCGAAGACCGCCTTCACGGCCGCGATGTCAGGGAAATCGCACGTTCCTTCCAGCGGGGAATCGCTCAGGGTTTGTGGGATGCCGTGAATGTGATCGCTTGTAGGTACGGCCTGGAGACTGTGGTTCTCTCCGGAGGAGTTTTCCAGAACGAGTTGTTGCTGGAGGAGCTGAAGACCCTGCAAGCCGGCGGATCACTGCAAATTTGGACAAATCATGCCGTGCCACCCAACGACGGCGGAATCAGCTTGGGACAGGCGGCGCTGGCAGCGTTCGGCCGCTTCGACACCCTTTCGCAGCCCGGCGAATATGCCACCGAGTCCAGCTATGCATGAACTTTCCATCGCGATACGCATCGTGGAGCTGGCGCAGGAAGAAGCCGCGCGGCGCCGGGATATTCAAGTCACTGCCGTCCATCTCAAGCTGGGAGCGCTGTCCGGCGTGGTGAAAGAAGCTCTCCTCTCGTGTTATGAAATGGCATGCGCTGGCACTCTGCTGCAAGGTTCCCGCCTGGTAGTTGAGGACGTTCCAGTGGTGATCTTTTGTTCCCTTTGTCGAGCACAACGTCCACTCAGCTCGGTGCAGTTATTTTGCTGCCCGGAATGTGGCACCCCAACCTCTGAGATCGTGCAAGGTAAAGAACTGGAAGTGGTCGCACTGGAGATACAAGAATGCGTCCCGAACCCCGTTTGATCGAAGTTCGCAGAAATGTTCTGAAGCAGAACGATGTTATGGCCCGCGCACTGCGGGGTCGCTTTCACGCCGCCGGAGTGTTGGTCGTGAGTCTGGTCTCCAGTCCGGGTTCCGGCAAAACTGCATTGCTCGAGAAGACTCTCGCTCTTCTTCGCCCCAACTATCGCGTGGCCGCTCTGGTGGGTGATCTCGCCACCGAAAATGACGCGTTGCGCCTGGCCCGTAGCCAGGCTCCGGTCAAGCAAATCACCACCGGCACTCTTTGTCATCTGGAAGCTGCCATGGTGCAAAGCGCACTGGAAGGATGGGATCTTAACCATTTGGATTTCCTTTTCATCGAAAACGTCGGCAATCTGGTCTGTCCTTCTTCTTATGATTTGGGCGAAGATTTACGGCTGGTATTGATGTCGGTGACCGAGGGCGAGGACAAACCGCTCAAATATCCAACTATTTTCAACAGCGCCGACGTCGCAGTGGTCACCAAGATCGACTTGGCGGCAGCCGCTGAATTCAGCTGGGCGACCGCATACAATCACATCCAGGCGGTTCGCCCGGGCATGCCGGTGTTTCAACTTTCGGCCAAAACCGGTGAGGGAATGGAGAAGTATTTGGCATTTCTCGGGACGCGCATGACAGAACTGCGTCAGGCAGCGGCAGTCTAAGCCGTCTGCCTGAGGAGAGAACGCATGAATGTCCGAAGACTAGGCCTGACCGTGGTTCTGGCAGTCTCTTTGGTTCAGTGGTGTGCGGCCCAGGAAGTCACCGTGGCAGCTGCCGCGGACCTGCAATTTGCCATGCAAGATGTGGCCGCCCGATTCGAGAAAGAAACGGGAAAGACCGTCAAGCTGATTTACGGTTCCTCGGGCAACTTCTTCCAGCAGATTCAAAACGGCGCTCCCTTTGACCTGTTCTTTTCGGCGAATCTCGACTATCCGAAAAGACTGGAAGCTGCCGGGTTGACGGAGCCGGGAACCTACTACCAGTATGCCAAGGGCAAGATTGTGATCTGGGCTCCGAAGGAATCGAAACTCGATCTGAGTTCCGGCATTCGGGTCCTGCTGGATCCGTCGGTGAAGAAGATCGCGGTCGCCAACCCGCAACATGCTCCCTACGGACAGGCCGCTGTGGCTGCCATGCAGAAAGAAAACGTCTATGAAAAAGTGAAAGACAAGTTTGTGCTGGGCGAGAATATTTCGCAGACCGCCTCCTTCGTGGCATCGGGCTCCGCGGATGTGGGCATCGTGGCTCTATCACTCGCCTTGTCACCGAACATGAAAGACAAAGGGCGTTATGCCGAGATTCCTGGGGATGATTATCCGCCGATTGAACAGGCCTGCGTCATTCTCGCCTCGTCAAAGAATAAGGACGCAGCACGGCGGTTCGTGACCTTCGTCAAGACCGCTGCCATGGCGGACGTGTTGAGGAGCTACGGTTTCGACGTGCAGGGTGGCGTTGTCAAGTAAACCCGCCGCAGAATGAGCCGGGCCGGTCACTCGTCAGAACGCGAGGCAAAACCGAGAAGGCGAGCTGATGAGTCGCCGCGTGAGTGGAACCAATCCACCGCCGACGAACTGAGCCTCAAGCGGGGACATCGGTACCGCTTCGACCGACTCTCAGCTCGAACCCTCGCAAACCAATGGTTTCTACTGCACCGTCAAAGTGATCGGTGTCGTGTGCGTGGTGGCGCTGCTACCTTTCGCGTTGATCGTGTAAGTGCCGGGCGTGGCCGAAGAACTGACCGTCACCGTCAGCGTCGAGGTTTGGGCCGTGCTCCCGTCCATGGGCACGGGATTGGGCACGTACCCGCAACTGACTCCCTGAGGCAGGGCGGTGCAGGAAAGGGTGATGTTCTGGTTGAACCCGGCAACCGGGGTCAGCGTGATGGTCGATTGTCCCTGGGTTCCCCGCGCGATGGTCAACGAGTTTGGGTTGGCGGCGATGCTGAAGTCGGCGCTCGAACCGCTTAGCGGGATGTTCTGCTGTGAGCTGTTGAACCCGTTGTCGTTTAGCGTCGCCGTCCCTTTCGCATTTCCATAGCCAGTCGGTGTGAAGACCACGCTATACACGCAACTCATGCCCGGAGCAACGATGTTACCCGGGCAAGGCGTTTGATTGACAAAGTTGAACGGTCCCGAAATCGAAGGCGCGCTCATGACCAGGTCGTTACTTCCCGTGTTGGTCACGGTGATGTTCATGGGCTGACTCGTCGAACCGATCGGAGTCGGCGGGAAGGTCAAGCTGGTCGGGGAGACGCTTACCACCGGCACCAAGCCCTGGGTCGGCGAACTGGAAACTTCCCGAACCCGGTTGTTTCCGCCGTCTGAAATGTAGAGGTTCTCCGAGCTGTCCAGGGTCGCGCCGTAATTGTTCAAGTACGCCCCGTATGCGGGGCCGCCATCGCCGGCGAAACCGTAGTACTTCGGATCGCCCTTGCTGCGTCCGGCGATGGTGTCCACGGGATTAACGACGGGGTTGGTCGAGGCGTCAATTCGCTGGATCAGGTAGTAGATGGAGCTGCCGCTGACGAAAACGTTATCGTTGGCATCCAACGAGACGTATAACGGTTCGGTGTAGCCGCTCTGTAGCGCCGCCACGAAATCGGGGCCGAAGTTGTTGAAAGTGCCGTTGAACCCGAAAGCTTCGATGTCGCCCGCGTTGGGACCGCTGCCTTCGACCACGCGGATCCGGTCGTCCATGGTGTCTGTGATGTAGATATTTTCCGCGCTGTCCACGGCGATGCTGTGAGGTTGATTCAACATGGCGGCGGTTGCGGCCCCACCGTCGCCGCACAGGGCGAAGTTGGTTGGGTCCGGGCACGCGCTCCCGTTGCCGGCGACCGTAGAGATCACTCCCGTGGATATGTTGACCTCGCGAATCCGGTTCGCGCTCGAATCTGCGACCAAAAAGTTGCCGGCATTATCAAGCGCGACCTTCGCCGGGTAGCCGAAGGTGGCTTGTGTAGCTGGTCCGCCGTCGCCGCAACCTGGTGGTGCGGACACGCACCCCTGTCCGGGAATCCCGGCTACCGTTGCGATGGTCCCGGGTTGAATGACGACACCCGCCACCGTGATGGGCGACGACTGCGTGTTTACCACACGAACCACTAGATTGTTGGTGTCGGCCACGTAAACGTTTCCCAGACCGTCAACCGTCAATCCCCAGGGCTGACTCAAGTTCGCGTTCACCGCCAGGATGCCGTTCCCGAAGTAGTTGCCAATTCCG
Source organism: Terriglobales bacterium (assembly GCA_049591935.1). GTDB lineage: Bacteria > Acidobacteriota > Terriglobia > Terriglobales > Acidobacteriaceae > JABCZH01. The sequence continues at coordinate 11,351 of JBAWFN010000015.1, read as the reverse complement.
TTTCCCGCCAGCGTGCTGACGGTCCCACCTGAGATCTTGCGTATGCGATTGTTATTGGTATCGGCAATATAGACGTTGCCCGCGTTATCGACTGCGACATCGCGGTTCTCCGCGAAGATGGCCGTAGTTGCGGGTCCATCGCCCATGCCTCCGCCCGCGTAGGTGTTGATGGTTCCCGAGCTGACCTTGCGGATGCGCTGGTCGCCGCTATCGGAAATATAAAGGTTCTTCGAGGCATCCAGGGTTACTCCGTGCGGCCCGTTGAGATAGGCCGAGGTGGCAGATCCGCCATCCCCGCAGAAGTTCGACTTCACGTAAGCCGTAGAGCAGGAGGCGCCATTGCCCGCGACCGTCGAAATCGTGGCCGTGCTGGGAGGATTCGTCCCGGGGATAACCTTGCGGATACGGTTCGTGGGCGAATCCGCGATGTAGAGATTGTCGCTGGCGTCAATGTAGATCTGCCAAGGATTGCTGAGCTGCGCGCTGAGCGAAGCCCCACCATCGCCACAAGAGCCGGCGCCGCCGGAACAAGGATTCCCGTTGCCGGCATAGGCGTAAATATTACCGCTCGGAATCATGGCGCGAATGCGACGATCCCCAGAATCGGCGATAAACATGTTTCCCAGGCGGTCGACGGCCACACCATTCGGGCCATTCAGCATCGCGTTGGTTCCCTTGAGGTTGTCCCCACAAGCCGAGGTGCCACTCGAACACTGCTTCCCGTTGCCGGCCACCCTGGCGATGTTCCCCGGTTTCACGGTTACGCCGTAAACCGTGATCGTGCTCGACTGCATGTTCACCACCCGAATTTCGTTGTCGCCGGTGTCCGCGATGTACACATTGCCAGCCACGTCGGTCGCCACTGCTGCGGGAGCACCCAGAAGCGCGACGTTGGCGGGCCCATTGTCGCCGCATCCCGAAGGCGGGTTCTGGCAATAGTCGCCTTTGCCCGCGATGGTCGTCATAATGCCGTTGGTGTCAATCTTGCGTACCAGGTAAGCCTGCGTGTCTGCCACATAGATATTGCCGCTGCCATCGATCGCCAGACCGCTGGGGGCGTTGAGGTACCCCTTTGTAGCCGGCTCCCCGTCATACTTCTGCGGGTCCTCCGCCGGCCAGCCCTGCCCTGCGAAGACGGAGAGCGTGCTTCCGGTCGGGTCCACTTTATAAACCTGGTTCGCGCTCGGGGAAACCACATATAGATTGCCCTGCTGATCCACCACGATTGAGGTCGGCCCCGGAATATCAGCGTAATTGCCCGTCGCGGAGGTGGAAAATGGAGGCAAAGTTCCGCCCCCCGCGATGGTGTTGATAATGTTCTGCGCGCTCAATTGCGCAGCCCCCGCCAGCAGGGTCAGCAAAGACGCGAAAAGGCAAGTGAACCTGCTAGGAACAAAGGCTGCAAACCTGGAACAGAAGCGGAGATTCATAAACGTAACTTCCTTAACCTGGGATCGATGTGGGAGAGGAGACCAAATAAAACGGCTGGCAGAAGTCTACGTAACCGTCACCCCTTTGGCAAGGATGGAAGAAAGCCCCTACCACGGCAGTAGTATTTCGACTGGAGTCCAAAGCCACTACACCCGGCGGCTTCTGCGACGGATTCTTGGTCGCTACGCGACCGCTGTCTGCGGGTTGCGGGCGTCCCGGAGTCCGGCACGCAGGGTGAAAAATTCGCCGTTGGTGATTCTCTTGAGCTCCGATGCCGGAGGGATGGCCCGGAAAACCGACTCCAGCTTCTGCCAATCGTTGTACTTGTCGATTTCCCAGCTGTGCAGATACAAGTGCGCAACCCCGCCCCGAGCTCGCACTCGATCGAGGGCGTGCTGGAAGTGCGTGGCCCAATCGGTGGTTCCCTTATAAATAAGGACAAAATTCAAGGCCCCACGAAAATTTCTCTCCAGCAAAGCATGACGGATCTGCACCACCCGGGTGTGGTTGTAGGCCTGTGTGCTTACGCCCCAGGTGAAGGGATCGTCAGGAAAGTCATGACGATTCAAAAAACAGGTCCGGGCGCCGAGAAACCCGGCCTGCTTGACCATGGCAACAATCTGGCGGTTGTGCTTGCCCCGCGGATAACAAAAGCTGACTACCGGTTTGCCCACAAAATCTTCCAGCCACGCTTTTCCCTCCGCCACTTCCTGTCGGGCTCGGTCTTCCGGGACGGAATTCAGCGGAACGTGGTTCATGGTATGTCCGCCCAGTTCAAATTGCTGCGAGAGTTGCCGCAGCTCCGAGCTGGACAGGACCGGTTGTTCCGGGTTGCGGGCGGGAACATAAAAAGTCGCCGGCAGGCCATACTTTGCCAGCAGATCGGCCGTACGCAGGTCGCTCGGATGCCCATCATCCACGCTAATGGTCACGAAACCCTGACGCTTCGAATTGGCGTGGATGCTCAACTTGTTCTCAAGAAAGCAGGCCGCCCTCGGTTCAGACGAGGCGCGGCGAAAACCAACACAGCGAGTCTGACCCTGGACTGGTTCCAGAAACTGAATGTGCGGCTCGGGGAAGAAGTCGACTGAACAATTCCGAGGCAAGCCATGGGCAGCTTCTTTCCAGCGTGGGGGTGAACCCAGAAACTCCTCACGCAACGCTAACTGTGGCCGGAGTTGCTGTCAAGCGGAAACCAGGAGGCCGAACAAGCTGTGCAGCCCAGGGTTTGGCTTCTAAACCAAGCTACTGCGTACTTGCGAGTACGCCTCGCTCCTTGAAAAGCAGCCGTCGCAAGCTTCGGCATGCGCTGAACCGGGCTTGTTCTGGCAATCGGGAGGGTGCTAGAATCCTGCACAAAGTTCAGATTGCAAAACCTGCGCGAGTTCAAATTTGAAGTGCGCTGGTGTCGCGATAAGCGGGCTTGTCGGGGGCATTCCTTTCAGCCCCCAGGGCGCGTCGAGCGAGTCCTGCCTATACCGGCACGGTAGGTTGCTTTGCACGACCGCGTACGGGTCGCATCGCACGTCCGTCTCAGTTGCCCTGTCGACTGAAGCGTGGCAGTCACTTCGTCGAATGCCCGGGTTCAGTTGCTCAAGGCAGGCCAGTAACATGGCATTGGTTCCTTAGGAGGAACAGTGGGCGGGGGAAAGCTCGTGCGGCCTCAATCCAGTCCGGGTGAAGAATCCCTGGATCTGGTTCCCCGCTTCCGCGCTGCCAGGTTGGAGGATTACCCGCAGATTGCCGCCCTCGAATCACGCAGTGGCCTGGAATCAACGCCGCGCGACCAGTGGGAGCACCTCTGGGTTAACAATCCGGCTTACAAGCGGGTTCCGGATTGGCCCATCGGCTGGGTGGGAGAGAACGAGAAAAACGAGATCATCTGTGCGTTCATGCACATTCCCGTGACCTATCAGTTTGCCGGACGGGAAGTCACCGCTGCCACCTCGCGCGGTTTAGTGGCCGATTTGCGCTACCGGGGAAAGGGCCTCGGGGCGCGACTGGCGCGAGCTACTCTCGACCAGAAGCTGGCGGAGTTTGTGGTCATTTCCACCGCCAACGCCAATTCCTACAAATTGCTGGAGTCGGTCGGTTTCGCCCGCGTGCCGACCGGAGAATGGGGACGCTCCGCTTTTTGGATCACGAACTATCGCGGTTTCCTCGCCGGAGCGCTGGCCAAGAAGGGCTACCCCAGGATTTTATCTTTCCCTGCGGCGAGTATCTTGTCGCTGCGTGACCGCGTCACCAAGAGGATGTCCCGGTCGACTCCCGTCCTCGGACAAGTCGAGATTTGCCCCAGCTTCGACCAACGCTTCGCTGTGTTTTGGGAGGAATTGAAGCGCGCCCGTCCGGAACGGCTCCTCGCGACCCGCTCTCTCGAAGTCTTGCAATGGCACTTTCACTTTGCCCTGGCAGAGAAACGGTTGTGGATCCTGACCATGCAAGAAAGTTCTCGCATTGTGGCCTATGCCATTTTTCTGCGCCACGATAACCCTGCATTCCACTTGAAGCGTGTACGCCTGGTGGACTTCCAGGCGCTGAACGAAAACGCTCCGGTGCTGGGGCCCATGTTGTTGTGGGCGCTGTCGCGTTGTCGCCAGGAGGGTATCCACATGTTGGAAGCCTACGGCTTTCGTCCGGAGAAGCAGAAAGTGCTCGATGACTTGGCGCCTTACGACCGGGCTCTGCCTTCCTGGGCTTTCTACTATGGGACACGGAACCAGAACTGGCTTGCGCAACTCGCGAACCCGGCAATTTGGGACCCCTCGCATTTCGATGGAGACGCAAGCATTTGAGTTCCTGGCAGGCCAGTCAACGTATCCATATCCAGGCCCGCTTGCCGGACGGATTCGTGCTGGCCGCAGTTTCACCATACGATTGCAGCCGGTACAGAATGGACGTGACCGACGCCACCGCATCCTTGTGATTGCGCAGCAGAGAATCATCGGTGGAGCGAATTCGCGTGACCACCTCACGCGACGCGAGGGGATCGGTTGAGCTCATCAAGACCGAGCGGCAGGCGTCGGTCAGCCCGCTTTTTCGCGTCCCCGCCGGGGCGTTGATCAGAAGTCTTAGTTCTCCGTCCAATACCGCGTTGCCGAATAATTCCGCCAGGCCGTTGAGTGTCCGGCGCAGAGTGGTGATGCGTTTCATGATCGTGGCGCGCCGTTGCAGCAATTCACTCAACTCCTGGTGTGCCATCGCCAGAACGTGCTTAACATCACCCTGTCCCAGGGCGCTATTGGTAAGAAAGGACATATTGCCCTGACCTTCCGCAATTACTGTCATGCATTTTCCCTAACCTACGTCACGTCCTCCTAACCGGCAAGGTAGCTGGTTATGGGACAGTCTCCACTTGGCTTAGCAGAGCGACGGGAGAAACACAACCGCTTTGTCACAAACCATTGGAAAATGTAGTCCAGTAGTTGTGTTTTGGTGACGAGTCTCTGGCCCTCAGACTCCCTCCCACGGGCATCCTAAAGTCCAAGCCGTCTCTGACCGATAGGCCAGAAGTGGGCATACGAGAAAAATGCAACGGGCGTCGCCCGTGGAGAATGAGGACTGTCTCATGAACGCCATACGTGCCCTCATCGTGGATGATTCCTCCGTGATGCGGAAGATTGTGGAGCGCTCTTTGCGTCAGGCAGGGCTTGACCTCAAGCAGGTGCTGGAGGCTGGGAATGGCGCGGAGGCTCTTACCGTCCTCCAGGATAACTCGGTCGATCTCATTCTCTGTGACATCAACATGCCGGTGATGGACGGGCTGGAGTTTGTCAAACAGCTTTCCGGGGTCGCCAACGCCAAGGGCGTGCCCGTCGTCATGATTACCACCGAAGGCAGCGAGTCGCATGTGGTACAGGCCCTGTCATGCGGCGCTAAGGGATACATTCGCAAACCGTTTACACCGGACCAGGTCAAGGAGCACGTCATCCCGGTGTTGGAAGGCAAATCATGAAATCCGCAAACGAAATGCTGGCCGACAAGAGCCGTCATGAAGACTGGGTGCCGCTGATGGAAGTAGCGGTGCAAGAAGTCTTCGAACTCATGTTAGGCTGCAAGCTCACCGTGCCCCCGGCGCCTTCCGAAGCCAACTTAAGTATTACCTCCATGGTGGGATTGGCCGGGAAATTATGCGGCGTGTTGAGCGTCCGCTGCGACGGAAAGGCGGCCGCGCTGATCACTTCCAAGATGCTGGGCGTCGATGCCGACAAGGTCGGCGCCGAGTTGACCGACGCCATGGGCGAGATCGCCAACATGGTGGCTGGCAACTTCAAAAACAAGATTTCCGGCCTGGGTGACAGTTGCATGCTCTCGCCACCCACGGTCATTACCGGCAGCGACTACGATATGCGCTCGCTCGCAGACTCCCCGGCGGTTGAACTCAACCTGCTCTTTGAAAACATGCCGATTGTCATTTCCCTCCAGATTCACAGCTAAGTATTAAATGGAACGCAGCCTGGGCTCTGGTCGGGAGCGAAGCACGCTTCCTCGATTCCTCCGGGCGGATGGCAGGCCAGTGCTCATGGGTCGGCAAGGCAGCAGCGGCAAGGTTCAGTTGCGCGCCGCGGCTGCGCCGAATATGGTCGCCACCAGTTCAAAGACTTCTGCCGCCGCCTCGTCCAGTTCAAAGGTGAACCGCACCAGGTCGACTCGCTCAAGCTCGCGGTATTCCTTCTGAAGGATGGTCCACGCGGGGTTGTGAGCCAAGTCCACTCTCTGGGACTCGTAGTATCCGTAACCCATGCCGCGCACGCGGCAGAGAAGGTCGCTCAGGTGGACCAACGCGACCAGCGGCTGAGCGCCTTCGCTTAGCTCGGGCGTGTGATGATGGGCGATCACCTGCACCATATCGCTGGAGAGGTGCCATCTCTCCGCCAGTACACGTCCGGTTTCGCAGTGGGTGAATCCCATGGTGGCGCGTTCCGCCTGATCCAGAGGAACCTGCCCCGCGAGAGCCTGTTTGACCGCGTTGGCAAACTCTTCGGGGAAAGCCATACAGTTCACCATGAAACCGATATCGTGTAACAACCCCGCCATATAAGCCTTATCGCCATCGGCTGCGGCCAGCTTTTCGCTGAACTTCCGGCATACCATGGCGCAACCCAGGGAATGTCTCCAGAAGACGCTCGGATCCAGAGCCCAGTCTTTGGTGGGGAAGGCGTTGCCCAGGCAACAGGTGAGCAGTATGGTCTCGACCCGGCGCAATCCCAACGCAATCACGGCTCCCTTGATGGATTCCGGTGACTTGGCCAGACCAAATAAAGGGGAACTCGCCACCCGCAGGCATTGCGCCGCGATGGTGTTGTCATAGGAGACCAGTTTCACCACCTCTTCCAGCTTCACGTCTTCCGGGGGGGCATTCAGCAGTTCCAGCAGCGGCAGAAAGACTGCCGGGATGGAGGGCGTGGTCTCGATCCGCTTCACGCGCTCACGAATCGCGTCAGTGATGGCTGTGCTCATAATTTGCCGCTCTTGAGGGATGGTTTCCAATACGCGATCGCGCCGGGAAAATGGACCAGGTGAAACTGCTCGTTCAATTTCATCAGCGATTCGGAAGTTCCGAGAAAAAAGTAACCGCCAAAATTGAGGTTGCTGAAAAAATGATCAACCACCTTCGACTTCGAGGGTCCGTCGAAATAGATCAGAACGTTGCAGCAGAAGATCAGGTCCATGCCCTTCATGAAGAGCATCCTGGAGTCGTCCTGGAGATTTAGGCGGCTGAAGGTAATCAGCTTCTTGACTTCCGGCTTCACTTGCAGTTTTTTCTCATCCAGGGTGACAAAGTATTTGCGCTTGAAGTAGTCGGTGGTGGCGCGCAGCGCGTAGTCGCCGTAAATGCCGGCCTTGGCAGCCTCCACCGAGCGGTCATTCAAGTCGGTGGCCAGGATCTCCACCGTCCAGCCCTTCAACAAACGTTCGCTTTGCTCCAGCATATTCATAGCCAGAGTGTAAGACTCCTCGCCGGTCGAACAGCCGGCGCTCCAGATGCGCAAGCGTTTCGTCACTTGCTTGGTCTTTTCGGCCACCAGTTCGGGGAGGATGATCTTGTGCAGGGCATCGAGCTGTGGCTGGCTTCGAAACAGGCAGGTCTCGCCAATGGTGATTTCGTTGAGCAGCTGCCGGAGTTCCGCTTCTCGGCTGGAATGTGCAGTCAGAAGGTCCCAATATTCGCGCGGGCTCTTGATATTCAGCTGCTTGATTCTTCGCCCACAGCCATCGGCCAGCAAATAGAGTTTTTCGTCGAGCTGGTAGATGCCCGAGACCTTGTACACTAAATCGCGGATTTGCCGGAAAATGGGATCCAGCGCCGGCTTACTCACCGCGGTGGCCAGAGCCGGCTGCATGCCAGTCGTCATTTGGCTTGAGACTCCATCGCCGCATGGTTGGCCGTAACCGCGGCTTGCCGCGTACGGCTCTGGAGCACGCGGCGCGTGATTTCTGGCGCCAGCTGAGCCAGGGGATAGACCGCATCGGCTTGTCCAGCCGCATACACCAGGCCCGGCATTCCCCACACTACGGAGGAAGCTTCGTCTTGGATAATCACTTCGCCTCCGGCTTCGCGAATGTGTTGCGCCCCGAGCACGCCGTCCGATCCCATGCCGGTCATCACCACGGCGAGAACGTTGGCTCGAAACACTGCTGCCACCGAGCGAAACAGCGGATCCACTGCTGGCCGGCAAGAATGCTCGGGCGGATTCTGATTGAGGTCTAAGCGACGGTTCACGCCGGCATGGGCCACCGTCATGTGAAAATTTCCCGGCGCGATCCAGGCCCGTCCCGGGGTGAGCGTGACCCCGGAAACCCCTTCGGTCACGGGAATGGCGGACTGGCTCGCCAGTCGATCGGCCAGCAGTCGGGTAAAAATCGGTGGCATGTGCTGCACTACCACTATCGGCACCGGCAAGTCCTTGGGGATGTGAGGCAAGACCTCGCCCAGCGCATTCGGTCCACCCGTCGAGGTGCCGATGGCCACAATCTCAATCGGTTGCTTCGATCGCGGCCGCACCGGGACTGCCGGACGGGGCGGTGGCAGGGTCTTCAGTCTTGGCGAATTGCCAGGGCAAAGCGCTTTGATCTTGGGAATCAACTCCACCTGGATGGCCGCAATGGCCATGGCCTGGCTGCCGGTGTTGCTGGGCTTGGTGGCATAGTCGGAGGCGCCCAGAGAAAGCGCATCCAAAGTGGCGCTGGCCCCGCGCTCGGTCAGCGTGCTGAACATAATGACGGGCAGCTTGGGGTGAGTTTTGCGCAGTTCCTTTAGTGTCTCCAGCCCGTCCATCACCGGCATTTCGACGTCGAGCGTCACCAGATCAGGGTGCAACTGGTCGATTTTGGAGAGAGCGATGCGGCCGTCACTGGCCGAAGCCAGGATCTCGAACTCGGGGTCTTTGGACAGGGTGTCGCAAAGCACTTTGCGAATCACCACCGAATCATCCACCACCAGGATGCGTATTCGCCCCATTGCCGATTGTCTCCGTTCGCCCCGCGTTGATTCGCAGCCGCCTACGCTCCCGCGCTGGCGCCCATGCTCCGCCGGGATTCAGTCTTACCGCCATTTTCATGAATGCTGAATTGCTCCACCAGGCGGCGCAGTTCAGCGGAGGTCTCCACCAGTTGTTGCGCCGCCTTCTGCGTGTCACTGGCTCCGCGCGACGTGCTTTCGGCGGCCTCGGCCACGCCGCTAATGTTGCTATTGATTTCGCCGCTGCCGCGCGCGGCTTCACTCACATTCCGCGCCATCTCGTTGGTGGTGGCGTTCTGCTCTTCCACCGCCGTGGCAATCGTGTTCGAAATGCCGTTAATCTGGTTGATGACTCCGCTGATTTCCGCAATGGCGTCGACGGCCGCCTTGGTATCGGTTTGAATGGCTTCAATCTTGCGGCTGATATCTTCCGTGGCCTTGGCGGTTTCCTTGGCCAGTTCTTTGACTTCGTTGGCGACCACAGCGAATCCCTTGCCGGCTTCTCCAGCGCGGGCGGCTTCAATGGTGGCATTCAGAGCCAGCAGGTTGGTCTGCTGCGCAATGGCGGTGATGACTTTGATCACTTGGCCAATTTCCGTGGAAGAATCACCCAGCTTGGAAACGGTCGCGGTGGTGTTCTCCGCCACTGTGACCGCTCCGGTCGCAACTTTGGCGGCTTCGCTGGCGTTCTTGGCGATCTCCTTGATGGTGCTGCCCATCTCTTCCGCGCCGGTGGCCACGGTCTGCAGGTTTTGACTGACTTGCTGGGCCGCGCTCGAAACTACTTTGGCCTGGGCTGAGGTCTCCTCTGAATTGGCTGAAATCTGCTGGCTGGTGCTGGAGAGTTCCTGGCTGGCACTGGCCACCTGCACCACGGCGCCGGTTATCGATTGGATAACCCCCTTCAAGTTGTTCTTCATCTGATTGAGGGCCGTGGTGACCTCTCCAATCTCGTCTTCGGCCCCCACTGGAAGGTCGTCCATCGCCAGATCATTCTGCGCGATGCGGTTCGCGAGTTTCAGAGAAGCGCCCAGTGGTTTCACGATCAGCTTTCGCACCAGCGCGAAGACCACGCCGGCCGCGGTCAGAAGGGTGAAAAAGGTAGTGAGAAAAGTGGCCACCGAATTGGCCCGCGCCTGCTCGACTAGGACTTTGGTGGGAGCGCTGATGGAGAACGCGGCCCGCAGATCGCCGACTTTCATGCCTTCTTTGGTCTGGCCAAACGGATCTTTCGTCCCGGCCGGATCGCCGTGACACATCAGGCAATCCTCGGTTATGCGCACCGGCTGCGCATAGCGCATCACCTCTTCGTGATTCTCGACCAGGCGGTCGGAATATTCCTTGAGTTGAGGGTCCTTGTTGAAGGCTTCCAGGGCCCGGCGCTCGAATTCGTCCGCCTGGTTCTTGGGATTGCGTGGAGCCAGCGACGGGGTATGAAAGGTAAAACCGTTCTTCCCGGCATAGTCCTGGGCAACGCCCCAAGCCACTACCACCGGAACCTGGTGGATGTTGTCGAACTTCCCGCTGGGAACCATCACTTTAATGTTTTTGGAAAACCAGTCTTTCGTCTCCATCGCCATTCCGGTGATCTGACGGACCTTGTCGCGAAAGGCATCCTCAGCCTGCGCATTCACTCGCCGCTGGGTGATCCAGTAACTGGCGGCCGAGGTGACCAGCAAGGTCACCACGATGGCTCCCATCAGTTTCGCGCTGAGTTTCATGCGTCGCAACATGGTGTCGGACTCCTTGGCCAAATCGGCCACTAACTAAGTTGATTTACGCTCCCGCGCTCGCCGCCATGCTGCGTCTGGATTCTGCCCCTGCGGCCGCATTGCTATTGATCTTGAATTGTTCGACCAGGCGGCGCAGTTCGGCCGAAGTCTGTACCAGTTGCTGGGCAGCTTTCTGCGTGTCGCCGGCCCCGCGCGACGTGCTCTCCGCAGCCTGGGCCACGCCCGCAATGTTGCTGGTAATTTCGCCGCTACCCCGCGCCGCTTCGCTCACGTTGCGCGCCATCTCGTTGGTGGTGGCGTTCTGTTCCTCGACCGCGGTGGCAATGGTGTTGGAGATGCCGTTGATCTGGTTGATCACTTCGCTGATTTCGGCGATGGCGCCCACCGCCGCTTTGGTATCGGTTTGAATGGCTTCGATCTTGCGGCTGATGTCTTCGGTAGCCTTGGCGGTTTCTTTGGCTAGTTCTTTGACCTCGTTGGCGACCACGGCGAAGCCTTTGCCGGCTTCTCCGGCACGGGCCGCTTCAATGGTGGCGTTCAAGGCCAGCAGGTTCGTTTGCTGCGCGATGGAAGTGATGACTTTGATGACCTGGCCAATTTCGGTGGAAGAATCGCCCAGCTTGGAGACAGTTGCGGTAGTGTTTTCGGCCACCTTGACGGCGCCGGTGGCAACCTTTGCGGCTTCGGTGGCGTTTTTGGCGATCTCTTTGATGGTGCTGCTCATC
>JBAWFN010000014.1:0-2480 GCA_049591935.1 Terriglobales bacterium | reverse complement strand
GTGCAGGGGAATCAGACTAAGGCAGGAATTTGGCTTCAGAAATGACCTTGCATCATGCGGGATTGTGATGTTTTCGTCAAGCCAACTTTGGCAGGATCGAAGCGTAGGCTACAAGTGTGCCCCAGATCACCATTTTGTACATGACCGCACCCGGCTCGTCGTGCGCTTCAACTCTCGTCACTTCGAAGCCCGGTCCGAGGGGTGCTTTCAATGCACTGCTGATCTGAAATGCGCGATTCACAGCCTCTGGCACGTTATGTTCGTGCACAAAAGAAATACCGATCTCGTATGGTTCTTCGATTATCCTGCCTTTGGCGAGTTCGAATTCACATCCTCGCACAATTTTCTTAACGACCTCTTCCATGAGATTTGCCGAGATTGGAATCGCTAACTGTTTGTCTTCAGGAAATCCAGGGTGGGGTCCAAGTCCAGGAAGTGTCTCAGTTCCGGGCTTGTGATGCCACACAGAAGCAATGATTTTGAGTTTGAGCGCGCGCCTGTGCAGACTCTCTTTCAGACTGATTCCCTCTGCTCCAATCCCCATGGAGCGAACAGCTTTTTCTGATAGACCCGCAGCCTCTGCTCTTTGAGGGTCAATGCACATTGCAAGGCGAATGAACAACTCTCGCTCCATTGCGCCAAATTTATTGTTGCATTGGCTGCAGCTTGGAACCGTCCATCGCTGAACATCCGGCGGAGTTTCTGACGGATACCAAGCCGAAGGAAAAACATGATCTTTTGTTGATTTTGTCAGATCCCGGCCGCAATGAACGCAGCGTATTGATTTCGGGTCCCGAGAACCGTCTTGCTTCATGATCTCAGCATAGCTAAACGGCAGAAGTTCGCAATGGGTTCGAGGAAAGGAGTTGATCTTTGTTGATCTCTGGGGATTTGACCGCTACAAAATTGACTACAGTCAGAATTTGGCTGGATTTGAAACTGCCACAAGCCGTTGAAAAGAATGGCGCGCCCTGAGAGATTCGAACTCCCGACCTTCTGGTTCGTAGCCAGACGCTCTATCCAGCTGAGCTAAGGGCGCTCCGAAAAGCGGCACAGCGATTATAACAAACGCGCGCGTGCCCGGTTTGTTTTTGACGGCGCCGCAGCGTCTCCCACGCAGCACACCTCGCTTGCGCCTTCTGGCCACGGCAACATCACCAGATGTCAAACTCCGCTGCCGGCGATCGGGCCGGCCAATTGACTGGTTCGACACTCTGATTTTCAAAGAACGAATCCCGCCGCCACATTTCACGACGGCGTGTGGGCCGATGCGGCCCAACCTACCAAGCTACTTCACCGCCCTCCACGACACCAAAAGAAAAACACACCTGAAAAAACTATAGTAACCATACGATTCCCGATTTGGCGGTCGGTACCAAAATCCAGAGGAATTAACCCGACAGCAAACCGCGCCCCGATCCTCCCACCAAGGGCAGCCCGTTCGACACTTGGCGAACATCGCACTCGTCTGTAACAATCGCACTTCAGATCAGACTGTCCTCATGTCCCTTTCTCTTGCGGAATTCGTCACCCGTTGGAAAGCCAGCTCTCTGTCTGAGCGCTCCGGCGCGCAGAGCCACTTTAATGATCTGTGTGAGGTCCTCGGCCAATCCCATCCCGCCGCCGTCGATCAGTCGGGCGAGTCCTTCACCTTTGATATCGATCGTGAGACTGCCCATCGTCTGCTCGCATCCCCACTGAATGTGAATGGACGCCCAAACTCAGACGTGGTTCGACCCGTTGCAAGCGCTGTTGATATTGCGCGGGGTTCACGGAATATGTGGACCATTGATTTTGGAACAGACATGACCGAAACCGAGGCAGCCCAATACGAAGCGCCGTTTGAATATGTGAAGTCAGTTGTATATCCAGAGCGAAAAGAAAATCATCGTGACGCCTATCGGGAGAGGTGGTGGTTGTATGCCGAGGCTCGACCCGGAATGAGAAAAGCCATTGTCCCCCTCCCTCGCTATCTGGCTACTCCGAGGGTTTCCAAACACCGGCTGTTTGCATGGCAAGAACCGCGAGTCCTTTGTAATGACGGGACTATTGTTTTCGCGCGTGAGGATGACTATTTCTTCGGAGTGCTGCATTCGCGAATCCATGAGACATGGGCGCGTGCTCAGGGCACGCAATTGCGAGAGGTCGAGAGTGGCTTCCGCTACACGCCCACTTCGACCTTTGAGACGTTCCCCTTGCCATGGTCGCCAGGCCAGGAACCGAAAGACGATGCGCGAGTGAAGGCAATCGCCGACGCCGCGCGAGAATTAGTCGAGAAGCGCGATGCATGGCTGAACCCGCCGGGAACTTCGGAACTGGAGCGCGCAGATCGCACCCTTACCAACCTTTACAACAAACGCCCAGCATGGCTCGCGGAGGCCCATCGCAGGCTTGACGATGCTGTCTTCGACGCATACGGCTGGCCACCCACCTTAACCGATTCAGAAATCCTGGAGCGCCTGCTGGCCTTGAACCACGAA
>JBAWFN010000013.1:0-4194 GCA_049591935.1 Terriglobales bacterium | reverse complement strand
CAGCAAAGCAACGTCAAGCGGGCACCCCGGGTGAAGCTGGGCGGAAGTGTGTTATTTCTGGCGCGTCTCGAAAACGGACGGCAACTGCGGGGAAAGCTGCATCAACTTTCCACCAGCGGCGGTCTTTTGCAGCTGGAGAAGCCTCTGGACGAAGGCATCAAAGTGGAAGTGATCTTTCACGTTGGCAACACCACCGTCCGCAGCAAAGCCAAGATGCTGTTTCCGATGTGGGCTACGCAAGGGTATCTGCAACCCTTCGAGTTCGACGAACTCAGCGAGCCGGAGCGGGGTCAATTGCAAAGCAATTTGGAGAAACTGCTGAAGGCTTCGCCTGCCGACGCGGTTTCCGCGGTCGAGCAGAACATCGAAGTAAGTTCGGTCGCCGATTCCAATCCCGGGTCGTAGCCTCCGCTCTACCGCAGTCTTTTCTTGTTCCCGCCGGCAAGAACGCATTCCGATAGAATGTGCTGGAGGTCTGGGATCGGAGGCGCCTATGGCACATCAGCATCCGCCGCGTTTTCTGAACATTGTCGACGACGCCAGAAAGCGCATTCAGGAAACCACCGTCGACGAGGTAAAGTCGCAATTAGACCGGGGTGAGAAGTTCCTGCTGATTGACGTCCGGGAAGACAACGAGTATGCCAAGGACCACCTGCCCGGCGCCATTCATCTGGGCAAAGGAATCATCGAGCGGGACATCGAGGAGCGTGTTCCCGACTTGGCCACGCGCATGATTCTGTATTGCGGCGGTGGCTTCCGCTCTGCCCTGGCCGCAGACAACCTGCAGAAGATGGGCTACACCCATGTAATCTCCATGGATGGCGGTATTCGCGGCTGGCGCGAAAAGGGATTTCCGCTGACTAAGGAATGAAAACGGAATTCCTCGGAGCACAATGGCTTTCCCAAAGTACTTCGGTAACTTGATGACCCCTTCTCAACAGGTCACCATAGTGACGCTGACTTGGATAGCACTCCAAGGGTAGGGACATCGATTTACGATATGGCGGGAAAATTGAATTCGACTTCGGGAACGGCAGCGGCTCCGGCACGGGCGAGCAAATCCTCCGTGGAATTTGCCTTGGCGCAGGCGGACACCCCGGAAACATTCCGCGCCGCGGTCTCCAAGTTCTTCGGGGTGCGGCCCAACGAAGTTGCTCTGTTGCGTTTGGAAAAAGGGCTGCTGAAGTTCGTCTTCCCCGACCAGTTGAAAACTGCCGGCTCGATCCCAGTCTCCAGTTCCTCGTCAGTGGCTGCGCACACCGCCTCCACCAAGAAAACGGAGCTGTTCAATACTTTCGCCAAGGTGAAGCACGCGCGCGTCTTCGAAACCGTCCGGCTGGGCGCGGCCGAGGAAACTGATCATTCCGAGCAGACCTCGATTCAGAAGCTGATGTCGGCGCCCATCCTAAACCCACAGAAAAAGGTCCTGGGCGTAATTCAAATTTGCCGCAAGGGGTTTGAGCTGGCTACTTCAGGCCCGGATTTCACCCTCGACAACCTCCAGCAACTGGAAGCGGCCGCCCGCGTCGCAGCCGGTCTGCCTTTTCTGCAAGAAGACTTCGGCAAGTAAGCATTCTGCTCCCAATTTCGTCCAGGGCCAGCCCCCGATTCACTCCGGTTTCGCTTTGGATGACGCGCTGCCGCGTGAGGGATTGTTCATGGCCGCATCCAACTGCCGCTTCTCTTCTTTCGTCAACAATCGCGAATCTCCCTTGCCCAGATCGCCCAGCGTTAGTGGCCCAACCGCGACGCGCACCAGTCGCAGCACTTCGGCGCCGCCCGCGGCTAGCATACGGCGGATGTGACGGTTCTTACCTTCGTCGAGTACGATCTCCAGCCAACTATTCCTGTTCCCGCTCCGCAAGAGCCGTGCACTCTTGGCCCGGAGCAGGTCGCCTTCCCGCGAGGTAACACCTCGGGTAAGCGCAGCCAGTAACGCGGCGGAGGCAAGCGTCGTAATCTGCACGTGGTAGGTTTTATCCAGATGGGTTTCCGGCGCCAGCACGCGCGCCGCAAACATGGAGTCGTTGGTGAGCAGCAACAGACCTTCGCTGGCCTTGTCGAGACGCCCCACCGCACCGAGCCAGGGCAAATTCGCGTCCAGGCCTGCATAAACGGTCTTGCGGCCCTTTTCATCACTGGCCGTCGTCACTACGCCACGAGGCTTGTTCAACATTAGGTAAATCTTGCCCGGAGCGGCAACGGCATGGCCCTCGACTTCGATCCGGTCCTGTTGCCAGCTGACCCGCCGTTCTGGATCGCGCTGAAGGGTTCCATTGACCGTGACCTGTCCGGCGCGAACCAGACGAAGGGCCGCCGAGCGGGAGCAATATCCCAGCTTGGAGAGTGCGCGTGCCAGTCCGACTCGCGGCGCATTTAACAAGGTCACCAGTTCCATGCTAAATGATGGCCAGACCGCTCCCAGCCCTCGCGTGGTATTCTGCCCTGACCTATGACCAGAAGTAAGCCTGAACAGCGTTCCCGGCCACGTATGCCGGCGCAGGTGCAGGTGTCGATCCGATCCGGGCAAAGCGAAGTCGGCACGGGCTTTACTCGCGATCTCAGCAGAAACGGCGTGTTCTTCTACACCGACTCCCAGATTCACGAAGGCAGCGACCTCGAAATAATTCTCATGCTGCCGCCCGAGCTCACCCAAGGGGAGAAACAGTGGGTTTGCTGTCAGGCCTCAGTAGTACGCGTAGAGGCCGCCCCGGGAACCGGCAAAATGGGGGTTGCCGCCAACATCCGGAACATTGCTGCCCTGCCGGAAATCCCCCAATGAAGGCTCAGCCGGCTGGTGGATTTGCACCCCCCGTGATGCGACCGGGGGAGCCGACGGGCCTGGCATCCGGACTCCAGTCCGAAATATTGTGGAAATCGAAAAAATCTCTTCCTTTGCATCACGTTTGGTGCAATAATTCTGGCCCTTGAATTGCTCTGGTTCAAGGAAGCAGAAATTAAGCACTAGGTGAACTTGGCATGTTGCTAGATAAGCTCTCTCAGGGAGTGCTGCGAGTGCTCACTCCTCTCGGACCACGCTATGTAAACCCTTCCTTCGTGCAGCGACTTTATCTATTGTGGATATTCCGGAATTTCCACACGCTCCCCCTCAAAGTGCTGCGGCCCCACCAACAAAGAAAAATTGACCGCATGTGCCTGCGGCACGGGTTTGTGTCGCTGCTGGAGCTGCACGGCTTAGCGGAAACGCCGGTGCTGGGAACTCTGGAGCAGCGTCCGCCAATGGAAACGGGCTTGCCGCCACGCCGGCCCAGTCACAGCGTCTCTCGGGCCGTGGGGACCTTTGCTGCCGACATCCAGCAACGTTCTTAAGAAAACGATTCGCAACCTGCCCACAAATAAAAACGTCCTGAACTTTTCAGTTCAGGACGCTCTCGGCAGCCCTCCCCCAGAACTGCCAAAACACAATACGATACTAGGGCGCGATGCACTTCGTGTAAATGCTACTTCGGTAACAAAAACGCAGCCCTCAAGTAATCACGAAAGCATGCGCGGAAGTAATCAGCGAGTGATTACGTTTCGCCGAAAGGGTGATCTTGCCTCGCCGCGTGTAGCTCGCCACGGGTCTCCCGAACTTCTGTTACACTCGAACGGTCGCTGGCATTGCACTCGCCTGAGTCCGAAGCTGGCGGCGGGACGGAAAGCGAGTCGCATTTTGCGGGCAGTTTCCGCCACACTCTCAGCCGGAACGTTCGCAGTCGCCGTAATCATTGCCGGGCGCGTAGCTCAATTGGCAGAGCAACTGACTCTTAATAGGCTGTTGCATCACAACAAATAGAGTTGGTTCCATTCGAACGTCAAAACCCCTAATCAATCATTTTTAGAAATCCAGCTTTGTGCTATTTGGCTGTTTTTAACGAGTATACAACTACTACAATTGACATACAACACAATTCGTTGTATCATGGCTTTGCATTGAAAAGAGCCTTAGTTAGTTGGACTGGGGGGACAAATGCTGATGGAAGAGGCTCTGAGGCTGTTTATCCGCAGCCGACAGATGGGAGTCAGGAGTTCAGGGGCACGCAAACAGGCTAGGCCCCGAACCATAGAAGCCTATGAGTGGGACTTGAAACACTTCTTCGGCTTCATGGCCGAGCGTGGATTGAGCAAGTGGGAACAAATGAAGCGGAACGACGTCGCCGATTTCTTTGCATGGTTGGACGGCAGGGAATGGGC
>JBAWFN010000012.1:0-7284 GCA_049591935.1 Terriglobales bacterium | reverse complement strand
CGAAAGACAGCTCATCCATGACCACATCCGCGACTGTGATGGCTGCAAGCGCTACCTCGAACTAACTGCGCGTACGATTCGGGGGTTGCGGGAATTCACCTTTACCAGTGAACCAGATTCGAATGCCCAGGTCCGTGAGATTCTTGCGCATCACACCGAGACAATGCGCCAGCACAACGTGCAATTCAAGGTCTGGGCTGCATTTGCTGTAGCGCTCTCGATGTCAATTGTGGGATCGGCACTTGTCTACCAGGTGGCCAAGCTCCTGACGGTCCCAATGCATTTCGACACTGCTCAAGTCCAGGCAGGCGTGCTCGTGTTTTGGCTGCTGCCATCTTTTTGCTCGGCCTTACGTCTGCTCGCGGCGCCTGGTGAGAATAGAGGTATTGCATGACAGAGCAATCGGCGGTGCTTTTGGTAGCGTTCCTGGCCGGGCTTGTAGTTGCGGCTGTCTTGTTGGGAACCGCAAGACGGAATGTTCTACCCAGGTTTGCAATGGCCATCGCAGCACTGGCGATCCCGATTTGGGTAGTCTATTTTGCTTCCAGCCAGGGCCGTTCCTTACTTGCTTCCAAAGGATTTCTCAGTGCCATGCCAGAAGCGCTTTGGTTTGGCTTGACGTTTGGCGTCTTCACCGCGGCTTTTTTCCTTGCCCTCGGATATGTTTATGGGGACGCGAAAAGGCGTCAAATGCCTGCTTGGGCCTGGGTGATTGCCGCTTTCCTCATACCCAATTTGATTGGATTCATCCTTTATTTTGTGTTCCGACGGCCTCTCCTTGGGCCTTGCAGTTCCTGTGGCAAGCCTATTCGAGGGGGAGAAGCATTCTGCTCACACTGCGGATGCTCGCAGGGGTCCAGTATCGGACGCATCGCAGCTGACAATCGCACAATCTGAAGTAAAAAAGGTGGTAATAACCTTGCATCGCACAAAACGGAGGACGGTATGAAACGTGAGCGCGCCTTACAGGTAGTGTTGGTGTTGGTGGGCTTGTTTTATTGCTTTTGGGGCTATCTTCTGTTCGACGATCTGTGGCACTCTAGGTGGCTTAGCGGGCATAGTGACGTCATGCCGATGTTCCTGAGCCTTAACACGGCGCTCGGGCCCTGTCTGTTGCTGGCCGTTAAGCAGCCGGCCAAGCATCGCTTGATGATCGCCTATGGGGCGTGGTCAAGCCTTGCCCATGGGTTCACGATGACAATCATGTCGGCGCAGGCCGTGGCGCACGGGATGCACAGGAAGGATAGCCCCCAGGACATTGTGATCTTTGTCGCGATTGGAGTCGCGCTGCTTGCACTCCTCCCGGCAAAACAAGCATCCGCGGCCGGCGCGCCTATCAGTGAGCCGCGCTTTGCCGAACGCTAGGGGAACCTTCCACCGCCGCGCGTGTACCGAGATGCAGGGACTCCTCTTGGCTCGCTGCAGGATCACTTCGACATCGGTTTCTCGCATAGACTCACGCAGATCCCAAGTGCGTAACGCCCCGTTGTAGAATTGGTGGCAATCTGGCTGGGAGTCCCAGAGGTGGGCGATGCGACAGAAGTGACGATCGGTCCCATGAAAACCCTCTACGTCCAGGATGGCAAACAGTGGCGGTCCTGGCTGGCGAAGAATGGGTCGCGGGCCAAAGAAATCTGGCTGATTTATCCCAAGAGACATTCCGGGAAAGAGCGTATTCCCTACGATGATGCGGTAGAAGAGGCGCTGTGCTTCGGCTGGATCGACGGCGTGACCGGAAAACTGGATGGCGAGCGCTATGTGCAGAGATTTACGCCGCGAAGACCCAGCAGCCGCTGGTCGCAGATCAATATAAGGAGAGCGCGAAAGCTGATCGCGGCGGGAAGGATGACGGCGGCTGGCTTGCAGGCGTTCCGGCCGGAAAGGAAACGCGAAGAGCATCCCACGGGGTTGCCCCGGAGGCTGCAGGAGACATTCGAGAAGCAAAAAGCTGGGTGGGAGAGTTTTCAGAATTTCCCGCCGTATTACCGGCGGATGACCATCGCGTGGGTGGCGAGTGCGAAGAAGGAAGAGACGCAGGCACGGCGACTGCAAAAGCTGATGGAGTTCTCCGCGGCGAATCGGCGGATCAAGTTTATGTAGTGGCTAATCCACGGGGGCGATCTGGTATTGCTCGAGCTTGCCATCGGGCATTTCGAAAGTCCACGCGCGCAGGGTCCGCTGCGCGAACTTCACGCTATATCTACGCAAGATCATTCCGCCGCGGAGTTCCTGATTCATCTGGCTGAATTCCAGGGGTGGTCCCAAGGGAGCCAATCCGGCG
Organism: Terriglobales bacterium; assembly: GCA_049591935.1. GTDB lineage: Bacteria > Acidobacteriota > Terriglobia > Terriglobales > Acidobacteriaceae > JABCZH01. The sequence goes on along the minus strand of JBAWFN010000012.1, from coordinate 5,003 downwards.
GCAAAATCTTTAAGCGCTAACTCGCTGAAATAGAAGTTGGCGTTGGCGGTGAAGAGCGAACGATCGAGGGCGCCGTGCTGGAGGCCATCGAAAATCTTGCGGGCCTGAGCGAGCTTCTGCGGAGTCTCGGAATCGGCGGTGACGAAGAGCAGGGATGCAATGCCGTCTGCGACCTGACTGGAAGCGCCGACCGCGTCCTGATTGGTGAGCACGATGATGGCGGCGTGGTCGTCGGGGTAAACCGTGTTCTGCGCAGTGAAGCCGGAGACTTCGCCGGAATGGCCGAGGAGTCGATGGCCATTCTCCGTCCCTATGTCTAATCCCAAGCCGTATTTTGTGCCCGCGCCATCGTTGAGCAGGACCTCGGTTTCAAGCAGACGGTAAGAAGAGGGCTGCAACAGTTTTTGGTCGATGATGGAAATGTCCCAACGGGCGAGATCATCGGCGGGCATGGCCAGTTCTCCGGCGGCGAAGAGCCATCCCTTCCCTTCCTGGGGCGCGGGACGTAGCGGGCCGAGGGCGTAACGCATGTAGCCGATGGGATCGGTAACCGGCAAGGCGTCCTGATCGATGTTGGCAACGCTGTTCATGTTCAGCGGGGCAAAAATCTTTTCGCGCAGGAACTGGAGCAGAGACATGCCGCTGGCCTTTTCGACGATCGCGCCTGCGATCACGTAGTTGGTGTTGCTGTACTGCCATTTGGAGCCGGGGTCGAAGTCGAGGGGCTTGCGGGCCCAGCCATCCATGATCTTGTCCGCGGTGGTTGGCTGGAGCATCATGGGCATGACGTAGTCCTGCGGCCAATAGTCCTGGTAGCCAGAAGTGTGAGAAAGCAACTGACGAATGCTGACTTCATTGGCACGGGTAAGGCGGGGAATGAATTTGGCGACTTTGTTGTCGAGTGAAAGCTTGCCCTGCTCCTGGAGAAGAAGAATGGCAGTGGCAGTGAACTGCTTGCTGATGGAACCGATGCTGTAGCGCATGTCAGGCCGAGCGGGAGTGCGGGGATCGAGGCGGGCGTCACCGTAGGCTTGCAGGTAGGCGATCTTGCCGTCCTGAACGATGGCGATGGAAGCGCTGGGGACGCCGGTTTTGGCCAAGGCGGCGGTGGCGACGGCGTCGATTTGATGGCGCAGGGTAGGGGAAAGGGTTTGTGGGAGAGCAGGCGAGCAGAGGGCTGCAATCAGAATGAGTAAATGGAGTTTGCGCACCGGGATTGTCCTCGGAAGATGGGCCAGTGTAGCACGGGTGAGAAAGGAATCGATCCGCGGCGATGAGATTTTAGGCTCCGAGTCTTCGGAGTGCTCGAACCAAGGGAGGCCGGTCTCCCAGCGTTGTTCTTATTGCTTCTCGCGGCGGATAAAGAATTGGGATTTGTCCATACTCGCAGGCACGGCGACATCGAAGAATCCGACCATCATTTCGTTGTAAGTTTGGTCGCCCCAGGTGACTTGACTATCGGGGTCGGGATTGTGGCGGTTGTGGCGCGAGTTGTCGTACCAGGCGATGGCCTGAAGTTCAGTTCCAGCCTTAAGGAAACGCGGCTCGACGAGGCGATAGCTGAGTTGCCAATAGAAATCGTAGTTCACGCGCAGCAGGGTTTCTACGCTCTTGTCGAGGCGGTCTTTTTCGGAATGGATCAGGTTGTATTCGAAGCGTTTGCCGCGCAGGTGCATGTGGGGGAAGAAGCTGAGCAGAGCGCAATCGTTAGGCAACGTGCCGTGGACCTCGACGCGGTAGTTATCGGCGTTTGGCGGGATGGGGATGGTGTCGTGGTCGTTGGCGAGTTGCAGAGTGATGACGCGCTGCGTGGGTGGTTGCTTGGCGAAGACCAGGCCGATGCTGGTGCGATCGGTGGAGGCGTGGCCGTTGGTGGTGTAGTGCATCTGGAAGACGAGATTGGAGTGGGCGGGAATGAATTTGGCCATGCCTTCTGGCCAGCGGTCGGGGGAACTGCCGGGAGCGTAGACGAGCAGGAGGTCGCTGGTGGTTTCGTGGGCCTGGTGGCGGAGATGCTCGTCGTGCAGGCTGGATGCGGTGAAAGGCTGGTTCAGCGGCGCGGCGCGGAGCCAGTCTGAATCAGGCGGGCGAATGTAGACGACGGCGTGATGCACGTGAGCGCGGCTGGAGGGACGAATCTCGGACATCTGCACCCATTTGCCTTCAGCGAAATTAGTGGGAACGATTTCGTAGGTGTATTCGACGTCGCCGTGAGCGGGGATGGTGACGGCTTTCGGCATGGCCACGACGGCGTCGGGCTGAGGAATGTTCCAGCTTTGGGTCCAGTGCGGCGGTGGTGGAGCGTCGTGCGCATTGCCGGCAGGGGCGTGAGCGTCGGCCCAGGCAGAGAGTGCGGCGATCTCGTTGGCGGTGAGGGAGGGATCGTTGGCGAAGTGGCCGCAGCAGGGGTCGGCAAACCATGGCGGCATGGATTTCGCGCGGACGGTGTCACGGATTTGCGTGGCCCAGCGGCGGGATTGCTGGTAGGTCACTAGCGGCATGGGAGCGATTTCGCCGGGGCGATGACAGCTCTGGCAATGTTGCTGGAGGATGGGGAGGACGTCGCGGTAGAACGTGGGCTTGGGGTGCGGCTGGATTGCGAGCAGGGCTAGAGCTACAAATTTCAGAAAATCGGGCACACGGTTATTATGCGGGATAGAGAGAGCGAAACGCAGAGTTCGCGGAGAAAATCAATCGAGGACGCGGAGAACGGCTGATGGACATTCAGATGGTGACTTTGGACGGAAATGCGGTGCGGTTGGAGCCGATCCGGCGGGAGCATTGGAAGCTGCTGTGGGACGTGGCGAAGGACTCGGTAGAAGATGTTTTTCGCTGGATTCCCTACCCCATGCGGACTCCCGCGGAGTTTGAGCAATGGGCCGACAAGGCTTTGGCGGAGCAGGCGCGGGGCGAGTCGCTGGTGTTTGTCACGGTGGAATGCGCTTCGGGGCGGTTGATTGGCAGCACCCGGTTCATGAACATTGATCGGGCGAACCGGCGGGCGGAAATTGGGTCGACTTGGATTGCTCCGGCGTGGCAACGGACGGCGATCAACACCGAGGCTAAGTACTTGATGCTGCGTCACGCATTTGAGGAGTGGAAATGCATTCGCGTGGAACTGAAGACGGATGCGCTGAATCAGAAATCGCGCAACGCCATTTTGCGGATTGGGGCGAAAGAAGAAGGCACGCTGCGCCGGCATCTGGTGACGTGGACGGGGCGGGTGCGGGATACGGTGTACTTCAGCATTTTGGACAGCGAATGGCCGGAGGTGAAGGTGGGGCTGGAGGAACGGCTCTCAAAAAATGTTTGAATTGCGCGTTTAGGAACTCCTTCCGCTTTTGCGGCGCGCGCGCTCAATTCCCTGCTCCCGGACTTCCATTGCCCGGTTGAACTCCGCCCGCTCTTGTAATAGGTAAGCCTCGCCGCCCCCGAGCTGCGCGTAGACATCTTTTAATGCACCGCGGAGCCGCATCCACGCGTCAAGCTGCTTTTTCCGCTTCCTTCCGGAGGTAATGGGTTCGCCGCCGGGCCTTCGCTGGTTGTCATGGTGATCCATGCTCCTATTCTACTGCCCCTCGTAGCCGAAGAAATATCCGAAACTATACTAATAGCATCACGGCCTTCCGCTGGCTCGGAAGACTAGGAGCCCTTGTCACCAGGAGATTGCCGTCCTTCTCCTGCCGCGACTATTGTTTTGATCCAGTACACTCGAAAAGGCTAGCCGCACCCGGATTGACTTTCCCCTCCGAGGCCCCTAGTCTGGAAGTAGTTCTTTACAAGGCCATCCCATCAGTGGGGGCGTCACGGCTTCGACGGAGATGCTTACGGCCAAGAGGCATGCCGGGGTGCACACACCCGTAATCGTGGGCAAAATGATAATTGCCAATCAACAGATGGCATACGCAGCTTAATTAATTAAGTTGCCGTCTTCCGCAGCTTCGCCCGTGGGCTGCGAGCGGACGTCACACAGCGGGCTGGTCTTCCCTGCCACGTCTGAGTAGGGGGGATGAGATCATCAGGCTAGCGGCAACCGTTTCTTGTCCGTTCTGAGCGGGGGCCGCGAACGTCCCAGGGTAATGCCTGGGGCATGAACTGGAATAAGCATGTAGGCTCTTGACCAGTAACATTTTCGGACGCGGGTTCGACTCCCGCCGCCTCCACCACTATAAACTATTGATAATAATGTAGTTACAAAACGGTAGAAATAATCGTACAATAAACGTACAATGGATTCGGCAAAGGTGCTGATTCCATGCTCTCGGTTTACTCCCGCCACTATCCTCCCTGCCCTTCCGACGACATCAACTACAAACGTTGCCGCTGCCCAAAGTGGATCAATGGCATTCTCGGATCGGATGGCCCCTTCATCCGTCGCAGCGCCAAGACCCGCAGTTGGGAGAAGGCTGAGGATTTCAAACGCAAACTGGAAGAGGAATATGAGGCGAAGCAGCAAGGACTTGAGGAGGCCTCTCGGCCGAAACCTGCTCTCGCGACCGTCAAAGAGGCCGTGTCACGTTTTCTGAACAGCAAGCGCAACGAGAATCTGGCCGACTCGACTCTCGATAAGCTGACGACGATCTTCGAGAAGCAGTTCCTCGCATGGGCCACGTCCTACGGATTCGTACACATCACTGAGATCACGACTGCCGACCTGGAAGGTTTTCGTGATACTTGGACCGATGGCCCCCTTGCGAAGAAAAAGAAACAGGAACGGTTAATCGGATTCCTCTACTACTGCCTGCGACTCGGCTGGATTAAGGCCAACCCCGCTGTTCTGCTGGGTCGAATCAGGGCAGATGGTCCTCCGACGGATTACTTCCCTGCGCCCGAGTTCGCCAAGATCATGGACGCAACTTACATCTATCAGCCCAAAGGCTGGGTGGAATGCCGGAACCAAGCAACACGGCTGCGGATTCTGACGTTGCTCATGCGCTGGAGTGGACTGGCGATCAGGGACGCCGTCACCCTGGAACGGCGCCGGCTAAATGAACATGGCGAAT
>JBAWFN010000011.1:0-7227 GCA_049591935.1 Terriglobales bacterium | reverse complement strand
TCGGATCTAGGTCTTTCTCCAGAGCAGACTCGGGGAAACCCACAGGAGCAGGCGCTGCTGGATAAAAGGACACACATGTTGAAGATCCATCAACGGATGGGTCTGATTACGACCATTCCCCTGATTGCGAGCGTTGTAACGTCTCTCAATGCCGGGGGCAAGCGTGAAGGCACCGCCTCCCGCGATTTGCACGTTGCTCTGGGTGCGCTCACCGGCGACCTATACGCGATCACGGCCTATTACGCCATTCGCGCCCCCAGAATTCCCGGAACCAAAAAGCGCGGTCCGATAAAGTTTCACGAGGCGATGGCTTGGATTCACGGCCCGGGCATGATCCTCACTCCCATTCTTGGGGCAATGGCCTTCAGTCAGAAGAACAGCGGAGAAAAAGTTCACGGGGTCGCGCAAGCTCACGGTCCGGTGGCCATCGTTACGGCCGGGGCATTTGGTGCTGCTCTACTGTCGGTTTCGGTGAAGTTCTAAGCACCGTTTATGAATAGGAAAATACTGATTGCGTTCTGGTTCGTAGCCATCCCCACGTTTGGAGCCGACAGCCAGTGGGCCCTTCAACAGAGCACCCTCACGTACCACGTGTCGCACCCCCTCCATCAGACCGACGGAGTGAGCCATGCGGCGAAAGGGAAAGGCGTTTGCCATGCAGGTCAATGCGAGTTCTTGATCGCGGTCCCCGTGAAGTCGTTTGACTCCGGAGACAGCAACCGCGATCTTCATATGCTGCAGGTAACGCGGGGCGCGGAGTTTCCTATCGTGACCGTACGCACTCGGCTGCCTGAGTCGGCTGCTGTATCGGCAACCATCAATGTCGATCTGGAGATTCAGTTCGCGGGCCAGACCGCCCGTTACAAGCAGGTTCCGTTCAAGCTAGAGACACAAGGCGGTGAGACTCATATCACCGGGACAATTCCGGCCACGTTCGCCCACTTCAAGATTGATCCGCCATCGCTTTTGACGATGCCAGTTAAGGACGACATTCCGGTGCGTGTGGACATGACGTGGCGTCCGCTGTGACGGTGCGAGCAGGTTTCTCATCTGGTTTTGCTGAAGGATGTTTCAGGTATCCGCGACGCGAGAAGTGCGCCCGTTTCGACAGGGGATTCAACGTCTAAGGAGTTTCCTGCATCCCACATGGAGGTGTAAAGTCTTGGACGGGCGGGAAACTCCCATGCGACTGTTGGTTGTCGAAGACGACATATCCATTCAGCAATTCCTTAAACGCGCACTGACGGAAGCCGGATACCTCGTGGATGCGGCCAGCACTGCGAAAGCCGGGGAAACCATGGCCTTGGAGGGTATCCACGATGCCTTCATCATCGATCTCGGGCTTCCAGACCTGGACGGATTGGACTTGATTGCTCGCTGCCGCTCTCAAGGTAGTTCGGCACCGGTTTTGATCCTATCTGCTCGCCGTTCCGTGGACGAGCGGGTCCGTGGGTTGGAGCAAGGCGGAGACGACTACCTCACGAAGCCATTCGCCTTGCCGGAACTACTGGCCAGGCTGAGGAATCTCCTGCGCAGATCTGTGGGTCCACAGAATGAATCAGTACGGCTGCAGGCTGCCGACTTGCAGCTTGACCTGGTGCGTCGGGAAGCACGACGCGGCGATCACTTGCTGCAACTGACTCCCCAGGAGTTTTCCCTGCTGGAATATCTTTGCCGCAACGAAGGTCGAGTGGTGACCCGGACCATGATTCTGGACCATGTCTGGAAGATGAGGATTGACCCCGCAACCAACGTCGTGGACGTCCATATTTATCGTCTGCGCAGCAAAGTGGATCATGACGCCCCGCGACCACTGATTCACACAATTCGTGGTGTTGGCTACGTTCTCAAACATGCCTAGGAATTTGCGCTCTACCGCCGCTTGGCGGATTTCGATTTGGACAACTCTGGCGTTCGCGCTCGGAACTGCCGTGGCTTTCTCCATAGTTTATTTCCTTGTCGCTCAGGGCCTCCGGGAGCGTAGTGACACTTGGCTTAGCGGCGAAGCAGAGGTTCTGGCTCAGGTCTCGGCGGATACTCCCAAAGATCACCTGTACCAGCGGATAGTTCGAGAGGTGGCCGAACTTGCTACTCAGGAGGTGCCGGACGAGCGCAATGCCCGTGGCGAAAGGCTCAATTCCGTCTTTTTCCTGGCGACAGATCCAAACAACAACGAGGGTCCTTTGTGGGTCGGACCGAGTTCCGAGGAGGCTTTTATCACAGCGATTCGGGGTTCGAATCTCGTTCCAGGCGCTCCAAAATCGATAGCAGTAGAAGGAGTGCGACAAACGTTTCGAGTCGTTGTCAAGACGCAAAACGGAAGAACGGTTTATCTAGGACTTTCAGATCGTGGAGCAAAGCGTATGCTGCACAGACTGGTCCGTCGTTTTTTCATGGTCTGGGGTGGCATGTTTCTGCTCGGCTTCCTGATCTCATATTGGAGCGCTCGTCGCACTCTTCTCCGGGTCGAACGCATAACGGAGACTGTCGCTCGAATCGGGACCGAAGACTTAGAAGAACGGCTGCCTGAACCTGTGAATTCAGATGAGATTTCGCGATTGGCTAAGACTTTTAATAACATGCTGGATCGGCTCCAGGCTTCGGTGAATCAGCTTCGCACGGTCACTGGCAGTATCGCGCACGACCTTAAGAGCCCTGTAACCTTGATTCGTGGAACGCTCGAATCCGCATTGTGTAATGAAGGAAACGAGACGTGGCGTGACTCGGTTGGCGAGGCGATCGAAAACCTGGATAGGCTTTTGCAGTTGCTGAACACCACGCTGGACCTTGCCGAAGCGGAGGCTGGCGCACTTCACATCGATCGCCGCCCAGTTGACTTCTCCGATGTCGTGCGACAACTGGTCGATATTTACCAACCGGCGATGGCTGAGCATCATCACGACGTGACCACTGACCTCGAAGAGCACGTGGTCGTGGATGCGGACGTGACCCTGCTGAATCGTGTGGTCAGTAATTTGCTTGAAAACGAATTGACTCACTTGCCAGTTGGATGTCGCGTGAGCGTTCGGCTAAATTCGCATCAAGGGTCCGCAGAACTCGTCATCGAAGACAATGGTCCTGGATTCCCTCCCGGTATCGGCAGCCAGGTTTTCAAACGATTCGTGAAGGGAAAGAATTCTCCCGGTCATGGTCTCGGACTTGCCTTTGTCGATGCGGTTGCCCAGGCGCATGGGGGCGGTGCACGGGTCTCCGACCGTCCGGGAGGCGGCGCTGTTATAACTTTGTCGCTGCCAGTAAGCGTGTTGCAAGCAGCATAAAGCGCCACATTTGTAGGGGCTTCGAGAATCCCTCAATCAAAGAATCCATCGGTGAGAAGTGCCCAGAAGGAGTTATGCAGTCACTTCGCTGGTGACATCCGGTACCGCCATAGGTTCGTACGCATCTTTCACATCCGGATCCGTTGGTCGCGACCGGCGGCCAAAGAAGGCTTCTCTCGCCAGTTTAAGAATGGTTCGGCGGTTTTGGGCGACAACCTTGAGCCATGCCATTGTCCCCATCAGGGGAAAATATATCCCACGGAAGCATAGTCGCGCGAGGAAGATGTTGATGCGACAACCAAGCGGCTGGTCAGTGAGGGCGTCGACCGCTTGGGCCAGTGCTTCCGGGCTGTACGTTTGCTCCCAACCATATTTCACTTCGGCATGAGCTTCTTCAATGGTCATCCTGACCGGCGTGTGAGCCATCGCAAACGGGATAAACTCCTGCCAGTGCTTGGGGCGCGTGAGCCGGCCCGAGGTTTCCAGGCGCTTGTACAGCGGGGTCGCGGGCAAGGGCGTCAGGAGACCGAAAATGGGCAGACCCGGAGGCCAGGTTCGGACTTGCGTCAGTGTGCGCTCGGCCACGCCGGTAGTGTCGTTGTCCATACCGAAGATAAATGATGTGATCGCATAGACGTTGCGTCGCGCGAGCCGTTCGAGCACAGCCACATACTCACCCGGCTTATTGAACCCCTTGTTTACGTCTTTGAGATTGGTCGGGTCGATGGATTCCATGCCGATGAAGATCCACTTGCCCCCGGAGGCTGCAATTAGGTCGACGAGTTCTTCGTCGCGCAAGAGGTTAGCACTGATTTGGGCTACCCAGTGGACCTGGGCTTTGGCAGCGATGATGTCGCGAAGCAATGACTTGGTGCGCTTTACATTGATGGCGAAATTGTCGTCGATGAAGAAGACCGCAATCTGGCCTTTCTCGCTGCGGGCGCGCGCCTTCAACAGCAGCAATTCATTCACCACGCTCTCATTGGTGCGGAAGCGAATAGAGTCACCAAAGAATCCGGTCACGGTGCAGAACTCACAGCCGTAGGGGCAGCCACGTCCCGACTCAACGGGAATGATGCGGAAGGAACCCCAGCCCGTACCGACACCGTTAAGTAACGGCGCGACGGCCCTTGGCACGAGATTGAATTGATCAAGATCGATCGATTGCCAAGGAATGACCGGGTACTCCTTTAGCGATGGCTTTTTGTCTTTCCCGGCCGCATCTACGGGTGCGTAGATGGCTTTGAGTTCGCCGCGGGCCGCGTCGTTCACAATCTGCGGCCAGGTATCATCGGCTTCGCCTAGGGCCACAGCGTCGGCGTGGCGTGGTCCGCCATCGCGACCGAGGGCTTCGTCGGCCAGTTCGGTGACGTGAGGACCACCCATGACGACCGGAACTCCGGTGGCGCGAATGGCATCGGCTATGCGATACGCTTTGGCGATCATTCGCGTCATGGCGCCAATGCCGACCAGCCCGATGTCTTCATCTCGAACGTACTGTGCGATTTGAAGCTCGTCCATCGGCTGAGCGTTGCCGTCGATCAGCAGCACTTCATGGCCGGGAGGAGTTAGGGACTTGAGCAAAAACATCCAGAGGTGCGGCATGAAGTTGCGAGTCACGCCGTTGTCGGGGTTGTAGAGCAGAATTTTCATGGCAGTTCCTTACTTGAATTGTCTACGATTCACCCCACGGGACCGTCACGAGCGATGCCGATCTGTTGATCTTGTTTTTCGTAGAGCCTGCTTCAGAACGGCTCTTGGTGTCTTTCTAAAGATGCCTCGGTTCACAGTCTTCAAAACTGCGGCTCCCAACTGCATTTCTGGCGTGCCTCTTCAGGATCGCTCGAGCCGCACCGGGACGGGGCCACGGTGCTTAGCCTAGCAGACTCCGCGACCTGCAACAACGCTCGCATTCTTGTCTCCCCAATATCCTGCCGCGAACAGCCAAGCAGAACGGAACAATCCTGATCCGAGTATCTCTCAAGGACGGACATCACAAAGACAAAACGTTCGAAGTGTTCAAGCTGGAGAATGCGCGCGATTGCGTAATCGGTATCCTGCGTCCGTCCAAAACTGCAACTGACCGCATCACTCGGTACGTCTGCGGCGGTCGAGTGATTCTTGCGGGGAACCAACATGCGAATTGCATTCTGGATAATCGTCCGCCGAGCCCAGGATTGCGCCCAGTCTCGAAAGACGTAAGTTCCTTCGACGCAGTCTTCCAAGCCGGAAACAAAACATTCCTCAGCCTTCGCCAGATCGGCTGTCAGCAAGAACGGAAGCAAATGCATACTATCCATGTTTTCTGTGAACGCTCTGCAAACTCGATGAACGTTGCGGTTGCGGAATGCTCTGCGCACCCCTGGATGAACCCGATTGAGTCTAACTTGCACTTGGCGCATCTGGCAGCGTGGACGGTTCCTGTCCAATCGCCACAACTCCCCCAACCAGCAGGTTATGGAGACCAGTACACGGTAGACCGTAGGAACAAACGAACATGACGTCAACCTCCTCATACTACTAAGGTTGATGCACATTGGCGCACTTCGCGAGGGAACATGAACAACTTGTCATTTGTTCGCCACGATGAATTCATTCGGTAGCTGATAATCTTTCTCATGGGACATTGTGACTGCGATCGGGCGATGCGTTACCGACAACTCGCGATCGTATTTCTAATCCTCCTCTTTGCTGCACCTCTCAGCCATGCTCAAGATAACTACGAAATACAGGTGTACGGATCTGACCTGGTTGATCCTGGACACACCATGGTTGAACTCCACAGCAATTTCACGATCAACGGCTCGAAGACAACCATAGAGGGTGTTTATCCCACCAACCATGCCGAGCATGAGACGGTTGAGATCACCCATGGTTTTAATGACTGGCTCGAGTGCGGCTTTTATATTTTCACCTCCATAACCGAGGGCCAGAGCTGGCAGTGGGTCGGGGACCATATTCGACCACGCGTGGCAGTACCGAAGAAATGGCATTGGCCCGTGGGAGTGAGTGTCTCGAATGAAATCGGCTACCAGAGGCGACAATATTCCGTTGACACGTGGACGTGGGAAATCCGCCCCATCGTGGACCAAAAAGTCGGCCGATGGTATTGGTCCCTGAACCCTACGCTGGATCGGTCCTTTCACGGCGAGAGCGTGAATCAGGGCGTTGTCTTTTCGCCAAACTTCAAGTTGAGCTACGATGTGACTCCGAAAGTCGCTGGCGGTCTCGAATACTACGGTTCAGTCGGCTCGATCACTGGGTTCGATGCGGTCTCGCAACAACAGCACCAGATCTTCCCCGCGATTGACTTGAATATCGCACCACAGTGGGAGATCAACTTTGGCCTCGGCGTGGGCCTGACAGGTGCCACCGACCGCCTGATTGCGAAGATGATTCTGGGGTACCGGTTTAATTTCTGATCTGTGATAGGAGGGCACAAGTGGTAAAAGGGTATCGTGATCGGCTTCATTCTGGCCATTGCCACACCGAGGCTTACCGTGCCGCTCGGAGTGTTATGACTTCAGGAAGCCGAGGGACTCACCAATCGCGAGATTGCCGAACACCTGAAACTGAGCCAGCACACCATCAAGAATTATCTGTTCCGGGTGTTCGACAAGCTCGGCGTCTCCAGCCGGGTTGAACTGCTGTTCATGACTCTGAATCAGAACCACCACTCAAGATCTTTGTTTCAGCATTTCCTCGCTAGTCTCACCGGTCCCAAGTTCCAGGACGAAGCCACCTTCTCCGAGTGCCAGAAAGCGGCCGAGCAGGGAGCGCCGATCGCCCAGTGGGCATTGGCCCAAATGCACGGGACTCGCAGCGCCAACTCCAGGGACTTGATGCAGGCCTACATGTGGTACTTGATCGCCAGCGAAAAGATATCGCAAGCCGGCAAGAATGTGAGCGTATCGCTCACGACTGAGGAACTGCTCCAAGCCGAACTGAT
>JBAWFN010000010.1:0-62907 GCA_049591935.1 Terriglobales bacterium | reverse complement strand
CTGTCATGGTGTTACGATTTCCGAACAGCAATTCCGCTTCAGCCGCCGAGCTGTATCTGGGGGAGAGGTTAAATGCCCGCGACATGCCGCGCTATGGCCGTCGGTTGGCGGCGGGATGACCCGCAGCGATGTTCGAGAGATACAATGTCGTGAGTCAAGCGGACGTCACAGAGACTTCCCGTAAGACCGAGGAAGGGCGGAGAAGCGGTGCGGCTAAACTTGCAAAAACAAGTGCGACTGCAAGTGCCGCCGGTTCAAACAGAGGTTTTCGCGCTGTTGTGACAACAGCAGGATAAGTTATTTATTATTAGTTGCTTGTAGCAAACGCCGGGATGGCGGAATTGGCAGACGCGCTGGACTTAGGATCCAGTGCCGCAAGGCGTGCAGGTTCGAGTCCTGTTCCCGGCACCAGAATCTAAACCATTCCCTAACAGTTAATTAGGCAGCAGCGCTAGCGAGGGCGCCGTGCCTACTGTCTCAGTTTTGGTGCAATCATGCCCAAAAGTCTGCCCAAGAGGAGGAAAAACCTCGGGAGCCTTGGACTTTTGCTTTTCGTCCAGCCGCGTGGCCACATCTGCTATATCGGCTTCGTCGATGATGTTGTACCGATCAAAGACCTCGCGAGTCTTGTGTCCGCTGATCGTCATGGCCACTGATTCCGCCACGCCCAACCTGCGCAAGTTGCGCACGCCTGTTCGACGCAGATCGTGAAACAGCAACTCCGGTACCCCTGCTCGCTTGCACACGGTCTCCCAGACGCCTCGGAAGCTTTTGATTGGCTTGCCGTTCTCGCGGGTGAAGACGTGGTCGTTCTTCTGCTTGCCAGCAGTACACGCCGTCAGTAGCGTGAGTACGTTGTCGGTCATCTTGACGTTGCGCCCTTCGCCGTTCTTCGTGGTGCCAGCCTCCAGTCGGATCGTGCGAGAGAGTAAGTCAACCTGCCGCACGCGCAACTCGAGGAGTTCACCTTTCCGAAAGGCAAAGTTGTAGGCAACGGTGAGCAGTGAACGTAGCCACAAGCCTTCTTTGCTGCACTCCCTCGCCAGCGCAACGTACTCCTCGTCTGTGAGGAATCCCGTACGCGCCTTCGATTCGGCGTGCATCGGAATGTAGGGCACAGCTTTGACTTTGGCCGATTGCAGCGCCAGACCGCCTAATCGGATGACGGGTGGGCCGTACCCTTTCTGTTCCCACAACTGAAGAACCCGGACAGTTTTGTGGCGCAATGAGCGCGCGAATTCCGGCCGGGGGATCAGGCGACTGATTGGATTTATGCTAGCGGAGAATTCTTGGGTGGGTCGTTCACGTGCGGCCACTTCCGTCCTCCGACTCAAGATCCAGCATTTCTGCTGGTACCCTCATTAAGTCGGGCCGGACGGCCCGTGAATGTAACAATACGATGCTACGCGAAAAAACGCGCCCCGGTCAACCAAAATTGCGGTATGTTTACATCCGTGATTCCTCCATCTACGAGACTACCGGACCGGGGAGTGTTTGTTTGTCGCTGCCTCGGCAAATGGAAAATCCCCGCCAAGGACACAGCACCCGACGCGCCGCTGGCATTATGCCCGTGTTCTGTGCGGATTGTCCTGCCGGATGATCCCACATTGAATTGGACGGTTAGATTTGTATGCGCGGTCTGCCAAGAACAGTCTTTCTACAAGGAGGAAGACATCCTGGAAGACGGGGATCTGATCTCCGCGATCCAGAAGCTGGACCTGTCCACGACCAAAGGCTGGGAAGAATGCGAGAAGTACGGTCAGGGTTTAAAAGCAGAATGCCTTTGGCGATTACAAATCAAGGACAGCCGGGAGATCGTTCACACCATTGCACCGAGGAATAGTTTGAAGCCGGAGTTCGAAAAGCTGGTAAGAATCGCCTGCAAGGGCACCCTCGGGCCGTGGCCCGAGATAGAACGCATGGAGGTGTGGCGTGAATATGGGGACTTTAGCCACCCGTCCCGTGTCTTTGCGACACTTGACCGTTAACCTCGCAATCAATCTCGCGTGCGACAGGTTCGGTTGTACACCGCCGTCGCGTGGCACCGGCACGCACACCGCAATGATGAACAACTCCCATGCTCCCCTGATCGGCAAGTCGAGCTGAGCTGATCGGCTGCCAGTTCTCTAATCGGTCTGTTCCGCGGGCTGCCCTGCAATTGAGCGACAGCAGGTCGTGTACGCCGGTTTGTGGTTCCCATGCCGGAATTCTACCGCAAGTCAGTCAGCGTTTAGGCTGACCTACGTGCAAAGGCGCGCCGACCGCGCCGGCCGCAGTGGGCGTTGGATACCTACTCCCGCGTCTTGGTTCTCACTTAGTGCCTGGCTAGGGTAGGACGTGGAACGGCACGTTGCTGGTGAGCGTGCCGCTGGGCGTGGTCACGCTGACATAGCCTGTGGTCGCTCCCACGGGAACAGTGCCCCTTATGTACGTGTCGGAAACCACTGTGAAGGTCACCGGAGTTCCGTTGAGCAAGACGCTGGTTGTTCCGGTGAATCCTTGGCCGAGGATGCCGCCGGTTTGGCCGACTTTACCGGCCGGGAGAACAAAAGCCACGAACGGGCCAAGACCCATGTCTAGGCTGAAAACCGTGCCGCAACCGTAAGGAGAACCGCACGCAAAATCCCCGCCTTGGTAGGTTGTTCCGTAGAATTTCCCGGAGGTTGACTGCAACAATCCGCCATCAGGGCCGAAACCGTCAGCATTGTCGAAGGCATGCAACGTCGTCAGTGTTCCAGCCAAAGTGGTTTTGAAGACCGTACCATAGACTGGGTTCCCGCCAGAGGCAGTTGTCCCGTACAAGTTACCGTCGGTGGCCTGAACCAGCGTCGCGGAAGCGTAAGCGCCATCGGCACCGTCGAAGCTATGCAACGTGGTGAACCCACTGTGTACGACAATTTTGAAAATCGTGCCACAGCCATCAAAGCAGCCATTATTCGGCCCACCGCTGTAAGTCGTTCCATAAAGATTTCCGTCAATGGCTTGCATCAGTCCTCCGACAGGAGCAGAGCCATCAGACATCTTGAAGTTGTGTAGCGTCGTCAGCAGTCCTCTTGGTGTGATTTTGAAAACCGTCCCAAATCCATATGTACCCCCGGAACTAGTTGTCCCATAGAAGTTGCCGTCGGTAGCTTGAACCAATGCGGCGTCAGGCTCGGCACCGTCAACCGAATTGAAGTTGTGCAACGTCGTTATTTGGCCTGTTGGCGTGATTTTGAAGACTACCCCATAGCCGTTCGAGCCGCCTCCCTGAGTGGTTCCATAGAAGTTCCCATCACTCAGAGCCAGACCTGCGAATGGATAGGAGCCGTCGATACAGTCAGGCTGTGCACAAAAGCTATAGAGTGTTGTCAGCATGCCCCTCGCGGTAACTTCAAAGAATGTGCCTTGGCCATTCGCCCCGCCCTGCTGTGTTGTTCCGTAGAAATTCCCATCGGTGGCCAAAACTAGCCCTGAGAACGGGTAGGCACCATCGCCGCAATTGCTCTGGGCACAAAAGCTGTACAAAGTGTTCAGTGTGGCTCCCGAGGCAATCTTGAAGATTGTGCCGCCTTCGTTGGCTCCGCCAAACTCAGTTGTCCCGTATATTCCCCCGTCAACACCTTGGACGAAGGTCATATGTGAGGGGTTCGCACCATCAGGCCCATCGAAACTTACAAAGTTAAAGACCTGTGCGGGCGAGACCACCGCCGTGGCTACGCAGAACAGCAATAAGAAGTGGACTCGTTTCGACCCGTGGGGTTTTGTCATTGCAATCCTCCGTAGTGAGAAATGGAATCGCGGCCTACTCGCGCGGTAAATGGAGCCCAGCCCGGCTTTGACCGCAAGGGGGAGAACGGTGCGGCCCTGCCAGGCGCAACCATCGTCCTCCCGGCTGGACTAGGGGTCAAGCTGCGTCCTAAAGACCGCACGTACTAGCACGAAAATCGTGCCCAACTTCTGCCTAACAGGACGTTACAGGACGGAACCGGACGTTACGGGTTGAGTCGCTGAAAAAATGCAAGCCTCTGCAAACTAACGTAGATGATGGACTTAGAAAAAGAAGGGAATGGTCTTAGGATCCAGTGCCGCAAGGCGTGCAGGTTCGAGTCCTGTTCCCGGCACCAGAGGCAAAATCCCCGAAACGAGACACTCCCCGTGCCTGGCCAGAATGCTGGAAGTGGGCCAGTTCTCAGGTTACTGCATTTGCGAGAGCTGCTGGTAGAGGGCCACACCGGCAATGATGAGGAGCAGCCCTCCCGAGGCAGCTCCCAGCCACTTCACAATAGGAGTGACCTTGTTGAGCTTATGCATGATCTCGATCTGGTCCCGTTCCATTTGCGACTCCGATTCGTTCAGGAACAGTTGATCGTCCTCATGCATCGCGAGCGTGCTGCGGTAGATCAGGAGGATGATGAGGACAGCGGTGATCACTCCCCATACAACCAGCGGCCACATCAACATACCCATATGCCACCTCGATGCGGATCGAGTTCGATCACGCAAGTTCTGCCGGTGCACGTTACCACCACCGCCGACACCGGTGAATCGGGGCAATTATATCCCCGAAAGGCAAATGATGCCGCTTTTGTTTGGCGGCTGCGACCGGCAGGGGGTGGGGCTCATCTAAAACGTGGGGATTTTAGGTCTTTTTTTGAGCAGAATCCAGCCCTGACTTTGCTATATAATTGAACAAGCACTTTCAAGGAGATACGAATGTCTACGACAACTACCCCGACGACGCCGACTACACCTGAAATGCAGCCCAAGGCACCGCCGATTTCTTTGACTACCAGCGCCATTGCCAAGGTCAAGGAGATCATGGCGCAGCAGAACCCGGTTCCGGCCGGCCTACGGGTGGGAGTGCAGGGCGGAGGTTGCTCTGGCTTCTCCTATGCGATGTCGTTTGAAAACTCCGCTGGGATGATGGACAAGACCTTCGACATGGATGGGCTGAAGGTGTATGTGGACGCCACCTCAATCATGTACCTGAACGGCTGTATCGTGGACTACGTGGAGACGCTGGAAGGCGCGGGATTCAAGTTCGAGAATCCGAATGTGAAGAGCACCTGCGGATGCGGATCTTCGTTTAGCGTGTAAGGTTTAGCGTATAAGGTTCAGCGTGTAAAGTTTCGGTTGTGATAAGCCCCATCGCGACGCGGTGGGGCTTTTTGTTTGGGGCTACTGCGGGCCCTGTTGGGGAGGCATTTGGGGCATTTGTTGTTGTGGCTGCTGAGGTGACGGAGCCATGCCTCCGAAGGAGTTTTGCTGGCCACTGCCGAACCCGAAAGATGAAGCGGGTGTGCCGGGAGCGCCGTTGGCGCCGGGAGTTCCAGGAGTTCCGGGGGGCCCATTCAAGTTCTGACCCGCGATCTGTGTGGAGGGTTGGTTGGGCGTGGTGATGAGGCCTCCGCGGTCCGTCGTGGGGTCGTAGATGAACTGCCAATCGTTGTAATGTTCCTTCTTGCTGAATACACGAATGGTTTTTTCTTTGCTGAGGCTGGCCACGCCGACAATCGGGCCGCCGCCGATCACCTGGTTGCCGCTGGCTTGCTGGTTAAACCCAGGCAGATTCTGAACCGGCTGACCAAATCCGCCTTGTCCGCCAGGGGTTCCAGGCACGCCCTGATTCGGTGCTGCATCGGAGCCGTTGTCCAGGTTTGAAGTTTGTCCGGCGCCTCCGCCAACCGGAGGATTGGGAGCGCTTCCACCGAAGATGCCGCCGGAGTTTCCTCCGGAGTTACCGCCGGAGTTACCGCCGAAGATGCCGCCGGAGTTACCGCCGAAAGCGCTGCCGGAGTTACCGCCGGAGTTACCGCCGAAGGCGCCGCTGCCTCCGAAGGGCGTGGTGGCGCCGCCGGCGAGAGCCGCAGCCCCGGCAGCGAGGCTGGCCACCGAGTTCGCTCCAGCAATCCCGGGACCGCCCGACATCTGCACTTCGCCCTGGTGGAGCAGCTTGAAATCTTTGCCGGTGATGGGATCCTTGTAGCGCTTACGCAGGAAACGGACGTTATTCGTGTTCTCCAAATCCTCAATGCGGGTGGGATAGCGGCTGAACTTCTTCATGTAATGTTTGATGGCACGCGAGTACTGGGTGCCGCGATGGATGAGTTCCTCTTCGCGATCACGCTTGATCTGTTGGGTGATGACGGGAGCGAGTGCGGTCAGAGCAATCGCCAACAGAGCCACAAAGAGGATGAGAGTGATGAGGATGTAGCCTCTCTCCGCCGGGTGCGCAGAAGATCCGGACCTCCGAGATGGTGGAGAAAGCCTCATAGAAATTTGTAATTGAGTAATTTAGTAATTGGGTAATTGAAGAACACCTTTAGGCCGAGTTTCCAATTGCTAAATTACTCAATTACCAAATTACTCAATTGCTAAATTACTCAATTGCCAAATTACTCAATCTTCTTCTAGCTCTGGGTCAGGGGAATCATCTGGCGATTGTTGCTCAGGACGTCTTCGATCTCGACTGACATCGGCGAGATGTGCAGGACCTTGTAGCGGCGGTCAACGATCTCGCCTTCGCTGGCAATGAATACATCTTCTCCCTGAGACAAAAAAACCTTCTTTGGTTGGCCAGGCTTGCTGGCGAAACCATAGAACTTCAAGTTGATGGGCGGCGGAGGCGGCGGGGATGGCGGTCCGTTGGCCTTCTGTTTTTCCGCGTCGGTCATGGCGGGCGCGACCGGCTGCGGAATTTCCGCCTGGGCCAGGAAAATGTTGCGCCCGTTGCCCTCATACTTGGTGTCTTCGCTGGCTTTCAGCCAGTCGTAGCGCAGGCTGGGATCGATGGAATGAGGCGGAGCCGCCAACTGACGACGGGAGCCACGCCGGGTCTTGCCAGCCGGCCGCGGCGGCGTCACGGGCGCGACCGGGGCCACGACGGTGGTCTCCTCCGCCGGCGCAGCGGGGAACAGCATGCGCCCGACCAGCAGCAGGGCCACCAGGCCCAGCACCGCCGCGGCGATCAGCTTATTCCGGTTTTCGGTTCCCAGCTTCACTCAGGCTGCACCGGTTTTGAGATAAGTTTCCATCTTCATTTGCAACTTCACCATGCCGCCTTGCTCCCCGCCCAGTTGCACGCTGTCGACCAGGAAAAACATCTGGTCACGCTCCAGGGAATTGATGAACCGGACCAATTGCAAATAGTCGCCATTCATATCCGCTTCAATCAGCACTCGCTGGACGCCCATGGTCTCCGGGTCTCTCATGTCGTAGCGGACGCTGCTGATCTTGACTCCAGCTTGTCCGGCCAGCTTGCCGATATCTTCTGAAATGGAAGAACCCTCGGCGGGGAGGCGGTCCTTGTAGAACTGGTCAATCTGTTTGCGGGCTAGAGGGACTTTCTTGTCCAACCCGCGCAGCGGTTCGACCTCGCGGGTCTTCTGCTGAAGTTCTTTCCAGAGATCGTGGAGTTGCTCCTGGCGAGCGGACTGGGAGCCGACCAGCGGGGAAAAATACACGGCGAGCGCGAGCACATCCACCGCCGCCATGGCGGCCAGCGCGATCTGTGTTTTCCGCCGGGTTTGCCGGAGATCGGGCATTATTGGGATCCCCCTGATTTGCTCTGCGCGGCGCCGGCGGGAAGCGTGGCTCCGGAAACGTAGAGCGCGCTGATGTTGAACTTCACGGTGTCTCCCGCGGTGGCGCCGGAGCCGGCTTCCGTGCTTTCCTGTTCGATCTGGGTTTGCTGAAAATGTTGCGACTCCTCCATCTTGCGCACCAGGTCCAGGGCGCGATCGCGCGAGTCTCCTGCCACCACCAGTTTGATAGCCAGTTCATTGTCCGGGGCGAACTCAGGCTGAATGGAGATGACATGCAGGCGGGGCGGCATGACCCTCTCCAGTTCCTCAAACACCTGCGTCCAGGAGAAGGACTTGCGGTAGAACAGGGTATTCAGGAACTGCGACCGGTCACGGGTCACGCTGTTCTGGGGAAGATTCATGAGAGCTTGCGCGGCCGCTTTGTCGCCGTCACGATCCGCAATCTGGTGCAGGTTCTGAGCGATCAGGTTTTTATCCTTGGCGGCGGTGACCCAGCCCAGCAGAGTGAAATAAACCAGGCCCAGGGTCACGATGGCGAGCGCCACCAGGGCTCCGCCCCAGCGGAACCAGAAGCGCCGGGCATCCTCGTAAGGCTGGGTCGCGAGATTGATGGCCACACGCATCTCAGGAAAGCAGCGCCCCCACCACTCCGGCCATTCTCCATTTCGGGACCGATCCGGCGCCGCTGCCGAGCTGCGCGGCTCCGACGAGTTCGTGGACTTCTGCCCCGGTTTGCGCGCGCAGGGCGGGCACGGCTCCGGTGACGTCCGACAAACCGGCGACGAAGATGCGCTCGATGTTCAGGCGATAGGTGTCCTGAAAGAACACAATCGAGGGATAAATTTCTTCCGCCAATTGCTCGCCTGAAATGGTGACTCCGCGCGGGTTTTCAAGGTTACGAAAAAGCAACAGTTGCTGCTTGTCGACGATGGCGATGCCGATGGTGCGGGCATCCACTTTGACGACGAGCGTGGGGCGATCGGCATCGGCTGCGCCCAGGGCTGCCAGCATGGAAGGCAAAACCACTCCGGGGCTGTAGCCAGCCTCGCGAAAGATGGACTCGTAATCTTCGATGACGCTGGCGAGGGCCACCGCGGCGACCACGCGGAGTCCGGTGGTGGCAGGCTGCGCGTGATAGGAAATCTTGGCTTTGTCCACGTCAAAGGGAAGCGACTTCTTCAGCCGGAAGCGGACCACGCCTTCGGCTTCGTCGCGCTTGCTGGGAAGGGTCTCAAAGTCGAGCAGCACTACGCGAACGGCGGCATCGGGCAGGACCGCGATCACGTCACGGGAACGGCCTTCCAGGCTGTCCAGAGTCTGGCGGATGGAGTCGAGAATGCGGCCGCGGTCGCGCACATTAGCCTCGACCAGGTCGGGGACCACGCAGCCGGGCGCGAGTTCGCTGGCCGCGCACCGATCCACCGTACCCGGTTCCGAAGCCCGAGCGGCGAGAACGCGGTCGGCTGCGACTTCGCAGGCCAGCCTCGGTTTCGATGTCAAAGCCATTGCCGACACTACTCCCCGTACCTATCAGTAGAACGCTGCGGTACGAATAATTGCAATATCTCGAAGGGCACTGGGCGGACTGGCCGAAAGGACGGCAGCCGTAGCCAGTGGTCCGTGTTTCTTTTACCTGTTGCTTTCGATGAAGGTGACTTTGTTGATCTCCTTCAACGTGGTCAGGCCCAATCTCACTTTGTCGAGGGCGGATTCACGCAGGAATCGCATGCCCTCTTCGCGGGCAGCACGGCGGATCTCCGAAGTCGGCTTCTTGAGCAGGATCAGTTCGCGCACCCGGTCGCTGAGATCCAGCAGTTCATGAATCGCGGTACGGCCGCGGAACCCGGTGCCGGCACACTCGATGCATCCCTGGCCTTCGTAGAAGGCGACTTTGGACCATTGCTCAGGATCGAGGCCGCTGGCTTGGAGGGTCTCCTTGTCATATTCCGTCTGGGTGCGGCAGGATTCACAAATCAGCCGGACCAGGCGCTGGGCCAGAATGCAATTCAGCGCGGAAACGAAGTTGTAAGCCTCTACCCCCATGTTGAGGAAGCGGCCGATGACGTCCACCACGTTATTGGCGTGGACGGTGGTGAAGACCAGGTGGCCGGTGAGGGCGGACTGAATGGCGATCTGTGCAGTCTCGGTGTCGCGGATTTCGCCGACCATGATCTTGTCGGGGTCGTGGCGCAGGATGGAGCGCAGACCACGGGCGAAGGTCAGACCTTTTTTCTCGTTGACCGGAATCTGGGTGATGCCGCGAATCTGATATTCCACCGGGTCTTCGATGGTGATGATCTTGTCTTCGTCGGTCTTGATCTCGTTGACCGCGGCGTACAAGGTGGTGGTCTTGCCGCTGCCCGTGGGCCCGGTGACCAGCACCATGCCGTAGGGTTCTTTGATGTAACGGCGGAATTGCCGCAAGTCTTGTTCATCGAAGCCCACCACGTCGAGTGTGAGCTTGTGGAACTTCTCGCTCATCGACTCCTTGTCGAGCACGCGGAGCACGGCGTCTTCACCGTGAATCGAAGGCATGATGGAAACGCGGAAATCGATGGGGCGCTCGGGAGTGCCGTACTTCACTCGAAAGCGGCCGTCCTGGGGGACGCGACGCTCGGAGATGTCCAACTCGCTCATCACCTTGATACGGGAAATGATGGTGGAGTGGTGCTCCTTGGCGATGGGGGGCATGGCTTGGGTGAGCACGCCGTCAATGCGGAACTTGATGCAGACGGAGTCGTCGCGGGTCTCGATATGAATA
Organism: Terriglobales bacterium; assembly: GCA_049591935.1. Classification (GTDB taxonomy): domain Bacteria; phylum Acidobacteriota; class Terriglobia; order Terriglobales; family Acidobacteriaceae; genus JABCZH01. The sequence goes on along the minus strand of JBAWFN010000010.1, from coordinate 52,620 downwards.
TCACTGGCGCGGCGCTGCAAAGCAGTAAAGATGGTGGTGTCGACCAGACGAATGATGGGGCTGATATCGCCCTGCGCGGTCAGGCGGTCGATGGAAATGCTCTCGTCGCCGCCAGCCTCGTCTTCGTGGATCACATCCAGAGCAAAGCCTTCGCTGGCATCCTCGAGCACACGCTTGGACTGTTCGGTTTTCTTGAGGATTTCGGTGATCTGGCCGAGAGTGGAGACTTTGGTGATAATGCGCTTGCCCAGCAGCAGGCTGATCTCATCGATCATCATCAACTGGCTGGGGTCGGCAATGGCGATGGCCAGCCGCCCGTCCTCGGTTTCTTCGAGGGGGACGAAGTTGTAGCGGAACATCAGGTGGACGGGGATGTTCTTAAACAGGTCATGATGGAGCTGGAAGTTGTGCAGGTCGACGAACTGGCAGCGATAGCGGCGGGCGATATCCTGCGCCTTTTCCAGTTCTTCACTGGGAACCACGGGAGCGCCGTTGCCCCCGCCTACGAATACGGTTTTATTCTCTGCTGTGCCTGCCATTTATATGCGCACCTTCCGACTCCAGGGTTAAGGCCGTTCACTAGCGAATGCTTGATCCCAGGGTGAAAATGGGCAGGTACAACGAGATCAGGATTCCGCCCACAAACACCGCCATAATGATGAGGATGACGGGCTCGATCAAAGCCATGGCCGCGCCCAGCGCGGTCTGCACATCCTCCTCGTAAAATTCTGCAACTGAATTCAGCATCGCCGGCAAAGCGCCGGTGGACTCGCCCACTTCGATCATCTCTACCGACAAATCAGGGAACATGTTCTGTTCTTCCAGGCTCTTGGCCAGCCCCTGACCTTCGCGCACCCGCACCGCGGCAACATTGACACCGTTCAGGATGCGGCGGCTGCTCATGGAAGCGCCGGCAGTTTCGAGCGAAGGCACTAGCGGCATGCCTCCCGCCAGCAGAGTGGAGAGCATGCGGGAAAAGCTGGCCACCTGGTATTTCAACCAAATCTCGCCCAGCAGGGGAAGCTTCAAGATAGCACCATCAATGGCTACCGCACCCCTGTCGGTTTTTCGCCAATACCAAAAGGCCAGGACTGCGATCACGACAGCGACCACGGCGAAGGGGGCGTAGGCCTGAGCGTGGGTGCCGATGTCGAGCATGACCAGGGTGATGGGCGGCAACTGGGCGTGCATGTCTTCGTAAAGTTTGGCAAACTGCGGCACCACGTAGGTCACCAAGAAAATCATCATGCCAAATACCACGGTGACCAGCAACGTGGGGTACACCAGCGAGACTGCCAGCTTCTTCTTGAAAGTCAGGGCCAGTCTTTGGAAGGCGATGTAGCGGGCGAGAACTTCTTCCATGTTGCCGCTTTTTTCGCCGGCCAGCAGGGTGGTGGAATGGATGCGGGGAAATGCGCCCTGCGCGGCGAAGGCGTCAGAGAGCAGTTCGCCTCCTTTGACCCGGTCGCGAACGTTCTGCAACAGACTTTGAAAATACTTGTTGCGCTGCCGCTTGATCAGCAGGTCGAGCGAGTTGAGGATGGGCAGGCCAGCTTTGATCAGAGTCAGAAACTGCTGATTGAAGATGACGAACTGACTCTGTTTGACTTTGCCGCGCCGCCGGACGGTGAGGTCTCCGGAAAGCAGGGTGCGGGGCTTGACCCAGTAAACCAGGAGCCCCTGCTGCACCAGGCGGTCGTGAACCTCGGCCTCGGAATAACCATTCTCCACCTGCTGGAGAAGGTGTCCGCGTTCGTCGGCTGCTTTGATCAGGAATTCGGCCATGCTGTCGTCCGGCTATCGCTCTCCCCACACAAGTTTAACATTCGGTATTGCGAAACCTGTGTTAAATGCCCGTCAAAGCGTTCCGGGGGTAACGGGCTCGAGCGGGGACGGCGAAGCGAACCCAAGACATTGAAACTAATATACTTGAAGCGCGATCACGGCGCGAAGCTGCCGTCGATCACCTCGACTCCCGGAGGCACCGAGAAGCGGAAGCTCTGGTCATCGATTTTCCCATCTTCGGTTTGCCGCTGGAAGCGGAATTCCGTGCTAGAGCCATCCGTCCCCTCCAATATGATGCGATCGATCCAGCTATCTGGCGTGATCTCGAGCAGCACTTGGCTGACCTGGCCGGCCATAGCCGATGGCACGCCCCTTAAGACGACATTTTCAGCCTTTAAGAGAGTTATATCGGGTGCGAACGAGAGTCCGGACAACTCCTTTTCCAGCTTAGTTTTACCCAGGAGGAACGCCAGTGGCGACCGGAGATCATCGAGTTGTCGCACTGGCGTCCTCCGCACCTGAGGCTCACCCGGCACATAAAACCAGGCGTCCTTGCCGTCGCTCACGAACAGCTTCTCTCGGGGAGAACGGTATTGCCAACGCATCTTGCCAGGTTTTTTTAACCAAAGTGTTCCCGATTCAGTCCGTTCCATTCCGGCCCCGCGATAGATTTCGGTGAAGTCAGCTTGCAGGGCTTGGAGATGGTTGTAACGGGCGTCGACAGCCGAGGCGATGGAGTGGATGGAGGGGGCTGCGAGCGAAGCGGCGAGGATATGTACGAAGATGAAACGTAGATTCACAAAACCAGTCTACGACTTTTGACTCCAGCTTTCTGAAACACGAGGGTCTAGGTCGATCCCCCGGACTCCTGCGCCTTCATATACGCGCGCAGAATGGCGTTGATGCGGGTTTGATAGCCGCGCTGTTGCCGGAACCAGGCCAGTAGGTCAGCATCGAGCCGCATGGTCACAATGCTTTTCGGCGTGGGCCAGACCACCTTGGCATCTTTCCAGAAGGCTTCATCAGTCGGGCGGACGTCGGGGTCGGAGGCGATTCCGCGATGTATCTGGGCATTGCTCATGCGGCGCAGCTTGTTCCAATCTGTGCGCGTGCTCCGCTTGGCTTTCGATGTTCTTCCGGAGCGCCTCATCCAACTTCAACCCTACTCGACTAAGGGGATGCCTGCCGACTGGGCAGCGCGTCGCAACTTGGAGTCAAGCGTTGCCAGCGGCAGGGCCTGGCGTAAGGCAAGCTCCACATAGGCAGCGTCATATTCTGTGAGCTGATACTGCCGTGCAACTTGCAGGATGTGCTCAAAGGCCCGATTAGGAGAGATTGGCTCAATTAAAATCGGCAGCTTGGAAATGCGTTGGAGGAAGGCCGTGGCCTGTGCATTCGTAATGCGTTTGCGGCGTTCGGCGATCAGCAGAGCGTTGGCCACTTCCAACGGCCAAATGGAAGGCGTCAGCATCTCGGTTCCCGTTTCCAGTACGTCGAGTACGCGCTCGGGGAGGGAGGCGCTTTCATCCTCAAAGCACCAAGCCAGAGGAACGGAGGCGTCCAAGACCAGGCTTCTAGTAGCGTCGGCCTTCATCGATTAATTCTCGAATGGAAATCTTTCCGAGGGTGACGCCCTTGCGGGCCGCACGAATGTCACGAACCACCTCTTTGAGGTTGACCCGATCTCCCTCGTCGGCAGGAACAAGCTTCGCGATGGGGACGCCGCGCAGAGTAATGCGGACGGTCTCGCCTTTGGATACTTTCTTCAGCAAAGCGTTGAGATGGGTCTTTGCGTCGAACGCCCCAACGGTCATCATTTGACGTTTCCTTATCAACTAGTCTACCAGCTAGTCGGCTGAGCGGCAAGCCTGAAAGCTCCCCATACTCTTACCTGCGGAAGATCGAATACTGATGTGTGCCCCCGATCCTCTTCAGACCCCGGCTTGCCATCGCCTGCTCCAGCACTGGATTGTGATAAATCACAAACAGCTGTCGTGGATGTTTTCGCAAGGACCGTTCCAAGTTCGCGATCAGTTGGACCAATCCTGGTTCGGGCAGCGGGTTGAACAGGTAGAGCAGGGTTGGCTCGGGAGGAAAGACAAATTCTCGGGCGTCGTCGCAAAGGGACTCCAGGGCGAAGCACTGCTGCGAATCGCTCTTGTATTTGAGGATGTTCTCTTGAGCCACGCGATGCAGTTCCGGCAGAAGTTCGACTCCGACGATGCGGCGGAACGGGTGGTCGGAGGCCATGAGCAGAGTTCGTCCTTTGCCCGAGCCGATATCGACAAAAGTGAAATCACGGAAGTCGAGGTTCAGGCTCGCCAGCATTTCCTGAAACAGGGCTGGATCGGTCGGCTGGTAAGGCGAGTTTAACAGGCCCAGCAGACGATCGCGCCAGTTAACGGTGGCGGTGGTGGTGTCAACGCGATGGTCCCAGTCGTAGTCCATGTCGCCGTAGCGTTGACGGCGACGCGCGGGCAGGGAATCACGGAGGAATTCCCAAGCCAATCCCGCAAGGCGGCGGACGGCGACGACGCGCCCGCGCGCGGCGCGGGTCTCGCGCCAGCAGCGTACGGTGCTACCGTAGATGCCGGGATTCGGCAATTCAGCCATGGAGCCGGCTTCCAGTGTAAATGTCCGGCCTTCTGCCGATTTCCATGAGACTCTGCGATGTGACCAAGGTGTGCTTCCGTGGTTCGGGCACGCACCAGTGGGTGCGGCCATCCCTATAATGGCGGAAACGAGACAAACCTTTGTCCGCTGCCGCCGTCAAGATTCAATCCGCGAAGCCTTTGTCTGATTCGGCGGGGATTTTTTCGTCTCCACAACAACGTACGGTGATTCTCTGCCTTGTTCTGGTGGCGGCGACTCTTGCGGTCTACAACCCAGTCAATCGCAATGCCTTCGTCAATTTCGATGACGACCATTACATTACCGGCAACCCGCATGTGCTGGCGGGGCTGAACTGGGATACGGTGAAGTGGGCTTTCACCAATTATTACGAGGCCAACTGGCACCCGCTGACCTGGCTCTCGCACGCACTGGATGCGCAACTGTTCGGGCTGAATCCGGTGGGCCATCACTACACGAACGTCATTCTGCACGCGCTGAATGCGGTGCTGCTGTTTCTGTTGCTGCAATCGGCTACGGGATTTACCTGGCGCAGCCTGATGGTAGCGGCGCTGTTTGCGCTGCATCCGGTGAATGTGGAGTCGGTGGCCTGGGCATCGGAGCGAAAGAACGTGCTCAGCATGATGTTTCTTTTGCTGGCGTTGCTGGCCTACGGATGGTACGCGCGCCGTCCTGCGGTGGGGCGATACACGCTGGTGGCGGCGCTGTTTGCCTGCGGGCTGATGAGCAAGCCGCAAGTGATTACGTTGCCGTTCTTGCTTTTGTTGTGGGATTACTGGCCGCTGGGGAGATTCTCGCGCGATCCGGGGAAGGCGCCGGCGCTACTCCTGGAAAAACTGCCATTCTTTCTGATGTCGCTGGCGAGTGCCGTTGTCACCATGCAGGCGCAGAAGGCTGGCGGCGCGATTCATTCTCCCATCCTGTATCCGTTCTGGCTGAGACTCGAGAACGCCATTGTTTCGTATTCTCGCTACATCGGAAAAGCGTTCTGGCCGGCGTCACTTTCGCCTTTGTATCCTCATCCGCTCGATCTGTTGAGGTTCTGGCAGGTGATTGCGTCGGCTGCGCTGCTGCTAACTGTCACTGCCTTCGTCATCCGCAATCGACGGCACGGCTATCTCGTGACTGGATGGTTCTGGTTTCTGGGGGCGCTGGTTCCCATGATTGGGTTGGTGCAAGTGGGTGAGCAGGCCATGGCCGACCGCTACGCCTATCTGCCGTTCGTCGGATTATTTGTGATGGTGTGCTGGGGAGTAGGCGAATGGGGGGACAGCAGGAGAATTTCGGCGGCGTGGCTTGCGGTACCAGCTTTGGCTGCGATTGCAGTGCTGAGTGTGCTGACCTATCGGCAGATCGGCTACTGGCGTGACAGCGAAACGCTGTGGTCTTACGCGCTGCGGGTAACCAGCGTGCGCAGCTACAAAGCGCATTTCAATCTGGCGGTGACCTATGACGCCGAGGGACGCTACGACGAAGCGGTACAGCAATTCCGCGAGGCAATTGATCCGCGCGATGACGATCCGCGAATTCATTTGGGGCTGGGGATCTATGACCAGCGGCATGGGCATGTGCCGGAGGCGGTGGAAGAGTTTCAAGCGGTGCTGCGGCTGAGCTCGGATTCCTCGATGCAGGCGGATGCTTACAGCAATATGGGAGCGGCGTACCAGCAGCTTCACGACTACGCGCGCGCGAAAGCAAATTTCGCAGAGGCGTTGCGGCTGGATCCGAACAAGGCAGGGGCGCTGGTCGGCATGGGACTACTGGCTCAGAAGAGCGGAGACTTGGAGCAGGCGATTGCCCTGTACTCGCGTGCCATGTCGGTTGAACCCACGGCGGTCGGATATGTTCTGCTGGGGCGGGCGCAGGAGCAGGCGGGACATTCTGCCGAAGCCAAGGCCGCTCTCGACAAAGCGAAACAGCTCACGAATGATCTCGATCAGGCGCAACGGACGGCGGACGAGTTGCTAACGCAGTGAGGGATGATTCACTCTAGTCGGAGGGCAAGAACTTCGGCGGTGGGGCGACGTATCCCGGCGGCGTGCCTTTGGTGAGAAACGGGAAATCGTCGGGAGTGCGGACTTCGACTCGTCCGTCGCTGGTCAGTTTGTAGGTGTGGCCGAACGGGTCCACGGGAATTTCATGCAGTAAGCCTGCCCCTTGCAGATCAGAAAAACCGGAAGGCAGGTGTCCGGTCTGGGCGCGATATGCGGCCACCCGGCTCTCAAGGTTGGTGACGTCCTCTTCCACCTGCAAGGCGCGCAAGTGAGTAGCGGCATTGGCGCGGACGTCGCGGTCTTGCGTGCTCTGGTAGGTGGTTGCCCACAGCATTTGTGCCATGCGGAGTTCACCGCCGTGTTGCGCCATCTGGGCCGCCATCACACGCAGAAAAGGATGGGCGCCGGGAACCTCGGAGCCACGCCCGAAGGCGTCAGCCGCGTGAGCGTAGTCCTTGAGGTCCATGTAGTAGATGAATCCGAGATCGTAGTACAGCCGCCAGTCCTTGGGATTGTTGCGAATGCCGAACTCCGCCAACTCCACGGCGCGCTGTGGTTGGCCGGCTCCATTCGGAGGTTTGGGGGCAAGGAAGTTTGCGCCAAATTCGTAAGCCACGGTCAAGTGGGGATCGAGGGCGGCGGTGATTTCAAGCAGCGGAGCCAGCAGGTCATAGTGCTGGGCTCCGGCAAAGTGCTTGCTGCCAAAGTATTGCACGGCGCGGGTCCAATAAACATCGGCCAGCAGGCCGTCGTAGCCCAGGCTCAGACGCTTCAAGGCCTGGGGAGAGGAAATGTAGAGAACCTCCTGCAAAGTGGCGCCTCCGCGCAAGCGGTCGACTTGGCGCAGCAGGAGCACCGAAGTGAACATGCAGAGCAGCAGCAGCGTGCTGGCCGCAATCGTGATGGTGCGGGAGGGTTTCATTTCAGATTGCGGCGTTCAAAGATCAGGACAGCGCCGCACAGAGCCATGGCCGCGTAGACGATCGCGTAGGCGGTTTCGCTGAGGATGAGAGTTCCAGCAACGCCCTGTCCATGGGCGACCGAACTGATCACGTTAAGCGACGAAAAGTTCGGTACCAGATAGGCGGCGCCGGTAGCCAGCCAGCGTGTAGCCCCCTGGGCCATGGCGGCGAATCCGCGCAGGTCTTCGGCGAAACTTCCGATGACAAACAACGAGAAAGCAAACACCGCCGATAACAAGGGCGATGAGAATGACGAGAAGAACAGCGCCAGGGCGGTGATGATGAGAAATTGCAGGACGATGAAGTACAACGCCACCAACACCCAGCCATCCGCCGCCTGAAAGCGCTGCGACACGTAGAGCAAGGCCAGAAAGACGCCGATGGCCATGAAGAACGTGTTCACTACCAAAGTCCCGGCCAAGCCAAAGAACTTGCCAACGATAAACTCCCAGCGCTGGACGGGCCGCGACAGCACGGTGTAGAGTGTGCGCTTTTCAATTTCCTTCGACACCAGGCCGATGCCGATGAAAATGGCGATGACCATGCCAAACAGTGAGACGGCAGTGAGGCCGAGATTGATCACCACCAGGCGCTCAATGCCGATGGAGATTTGGCCCACCAGAATAGAGGCTCCGCACATCAGCACGGCGAAGGCGATCAGGTTGTAAAGCACGCGATCGCGGACGGCTTCGCGGAAGGTGTTGGAGGCGATGTAGGGAATGGGGGAGCTCATGAGCGCACTCCGGCGGCAGCCTCAGAGGGCTTGAGCTTCTGCACGAAATATTCTTCCAGGGAAGTCCGGATGGGTGTCACCGAAACTATGCGCAGGCGGTCGCGGCGCAGGGCGTCCATGAGCGCGTCCTGGCTGGCCTCGGGGATCACGGCGCGCACGGTGTTACCGGTAACGTGGCAGTTCGGGGCCAAAGTCTTCATGCTGGCGGGCACTGCGTTGCCTTGCCATATCACTTCCACTTTGCCCTCGACGCTGGAAGTCAGGTCGGCGACCGCGCCTACGCCGCGCAACTCGCCTTGATGAATGATGGCCACGCGGTCGCAGAGGGCCTCGGCGTCGGAAAGAATATGAGTGGAGAAAAAGACGGTCTTGCCGGCTTGTCTGAGTTCTTCCATCAAGTCACGAACTTCGCGGCGGCCGATGGGATCAAGACCGGACATGGGCTCGTCGAAAAACAGTAGCCGCGGGTTGTGCAGGATGGCTTGAGCGATGCCTACGCGCTGCAACATGCCTTTGGAAAATTTTCGCAGCTGCATCCCGCCAACGTCCGGTAAGCCGACGCGGGCCAGAACCTCGCTGACACGGATTTTACGGTCCTTGGCGGCAATGCCGGAGAGTTGCGCGTAGTACTCAAGCAACTCCGCGGCGGTGAGGTAGTCGTAGAAATAGGGCTGCTCGGGAAGGAATCCGATCTGGGCTTTCATGCGCGGGTCGTTGACTTCGCTGCCCAGGATGCGGGCTGAACCCGCAGTCGGATATACCAGACCCATGAGCAGCTTCAAGGTGGTGGTTTTTCCGGCTCCGTTGGGACCGAGGAAACCAAAAATCTCGCCTTCGTCCACTTGAAGGTGAAGAGGACGCAAGGCGCACTTCGGCCGTTTTCGCCAGAAGCCCACCTGGTAAGTCTTCGTCAGACCAAGGATCTCAATGGCCGCCATTTAGGAGAACCGGTTCGGAAACATGGGTTGCGCAGCAAAAATTATAAGCAAAATGAGCGTAGGCGCGAGATGGCAGCCGGGGTACGCGAGGTTACGAAGGTAAAGGGACGGTCGGGCTTATTGGGCAGAGGCGTAACCCATGCAGGTGGCAACGTCAGGCGCGGGAACACCGCCGGAAGTTCCGGGTTGGTCGCGCAGGACGCCGTCAGTCACGATGCAGAAATTCCGTACGCCGGTGACGTTGAACGAGATGGGCGCGGAGGACCCCACAAAGGTGCTGTTGGGACCAGCGCCGCCATTGAAGCCAACCGCATTAAGCTGGTATCCACCCTTGCTGCCGCTGGCCACGACGCTATCCAGAATGCAAGCGGTGGTTGAAGTGGGGGCACAACCCGTGGCCGGTCCGCCCATACTGGCCAGGTCCGGCGAGTATCCCACCGTAGGATAGGCCGCGTTGTAGGCGATCTCGGAAGTTGCGATGCGGCGAACCGAACTGGCCGCAGAAGATTCATTGGCTGCAATCCTTGCCCGCAGCAAGTTCGGAATGGCAATCGCGGCGATGATGAGAATGATGGCCACCACGATGAGGAGTTCAATCAGCGAGAACCCCTGAGTACTCGATCCCGGTTTTTGCCTGCGATACATTGCTGTTGCCCGCGTATTTAACAGCACGTTGCTGGCCACCCTGACCAGACCGTAGCGGCAACTGAATATCAACAGGATGAATGATTTAGATCAGGTCTGCACACTCCGAGGTCGCCATCGCGTACCTGGATGACAGTTAACGTCATTGCGCGCCCCGATTGGTCTCAATGCGAGAGCAGGCAGCGGGAGTCCCGCCAAAAAAACAAAGGAGCAACGGATTGCTCCGTTGCTCCCTGGCTTGTACCCTCCCCCAGGTACTTCGCCGATTAAGACTTACTGCAGGGCCGTGTACGCAGCGCAAGCCGCCTCGGTGGTGACTTGAGAGGCACCAACCGCGGTGAAGCGAATTACTGCATCTTCGTTCGAGCAGAAGCCACGCACACCGGTCTGGTTAACTGACGCCGGGATGCCACTCAGGGTATAGCCCGGGATGATTCCTCCCGCGCCGGCAGCATTGGGTGTTTCGGTGAACCAGAAACCGCTCTTCGCCGTGCCAGCGACGCTGGCCTGGGCAACGACCCAGTCGACTAAGCAAGAGTTGGTTGAAGTCGGCGTAGTGCAACCGGTCACGGCGGCCGGCCCCAGGGCGGCTTGGGTTGTGCTATAGCCCACCGTCGGGTAGGTTGATTGGTAAGTGACTTCAGCAGTGTTCATGGTACGCACAGAGCTGACCGCAGACGACTCGTTGGCCGCGATGCGCGCCCGCAACAGGTTCGGAATAGCAATGGCTGCGATGATAAGAATGATCGCGACCACAATCAGCAACTCAATCAGTGAAAAACCCTTCTGTTTCCGCATTTTGTTTCTCTCCCCTTCTCCGTTTGAAGTTTGGTCTTATCGACCCGCTGGCTGTTACTTCGCACTTTATCGGCCAGAACCAGAGTTGTGAGCCTTCGGGATGGGACTACTGAAACCAGTGTGTTTTCAATGATCAAGGAGCATCAAACCGGTGCCGCCGTTCTGCTCGGATGCATTTGAGAGGGGATGGCTGTCAAATTTTGACTTTGGGATGACAAATTGTGTCAATTTGGGACGGGAGTGAGATCGGGCGCGAGAGAGGGATGCAGTTCACACAAAAGATCAAGGGATCAAATGGTCATTAAAGACGAAACGAGCAGCGGTTTCAGCCGCTGCTCCCCAGGACCTCGTCGATATTCATCTACGAACCTCTTGTCTACTGAAGGGCCGTGTAGGCCGCGCAACCAGCCTCGGTGGTGACCTGCGCGCTTCCAACCGCTTTGAAGCGAATCACAGCATCTTCATTCGAGCAGAAGCCGCGCACCCCGGTCTGGTTAACTGAGGCCGGGATACCGCTCAGGGTGTAGCCAGGGACGATGCCTCCTGGTCCGCCAGCAACTGGTGTATCGCTGAACCAGTAGCCGCTCTTGGCAGTGCCTGCAACGCTGGCCTGGGACACGACCCAATCCACCAAACAGGCATTGCTTGAATTGGGCGTTGTGCAACCGGTAGCCGCGGCCGGTCCTAGGGCTGCGACAGTCCCGGCATAACCCACCGTCGGATAGGTCGACTGGAAAGTGACCTGGGCGGTGTTCATGGTACGAATGGAGCTGACGGCCGACGATTCATTGGCGGCAATACGTGCCCGCAACAGGTTTGGAATGGCAATGGCGGCGATAATCAAAATAATGGCCACCACGATCAGCAATTCGATCAGTGAAAATCCCCTTTGTTTCTTTTGCATTTCGCAGTCTACCTCCCGCAGGGTGAGTTTCGATCAGTCAGTTTCATAATGGGCAATTCAATTACCATCGGAACGCAAGGATGGTGACCAAACGATCCGGCACCTAACTAGCTTGCGTTACAGCACGCTGAGAGCTATCCCCGGAGGGGTAAGGGGATGGTCAGTTGCTTCCATAATAGGATGGTTGGCACGGGAAGGCAACCGAAGTGACAAAAGGTGTCAAAACGGTACCACTTCCGGTTGCTCTGCAATTCGCCGTGACTGCCCATGATCGAGTCCCCGACTGGCCTTTTCAGGGATGCTGAAATTGCCGGCGCGGGGTCGATTCCAGCCTGGTTCTACAACGACGCGGAGGTTTTCCGGGTGGAGCGTGAGTTCCCACCTACCCGACTTTGATCAGCATGCAGGTGACGTCGTCGTGCTGCTGGGTGGGACCGAGAATCAGCCACGAGACGGGCCGAGCGATCCCTCCGCTGCCGCTTTGAGATGCAAGTCTTTTCACTCTGCCCCAACGACAAAGATCGGTGTAAACTAGGCGCCGCCTTCGGAGGAGTAGTCGCCCGGCATTCGAATCCGAAGACGGCGATAAGGAGATCGAAATGACCAGCGCAGACCGCACTCGGAGATGGGCTGCAAGTTCGGCGATGACAATTCTATTAGTGCTGGCAACGGCGATCAGTTCCCCGGCCCAGTTCACAACTCTCGTGAGTTTCACCGGACCCAACGGGGACCAGCCGTTTCAGGAGAATCTGGTCCAGGGCGTTGATGGGAATTTATATGGAACGACCACATACGGCGGTACTCACAACGACGGCACCATTTTCAAGGTGACTCCAGGCGGAACGCTGACTACGATCTACAACTTTGCTAATACGCCAGATGGCGCAAATCCCTATACCGGGCTGGTGCTGGGCACCAACGGAAAGTTCTACGGAACCACCGCCGAGGGCGGGACCAGCGGGTTGGGGACTGTGTTTTCGGTTACAACGGCAGGCATCGTGAAAATTCTGCACAGCTTCAGCGGCATGGACGGCGAGATCCCGTATGGCGACTTGATCCAAGGGGTCGACGGCGCTTACTACGGTACAACTCAATTCGGCGGGGACATCGGTTCGGGCTATGGCACGGTTTTCAAGATCACTGCGGGCGGAACCTTCACCAGCCTCCACAGCTTCGACAATACGACGGACGGGTACGAACCTTTTGCCGGACTTACTTTGGCAAGTACAGGAGAATTTTACGGTACTACTGCCGGGGGTCCGGGGGCGGACTTTGGCACCGTCTTCAAGATCAGCTCGAACGGAGCGTATACGCTGCTGCATAGCTTCATCGATACGGATGGGTGGGAGCCGGAAGGTGTGCTGATGCAGGCGACTTCCGGGAAGATTTATGGTACGACCGTCAGAGGCGGCGCCGCGGGCCTGGGCGAAGTCTTCACCATTACTACGGGAGGGGCGTTCACTCTACTGCACAGCTTCGCAACGGTGTCGGAAGGCTACGAACCCGTTGCCGGGCTGATCCAGGCGAGCGATGGAAACTTTTACGGCACGACCTTCGGCGGTGGAACTTTCGGCGAAGGCAACATCTTTGAGATGAACTCGGCGGGCACGCCCACAACGCTCCACAGCTTCAGCGGCGGCGACGGTGGCACGGACGGGGACCAGCCGTTCGGTGGGCTGGTGCAGCACACCAGCGGCGTCTTGTTCGGTACTACCGGCGGAGTGGGATTCGATAGTGTGGGCACGATATTCAGTCTGAATCAGGGCCTCGCGTCGTACGTGAAGGCAGTGCCTGGCTTTGGCAAAGTCGGGACGACCGTCACTCTTCTAGGAACCAACGTCGGAAGCGCGACCGAGGTCACGTTTGGCAGCGTGAAGGCAACGATTACCGCCAACACCGCGACCGCTATTACCACCACGGTGCCAACCGGCGCCAAAACCGGCAAGGTGAAGGTGTTCTCGCCGGGCTGCAATTGCAGTACTCTGGTGAGTTTCGTGGTGCTGTAGGCTCCGGGAGACTTCTGCGGCAGGGGTGGCGCGAACTGCATTTCAGAACTAAGTCACCTTCACCAGCATGCAGGTTACGTCGTCGTGCTGCGGGGTGGCGCCAACGAAGGCGTCGAGATCGGTCATGAGGCGGCGAAGCAGTTCCTCGGGCGTAGCCGTGATCCCGTTTTGCAGCACGTTCAAAAGCCGGGTTTCCTCGTATTCTTCGCCCTTGGTGTTGAGTGCTTCGACCACGCCATCGGTGAAGATCACCAGCCAGTCGCCGGACTGCAAGGTGACGGCGCCCGATTGATAAGGCGCATCTGCGAGAATACCCAGAGGAACTCCGCCGTTGGTCAGGCGTTCGATGGCGCCAGAGCTGCGGCGCAGAATGGGTGTGTTGTGGCCGGCGTTGATATAGGTCAGAGCGCGGGTGCGGGAATCGTATTCGGCCAGGAAGGCCGTGGTGAAGCGGCGGCCATCCTGACTGTTAGTGCTGGCATAGCGATTCATTCCGGCAACCAGTTCAGCCAGCGAGCAGGGAGTTGCGGAAAGAGTCTTGAGGCCAGCCTGAAACGTAGCCATGAGCAGGGCCGCGGGAATGCTCTTGCCGGCAACGTCGGCTACGGCGAACAGAAATAGGGGTTCGCCTTCGCGCCCTGGCCGTGCAAAGACGTCATAATAATCGCCGGCCACCGTGTTCGCCGGCCGTGTGGCGAATGCCATGGTCAAACCGGGGACTTCGGGCGGGGTCGCGGGAAGCAGCCAACGCTGAATGTCGCGGGCGATTTCGAGATCTCGCTTCATCACCACGCGGTCGGCAATTTCGAGCATTAGCAGCATGAACAGAGAAGCTCCACCTAAGAAGCGGAGATCGAATTCGACGAATTCGACGTGTCCCTCTTCCGTACGATGGCTGTAGCCGCCGGCGGGGAAAATCAGCAAAACCACACCCAGCAACAGAAGCACACGCCGCGCAGGGGTGAGCTTTTCGAGAATCGCCCAGGAGAATGCTTGTGCGGTATGCCAGAAGCCCCGCTTCTTGTCCTCGGGAGCGCGAGCTTTGAAGTCGCGCTCATAAAATCGATAGCTGGCGCGGGCGTCGGTGCTGAATTGCTTCCACAGTTCGCTGAGTTCGACGCCTTCGGTGATGCGGTGCCAGAACTGCTGGAGATTGCCAAGCACTCCCGGTTTCGGAGGGCGCGGCGGAATGGGGACGGTTTGGGGAGGGGAAGAGTTCATGCAATCGGTGGAACTGACATTATAAGCTGCAGCCGCTACGAGGATGCATTCTCAGCCCGGACCCGGAGCACGACCAGCGTCATGTCATCATGCTGTTTGGCGCCGGCGACGAAGGTGTCCGCAGCTTTCATAATGCGGGCGATGGTGTCGGAAGGAGTGAAACCGTCGCATGCCTTCACGGTCTCGATCAGCGGTCCCTCGCCCCATTCTTCGTCGGCGCGGTTCATCGATTCGCTGATACCGTCGGTGAAGGCAATGAGCACATCTCCCGGCTCGATGGTCAAACTCCCCTGCTCGTAGGGGAAGGTCTCAAGCAGTCCAACCACGGTGCCGCCGACTTCCAGGCGGGAAATCTGCCACGCACCGGCGGCAGGGTGAAACAACATGGGAGGATTGTGTCCGGCATTCACGTAGGTGAGTTGACGAGTTGCGGGATTGTACTGCGCGTAAAAGAACGTGGCGTAACGATTGGAAGAAGAAGCTTCGTAAACCAGGTGATTGACATGGCTCATCAGGGTTGCAAGGTTTTCTGAGCCCCGTGTGGCCTCGCCGCGCAGAGAGGCTTGCAGGCTGGCCATGGTGAGGGCAGCGGCGATACCCTTGCCGGAAACGTCGCCGATGGCGATGCCGAGCCGTCCGCCGGGCAAGGCGAGAAAGTCATAATAGTCGCCGCCCACGCCGAGCGCGGGACGGCAGGCGCCTGCGTATTCGATGCCCGCGATCGGAGGCAGGGTTTGGGGGAACAGCCGCTCCTGTACTTCCCGGGCAATTTCCACTTCGCGGTTGAGGCGTTCGCGCTGGGCGACTTCGTCGGCGATGGCGGACATCAGCCTGGCATTTTCGAGCGCCAGTCCGGTTTGGGCGGCGACCGACTTGAGCAATCGCACATCGGTTCCGGAGTAGGGTTCGTCGGAGCGCTTGGGACCGAGGCTGATGAAGCCCAGCAACTTGTCGCGGGTACTCAAGGGAAGAAGAAGTTCGGCGTGGAGGTCGGCTAGTCCGGCACGCTCCTGCTCGTTGACCTCGGGATCGCGGAACAGCCAGGAACTGGGATCGTCGAAATAAACGCGTGCAGGTTCTCGATTGGTCTGCAGCACTTTCACGGTTCCCGTGCCTGGCGGGAAAGAGACATCGGGCGGAGTGTTGTATCCCAGAGCGAAGGCGGGGCGATAAGGATCGCTGCCTCCCAGCAGAACCGCAACTTGAGGAATGTGCAAGGTCTCGGAAATGCGGGTGGCGACGGTTTCGATCAAAGGGCGGGTTTCGACCATGCTGCGCACCTGATCGCTGAGATCGCTTAAGACTTGCTCGGCGTTATAGGCTTCGCGGAAAAAGCGGCGGTCGGTCCAGGTGCGCAAGCGATTTCCCAGCCTGGGGATGCCGAATCCCACGGCGATTGCAATCGCGATGACGGCCATTTTTCCAGCCTGGTTGGACTTGCTGCCCAAGGCGAAGGCGGTCGCAATCACAACGGCAATGGCGACAAACTGGAGCACCCGAATGCCAGTCGTGGCCAAGCCGTACTGCAGACCCTGCCGGACCACGACGCGCACATTCATGGCGCGTTGCACCACGATGACGTAGGCGAGGGTGAGCGGAAAGAGCGTGGTCATGATCAACGCAATGCCAATCAGCCAGTCGGGAAACATGTCATAGATGGATTTCGTCCGGAGCAGGGAAACCATGGTCAGCACAAACAGCGGAGACAGGGCGACGGTCGCGCCCCAATAAAGCAGGCGAAGGCGGCGCTTGGCATCGGGCGAAATCGCAATGGCAGACTTGGTAAAGATGGCGCTAAAAAAGCCGAAACCCACAACACAAAACGTGTAGATGGCCAAGGGAGTCTGCAAAGGATGGAAGCGCTGAACCATCTGCCGGGCGCGGGCGTAGTCGGTCATATCGGCAAGGGAAATCGCGACGAAGAAATAGACATTCACAAAAAGAGGCGCGATCACCAGCAGCGGGATGCAAATGCGCCAGGCTCGCATCCGCGAGTAAAAGGGGAACGGCTCGGGAAAGTAAAAGCCAAACAGGAACATGAAGATCGGCCAACTGGAACCAAGCGCGGAGCGATACATCATGGCGACGTCGCGGTAGCCGGGACCCCAACTCTCAATCTGGAATGAGGTCAACAACTGGGAGAAACAAAACATGAGCCCGAGCAGAATCCATGCCAGCCCGTCGCGGGGCCGCACCAGCACTACCCATGAAGCGAGCAGGACGCAACCCAGGGGTGCCGCAATGTTCAGGAGCATGTCGAAAATTACCCGGCCCAGAGGAGGGCTTGCTGCCATCACCGGGAGAGTCACAACATGGTCGCCGGAAGTGGAGCGGACGGTGAGTTTGATCTGATCTCCAGGACGCGCTTTGGCGTAGGTTTCCGATAGGAGCGCGGTCCCCATGTAGGCTTGTCCGTTGACCGCAAGCAGAATGTCGCCGGGGTGCAGGCCGCGTTTCTCGGCGTCGGAGCGCGCGATCTCGAGCGAGGCGCTGGCGGTGGCGGGAGCTACGAAGCCGAACTCGGTTTTCTCTGCGCGCCAAATGTCCCGGGCGTAGCGAACCTGAAACAGCATGGCCCCAGCAAATAGAACTGCCAGGCACAAGTACTGGAAAACGGGCGGCGGCAGGTTTCGTGTACGAAAGTTAGTGGTCATGTCTCCGGCAGCACCGATTGTACGACGTACGGGGCCGGGGCCGGATCAGAAGAGTTGCAGTTGGTCGCAGGCCTCCGGGTCGGGCGTGGGATGGCTGCGTTCGCTGTAGCGGTCGTAATCGGTGCGAATGCCGTATTTCTGGCGCAGGCGGGCCATCAGTTGTGACAGGCGTTTGCGATAAGGCGCGGAGACAAATGCGTGGTCTTTGAAGCGTTCGCGGTAGCTTTCGACCAGTTGCGGGAATTCTTTTTCCAGAAATGGCATGAAGACAGCGGCGGAGCAGGGCTTCAGAAACAGGGAATTGGCGAAAATGTATTTTCCTCCAGCTTCGGCGACAGCACGGACGAGGGCTTCCAGGTCACGAGGGGAATCGGTGATGCCGGGCAGCACGGGAGCGCAAATGACGCCGGCAGGCACGCCTGCTTCATTGAGTTTGCGCATGGCATGCAGGCGCAGATCGGGACGCGGCGCCCGCGGTTCGAGGATGCGGGCGAGGTCCGGGTTGAGGGTGGTGATGGTGAGGTTGACAAAGAGTTTGTTATGAACGGTCACTGCGCACAGCAGATCGATATCGCGTACGACTAAATGGGACTTGGTCACGATTCCGATGTGGAATCCCTGGTGGCGGGAAAATTCCTCGAGAATCGCCCGCGTGACTTCGAAGCGACGCTCGGCGGGCTGATAGGGGTCGGTAGCGGTGCCGATGGCAATTTCTTCGCCCGGTTTCACGTGGCGCAATTCCTGCCGCAGCAATTCAGCGGTGTGTTGTTTGATGAAAATCTTCTGCTCGAAGTCCGCGGCGTCGCGCATTTCCATGAATTCGTGGGTGTAGCGGGCGTAGCGGTATTTGCAGGCGAACTCGCAGCCGCGGTAGGGATTGATGGTCCAGGTGAAGGGCATGCGGGCGGAGGTGCAGCGGTTCAGCAGTGAGCGAACGGGGAGGGTGAAGTATTCGACGTCGTGTCCCTGGCGAAGGGATTCACCTTCGGCTGCGAGGCGGGCGATGCCGATAAGTTTGGGCTTGGCATCGGGGAGTAATGGGAGGGTGGCCATGAGGCAATTCGCCTTTTGTTCGCCACCTATGATATGGCCGGAGGCTTTGGTTGTCAAACGAGGATGCTGGGCTGCGGGTCTCGGAGAGCCAAAAGCCTAAATCGCAGAGGGCGCAGAGAACTGCCGCGGAGTTCGCAGGGAGAGCAAAGCAGCTGGAAAGAATCGATTAGTTTGCCGAGACTTGATCGACCCTACTGCGCTGGCTTGGCCTCCGCTGCGGGCTTCTCGAATAGCTTGGGATCGATGGTGGGGTTGAACTGGATCCTGGTGAATTCCACGACGCTGCTGTCCTGTCCGTTTTCTTTGTTCTTATGCATGGCGGGCAAGGTGATTCCGTCGGTGGTTTTCCAGTCTGAGAGCGCGGTCTCGCCATGCATCTGGCCGGATCGGCCGACCGCCTCGTACGCTTCCTGAACCACGTGGCCGGTTTTCGGATCCACGAACCAGCGGATGGCCATGTCGCCGGCGCTGACGTCGACGATTCGAGTCTCGACGCCGCTGACCGTCTCCGTTCCTGCGGCAGCGAAGATGAACGCCGGGTCGTCTAAATGCTGCCCGATGTAAATCAGGTCGCGGTGAATCTGTTTCACGGTTTCGGCTTTCTGGGGCGGGGGCAGATCGCGCACTCCCATGCTGGCGGCGGACATGAATCCAGCGTCTGGAGTTACGACGATGGAAAACGGACCCTGCGGGGTCTGTACCTGCACATGCATGCGATCGGGAAATGCGATGGTGATTTGCACGGTGCTTGGCGGACCGCCCTGGGCGTCCTGCTCAGTCAGGTCGGCTTGCAGCGCCTTCACCGATTGCAATTTTGGCAGCCCGCCCAAGGCCTCGACAACTTTGGCGGCCAGCGCTTTGCCCTCCGGGTTAGAGGCAGTGGGCTTGGCAGCGGGCGTTTCCTCTTTCTCTGCCGGAGGCGGGGGGATGGTGATGTCAATATTCTTGACCTCGCCCAAAGTGGAGAGCGGCTTGTCGAATTCCGGTGGGTTGCCGACTACGAGCACCGCCAACTGGTCCTTATGAACGTACTTGGCGGCGACGCGGGCTAGGTCAGCGGCCTGGACTTTTTCTACCGCGGAGCGGAAGCGCTCCAGGAAATCTGCGGGATAGCCGTAGAATTCGTAGGCCATTCGCTCGTGCAAGACTTTCTCGGGCGAATCCAGATTGAAGACAAAGGAATTCAAGATCGAGTCTTTGGCCCGCTTAATTTCGTCGTCGGAGATCGGATTGGTCTTCAGTTTGTCGAGTTCCTGGTAAAGCGCCTGGATGGATTCGACGGTGCTGGCGCTCTTGGTGCCCATTGTGAGGCGGACTACGCCGGGATGATCGAAGGCGCTGCCGATTCCACCGCCCACGGTGTAAGCCAGACCCTTGGCGGTACGGATGCTTTGCACCAGACGGGAAGAGAAGCCGCCGCTTAACGCCTGATTGAAAACCTGGGTCGCATAGTAATCGGGATTGTCTCGGCGAATGCCGAGCTCCACCATACGAATGTTGCTTTGGTTTACGTCGGTTTTCGGGATCAGATAGTAGCCGGGTTTGGCGGGATGGAATTCGATGTCGGGGGCTTTGTCCGCAGGTCCTTTCGCCCATCCGCCGAAAACCTGACGGAGCATGGCTTCCATGGCGGCGGAATCGAAATCGCCGACAATGCCCAGAATGATGTTGTTGGGGTAAACATGCGCATGGTGCCAGTCGATGAGATCCTGACGGGTGACCGCGGCCACGGTGGCGTACTCGGGCTGGCGAGTGTAGGGATTGCCGGCGCCGTAAGCCAGCTTGGCGGCTTCGCGCCCGGCGATTTCGCCGACATCATCGTTGCGGCGGGAAATGGAATCATCCATTCCCTTTTGCGCCAGATCAAGTTTGTCGGCGCGAAATTGCGGATTGCGCAGCAGGCCGGTGAACAACTTGAAAACGTCGTCGAAGTCTGCTTTCAGGCAAGACCAGGAAATGGAAGTTGAATCCACACTGCTGCCGGTCTCGACTTTCGCTGCCCGGACTTCGAGATAGTCGTCAAGCTGGTCGCCGGTCTGTGACTGGGTTCCGCCGGTGCGCCAGACATCGCCGTACATGTCGAGCATGCCGGTTTTGTTCGCAGGCACGGAGCGGGATCCGCCACGGATGCGCGCGCTGCCGTCGATCAGCGGGAGTTCATGGTCTTCTTGCAGGAAAATGACCATGCCGTTGGGAAGCTCGATGCGCTTGGGTTCCTGGGGGTGGAATGCCGGCAAGGGAGGGATCGCGATCTGCTGCCAATCGGTGGCTTGGGCGGGGGCGCGAGGTGGAGTAAGGATTGCGGCGATTCCGGCGGCGAGCGTGATGACTAAAAGGAGGTGTCGCTTCACTGCGCACCTCCCTGACTGGCATCGGCCGAGGCGGGCGCCGTGGTCTCAATGATGCCCACGGTGCGATTGTTTTCGGTGAAGGTTTTATTGGCCACGCGGCGAATGTCGGCTTTGGTGATTTTGTCGATACGGTCCACGTCCCGGAACAACTCTCGCCAATCGTCGTAGCGCGCCTGGTTGAGGCCGAGCTCGAAAGCCAGGCCAGAGTTGCTGTCGAGGCTGCGGAGCAAGTTCGCCTTGGCCCGGGTTTTGATCATCTTCAATTCGTCGTCGCTGATGTCTTCTTTTTTGAGCTTTTCGATTTCCGCGTGAATGGCGGCGGCCATTTCATCCGGCTTATGACCGGGGAGCGGGAAAGCATAGAAGGCGAAAAGGTGCGGATACTTGTTTCCGGGCAGGCCGCTAAAGCCGGCAGAGGCGGATGCGATTTTCTGGTCGCGTACCAGCGCGCGGTACAGCCGCGAAGTGCGGCCCTCTGACATGAGATCGGTGATGGCATCGTACACGGCGTCGTCGGGATCGCGGTAGTCGGGCCGGTGATAGCCTTCGAGGTAGAGCGGTTGCGCCTGTTCATGAAGCACTACGCGGCGCTCGGAATTCTGCGGCGGCTCGGTGGTGACTCTTTCGTCCGGTTTGGGGTGCGACGGGATGCGTCCGAAATATTTCTCGATCATGGGCATGACTTCCGACGCCTTCACGTCGCCCACCACGGTCACCACCATGTTGGAGGGAATGTAATATTCGTCGAAGAACTGGATGGCGTCGGTCGCGGAAAACGAATTCAGGTCAGAGATCCAGCCGATGGTGGGGCGGTGATAGGCGCTGGCCTGGAAAGCAGCAGAGAGGAACTGCTCGATCAGGCGTCCGGTGGGATTGCTGTCGACGCTCCTGCGGCGCTCTTCGATCACCACGTTGCGTTCTTTGTAGAACTCGCGCATCACGGGATGCATGAAGCGTTCGGATTCGAGATAGGCCCAGAGCTCCAGCCGGTTCTGGGGCAGAGAATAGTAATAGTTGGTCTCATCCAGGTCGGTGGAGGCGTTCATGCCTTCTACACCGTTGCGTTCGAGAATTTCGCTGAACTGGTTGGGGATGACGTATTGGGTGGCGGCTTTGATGGCGTCCTGCCAGGCAGCCTCCAGTTGCTTGAGCTTTTGCTGGTCGCGATCCATGCGCTGGTCGCGCTCGGCGATATAGGCGGCGTAGGCGGTCTCGACTTTGGCGAGCGCGATTTTTTCTGCGGCGTAATCCTTGGTACCTACCTTGTCGGTGCCCTTGAAGGCCATGTGCTCGAACATGTGGGCCAGGCCAGTCTGGTTCAGCGGATCCTGGGCCGAGCCGGCGTCCACGTGAGTGTAGAAAGAAAACACCGGGGCTTCGGGACGCTGGCAAATCAGCACAGTCAGGCCGTTGTCGAGCTTCTTGACGGTGATGCGTTTTTCGAAGGAAGCAAGGTCTTGCGCGGCGGAAGAGACGGCTAAAGTTAGTGCGATGATGACAAGAGATATTGGGAAACGGCGTTTCATTCGACCTCCACAGCCGGTTGGACGTATGAGTAGGGCAGAAGTTTGAAATTACGTGGGGGAGGGGAGGGTTGTCAAACCGGGACGCATTAAGCTTGCAGTGGATGTTGAAGCATCGCGCGGTCCAAGGCGGGAAGGATAGGCCGGCGGGTCCTGTGATGTATCGCTTTTTCCTTGCATAGGGTGGCGTGGCAACCGTATTATGCGCGCGTCAAAAGACACATCAAGGATCTACGGTGCGCCGATATGAAGGACGAAGGCAACAGATCGAAGGAAATTGACAATGTCCGGCGCATCGAGCAAGGCCGCGGTCGGAAGCAACCAGATTCTGAGGCGGGCCAACTCCGAAGGAGGCTAGAGAGAAATGTGGCAGCACTATTAGAAATGGATTTGGATGAGTTCTTAAGAGCTCTGGAAGAAGATTATCAGCTTAACGAGTCGCAGATCGCAAAGGCAAAGGAGTCTTGGCGCCAGAATCGCGGCGGTTAGCCATCCGTCTTTCGAACTTGTCGTGCATTCTTTCCCGCTCGGCAGGAGCGAATCGGGAAAGATGTTCGTCCAGCAACTTGACCAACTGCTTTGATGCCGTTTTGCGGCGAGTATTCTTAGCGGTCACGGTTTTCTTGCCTCGATCCAATACGATCAAGCTCAGATTGTCAAACATCACCGGTAGTGTCAACTACCGAAAGACCGCATGATCCTTTGCCCCAGGCCCAAACTCCTTCGTTTCAAACTGATGGGCCCCCTATAATCTAACGTAATCATGGCAGGCAAACCGCAAATCGTAGAAATCGGCGGCAGGCACTTAAGCCTGACCAATCTGGACAAAGTCCTCTATCCGGCCGCGGGATTTACCAAGGGGCAGGTGGTTGATTACTACGCTCGGATTGCGCCGGTGCTGGTGCCGCATCTGGCGGGACGGCCGCTGACGCTGAAACGCTATCCCGAGGGCGTTGATAAAGAATATTTTTTCGAGAAGAATGCCACCAAGCACCGGCCCGACTGGGTGAAGACCGCGCCCATTTGGAGCGAACGCAACGGACACGACATCAACTACCTTCTCGCCAACGATCTGCCTACGCTGATCTGGATTGCTAATTTGGCTGGGCTCGAACTGCATCCTTCGTTGTCGCTGGCGAAAAACATCGAGTGTCCAACCATGATGGTGTTTGACCTCGATCCCGGGCCGCCAGCCAACATTGTGCAGTGCTGCCAGGTGGGATTGTGGCTGCGGGAGATATTCGAACATTTCGGGTTGCAGAGTTTTCCCAAGACCTCGGGATCGAAGGGGCTGCAAGTCTATGTTCCGCTGAACACGCCGACCACCTACGACTCGACCAAGCCATTCGCCCATGCGCTGGCACGATTGCTGGAGAACGATCACCGCAACCTGGTAGTTTCTGACATGAAGAAAGAATTGCGGGTGGGTAAGGTACTGGTGGATTGGAGCCAGAACGATGAGCATAAAACGACGATAGGTGTTTATTCGTTGCGGGCGCGCGAACGTCCGACGGTATCGACTCCGGTGAAGTGGGAGGAGGTCGAACTGACGCTCAAAGAGAAAGATGCTGATCGGTTGGTATTCGACGCCGGCCAGGTACTGAAACGGGTGGAGAAAATGGGCGACCTGTTTGCCCCGGTGCTGAGCCTGAAACAGAAATTGCCGAAGCTGGCGGGAGTGGAAGAGAAGCCGGGGATTGATATTGCAGCCCAGGCGGAGGGGCCGTCGCCTGAGCGGGCGAGGAGCAAGACGGCTGCTGGTTCACGGACCGCCGCGAAGAAGAAGACGCGAAAGAGATAACTATGGCGAGACTCTATGCTGGCACTTCCGGATGGGCCTATCCAAGCTGGAAGCCGGCTTTCTATCCTGCAAAACTGGCGCAGACGAAATTTCTGCAATACTACTCGACTCAGCTCAACGCGGTCGAAGTCAACTTTACCTTCCGCCAGCTGTTGAAAGAAACCACGGCGCAGAAATGGATCGACCAGACTCCGTCTGGTTTCCGCCTCAGCGTCAAAGCCCATCAGGTCATCACCCACATCAAGCGCCTGCAGGGGACGGAAGACTTTCTGCCACGGTTTTTGAGCACGGTGGAACCGCTGGCGCGGGCAGAGAAGCTGGGGCCGTTGTTATTTCAGTTGCCACCGAACCTGAAAGTGGATGTTCGGTTGCTTGAAGAATTTCTGCGTGGCCTGCCGCGCGCCGTTGCTTCGGCTTTCGAATTCCGCCATGTTTCGTGGTTTGCGGATGAGGTTTACGAACTCCTGAAGAAAAACAATCGGGCGCTGTGCATCGCCGAAACCGAAGAGCGGGTGACGCCGGATGTCACCACCGCGGATTTTGCCTACTATCGCTACCGCAAGCCGAGTTATACGCCGGAAGAGCGGCGGACGATGATCGGACGCATTCGCGACCACTTGGTGGCGGAAAGAAACGTCTTTGCATATTTCAAGCACGAAGAAACGCCGGAAGGCGCGATGTATGCGGTGGAGTTGCTGAAGGAGTTGCAGGTCTAGAGCGAAAACCTTCAGCGCTGAGATCGCAGAGTGTTTCCGGAGAGAACGCGGAGGAAGGCTGTTGCACCCGTTTGGTCACTTCTCCCTGCGTCCGATAACGCGCATACTTCCTTGGTGCCTTCCGAGGCCAATTCTCGCGTCGTGTCTGGCTTTCTCGATTATCTGAAAGTAGAAAAAGGCCTGGCGCCACTGACGGTCTCAGCGTATGCGACCGACATCGGGCAGTTTTCGGCATTTCTCGAAAAGCATAAGCGCTTGCTGCTCAATGCGCAGCGCAGCGAGGTGCGCGACTTCATTCAGGAATTGTTTGCCAACTCTGTCGATGGGCGATCTGTGGGGCGGAAACTTTCCGCGTTGCGGCATTTGTATCGTTATTTGTTGCTCGACAAGCACATCGAGCACGATCCGACCTTGAACATCGATTCGCCGAAGCAGTGGAAGGTGCTGCCCAAATCGCTGGCACACGATGAAGTGGAAGCCGTACTGCGCGGACCGCAGCGGGTTTCGGGGCGGCTCGCCGAAGCAATTTCCGCGCGCGACCGCGCCATGTTGGAGGTGTTTTATGCCGGGGCGCTGCGAGTGTCAGAAATCGTCGGCGTCAAACTTGAGGATTTGAAACTGGATCTTGGTTATGTGCTGGTGCGGGGCAAGGGTGACAAAGAGCGCATCGTTCCGCTGGGAAAGTCAGCGCAGGAGTCGTTGGCTTCTTATATGAAGACCGCAAGAGCGGTGCTGACAAAGGGCCAGAATTCGCCGCTGCTGTTTCTGGGGCGCGGCGCACGCAAGTTGACCCGGCAGCGGGTGTGGCAGATGGTGCAGGCGGCATCGGCGGGAATGGGGAGGCATGCCAGTCCGCACATGTTGCGGCATAGTTGTGCGACCCATATGGTGGAAAATGGGGCTGATCTGCGCACCGTGCAAACGATTCTCGGGCATTCGGATATTTCTACGACGCAGGTGTATACGCACGTGGCGCTGGATCGACTGAAGAGCGTGTATCAGAAGCATCATCCGCGGGCGAAGGCGAGATGATTCACCACGGAGACACGGAGTCACGGAGAAAACCGAACACCATTGATTTCTCTGGGTTTCCGCGGGTGGGAAAATGACAACGACCACCAAGCGCACCATCGTCGAGAAGGCCGCTGACCAGTTTTTGCGGTCGTTGCGAGAGCTCAATGCTTCGCCGCATACCATCAAGGCTTACACTGGCGACCTGGACAACTTCGCTGCGTACATCGGATCGCGTGACTGGCGGCACATTGATCATGTGACCATCCGCGGATTTCTGTCTCATCTCTACGAAAAAGGCCTGAGCAAAACTTCGGTGGCGCGGTCGTTGGCGGCGGTGCGGTCGCTGTATCGCTGGCTGGCGCAGGAAGGAATTGTCGAACAGAATCCGGCGGCGCTGGTTTCCACGCCCAAGCTGCCCAAGAAACTGCCGCGAGTTCCGACCATTGAAGAAATGAATACAGTGCTGGATGGGCCGATGCCCGAAGTCGCAGCTTTCCCGGAACGCGACCGCCTCATGTTTGAACTGCTGTACGGATGCGGTATCCGCAATTCGGAGTTGGTGGGCATCAATCTCGATGACATCCGGCTCAGTGCCGAGGCTATTTTGATTCGCGGCAAGGGGAAAAAAGAACGCATTGTTCCCTTCGGCGATTCGGTGAAGTCGGCGCTGGCGGCGTACTTGCCACTGCGTCTGCGAATGCTGGCGGAGCGAAAGAAAAATTCTAATGCGTTGCTGATCAATCAGCGGGGCGGGCGATTGACTACGCGCAGCGCCGGCCGCATCGTCAAGAAGATTGCTGTGGCCAAGGGGCTGCCGCCGGATGTGCATCCGCACACCTTGCGGCATGCGTTCGGGACTCACATGCTGGAAGAAGGCGCTGATCTACGCGCGATTCAGGAAATGCTTGGGCATGAGCGCCTGTCTACAACCCAGCGCTACACCCAGCTCTCCATGAAGCATGTGCTCGAAGTGTATGACCAGACGCATCCGCGGGCGAAATAGCTGAGGAGTGCAACGAATGCGAATACCGCGGTCAACGCTTTTCTTGGTTCCAGCCCTCCTCGTGTTGTCCTATGGAGTGGTTTCTGGGCCGGTTTGCCGCAGCTCTGTCCACATGCTGACAATTTGCGTCTTCAACTCCGTGATGAGCCTCTCATAAACGGGTTCAGACGCATTTGCTTCTGGCGGAGGGAAAATGGGATCGCCAATCTTCATCCGCAGCGGCGCGAATTTCTGGAATGGTCTTCCGCGCGGCCAGGCGTCATAGAACCCCGCGATGGCGACGGGAATAATCGGTACCTGCATGTGAATCGAGAGAATGGCGGCGCCTTTCTTGAACCTCTTGGGGGCGCCGTCAATCGAGCGCTCGCCCTCGGGATAGAGAATGAGCACACGTCCATGCTGGAGCCCGAACGCCCCGGCCCGCATAGCGGAAACCAGATTGGCGTCGGGATCGACCACCACTACCCGCAACCATCGCGCCAACATACGCATGAATCCACTGCCAAAGATTTCGCTGGTGCCCACCGCAAAACTGTCGCGAAACACCGACCAAGGCAAAAGGCCAGCGAGAATGATGGGGTCGATAAAACTCTGGTGATTGGAACAGAGGATAAAAGGTCCGCGGGAAGGAATCTTTTCCAGTCCGGTCACGCGCAGGTGAAAGCGGTCATCGGCGGCGATGCGAATCAGGCGGCTCACCAGGAACCAGAACGCCGCCGAAATGCGCCGGGGACGCGCCAGAGCCAGGACATCCGGGTCAGTGCTTGGTTCGCGCAGGAGCGTGTCCCAGCCAGCTCGTGGGCCACTCATGGTTGCTCCATTGGCGGCGCTCTCGCACACTAGATCCACTAAGTCGCGCACGGTGTAAACCTCTGCTAGGCGCGATTCTTCTACATTGCCACCGAGTTCCTGCTCCAGTGCAACCAGCAACTCCACGCGTTGCATGGAGTCGAGGCCGAGGTCGAGTTCGAGATTATTATCCGGACGGAGGGTTTGCGGCTGGCTCCGCGCAGCCCGGCGGATGATCTTGAGCCCGCGCTGCACCTCAGGCTGGTCGAGCCAAACCAAGTCTTCTTCCGAGAGCGGCTTGTCCGAACCGATCTCTGCTCCAGCCTTCCCCTGGTTGGCCTTCACTCTCTTCGCGATCTCAAAGCGTTTCAGTTTGCGGGTGGTGGTACGAGGCAAATCTTCCTGCCAGATTTCGTAGCTGCCAATGCGCTTGGTGGAGGGCAGTTGCGTGGAGAGGTTTTCAATGTCGAAGCGAATGACCTCTTTTGCGTTGGCGATCTTGCGTTGCTTGAGCGCTTCGAAATTCGGGACGACCACGGCGTGCAAACGGTCGGCTGTAGGATCGCCCGGTCGTCCCTCCAGTCCCATCACGCAGATTTCTTTGATGTACGGCGACTTCAAGTAATGGGCCTCGACTTCTTCGGGATAAATATTCTTGCCATTGCTGAGGATGATGACTTCTTTCTTGCGGCCGGTAATAAAGAGGTTGTTGCCGGAATCGAGGTATCCGAGATCGCCGGTGTAAAGCCAGCCATCTTTCAGAACCTCGGCGGTGGCCTCGGGGCGGTTCCAGTAGCCTTTCATGACAATCGCGCCACGAAGCAGGATCTCGCCCACCGGCAAAGGTGTGCCTTCCTGCGGCTGAGGGTCTGTGATCCTGACCTCGACGCCGGTGAGCGGCGGCCCGACTGAGCCGATCACGATGTTATGAGGGGAGTTGGCGAAGGCGGCGCCGGTGGTTTCGGTGAGGCCGTAGGCTTGCAGGACGTCGATGCCGAGCCCGTAGAAATCGCGCGCAATCTGGGGATCAAAGCGGGAGCCACCGGTAACCAGGTAGCGCATCTTGTCGCCGAAAGTTTGATGGATCTCTTTGAAGAAAACCGTGCCGAGATTGATGCCGAACTTTCGGCCCGAGCGAGTGATCGCCATCATCACACGGAGGGCCGATTGCGCCAGCTTGCCACGCTCGGAGACTGCTTTGAAGATGCGTTCGTGGATCAGATAGAAGAACTGAGGCACCACGGCAAACACGCTGATCTTGCGCTCGGACAGCGCACGCAGAAGCTCGGTCGTGTTCAGGGTTTCGAGATAGACGACGCGCGCTCCCTTCACCAGGGGCAGCAACAGATTGGCCATTTGCGAGAGCACGTGGAACAGTGGAAGCACGCCGAGCACAGCGTCGTCGGGGCCAATGTCAGCCCAGCCAAACACGGCCTCCACTTCACCCAGGAGATTGCCGTGAGTGAGCATGACGCCCTTGGGGTCGGCGGTGGTGCCGGAAGTGTAGAGCAGAGAGGCGAGGTCGCCGGGAGCGGAAGCGGCCGGTTTAAAATCCCCGGAACCGGCGACCAGGATACGGTCGAGATCGGTTTGTGCACTGCGGGCGCCGTCGCCCGCTTTGTCGGCATCCAGCAATACAATTGCGATTGCTGATTGACCCACCGCTTCCCCTGCGACCGCGAGGTGCTTCAGGTCGCAGAACAACAGCGAACTGCCGCTGTCTGTGAGCAACTTGGCGACTTGGCCGGCATGAAATGCGGTGTCGAGGGGAACAGCGGTGTTTCCGCCGGCGATCACGCCCAAATAAGCAGCGACCCAGCGAGGATGATTATCAGCGAGAATGGCGATGCGAGCGCCCGCGGCAAGTTTTTGTCCGCCAAGCCAGCGACCAATGGATTCCGCCATCTGACGAAGTTCAGAGTAGGTGTAACTCTCAACCCGGTCGTGCTTCTGGATTTCTAGAGCAATGTTATGGGGCCAGCGCTCGGCGCACTCGCGAAAGCGATCGTAGAACGTGGACATGGTCGCGTGGAATCTTACATGAAACACAAGCCTAAACGCAGGGCTCGCAGACGGTTCGCGGAGGAAGAGGAGAACAGCGGGCCGCATGCGTCACCCAGACCGTTGACGCATCTAATATGCTAGGCTCTAGAGACACTGGGATGAGTGTGCCCGGCGAGGAAAATTGATTGATTAATGCCCTGTTAGGTAAGGTGTTCGGCACCAAGAACGAGCGCGAAATCAAGCGCCTGATGCCCAAGGTAGAGGCCATCAGCGCGCTCGAGCCGGCCATGAAGCGGCTCAGCGACGACCAGTTGCAGGCCAAGACCGCCGAATTCCGTCAACGCATTCAGGACCGTCTGAAAAGCATCGCCGACGAGCCCGATGCCGATATCGAGCGAATGAAGGAAATTGACGACGAGCGCCGGAAGGCCGGCAACGAAGTGCTCGACGAAATCCTGGTGGAAGCCTTTGCCGTGGTCCGCGAAGCCGGCCGCCGGGTGCTCAACATGCGGCACTTCGATGTGCAGCTCATCGGCGGCATGGTCCTGCATCAGGGCAAGATCGCCGAAATGAAAACCGGCGAAGGCAAGACGCTGGTCGCGACCCTTCCGGTTTATTTAAATGCCTTGAGCGGCCGCGGCGTACACGTGGTTACGGTCAACGACTATCTGGCCAAACGCGACTCGGAGTGGATGGGCAAGCTCTACAGTTTTCTGGGCCTGACGGTCGGGGTGATTGTGCATGATCTCGACGACCAACAGCGCCGTGAGGCTTACGCAGCCGACGTGACCTACGGCACCAACAACGAGTTCGGGTTTGATTACCTGCGCGACAATATGAAGTTCGATCTGCATGACTGCGTGCAGCGCGGGCACAATTTCGGCATCGTGGACGAAGTGGATTCCATTTTGATCGACGAAGCCCGCACCCCGCTGATCATTTCCGGCGCCAGCGAGGAGTCCACCGACAAGTATGCGCGCGTGAATCGAATCATCCCCAAGCTCGAAAAGGGAGAGGAGATCGACACCGCGCCGGGGGAACCGAAGGAACTCACTGGAGACTACGTGGTCGATGAGAAGCACCGGAACATCACAGTCACCGACGAAGGCTGGGGGAAAGTCGAGCAATTGCTGGGGATCGGCAACATCGCTGACCCGGAAAACTGGGACTTGAAGCACCACGTCGATACCGCGGTGAAAGCACACGCGCTCTACCACCGCGATGTGGAATACGTAGTGAAAGAAGGCGAAGTCATCATTGTGGATGAGTTCACCGGCCGGCTGATGCCGGGCCGGCGCTGGTCGGACGGGTTGCACCAGGCGGTGGAGGCCAAGGAAAACGTCAAGATTGAGCGCGAGAACCAGACGCTGGCGACCATCACCTTCCAGAATTATTTCCGCATGTACAAGAAGCTGGCAGGCATGACCGGTACCGCGGAAACGGAAGCCACGGAATTCGATAAGGTTTACCGGCTGGAAGTGATGGTGATCCCCACCAATCGGACGTTGCTGCGCTTGGAACATCCAGATGTGGTTTACCGCACCGAGAGAGAAAAATACTTTGCCGCAGCGGATGAGATTCAGAAACTGCATGAGACTGGGCAACCGGTGCTGGTGGGTACTACTTCGATCGAAAAGTCGGAACGGTTGTCTGAACTGCTGAAGAAAAAAAGTGTGAAGCACTGGGTCCTGAATGCCAAGCAGCACGAGAAGGAGGCTGAAATCGTGGCCCAGGCCGGGAGTAAAGGCATGGTCACGATTGCAACCAATATGGCCGGCCGCGGAACCGACATTCTGCTCGGCGGCAATCCTGAATTCATGGCCAAGCAAGAGTGCGTGAAGAAGGGAATCGCGCAACCGCTGCGAGCCGCGCAGGGCAAGGTGCAAGCCGTGGTGGACGACAGTAAGAGCACGGTTTGGTACTACGCGGGCAACGAATACGTGGTCCCGACCGATCAGTGGACGGAGGCTCTCAACCGCCACAAGCAGCAGACCGATAAAGCCCATGATGAAGTAATCGCCGCCGGCGGATTGCACATCTTCGGCACGGAACGGCACGAGTCGCGACGCATTGATAACCAGCTTCGCGGACGCGCGGGACGCCAGGGCGATCCCGGCTCTTCGCGATTTTATCTTTCCCTCGAAGACGACCTGATGCGTATCTTCGCCAAGGAATGGATCTCAAACCTGCTGCAGCGGCTGGGCATGGAAGAGGGGGTTCCGATTGAATCCCGCATGATCTCGCGGCGCATCGAGAAGACGCAGGAAGCGGTGGAGGCGCAGAATTTCGAAGCCCGCAAACATCTGCTCGAATACGACGACGTGATGAACAAGCAGCGCGAGGCGGTTTATGGCTTGCGTCACCAACTGCTTGAAGGAGTCGATCAGAAGGAGATCATTCTCGAGGATTACGTCTCTGGGATCCTGAGCGATTTGATGGACCAGTTCTGCGCGGTGAAAGCGCACCCGGCAGATTGGGATGTCAAAGCTTTGAAAGATGCGATTTTCACCCGCTTCGGAGTGGACATTCTGGCCGAGGGCATCAAGCCGGAGACGCTAAACCGGCAGGAACTGGGCGACGCCATTTTTGAGCGGCTCAAAGCTCGTTACGACGCCAAGGAAAAACTGATTGGGTTAGAGGCGATGCGCTACCACGAGCGCATGATCATGCTGAGCGTGCTGGACGCGCAGTGGAAAGATCATCTGCGTGACATGGACCACCTGAAAGAAGGCATCGGCCTGCGGGGTTATGGGCAGCATGATCCGCTGGTCGAGTACAAGCGCGAGTCCTTCGACATGTTTGAAGCCATGATGCAGCGCTCCCAGGAAGACACGGTGCGTTATCTGTACCTAATGCAGATCCTGGAGAGGCCGGACGCGCCGCCCGGACGCCCGCTGATTGAAGGGCAGCCAGCCGGAGGGGATGGCAACGGGCACCAGCCGCCGCGCAATGTCTCCACGTCGATGGACGAACTGGAAGAAGCTTTCCAGCGGCGCAAGCGCCGCGAACTGGAACAAGCCCGCATGGCGGGTGCTGGAGATCGCCAGCCGGTGCAGCAAGTGGTGCGCGGCGCCGCCAAGGTCGGCCGCAATGATCCTTGCACATGCGGGTCAGGAAAGAAGTATAAGAAGTGCTGCGGCGCAGGGGCTTAGTGCTATCCGCGTGCATCCGTGAAAATTGGTGGCTGGTTTCTATGGTTTAGGCTTGGTTAACACGAACGACTTCACCACAATGTTGTTCGGCTGAATGCCCACCGGAATCATGGTCAGCAGCGAATACTCTCCGGGCTCGAATTTCTTCTTGGGCGTGCGCTTTTGGATCACCGTGACATCGCCGGAAGCGGAATTTACCACTAGCAGATAATTCTGACTCTGCACCAGCGCCAGGGCGTCGGGGTGACTGCCTACCGGCAGCGCGGCCACCACCTTTCCTGAGTCGATATCGTATACCGCGACGGTATTGGATCCGAAGTTGCTGATGTAGAGCCGGGAATTGTCGGCACTGACCACGCCACGCGAGGGGTGCGTCCCAATCAGATAGCTGCCACCGACCTCGTTCATGGTGGCTTCAATGATGGAGATGCTGTCGGAATCGAAGTTGCTTACCATGATTTCTCCGCCGTCGGGCTTGAGCGCGAGGTGGGCGGGGGTCTTGCCCACGTCGAGAAGTGCGAGAAGTTTGTCGGTCTTCAGATCGATCGAAGCCACCTGGCCTGATCCGGTGCACGCCACGAAGGCTTTGCTGTCGTCGGGAAGAATGACGATGTCCTCCGGCTGCTGGCAGATGGGAATGGTGCTGCGTACGGCCAGGCGCTTGGCATCGATGATGGAGACGGTGTTGTCGCCACGGTTGCTGACGACCACGGTCGTGCCGTCGGGAGAAACGCGGGCCAGGCCAGGCGATGCGCCCACGCGAACATTGCCGATGGTCGTTCGCTTCTCCAGATCGATTACCGATACGTTCGCCGAGCCGGAGTTGGCGACGTAGCCGCGCTGGCCGTCGTCAGAAACATCGATGAAGTAGGGATGGCCGTGGACGCCGATGGTGGCGACCACAGAGTTCTGTTCGGCGTCGATGACGGTGAGGTTGTCCGACTGTGTGTTGACGACGTAAATTTCATTCCTCTTCGGGTTCGCAACAATTCCCGTCGGCTCACTGCCGACTCGGATGGTCTTGGCCAGTGCGAAGGTACGCAGGTCTATGACAGAGACGGTATTGCTTTTCCCATTGGTGACGTAGGCGTACTCGCGGTATCCCTGGGCGAAAAAGGGAAGCTGCCGCTCGTGGAAGTACCACCAGGCGAGCCCGCCCAGGATGGGCAGCAGGACGAAGATGAGGAGAAGTTTTCGCAAGTCAGGTCAGAGTTTGACGGAGCCGGACGACCTTACGAGTCAGTGCTTGGCGACTGCCTCCACGGGCCTCGCCGACTTGATCCCAGCGACCGTCCGTCCCACCACCGGCGCGATCTGCCGCACCTGCGCCATCAGTTCGTCGAACTGGTCGGGATAGAGCGACTGCATGCCATCGGAGAGAGCCTTGTCCGGCTCGTGGTGGACCTCGACGATCAGGCCGTTCGCGCCGACGGCCACCGCTGCCCGCGAAAGCGGCGTGACTTTATTGCGCTTGCCGGTGCCGTGGCTGGGATCAACCACGATGGGCAAATGGCTCAAGCGCTGCACCGCCGGCACGATGCTTAGATCGAGAGTGTTGCGGGTGTGATCGGCGAAGGTTCTGACGCCGCGCTCGCAGAGAATCACGTTGTAGTTGCCCTCGCTCATCACGTACTCGGCCGCCATCAGAAATTCTTCGAGGGTTGCCGCCAGGCCCCGCTTGAGCAGCACCGGCTTGCGGCTGCGTCCGGCGCGCTTCAGCAGCGAGAAATTTTGCATGTTGCGCGCGCCAATCTGGATGACGTCGGCATACTCTTCCACCAGTTCCAGCGATTCGTTGTCGATGGCCTCGGTGACAATCTTCATCCCGAACTGGTCGCGGATCTCGGCCATGATGCGCAGGCCGTCTTCGCCCAGGCCTTGAAATGAATAAGGAGACGTGCGGGGCTTGTACGCGCCTCCGCGAAAGAACTGTGCTCCGGCGCGATGCACTCGCTCGGCCACGGCAAATGCCTGCTCACGGCTTTCAATGGCGCAGGGACCGGCAATGACCGCCAGGGCTGCGCCACCGATGGTGGCGTCGGTGCCGGGAAAGCGGATGACGGTGTTGTCTTCTTTAATGTCGCGGCTGACCAGCTTGTAGGGCTTGGTGACGCGGATGACTTCCTGTACACCAGCGAGTTCTTCCAGCGTACCGGCCTGGACCTCGCCCTGGTTGCCGGTGATGCCGATGGCAGTCCGCTCGGCTCCGGGGATGGAGTGGGCGCGGTAGCCGAGCGACTCGATTTTCTGGCAGACCGCACGCACCTGCTCTTCGGTGGCGTGGGCCTGCATGACTACTAGCATGGGAATCCTCTACCTCAGAATGTTAAGTCTATCGTTGAAGGCGGTTGGCGGCAAACGTCGGGTACTGATCGTGCCGCAGATTCCAAGGTCTCTTTTGCTTGCCATGCAGTCCGAATTCTGTTATGTTAAACATGTTAAACAAATGCTCGGTATCCGACTCGAACCCGAACTGGAAGAGAAACTGGAGTCTCTCGCCAGAGAGACCGGCCGGAGCAAGAGCTACTATGCCCGCGAGGCGATTCGGCAGTTCCTGGAGGATCGTGAAGACTACTTGAAGGGCATCGCCGCTCTGGAACGGCGTGAACCTACCATTACGCTCGACGAGCTGGAGCGCCGGCTTGGCCTGGACGATTGAAATTACCCGCACCGCAGAAAAACAGATCACCAAGCTCCATCGCCAGGCCCAGCAGGCAATCGTCCGCTTTCTGCGAGAGCGACTCGCAGGAGCAGATAACCCGCGGCAGTGGGGAAGGCCTCTTCAGGGTGAAAAACGCGGGCTCTGGCGTTACCGGGTCGGCGACTACCGCCTGATCTGTGACATTCAGGATGAGCGCATCACTGTAATGGTGCTACAGGTTGGCCACCGCAAGGATGTCTATCGCTGAACGTTTGCCGGGTTTTCGGCATTCGCGGACAAGAGTGTCCGCGCCACACTGCCTCTCGATGTAAAATCTAAGGCTTATCTGGTACTTGCTTTCCTCTATGCCGCAGGAAGAAACCACATCCGCTGACTACGACGGGCGGCCCGACGACCGCTACGATGCTCAGCGCATCGAGAGCAAGTGGTTCGAGCGCTGGCCGCAGGATGGATCTATCTACGCTGCCGAGCACGATTCCACCAAGCCCAAGTATTACGCGCTGGAAATGCTGCCCTATCCTTCGGGCGCATTACACATGGGACACGTGCGCAATTATTCCATCGGCGATGCGCTGGCCCGCTACATGTGGATGAACGGCTACAACGTGCTGCATCCCATGGGCTGGGATGCGTTTGGACTTCCGGCGGAGAATGCGGCGATCTCGGCGCACACGCCGCCACGCGATTGGACCCTGCGCAACATTGCCAACATGAAGGCGCAGATGAAGCGCCTGGGCTTTGCCTACGACTGGGCGCGCGAAGTCACAACTTGTCTGCCCGAGTACTATCGCTGGAACCAGTGGTTCTTTTTGAAGCTCTACGAGCAGGGCATGGCGTATCGCAAGAAGAGCAAAGTCAACTGGTGCCCAAAGTGTGCGACGGTTCTGGCGAATGAGCAGGTGGTGGGCGGCTGCTGCTGGCGTCATGAAGATACGCTGGTGGAGCAGCGCGAATTGGAGCAGTGGTTCCTGCGCACCACAAAGTATTCCGAGGAGTTGCTCAGTGGTCTGGACAAGCTCGAAGGCTGGCCGGAAAAAGTGCGCACCATGCAGCGCAACTGGATCGGCCGCAGTGAAGGTACGCTGGTAGATTTCAAGCTGGATGGCGCTGCCGACTCTCCCGAGAACACCGTCACCGTCTTTACAACGCGCGTGGATACCATTTTCGGCGCGACTTCCATCCTGCTTGCGCCGGAGCATCCGCTGGTGACGCGGATGGCGAAGTACAACGATCCCTTGCGGGCACAGGTTGAGCAGCTTATCGCCGAGCAGCGAAAAGCCAAAGAGACGGGCGACATTGGCACCATCGAGAAGCATGGAATTAACGTCCACCATTTTGCCGTGAATCCCTACAACGGCGAAAGGCTGCCGATCTGGGTGGCAAACTACATCGTGATGGACTACGGCACGGGCGCGATCATGAGTGTGCCGGCGCATGATGAACGCGATTACGAATTCGCCCGGAAATACGCGCTGGAAGTCAGGCTGGTCATCGTGCCCTGCCCGGATGATCCCGACGAAACCGTGACCGAGCCGGTGCCACCGTTCACCGATTTGAAAGGATCGCTGGTGAACTCGGGGCAGTTCAGTGGGCTCGGCTGCCAGGAGGCGATCGCCGAGATGTCCGCTTACGCCGAACAGCACGGCTTCGGTAAAGCGACGGTCACGTATCGCCTGAAAGATTGGGGCATCTCGCGGCAGCGCTACTGGGGCACGCCGATCCCGATGCTGTATTGCGAGAAGCACGGGATCGTGCCGGTTCCAGAGAAGGACTTGCCGGTGCTATTGCCGGAGAACGTGGACATCACGCTGACCGGCGGTTCGCCCTTGGGCCGGGTGCCGGAATTTGTGAACGCGGTTTGCCCGAAGTGCGGTGGCCCAGCGCGCCGCGAAACCGACACCATGGACACGTTTGTCGATTCGTCCTGGTATTTCTATCGCTACACCGACGCGCACAATCAGCAGGCGCCATTTGATTCAAAGAAGGCCAGCTACTGGTTTCCCATCGACCAGTATATTGGCGGAGTTGAGCACGCGATTCTGCACCTTATTTATTCGCGTTTCTGGACCAAGTTCATGCGCGACATGGGCATGGTTACGAACGACGAACCGGCTGAGCGCCTGTTCACCCAGGGCATGATCATTAAGAACGGGGCGAAAATGTCGAAGAGTCTGGGCAACGTGGTGTCACCGGATGAAATGGTGGCCCGCTACGGCGCTGACAGCACTCGGATGTACACGCTCTTTGCGACGGCTCCGGACCGCGAGCTGGACTGGCAGGATGACGGGGTCGAAGGCGTACAGCGGTTCCTGGGGCGGGTGTACCGATACGTGGCGAGACATGCCGCGCCTCAAACCAAAGAGAAAGAGTCGGTGCAAGCAACGGCTGTACCGCCTGCGGCGCGGGCCATTCAGCGCAAGTTACATCAGACCATCAAGCGGGTGAGCGAGGACTTCGAGGGACGGTGGCATTTCAATACATCGATCGCCGCGATCATGGAGCTGGTGAACGAACTCTATCTCGCCGAAGAACGTGCGACGCGGTCGGCCGCGGAAGCCGTTCCCAAGTCGCTGCTCGCAGATCTCCAGCGCGACCTTGTTCTGCTGCTGGCGCCGTTTGCGCCTTACCTCGCGCATGAGTTGTGGGAGACGCTGGGCGAGAAGGGAAGTCTGCTCAAAGCAGCCTGGCCGAAGTATGATCCGGCGCTGGCGAAAGAAGATGAGCTTGAGATTCCGGTGCAGGTGAACGGCAAGTTACGGGCTGTGGTGGTAGTGCCGGCCGGCGCTTCGGAAGAGATCATCCGCGAGGCAGCCCTGGCGGACGCAAAGATTAGAGCCGCCATCGCGGGGAAGCAGATCGTGAAAAAGATCGTAGTGCCCGGCAAGCTGGTCAACATCGTGGTGCGGTAAAGCTACGTTATCCTAGCCCCAATGAATCCGCGTTCGCCAACCATGGAAGGCTTTCGCGCCGTATTCCGGCGGCCATCTCTGGCTTTTGCAGAAATCGCCTGGCGCTGGAGTTTTGGGGCTGCCGCAGGTCTGCTGATCACACTTTTCTGTTTCGAATACCTGGACACGCTACCCGTCACTCGCGGAGATTTGCTGTTGCTCCGCTCCCGGCAGCCGTTGCTGATTTTGCGAGCGGCCGGAAACATCGTGCGGGGCAGCGGGTTTCGCTTGGTAGAAGCGTTCATCGTGCTGGCGCTCGCGCTTACCGTGGGATGGATTGTGGTAGCTGCGCTGGCGCGGGCGGCTACGGTCAGGGCGCTAATCGGGCATTTTCGCCAGAGCAATGAGGTCACGGAGCCGGCGATCCGGCCTTTGGCCGGCCTGATGTTTTTGCGAGCAGCGACTTCGCTGGCCGCGGTCCTGAGTGGCTTCGCAGCCTTCGGGGTGCTAGGGTTCGCGTCAACACCTGAGGAGAGTGGCATGGCTTTCCAACTCGCCATGGTCATCTTTGGCTTGGTTTGGTTGGCGTGGTCGGTGGTGAACTGGTTTCTTTCGTTGGTGGCGATTTTTGTAGTTGCTAACGGACAAGACACGTTTGGCGCGATCGCAGCCGCCGTGGATTTTCTCGGGTTACGTGGCGGGCCGGTGTTCGCCGTTGGCACCTCCTTCGGTCTGGCCCATTTTGCCGCCTTCATTGTGGCCAGCATTGTGGCTGCGGTGCCATTGGGGCTGGCGGCGGCGCTTCCCGGGAGACTGGTGCTGGCCGCGATCATTGCGATCACGCTGCTCTACTTGGCTGTGGCGGATTTCTTGTACATGGGGCGACTGGCTGCTTATGTGGCGATTCTGGAATTGCCGGCAGAGGAAAGCTCTCAGCCGTCAGCCGTCAGCATTCAGCCCAGCGGGAGCATCGATCCGTCCGAGTTGATTCTGAGCGATGTGCCGGCGCCGGGCTAACGGCCGGAAGTGTTTCTCTCTTTACACCAGCCCTCAACTTTTGAGACACTCGTCAGTGGAAACTCAATCTATTGTTGTCCTCGACTTCGGAGCGCAATATTCGCAGCTGATTGCGCGCCGCATCCGCGAACAGAACGTCTTTTCCGTTGTCCTGCCCTGTACCGCCAGCCTGGATGAAATTCGCAGCTACTCGCCGGTCGGCATCATCCTGTCCGGTGGGCCGTCGTCGGTCTATGACAAAGACGCGCCCGCCGTGGACCCGCGCGTCTTCCGCATGGGGCTGCCGATGCTGGGCATCTGCTATGGATTGCAGCTCATGGTGCACGCGCTCGGCGGCAAGGTGCAGGCAGCGGACAAGCGCGAGTACGGCCATGCGATGGTTAACCTCAAGACCGGCTCATGCTTGTTTCACAACTTGCCCGGCAAACTGAGCGTTTGGATGTCGCACGGCGACAAAGCCGTCGAATTGCCGCCCGGATTCCAGGAGACTGCCAGTTCACCCCACGCGCTGGCCGGAATCGAGAACGAAGAAAAGAAGATGTGGGCGGTACAGTTTCACCCAGAGGTCCACCACACGCAGCACGGCACCGACATCCTGCGCAACTTTGCGCTGGTGATTTGCCGGGCTAAGCCCACATGGACTCCGCAGCATTTCATTGACGCGACCATCGCCAGTGTGCGCCAGACTGTAGGCAGCGGCCGGGCGATCTGCGCACTCTCGGGCGGCGTAGACTCCGCGGTTGCAGCCACGCTGGTGGATCGCGCCATGCGCGACGCCAAACATCCTACGCGCCTGACCTGCGTATTCGTGAACAACGGCGTGCTGCGCAAAGATGAATTTCAGAAAGTACAACAAAACCTGCGTGACAAGCTGGGCCTGCACTTGGTGGCCGTCGATGCCACCAGGCGTTTTCTGGACAAACTGGCCGGGGTGACCGACCCGGAGAAGAAACGCAAGATCATCGGCAAAGAATTCATCAAAGTGTTCGAGCAGGAAGCCCGCCGGATCGAGAAGAAAGAAGGCAAGGTCAAATGGCTGGTGCAGGGGACGCTTTATCCCGATGTGATTGAGTCGCGCTCGGTGCGCGGGCCGTCGCAGATCATCAAGTCACACCACAACGTCGGCGGGTTGCCGGCGAAGATGAAGCTCAAGCTGATTGAGCCGCTGAAGGAATTGTTCAAAGATGAAGTCCGCAAGATCGGCCGCGATTTGGGAATGCCGGAAGAGATCCTGCAGCGGCAGCCGTTTCCGGGGCCGGGACTGGCGGTGCGGATATTGGGCGAGGTGACGCCGGAACGGCTGGCGATTCTGCGCGAATGCGACGACATCGTCGTTGGCGAGATCAAGAACGCGGGCCTGTATGCGAAAATCTGGCAAGCATTTGCAGTGCTGTTGCCGGTGATGTCGGTGGGTGTGATGGGCGACCAGCGCACCTATGCCTACACTTGCGCAGTGCGGGCGGTTCACTCTGAAGACGGCATGACCGCCGACTGGGTGCCGCTGCCGCATGAAGTGTTGAAGATCGTCTCCAGCCGGATTGTGAATGAGGTGAAAGGCGTGAACCGCGTCGTGTACGACATCACCTCGAAGCCGCCGGGCACGATTGAGTGGGAGTAGATCAGCTTTTGGCTAGCGCACGCGGGGAAAGCCACGACGCTTTCTACTCCGCTACCCTCTCCAGCCGTTCGAACGTGTCCGGATACTTGGCGGCCAGCAGCAGCAGCGCGACGGCTTGGGCATTGGGCTTGGCGCGTCCTTGCTCCCATTTCTCCAACGTGCGTTCGTTGGTAAACAACTTTCGAGCGAAGACGCTACGCGAACAGTTGAATCGCTCGCGCACCTGTTTGATCATCTTCGGCTTGACATCCGGCAGCGACCGTGGCTCGACCTTATAGCTTCGCAATGTAATTTTCCCATTGCGATGGGCCTTCATCGCGGCTATGCCTTCCATCAACTCCCCGAACACATCGCGCTTGCTCCCCATATCAGTGTCTCCGAATGCGCATTTTCTTTTCTGCCTCGATTGAGAGCACCCTACGCTGTTGGCGTACAATAGTGAGTGTACGCTAATAGCGTATGAAGTCAAGAAAAAGCACGATGCCGCCCTGAATTGAAATGGGTCGTCCAGCCTCCACCGAAAAGGCGGAAGCGGGGCACATTTCGTCCGACCGGGGTTGCCGCCCGCCTTCCGTTACGCCGCCACTTCCTTGCGTTGCTGGAAGAACGCGAGCAGATCGGCGTTGATCACGTCCGCGTTGGTTGCCGGCATCCCGTGCGGAAAGCCGGGATAAACCTTGAGCGTGGCATTTTTCACGATCTTCGCAGACAGCAGGCCCGCAGCGACGATGGGCACGATCTGATCATCGTCGCCGTGCATAACGAGGGTCGGCACATCGAATTTCTTGAGGTCCTCCGTGAAATCGGTTTCAGAGAAAGCCTTGATGCAGTCGTAGTGGGCCTTCATGCCTCCCAACATACCCTGCAACCACCAGTGCTCGCGGATGCCCTCCGAAATCTTGGCGCCGGGACGGTTGTAGCCGTAGAACGGGAGCGTGATGTCCCGGTAAAACTGCGGCCGGTTTGCTGCGAGAGCAGCTCGGAGGCCATCAAAGACGGAGATGGGCGAGCCGGTGGGGTTCTTTTCCGTCTTCAGCATCAACGGTGGCACCGAACTGATAAGCACGGCCATGGCGACACGTTTTGAGCCGTGCCGTCCAATGTAACGGGCAACCTCACCGCCGCCGGTGGAGTGGCCCACATGGATTGCGTTCTTCAAGTCGAGCTCTTCGGTGAGGGCGGCAAGATCGTCGGCGTAGGTGTCCATATCGTTGCCATCCCAGGTTTGAGTGGAACGGCCGTGTCCTCGCCGGTCATGAGCGATGACGCGATAGCCACGCTGGCCGAAGAACAACATTTGTCCATCCCAGTCGTCCGCCGTGAGCGGCCAGCCGTGACTGAACACGATGGGTTGGCCTGATCCCCAGTCTTTGTAGAAAATCTCGGTACCGTCTTTGGTCGTAATGGTAGGCATAAGATACGCTCCTTGATTTGTCCCGGCTGAAATTCGCTGGGACGGTCAATAGATGTCGCGATCAGGCGGTTCGAACCAGTGAATCACGGAATTTTTTTGCCGCGCTTACGCCGAGACCAATGAAAATGGCCATGACGACAATCTGCGCGGCCAGAAATGGGGGTTCTTTTCCCTCGGGAGCCAGAGCGTGCAAAGCCGGTACCTTCAGAAAGCTCTGCACCACCAGCACGAAACAATTGAGATAAAGGGCAATCACGGCGGAGATCACGTAAGTCCTGCGCCAGCCGCCGGCAAGGTGCTGGGCATAACGCGCGAGGATCGCAATCGCCAGCAACACCAGCGAAATGGTGGCCACCACGTAGGAGGGCTTAAAGCCCTCAAACGGGAAGAAAAAGCCGGTGACATTGGTCAGCACCGTGGTGAGCAGAAAGAGTCCGTTCCAGCCGTGGAGCAATTTTCCCTTGAGCATTCCGAAAACCACGATGAGACCGGAAACGATTCCAATCAAGCTGATCACCACATGCACTTGGGTAAAGGTCGCTAAGCTCATGCCGAGAACCATGGAGTTGTCCTTTCAGAATCGCCTGATATTACGACGGCGCAGGATAAATTTCCACATCTCCTTAACCAAGAAAAGGGCCACCCTGTCGCCCGGGTGGCCCATATCGTTTTCCTTTGTGCTATTGCGGAGCGC
The DNA here is from genome assembly GCA_049591935.1 of Terriglobales bacterium. Classification (GTDB taxonomy): domain Bacteria; phylum Acidobacteriota; class Terriglobia; order Terriglobales; family Acidobacteriaceae; genus JABCZH01. Next base: position 9,650 of record JBAWFN010000010.1, on the reverse strand, counting down.
TTACAACTTACGAAACTTTGCCCATGAAGCACACCAACACGGTCTCGAGTTGATCGCGCGCAAAGCTGATAAGGGCGAAAGCCGTAGGTTGGTCTCAGTCAGGGTCGTAAATCGCGTTCCCGTAGCCCTGGCGCCGGATGTTTTCCTGCATCTGCTCCAGCCGGGCTTTTTCCTGTTTGAGCTGGACCTGGGCTGCGTCGTACTGTGTTTTCAGGTTTCGGCCGGTGTCGCACCAGTCCTTGTAATAGGGCGAGTAATAAGCGGAGGTCCAGCAGGCCGGGGCATCGGTATCCTGGGAGTATTCCGTGCTCCACGCGTCAAACTGGTTCTTCAAACTGGTCATACGGTTCTGGATGTCGATGATCTTTCCCTTCTCCACCTTCATCTGGTTCTTGAAAACCAACCCTTGCGCTTCAAAAGCCCTGTCTTTCTTGATCTCGTCGTCGGCGGTTTTGGCAACGGGTTGAGCCGTAGGAGGAGCAGTGGTCTTGGCAGCGGTTTGAGCAATCACCGGTTTGCCAGCCGGTGTCGCGCTGGCGCTGCGGTCGCCAGTGACGGAGTTGGCGGTATCGGCTGGATCTTTCACGTCTTTGTTTCGGTAAACCTTGGCCGGAGGCGACAACTCCTTCGCCTGTCTGGAGGCGTTAGCCGCATCTGCGACGGAGTTCGGCGTGGTGGGCCGCGGCTTGGCTGTTGGCGGAGCAGTCGGCGGTTGTGCAGCGGGTTGCCGGACGTGATTTGACGGAGCAGTGCTTGGTTGGGCATTGCTTGGTTGAGCATTGCTTGGTTGAGCATTGCTTGACTGGTCTGCTTGGCCGAATGCCAAGGCGCTCGCCAGAAGTGGTGCGATGAACGTCAACTTTAGCGTGTAAGAGGCGCGCATAACTCGCTAAATCATAGCGCGCGGCAGGTATCAGGATTTCAAACCAAAGTCGTTGTACTGCGGGAGTGGAACGATGCCAGAATCCGTCTATTTCAGCGATGCGAGCAAGGTATGGAGCACATCTATTCGACGCTGTACTGGATGTGGATTCCACGTTTGGCCATCTCGTCCAGAAACAGATCGGCGGGGACGTCCCGTTCTTGAAGCACGCCGCCGCGCTTGCTGATGGCGCCGGAAGCCAGCATCTGCAAAACGATCGAGGCCGGGAACGCGGTGGTGCGCATCATGGCGCTCATGTCGGTTTTGGGATCGTAATGATCGACCAGGGTGAAGGCGGAGACTCGACCCTTGAGTCGTCCACCCAGCAGGCCGCGCACGCCCGGCGAATGCACGGACTCGTGCGCTTCCAAGCGCATGATGCAGACGTCCGGGCCCTTTCCGGCAAACTTGCCTTCGAAGATCTTGGCCATCACGGAGCGAGGCGTAATCTCGGTTCCGTTGACCCGCATCTTGTCGCTGGAAAAAAGGCCGAGCGCCTTGAGTTCGCAAAGCAGATCGTAATGGCCGGGGTAGCGGAGAGTTTTTTCAAAACACTCTCCGACCTTTCCTGCGAAACTTTCGGGCAGCGTCGAAGTGCCGCCGGAGGTTTGGAAGGCAATCAGGGGCGCGAAGCCCGGCATGTGAAATTCTTCGGGTTCGGTGAGCGGCTCGATGGTGACCAGCTTGCCCTTGCGGAGAATGCGAGCTGGTTCCACGTACTCGTTGATCAGACCTTCCACCGAGAAAACCAGCTGATAGTGGAATGGCGGCATGGGTTTTTCGGGAAGGCCGCCAACGTAGAGCCGGAGGGCATCGGCGCGGCCGCCGAGGCGGCGGACCAGTTCTCCGCCGAGAATGGAAGCCATGCCGGGAGACAGGCCGCAGTCGGGAGCGAGGGCGACACCGCGCTTCTCAGCGTTGCCAGCGAGCGCGAGTTCCTGGCGGACCACGGTGTTGTTTCCGCCGAGGTCGGCAAAGTGGCAGCGTGCTTGGATGGCAGCCTTGGCCAGGCCGAGGTTCAGAAAGTAGGGAACGGCGGAGAGCGCAGCGTCATGGCCGCGCATCAGCTTGGCGGCAGCCTTTTGACTGCGGGCGTCGAGCGCGACCGCACGGATTTTCTTATCGTGGGTAATCCGGTTTACGCGAGCTGCTACTTCGCGGGCGCGTTTGAGGTCGTTATCAGCGAGTGTGACTGACTCAACCTGCGATTGGCGCGCCATGTCGAAGGCGGCTGCTGAACCCATCATGCCGGAACCGATGACCAGAAGCTTCAAGCGTCCACCTCGGGAGAAGACTTACGACTTCAAGCTACACCTCCCGCGAGCTGCTCGTCAGTTCTTGCGGCACAGGTTGGTGTGACCTTTCTCACAGAGATCGGTGCTTAAGGTCATCGCCTCTGCGGCAAGAAAGCTCTTTAATCAAAATTGAGCAGACGTAAGAGATGTGTGCCCGGCCAGGGACTGCGCAAGATCAGCTATCGCGCAAGCAGTAAAATAAAGCGCCGGGAAACCCCTGACGAAGCCGGGTTGATCGCTGGGAGGACCTTATGAATCTAGACAAAACTTTCCGCTTCATTCTTTTTCTCACCGTCGTGGCCTCTGGGTTGTTGCTGCACAGCCAGAATCAAAAAGCTTCAACCCTCATGCCCATCGGCAAGCCGGTACAGATCAAGGCCTCGTTGGGACTTCCGCCGGTGCCGATTCCACCCGATAACCCACCCACCGCGGAAACGATCGCGCTCGGCCGGCGGCTTTACTACGATCCGATTTTATCGGCGGACAACAGCATTTCCTGCGCCACTTGCCATGCGCCGCAGTTCGGTTTTGCCGATCCTAGGCAATTCTCCGAGGGCGTGGGCAAGAAGTTGGGAGGCCGCAACTCTCCACCGGTAGTGAACGCGGCCTATTTCAAGGTGCAATTCTGGGATGGCCGCGCTCCCAGCCTTGAGAAACAGGCCGAAGGACCGGTGGCGAATCCGGTGGAAATGGCCGCCACGCTGGCGATGGTTGAGCAACGGCTGAACGCTGACCCAAGCTATCGCGAGGATTTCGCCAAGGCGTGGGGCCCGAAGCCGATTTCTTATGAAATGGTGGAGAAGAGCATCGCTTCATTCGAACGGACAGTCATCAGTGGTAACTCGCCGTTCGATCGCTGGAAATACGGGCATGATGAGAAGGCGGTCGACGCTAGTGTGAAGCGTGGTTTTGTGGTTTTCACTTCCAAGAAAAAGGGCAATTGCGCGGTATGCCACCTGGTTGGAGACAAGGACGCCTTGTTTATGGACAACAAGTTCCACGACATCGGTATTGGTGTCGATATGGGACAGTTCACTGACGTCGGCCTTTTTGCCATCACCCACAGCGAGGCCGACAAAGGAAAATTCAAGACACCTTCGCTGCGCAATATCGCGCAAACTGCGCCCTACATGAGCGACGGTAGCCTGAAGAACTTGAAAGAAGTCATTGACTTCTACATTGGGGCGGGCAACTCGAACCCCAATCTGGACAAGGAAATCCACGTACTGGATTTCTTGACCGGGGAGGAGCGCAGCGATCTGCAAGCCTTTCTGAACTCGCTGACGGGAGAAATGCCTGCCAACGTCGGCCCGCCGGAGGTCAACAAAACACAGGCCCGGGAATAGACGGTTACCGGCTCTACCAGGGCCATGCACGTCGGTTACTTTGAGAGAGCTGGGCTACTCTTTACTATTGTGGCATGGGAGTAGAGTGCCTGGTCGTGACCTCCGATACCACCCTGCTGGATCAGATCATGGCAGGGTTGGGGCGGCGCGCCTCGCTCGATCTCCGTCAGGATTCTGCCAGCGCAATCGAACTTGCCTCGCGCCGGCATCTGGATGGGCTGGTCATCGACTGTGATGATGTGCATGGCGGCGCCGAAGCCCTGGCCCAGGTGCGGAACAGCCGCTCCAACAAGCACAGCACGATTTTTGCGGTGGTCAACCATTTGACCAGCGCGGAGGCTGCTCTTGATCTGGGAGCCAATTTTGTTCTTTGCAAGCCGATCCAGGAGACTCGATTGCGGAGCCTCCTCGACAGTGCGATACCCAAGATGGAACGTGAGCATCAGAGATATTTCCGCTACGGTGTCGATTTGCCGGTGCGGTTTCACAACACGCTGGGAGAGTCGCTGAGCGCCAAGATGAAGAACGTGAGCGAGGGTGGATTAGCCATCCGGCCGGTGGATCCAGTCAAGTTGCAAGGAGTTGTGATCGTGGAATTCGAGGTGCCGAGCCTCGAGCCCCAGGTCTTTCATGCCAAGGCAGATGTGGTGTGGGCCGATTCTTTTGTCATGGGTTTGCGCTTCCTGTATGTGGAGAAGAATTCCGGAGCCGTCCTGCAATCGTGGCTGGATTCGCTGGAGGCTCAGCTCAGGTTCCGCGAATTCGCCCAACGCCCTTCTGGTTCGGCTTAGCGCACCACTCCACGTCGGGTGAGTCGGAGCGCCTTAGCAGTCTCTAATTTCTCCGCATCAATATTTCCACATTTTGATTTCGGAGCCGCCGCGCTCAAACTGCACCTCATCCATGAGTTGGCGGATCAGGTAGACGCCGCGACCGTGGTCGCCATACAGACCCTCGGCTCGCTTGGGATCGGGTACGGCTTCCGGCCGGAACCCGGGGCCAGGATCGGTTACAGAAATCACAATGCGGCCCTGTTGATCGCCGTTCAACCTGCACCGAATGGTCTTCGAGGCATCCCCCTTGCACCCGTGGACGACCGCATTGGCCAAGGCTTCCTGCACCGCCAAGTCGATCTCCAGCCGCTTTTGTTCGGGAATCTCCAGGCGTTCGAGAATTTCGGAGATGGCAGTGGTAATGGTCGCAATCGACTCCGAATTTGCAGGCATGCTTAGATTGAGTAGTTCGTTAAAGCCACTACTCCCGCCGGCGCCAAATTCATCGGCCATGAGGGCTCATCTCCGTGTGCAATGGAAAATAACAGGTTAAGAAAAGGATGCTACCGCTGCGTCGTCATCCTCGAAGATTTCGAACAGATTCAGAACTCCCACCAGCTTTAGCGTTTGCACGGCAAACTTCGAAGGCTGGACCAGTTTGATGTTCCCCCCCTGTTTTTTGGTGGAGGCCAGAAACCGCACCAACAGACCGATGCCACTGGAATCAATCATGTTTACCTCGGCAAGATTGATCACGATGCGATGATCTCCATTGCCGATGACCTCCTCCATGGCTTGACGCAATCCATCGACTGCCGGCCCCATCCTTAAGGGTCCGCGAAGCTGGATCAGTTGTACTTCGGAACGCTTACGGACATTGATGTCCAAAACGATTCTCCTTCTTTCTTCGCCGGGAACCACTGCGATCATTACGGAAAGCGGTGGATGTTCCGGCGCGTGCTAAAGGTACGGGAAGCGGCGGGGTTTTTCAAGCATATCTTCCTTTTCCTTTGGAATCTATAAGAAGGCCGGGCGAGGAGTGGGGAACCGCCTGGCCGAGGGTTTGGCAAGTCCTCCTGGGGTGAAAAATTCACCCCAAGCAGCTAAAAATTTGTCATAATCGATGCGCTTTTTGGAGGGGGTATGCGCAACGCGGCCGCCCGCAATCTGGCTTCCCGGTACAGCATCGTCATCGTCACGGCTGACGAACTCGTGGGCCCTGAGGCAGAGGCCCATCTGGCGACCGATTATGACCTGCACATGCTTCAGACCTGGGATGAATTGTTGGCGTTGGTAAAAAAGCAGTCTCCCGACGCCATACTCCTCGATATCGATACCGTTGGGGCCAACAGCGAACAGGGAATCACCGCGCTGGCGGAATTGCGCTCGTTGGGGCCGGATCTGATGCTGGTCGCGCTGACGCGCTCAGAGAGTCGTAAGCTGCGTCACAAGGCCATCGACGCCACCGTCGATCAGTATTTTGTGGCTCCCATCAACTTTGAGGAGATTCGCGTCGTTCTCGGTCGTGCCCTGGAGAAGCGGACCGCGGAGATCGAGCACCGGAACCGGCAGGAAGCGGAAACGGAGCGGGAATCATTCGGTGAGTTGATCGGCGCCAGTGAGGCCATGCGCCGGGTTTATGAGGCCATCACCCGGGTCGCCGACAGCAACAGCACGGTGTTGCTGCGCGGCGAGAGCGGCACTGGCAAGGAACTGGTGGCGCGGGCGATCGTCAGCATGGGCAACCGTGCCGAGAAGCCTTTCGTAAGCATCAATTGCGCTGCTTTGCCGGAGAATCTCATTGAGAGCGAGCTGTTTGGTCACGAAAAAGGCGCTTTCACCGATGCCAAGGAAGCCCGCCAGGGACACATCGAGCTGGCGCATACCGGCACTCTGTTTCTGGACGAGATCGCCACACTGGGATTGGCCCTACAGTCGAAATTGTTGCGGGTTTTGGAGGACCGGGCGGTGACCCGCATCGGCGGACATACTCCCAAGAAAATCGACTTCCGGCTCATCACCGCGACCAACGAAGACTTGGAAGAGATGGTGCACACCGGCCGTTTTCGCGAGGACCTCTATTACCGCATCAACGTAGTGCCGATTGCGCTGCCGCCGCTGCGGGAGCGGGCGGGAGACATTCCTCTGCTGATCGGCCACTTCTTGCGCATCTACTGCGCGCAGAACGGCGTTCCCCTCAAACGCCTCGATCCCGATGTCATACAAATCCTGGAGGAGGACCCCTGGCCGGGCAACATACGAGAACTCGAAAATCTGGTGCAACGGCTGGTCCTGATGGTGGATGGGCCGACCATCAAGGTGCAGCACTTGCCGCAGCGCATTCTTTACAACAGCGCCACCTCTCAGGAGTCGCTGCTCATACCCGAGGAAGGCGTTAAGTTTGACGACGAGATTGCGCGGATCGAGGTCGCGTATCTGGAAGCCGCGTTGCGGCGGTCCGGAGGCAGCAAGATGGGCGCCGCGCGGCTGTTGCACATCGACAAACAGAAGATGCACTACTTGTGCCGCAAGTACCGGATCGGGAAGGATTAGACCAATTGAAAAATCAACCTCTCAGGCGTGAAGTATTAAATATTTATACCGTGTGGGTTAACTTTTAATCTATTTCACCGTCCCGACCTCGCCCCGGTCAGCCTCCCGATCCTCGACATCGCCGCAAATGTCTGAAAATACTGCGTCATTTTACGGCTGCCTATTTCCACTCAGTTTGGCACGTGCTTTGCTATATGGATAGGTGTAAGCGCCGACGAACTCAGCCAGCGCAATCAAGAAGTCAAAACTAAAAGGAGATTCCCAATGTCAGTGCAGAAAAAGTCTCTCATCAGTCAGCGGACGGCAGTAAAGAAGGCCATCCTGGCCACGCCAACCCAGTCCCCACAGATCGCTGCGGCAGTACGCCCAGCAGTACGGCCAGCAGTACGGCCAGCAGTACGGCCAGCGGTTCGCCCAGCGGTTAGACCCGCCGTGCGTCCGGCAGTACGGCCGGCAGTGCGTCCCGCGGTTCGGCCAGCTGTTCGTCCGGCCGTCAGACCCGCCGTGCGTCCGGCAGTTCGTCCGGCAGTACGACCTGCGGTACGACCGGCAGTTCGTCCGGCAGTTCGTCCGGCAGTTCGCGCACTGTAAGCCCTGTAATTGGGGTTTGGGGATGTCCGATAACGAAGGGCCTGCCAGGCAGGCCCTTTTTGTATTTGGGCGGCCGGGTGGTTGAGCGATTACCAGAACCGGCGCTGCACCAGGTCGCGCCCGAATCTCCACATCATTCCGGCGGGACTGCGACGGCGGACAAACAGCTTGGCGGTACCGGTCATGCCTTCTCGAAGGGTTCCGTCGTTTTCAATCTTTACTGAGCCAACATAGAACGGCGGTGGCACGATGCCGCTCAGTTGGGCCTTCTCCACCAGACCGGGATCGATGGCTGAGAGCGGTGCCACCGAAGCCAGCGTACCCGAGATGGGTAAGAACCGCGATCCCAACTGTAATCGGACCCGGCCGCCAATTCGCACATCGCGGATCCCGTATTCCGGGATGTAGATTCGCGCCACCATCCTACTCAGGTCCGCAACCTCCGCGATTTGCTGGCCAGCCTCAACATAACTTCCTACCAAATCCTCCAACCGCGGCGTTACCACCACCCCCGCGATCGGACTCGTCACTTCGAGCTGCGCCAGCTGATCGGCGAGAACGCGGCTCCGCTCAGCCATTTCTTCCCGCTCCCGCTCCGCCCGTCCGAAGTCGGAGTAATGCAAACCAGCGTCCGTGGCGCGGGCGGAGGCCTCGCGGAAGCCGGCCGCTGCCTGAGCGGCCACCGACTCAAGTTGCAAGTTATGCAGCCGCACCAACACCGTGCCTGAGGCCACCGGCTGGTTCTCGGCGGCCAGCACTTGGGTCACAACTCCAGGTACCTCGGCGCGGATTACCGCCCGCCTTGCGGGCTCCATGGCGAAGCGGCCCTCGACGAAGTCGGGCCACAGCGGTACCAGAAACAGCAGCAGCCCGAGCGCGGAGACGGCCACAATCCGCGGGGTCGTGAACCACGCTCGCACCCGATCCTTCTTGTCCAGGTAAACGTCTTTCATAAATCTCACCAGCTTCCGGATACGCGATTTGAAGATCAGATAAGCCACCAGTAACCCCGGTATCCAGGCAAATTCCGGAGTGTACGACCGTAGTACGTTATAGAGAAAGATGACCACGAACACGATCAGCAAGTAGCTGTAAATACCTGAGAGCGTGGCGTAGAGAATGTACAGAAAGCGGCGTCGCCGGGGGACATATTCAACCTCGACCGGCAGAGCGAAGATATTTTTCCTCATCCAGGTGGAGACGTACAAGGTGGTGCGTTCCTTGAGGTCGGCTTCCCCCACGAGTTCAGAAAACATGTAGTAACCGTCGAGTTTTATGAGGGGGTTCAAGTTCAGCAGGGTGACTCCGATTCCAGAGACCATGATGACCTTGTAGGCAAAGTCATGAATGCCCATGCCTGGGGCGGTTGCCCACCAGACCGTGGTGGCCAGAAAACAGATAATCAGGTCAATCCAGATGCCTGAAATGATGGTGGCCAGCCGGGCCTTGCGGTCGCCGATGATCCAGATCTGGGTGACATCACAGACGAAGGTGGGGGCAAAAAACATCAGCAGAAATTCCATCTTTTCCACGTTCCCGCCAAACTGTTTGCAAGTCATACCGTGGCCGGACTCGTGGAAGAAGGCCATGGCTCCGAACAGCAACCAGAATTCGATCAGGTCCCAGAAGCCCTTTTGCGTGAAGTTGTAGAAACGAAAACTGTCGTCCCAGATCTCGCCCGCCTTGTCGGCCCACATCCAGACCATGATGCCAAAACAGAAAAGCGTGAGCAGGGTGAACCAGGTGGTATAAACAAACTGAACGTAAGGCTGGAGTTTGGTCAGATACTCGTCGGCATGCGGCCAGCGATGCAGTGTAATGTCGGTGATGTCGGCAACCGCGAAACGGCTGCGCTTATGGCGGCTGGCGCCCGTTTTCTGCTTTAAGGTTATGTTCTTTTCCAATGGCGTGCGGTAGAAAAGGTCGGTTTCACCCTGCAGGAAAGACGCGAATTCCTTCACATCGTCTTCCGTAAACGCCACGCCGGTCGCGCCTTCGGTCAGGTCTGCAACTTCCTGGTAAGTTCGCTCGCCATTGAACAACTCAAGCAATCTCCACTGCTCCGGCGTCAGCCGGACAAAGCTGTTGCTGCCCGGCATTTTGGCGAGCACGGTCGGTACTCCGTGCTCGACGTGCTCTTTGGAGATCACCTGTGGATCCAGCTTGGGGT
>JBAWFN010000009.1:0-5485 GCA_049591935.1 Terriglobales bacterium | reverse complement strand
ACGAAAAATGGGACAGCCGCGTTTATACTGGCTGGCAGTGCAGAAGCAGACAATCCTGGTGACGGGCGGGGCGGGGTTTATCGGCTCCAACTTCGTGCTGCAGTGGTTGCAGCACGAGGATGCGTCGGTGGTGAATCTCGACAAGCTGACGTACGCGGGGAATCCCGGCAACCTGGAGACCGTGGCGGCCGATGCGCGCCATCGGTTGGTGCATGGGGACATCTGCGACCGGAAGCTGGTGAGCGATTTGCTGCTGCGGGAGCGTCCGCGCGCTATTGTGCATTTTGCGGCGGAGAGTCACGTGGACCGGTCGATTCACGGGCCGGATGATTTTGTGCGCACCAATGTGAACGGGACATTTGCGTTGCTGGAGGAAGCCCGCGCATATTGGACGGGGTTGGGCGAGGAGCAGCGAGCAGGATTTCGCTTTCTGCATGTTTCGACCGATGAGGTGTACGGGTCGCTGGGGGCGGACGATCCAGCGTTCTCGGAAACGACGGCGTATGCGCCGAATAGTCCTTATGCGGCATCGAAGGCGGCGTCCGACCACTTGGTGCGGGCGTACCGGCACACTTATGGATTGCCCACCCTGACCACAAATTGCTCGAATAATTATGGGCCGCATCAGTTTCCGGAGAAGCTGATTCCGCTGGTGATTCTTCATGCCCTACAAGGGAAACCGATCCCGGTGTATGGGGATGGGCAGAACGTGCGCGACTGGTTGTATGTGGAGGACCACTGCGATGCGATCCGGACGGTGCTGGCGCGGGGGCGAGTGGGAGAAACTTATAACATTGGCGGGCGGAATGAGTTGCGGAACCTGGAAGTAGTACGAACGATTTGCGGGATTATGGATGAGCTGCGGGCGGGCGATCCGGTGGCGCCGCACAGCAAACTGATTGCGATGGTGCAGGACCGGCCGGGGCATGACCGGAGATACGCCATGGATACGGGAAAGATTGAACGGGAGCTGAGCTGGCGGCCGCGGGAGACGTTTGCCAGCGGAATTCGCAAGACGGTGGAGTGGTATCTGGCGCATGAAGGATGGATTGCAAAAGTGACCAGCGGGAGCTACAAGCAGTGGATGGAGAAGCAGTATTCGATGTGAGAAGGGCAGCTCCTGGCTTCTAGCGCTTAGCTGGATCAAAGGCTTACCGCGAAGGGCGCTAAGAAAGTCACGCGAAGGGCGCTAAGAAGGTCGCGCGAAGGGCGCTAAGAAGGTCGTGCGAAGGGCGCTAAGAAAGTCGTGCGAAGGGCGGGAAGAAGAGCGAGCATGTATCAATCCAAAGCGTCGGCGTACAAGGGGATCATTCTGGCGGGGGGATCGGGGACGCGGCTGTATCCCGTGACTCACGCGGTGTGCAAGAGTCTGCTGCCCATCTACGACAAGCCCATGATCTACTACCCGCTCTCGACCCTGATGCTGGCGGGGATGCGGGACATTCTGATCATCTCAACGCCGGAGGATTTGCCGCGATTTCGGCAGTTTATGGGGGATGGATCACGCCTGGGAATGAATTTTCAGTATGCGGTACAGCCGCGACCGGAAGGCATCGCGCAGGCGTTTCTGGTGGGCAAGGAATTTATTGGAACGTCGTGTTGCGCGCTGGTTTTGGGCGACAACATTTTTTATGGACATGATTTGGTCAAAGGGTTGACACAGGCTTGTGAGAAGACTTCGGGTGCAAGAGTATTTGCTTATCCGGTGCAGGATCCGGAGAGATATGGGGTGGTGGAGTTTGACGGCCAGGGGCGGGCGGTAAGCCTGGAGGAAAAACCGAAAGCGCCGAAGTCGCGCTACGCGGTTACGGGAATGTATTTCTATGATGGTCAGGTGGTGGAGATCGCCAAGGCGCTGAAGCCCTCGGCGCGCGGGGAACTGGAAATCACCGATGTCAACAAGGAGTACATGAGGCGTGGGCAGTTGGAAGTATCGGTGATGGGCCGGGGGATGGCGTGGCTCGACACCGGGACGCACCAGGCGATGTTGGAGGCGTCGTTATTTATTCAGACCATCGAAACGCGCCAAGGATTGATGGTGGCGTGCCCGGAGGAGATCGCGTACCGCCAAGGGTATATTACGGGGGAGCAATTGGAGACGATGGCCTCGGGGATGAAGAACAGCGGCTACGGCAATTATCTGATGCAGTTGTTGCGGGAAAAGGTGTTCTAGGATGAGTTCGGTGGCGGTGCAGCCTGTTATGAAGGTCATGGAAACTCCGCTGGCCGGTGTTCTGGTGCTGGAGCCGAAAGTGTTTGCCGATGCGCGCGGGTTTTTTCTGGAAAGCTACAACGAAAAAGTGATGGCGGATGGCGGAGTTCCGGACCATTTCGTGCAGGACAATCAGTCCTATTCGTTGCGTAGTGTAGTGCGCGGGCTGCACTATCAGATTTCGCATCCGCAGGGAAAGCTGGTGCGGGTGGTGACGGGAGAGATTCTGGATGTGGCGGTGGACCTGCGCCGTAGTTCGGCGACTTTCGGGAAATGGTATGGAGTGGCGCTCTCGGGAGAAAACCATCTGATGTTGTGGATTCCGCCGGGATTCGCGCACGGATTTCATGTGCTCTCGGATGGGGCACAGGTGCTGTACAAAACTACAGACTTTTATGATCCGAAGTGTGAGCGCACGCTGGCGTGGAATGATCCGGAATTAGGGATTGATTGGAAGCTGAAGGGGACGCCGATTGTTTCGGAGAAAGACGCGTGCGGGAAGTCGTTGCGGGAGGCGGAGAAGTTTGCGTAGGGTGGCGACAAAACCCTTGACCACAGAGGACACAGAGGAGCACGGAACGTTTGCCGGGTCGTCCTTTGTCGATTTAGAACCAGTTCTCAGGTCTCAGTTCCCGGTTCTCAGTTCTCCCCGATAAAGCTGCAAAGGTTTTCACTCTGGCCGGCTCCAGGGCCACCCGACCAATACTAAGTATCTTATATTCAATCACATAGCAATGGTCTTCGCTGGCACGCTGCTTGCCCTTTTCCCTACTGTTGGGGGGATGGAGATGCGGTTCGGCGGGCGATGGATGGTCGTGTTAGCGCTTAGCGCGCCGGCGTGTGTGGCCTCGGTAAGCGCATCGCGACCGAATGTGACTCCGCCATTGGAAAACGAACGTGCAGCCTGGCCCGCTTCCTTTCACCATTCGGCTCAAGCAGCCATACTGCGGGGCGGGGCGCCCACGCGGTGCGAGAATTTGCGTCCGGCGGAGGCCTTGGCAACGCCCGATCCGCTGCGGGATGGGGCCGAAGTGAGGGTCAAGGTGGCAGTGAGTTTTGTGATTGGCACGGATGGGCGGGTGCATTCTCCGGTAGTGCTGGAAAGCGCGGGTTCGGACGAGGACTGGAATGTGCTGGAGGCGGTGCGCGGCTGGCGCTATCGCCCGGCGACCTGCAATGCGGTTCCGGCCGAGACCGAGAGCAGAGTGGAGTTTTCCAGCCGATGAGGGTGATTTTCGACTAAAATGAGCGCAATCCATTCACTGCGGCGGGTTCGGACGTGGGTCAAGAGAAGCCATCAAGTCAGCCGAAAGGTGTGCCGGTCAGCGGGCGCAAGCCGGAGTCGATTCCGTCATTGCAGGATTTTGTCAGCCGTTTGAGGTCAAATATGAGCCAGCCAAAAGCCGATGACGAGAACATCGCGGAAGCGCTGCAACGGATGGTGATGCAGATGGAGAGCGGCGACTCGTCGGGAGCAATCGCGGAAGCCGAAGAACGGCGGCAATGCCGGGCTTGCGGCGGTCAGAATCCGCGGGGGAATCGTTTCTGCGCCAAGTGCGGGGTGCCGTTGCAGGAAGCGCCCCAGGGTGAAGCGCCGGCGGCGACGGTCAATTTGCTGAAGCCGGAAGAAATGGCGGCGGGACAGCACCACTATCATCATCACTATCACCATCATTATTTTGCGGCGGCGGAGGGACAACCGGCGGCGGCCAGCGGCATGGCGAGCAACGTTGCCGGAGCGCGAGATGCGGCGCGGGTGCGGACGGCTTCGGGACAAACAGGGCCGAGCCGGGCGGAAGCGGCGGTGCGAAAGCTGTCACAAGACTGGGCGCAGGCCTGCAACACCAAACATCTCGACGACCTGGTGGATTTGTACGCGGCGGACGCGACGGTGGTGCGTCCGAATGTGCAGCCCATACGGACGGTGGCAGCCATTCGCGAATATTTCTTTGCTGCCCTGGAAGCGGGATTAGGGGACGTGGAAATGGATCCGCTGCGGGTGGAATTGTTGGGAGAATTCGCCTACGAAGTGGGCCGCTGCACCATGCTGGTTCCGGCGGCGATGGGCAAGCGCCGCGAAGAACGTGGCAAGTATGTGATCCTGTCTGCGCGCCAGGCGGGCGAGTGGAAAGTGGTGGTCGACTGCTGGTCGAGTGACCTGAGTTTGGCGGAAACCAAACCGCAAACTCCGGCCAGCGCGGTCTCGCGACCGCCGGTTAAGAGCGCATAGGTTCGTCATTGTTGGTCGCTCGTCGTCGGTAAATTCAAGAGCAAAATCGAAAGCAAATCAAAAGCGGCGGACAAGAGTGTCCGCCCCACACGAGCATCTCAGGATGAGCAAGTGACGCCCAGGGCTTGCAGATCGCGGCGGAGCTGAGTTGCGTCTTTCATCTGGATGACGTGCATGCCTAGCTTGGCGGCGCATTCGAGGTTCAGGGCGCGATCGTCGATGAAGCAACATTCTTCGGGCGGACGCTGGGTGATATTCAGGGCCAAGGTGTAGATGGGCTTCTCGGGTTTGCGAAATCCGACGAAACAGGAACTCACGAACAAGCTGAAGATTTTCTGCAAGCCGAACGTGTGAATGCGATAGAGATTCAGGTCGGTGGATTCGTTGTTGATGGTTGCCATCAGATATCTTCCCGAGTCGGCGAGGGAACGGGCAAATTCGAGGACGGGCGGGTTGGGCTGCGACAGAGAAAAGAAGAAGTTCTTGAACTCGTCGATGGTGAAGGGGCGAGAACGGTAGAAAACGGTGCGCTCGAGATATTCCTGGAGGCTGATCTTGCCGCGCTCGAAGGAAGAGATCACCATATCGTGGCGGTCGTCGAATTCAGCTTCGTCGAGGCCGAAGTGGTCGAGGGCTTGCTTGCGCTGGGCGCGGTCCCAGGCGTTCGAGAGCAGTACGCCACCGACATCCCAGAAAAGAGCGGTGATTTTGGGCAATGGGTTCTCCGCAGCTTAAGTTGACAACTGAGCGATGGATGATTCTAAAGCTTTTGACCGCGAAGGGCGCAAAGTGTTCGCAAAGGCCGCAAAGAAGAAAGCTTTTGACCGCGAAGGACGCAAAGGGATCGCGAAGGTCGCGAAGAGAAACCAAGAAAACAAAAGCCCGGGTCCTGACGAGCAGGATCCGGGCCGGGTTGGAAGCTCCGACGGAGTTAGTTGGTGCAGACTCCGTTGACTACGTTGGCGCAGGCAGAGAAGCTTTGCCGGTAGCTGAGGTTGTCAATGTCGCGGAACATGGGGGTGCCCGGCGGCAACTGTTGCGGC
>JBAWFN010000008.1:0-77136 GCA_049591935.1 Terriglobales bacterium | reverse complement strand
AGCCCATCCTCTGCGAGGTTATTTCTACATTGCTACCGCGACGTTTCTTTGGGGGGTCGCGGCCACGCTGGGGCGGGCGGCGTTTACCGGGCGGTTGCTGCCACGTGGGCAGTCACTGCGGGCGATTGATCCGGTGATTCTGTCGCAGAGCCGGGTCACGTTTTCTTTGTTGGTCTTGCTGGTTGTGCTGCTGGCGGTGCGTGGGGCCCGGCGGTTGCGACTGCCGATGGTCGACATGCGGCGGATGTTCGTGCTGGGAATCCTCGGCGTTGCCGCTTCGAACTACTTGTATTACCTCGCGATCCAGCGCACGAATGTCGCGACCGCCATTATCCTGCAATACACGGCACCGGTTTGGGTTCTGCTTTACACGGTGGCACGCGGGGTGCAGAAGCCGACGCTGCAGCGAATCGCTGCGGTAGGGTTGGCGGTGGCGGGAATTGCCCTGGTGATAGGAGTGTTCGGCGCAGGCGGGTTCCGCCTGGATAGGGTTGGCGTGATCGCGGCGCTGCTGGCGGCCTTTTCTTTTGCGTTTTACAACGTTGGCGGGCATAGTATTTTGGCGCGATACGACCGCTGGACGGTACTTCTCTATACTCTGATTTCCGCGTCGCTGTTCTGGATGGTGGTGAATCCGCCGTGGAAGATCGGGGCAGCGCACTATGCGGGAAGCCAATGGTTGTTTCTGCTGGGATTCTCGTTGATTTCGGTGCTGGGGCCGTTCTCCTTTTACTTTGCAGGTCTACAACATCTGGAGCCAACGCGGGCCATTGTGGTCAGTTGCCTGGAGCCGGTGTTTTCCATTGTGATTGCGGCCTTGGCCCTGGGTGAAGTCCTGCGGCCCTTACAGACGCTGGGGATCGTGTTGGTGCTGGTGGCGATTGTGGTGGTGCAATGGCCGGACCAGAGGGGGCGAGAGGCAGTTACCATTGTCGAACCGATCGACTAATGGACAATTCGGCTGCATCACCAACGTAACCAGGATTGACAGTTTTTACAAACGTTCGATCCCATCGCAATGAGATGCTTTAGGGTAGCGACCGAGGTCAGTACCCATGAAGCGTTCTCGCAGGTTTGTGCTGTTTTTCTTGATGACGGCGGTTGTACCTTGCTTCGCGCACCACATGGCGGTTGTGGTCAACAAAGACAGCCATTTCGCCGACGTAAGCGCAGCTAATTTGGCCCGAATCTGCCGTCTGGAGGCCAGAAAATGGCCGGACGGAAAGGATGTCGTGCTGGTGCTGCACAAGGATTCTGCCGGAGAACTGGAGACGCTTGAACATCTGACACACATGTCGGAAAGCGAGATGAAGGCCTTCGTGGCTGCGCACAAAGATGCATTGACGTTGGCCGATTCCGATGCCGACGTGTTGCGGATTGTTGAGACCGTGCCGGGAGCGGTGGGACTGGTGAATGTTCGCTCCATCAACGATCAGGTCAACGTTCTAAGAGTGGGCGGAAAACTGCCGATGGAAGATGGGTATCTGTCGCACTAGCCTGCCGCGTTAACGCAATCCAACTAAGTAAACCGTTCGAGCAGGTGGAAATATCGCCGCGCGCGGTTCACGTCCCTGGCGATCTGATCGCGCAAGGCGTCAATGGTGGGGAACTTGATTTCGTCGCGCAGCCTTTGCAGGAAATGAATTTCGACTGCGGTCTCGGGAGTCAACTCCAGAGGATGAAAGTTCAACAAGTGGGTTTCGACGGCAAAAGAATCGACGCCAAAAGTCGGCCGATTGCCCACGTTGGTAACGGAATCGAAACACTCTTCTCCGACTCGAGTGCGCGTGATATACACGCCATCCTTGGGTAGCAATTCTTCGTAGCGGCTCAGGTTGATGGTGGGAACGGTGTGCTTGGCGCCGTAGCCTCGTCCCCGGCCGGGTGTGGATAGCACGCTGAAGGGGCGAGCCAACAGATAGCGGGCGCGGCTGACCCGGCCCTGGCTGACCAGCTTACGAATGTGGCTGCTGGAGACCGGTTCACCACGAAGACGCATTTCCGGATACACCTGGACGGCAAAGCCAAGAGGTTTTCCGAGTTCCTTAAGCAGACTGATGTCGCCAGCGGCTTTGTGGCCGAAGCGAAAGTTGAATCCCTCATGGACTTCCTTAGCCTTCAAGTGTTGCTTCAAGACAACATCCGCAAACTGTTGTGGCGTCATCAAAGACAAATCGCGAGTAAAGGGCAGCAGAAGCACGGCATCAATGCCGGTGGCTCGCAGCAGTTGAATCTTCTGGGGAGTGGGAGCAATGAGTTTGAAGGCGAAGTCTGGCCGCAGGATGCGGGCGGGATGCGGTTCAAACGTTACGGCGACAGCCTTGGCTCCAAGTTCTCGGGCGCGTTGCACGAGGTTGGAAAGCACCTGACGGTGGGCGCGATGCAGGCCGTCAAAGTTGCCGACGCTGACTACCGAGGGCCCGAAGTCAGCGGGAACGTCTTCGAGTTTGTGAAAAATCTGCATCGTTGATCTGTGTTCGTTCGCGTCGACCTTGGTCAAGAAATCGGGCGGAAACTCAAATCTCAAATTCCAGCTTCATTCCGTCATAGGAAAGCTGCACATTTGGCGGCAGCGAGGCATTGGTCGCCGCATGGGGCAGATCATGGCAAATGTGGGTAAAAAAGGCGCGTTTCGGCTGGAGCCGTTCCACAACGCGCAACGACTTATCCACGGTGGAATGGGTGGGATGGGGCTTGTGACGCAGCGCATCCAGGAACAGAATATCGAGGCCCTGAAGCTTAGCGAAAGAAGCCTCAGGAATTTCGCTGTGGTCGGTCAAATAGGCCGCACTGCCGGCGCGGAAGCCGTAGATCTCAGTTTCGCCGTGAATGACCGCGATGGGCTCGAAGGTGGCGCCGAAAAGGGCCAGCGGCCCAAGGATGGGCTTGAGTTCCACCTGCGGCAGTCCGCCAAATTTGTAGTCGGCATCGAAAATATAGCGGAACATGGTGCGGATGTCCTGGGCCGCATCCGGACGGGCGTAAAGGGGAAGCTTGTTGGGATGGAAGCGGAAAGTGAGCGGGCGCAGATCGTCGATGCCCAGAATATGATCGGCGTGAGTATGAGTGTAAAGCACAGCGTCCAGCTTATGAATGTGTTCGCGGATGGCCTGCTCGCGGAAGTCAGGGGTGGTGTCGATGAGCACCACTTTGTCGTTGAACTCGATCAATACCGAGGGCCGGGTGCGGCGGTCGTGGGGATCGGAGGAGCGGCACACGGCGCAGTCGCAGCCGATGGTAGGGACGCCCATCGAGGTCCCGCTGCCGAGCACCGTTAGTGTTGCGTTCATGGCTTGCCGGAAACTGTACCTGCGGCCTGCGGCGGATGCGCCAGTGCGTTGGTGACTTCCACATAGGCCATGCGCAGCTCGTAAAGACAGTTCTGCAAAAAGTTCTCTTCCGCGCTGGTGAGGTTGCCCTTGGTTTTTTCCGCCAGCAGGCTCAGCGTGTCGATGGTCTGGCGGGCGCCGATCAGATCCAAGCGCGGCTGGCCGCCCTGCTCGTGCATCAGTCCGAGTTGCAGCATGGCGTTCATGTACAAGGAAGCCATGAAGCGCTCGAAGGTCATCTCCAGCTCTTTGGCGGAGTGGCCGCTCAACTCGACGCGAGTGTCCAGATCTTTGGCGGACTTGCGATAGGCATCGGCCTGCTCCTGCTGTTCGGCGGCGGTGGGGGTGGGAGGCATATCGCTGGCCGGCGGCGGAGGCGCCGGGGTGGGCGCGACCACGGGAGCTTCGGCTGGTTTCGCAGGGGAGTTGGTAACTTCCTCCTGCGTGACCTCGCTACGAGCCTCACCTTCGGAAGTGAACAGCCGCCGGTCGGTTACGGTAAAACTTTCCTGTTTTTTCTCAGACATAAATGTTTTCCTTGAATCGCTAATCTATGGACGAAAAAATTCCGGCAAACGGCAGATTGGTCACAGTAAGCTGTGTGTCACCTGCATGCACTTGCTTGCCGGCAGTAAATTCACGGCGGATGTAGCCGATTGCGACCCGCCGTTCGCCGCTTTTGAGCGGCAGGGACGCGACGCTGGTGATCTCGCCAACATCCTTGCCCTCGGCTTGAAGCTTGGCGCCGGGTGCGGGCAGCGAGCCCTGGACTTCGAATCCGGCAAACTTGCGGTGTACGGCGCCGCGAGAGCGGATGCGCTCAACGATCTCCTGGCCGACGTAGCAGCCCTTGCTGAAGTGCAAGGCGCGGTCCTGGCTGGTCTCCTGCGGCAGGTCGCGTTCGCGGATGTCCTGGCCATAACGCGGGATTCCGGCGGCGATACGAAGCAACTCAAGCGCAGCAGGGCCCACCGGTTTTGCGCCGGCTTGCGCGAGCGCGTTTTGCAGTGACGATGCCTGCTCCGGGGCCAGCCATAGCTCGTAGCGTTCGACGGCGGAGTGGTCTGCGCGGACGAGGGTTACAGCGGCATTTTGCCAGGTCACGCCGGTGAACTGCAAAGCCTCGAGCCGGGGAAAATCAAAACCCGCTTTGCGCAGGACGTTTCCGGCGTTTGGGCCTGCGAGGCCGACGGACTGTACGTGGTCACTGAGGTTCGTGACCTCGACGTCATCCATGATGATGTAGCGATCGAATATGGCGAGAAGCTTTTCCAGCTGCGATTGATCGGTTTCGACGGTCAATGATTCGCCACGGTTGTAGGCGTACATATCGCCGAGAATGTGGCCCTGGGGGTTGAGCAGGAAGGCGTAAACACCCGTGCCAACGGCCAAGTCGCGAATATTGTTGGTGACCATGCCGTTCAGCCAGCGCACCCGGTCGCTGCCGGTGAGAGCGATTTTGGCGCGGCTGCTCAGGTCAATAAGACCGCAGCCCGACACCAGTTCCGCGAACTCGGAGGGCTGGTTTTCGAGGCCGGAAGCTGGTGAAATGGCGTCGTTATGCACGGCGGAGGAGCTCATATCTGATGTTTGAATTATACAAGGGGTAGTGACGCAGCCAGCTACGTCTCTACATTCTCAGTCCCCGGTTGTGTTACCTTTTTCACCCGTGAGCCAGAAGAAACGAATTGCCATCATTCCGGGCGACGGCATCGGGAAAGAAGTGATTCCCCAGGCTGTCAATGTGATCGCCGCCAGCGGCGCCGAAGTCGAAACCGCACAGTTCGATTGGGGCGCCGACCGCTATCTTGCCGATGGGGTGACGGTGCCTCCTGATGGCTTTGCCATGCTGGAACGCG
Source organism: Terriglobales bacterium (assembly GCA_049591935.1). Taxonomy (GTDB): domain Bacteria; phylum Acidobacteriota; class Terriglobia; order Terriglobales; family Acidobacteriaceae; genus JABCZH01. Next base: position 71,948 of record JBAWFN010000008.1, on the reverse strand, counting down.
ACTTCGACGCGATCTTGCTAGGCGCGTTTGGCGATCCGCGGGTGCGGACGAACATTCATGCCAAAGAAATCCTGCTGGGCATGCGGTTCAAGATGGATCTTTATGCGAACGTGCGTCCGGTGCGGCTGCTGGATGCGGGTTTGTGTCCGCTGAAGGGGGTTGAGCCGAAAGATCTCGATTTTGTGGTGATCCGTGAGAACACTGAAGGGGTGTACACCGATGCCGGCGGAGTGTTCAAGCAGGGGACGGTGGACGAAATCGCGGTGCAGGAAGACATCAACACGCGCAAGGGAGTGGAGCGGATCATTCGTTATGCATTCGAATATTGCGAACGGCACACGAAAATTGACGGCGGCAAGCGCAGCCGCGTGCTCATGTGTGACAAGTCGAACGCCATGACGCACGCGGGAGGGCTGTGGCAGCGGGTGTTCAAGGAAGTGGCGGGGGAGAATCCGCAGATCAAAGCTGAGCACATGTACGTGGACGCATTGTGCATGCAGATGGTGCGCGATCCGCGGCAGTTTGATGTGATCGTCACCAATAACATGTTCGGCGACATCATTACCGACCTGGCAGCCGGGTTGCAGGGCGGGCTGGGGATGGCGGCGAGCGGAAATATTCATCCGGGGAAGACTTCGATGTTCGAGCCGGTGCATGGGTCGGCTCCGCCGATCGCTGGGAAGAACGTTGCGAATCCGTTGGGCGCGATTTTGACGGCGGCGATGATGCTGGCGTATTTAGGGATGGCATCGGAGGCGGGTCGAATCGAGGCGGCGGTTCTGGAAGCGGTGCGGCAGAAGAAGACGACGCAGGACGTCGGAGGAGATTTGGGGACGAGGGAGGCGGGGGAGTGGGTGGCGAACAAAATCAGCCACGGATGAACACGGATTCGTACGGATACTGCGCATGCTGGATCTCGTCCTGATGTATCCGCGTTGATCCGTGCAAATCCGTGGCTCAGCGTCTTCAATTGAACGTTGCGCGTAGACGGCGTAGGCCTGTGAGAGCGGCCAGATATTGTTTGTCCAGCGAATACGCCATGGCGTAGCACTCTTTGGCTTTTGTCCAATTATGTTGATGTTCGTACACCCGGCCTAGATTGAAATAGGGGTACGGGCGGGCCTCGTAGCGGGGCGCGATCATGGCTTTCTGAAACCAGGGAATGGCCTCGTCCCATTTGTCTTGTTCAATCAGGTAAGCCCCGATATCGTTGTAAGGGTTGCCGAACTCGGGATCAACTTTGATGGCTTCGAGGCACTCGGTGATGGCGCGGTCGTAATCGCCGAGGAAGGAGTACGTCCAGCCGCGGAAGGTGTAGGCCTCAGCGGTGGGGAAAGCCTCAATGGAACGGGTGTAGAAATCGATGGCCTGCTGGTAGTCGCCCTGCACCTGAAGCTCGTAGGCTTTCTGGAAGTACTCGGCGGCGGTTTGGCGAGACTCGTCAGCGGACATAACGAACTCATGAAGGAATCGCAGCGATTGTATCCAAAACAGCTCGTTTGGTCTCTGGTTGTCTGCTGGGTAATGGCGTCGTTGGCCTGGGCACAAACGCCGGGCGAGGCTGCCCAAGCTGCGCAATCGGTGGCGCCGCAAGAGAAGAAAATCTCGCCCAAGGAAGCCGAAGAACTCTTCCACGACGTGGACAGGATCCTGGGCTTTGCCAGTAAAGACTCCGGTTTGCCAATCAAACACGAAGTGAAGCGCCAACTCGTCAGTCGTGACCAGGTGGTGGCGTATCTCGAAAAGAGCATGGCTGAAGACAAAGACGCGCAACGCTTGCGCCGCTCTGAGCTGGTGCTGAAGAAGTTCGGGCTGTTGCCCCGGGACTTTGACCTGCAGACGTTTCTGCTGGCCCTGTTACGCGAACAGGTGGCGGGCTACTACGATTCCAAGACCAAGACGGTGAACCTGTTGGATTGGCTCGATGACGAGCAGCAGCGTCCGGTATTGGCGCATGAACTCACGCATGCGTTGCAGGACCAGTCTTTTGATCTGGAAAAATGGCTGAAAGCGGATACTGACATCAACGATCAGAAAGAGCCAACTGCCTCCGACATCGAAGAAGACGAAGTCAGCGAGGCGCGGCAGGCGGTGGTCGAGGGCCAGGCGATGGTTACCCTGGTTGACTACATGCTGGAGCCCACCGGCCAGTCGCTGCTGGGTTCGCCTCAGATTGCCAAAGCATTAGAAGAGGGCATGCTTGTGGGGACGGCGGATTCGGTCGAATTCAAGAATGCGCCGCTTTTTCTCAAGGAAGCGCTCACGTTTCCTTATCGCTACGGACTGGATTTCGAGGCCGAGGTGCTGCGCAACGGCGGCAAGCAGAAAGCATTCGTCGAAACTCTCGCCAATCCGCCGCGGAGCACACGTCAAATCATGGAGCCGAAGACGTATCTGTCTGGCGAGCGGCTGGAGCCGATGCGCCTGCCGGATTTCGACCACGATTTTAAGAATTACGAGCGCTTCGATATTGGCGCCATGGGGGAATTTGACGTTGCGCTTTTGGTAGATCAGTACGCGGGTGTGGCGGCTTCACACGCTCTCTATCCACACTGGCGAGGCGGCTATTACTATGCGGCGAGGCCGAAGGGCGACCCGACGGCGCCCTTAGACGTGCTGTACGTTTCCCGTTGGTCGGATGCGGAGAGTGCGGCCAAATTCGCCGCCATTTATGCCGATGCGTTGGAGAAAAGATACAAACATGTTCACCAAGTCGAGCAGAACGCGACCGTGGACGTGACCCAGTTGCCGCCGCACGATGCTCTCACCGGTACTCATACCTGGCTTACCGAGGAGGGGCCGGTGGTGATGGTAGTGCAGGCGGCGAGCGTACTCATCACCGAGAGTTTCGACCAAGCCACGACGGAGCAGCTGGAGCGGGAGCTGCTGGGGACGGCGGCGGCGTCAAAACCTTAGCGCCGCAGACTTACGCGGATAAACGCAGATGGAGCGCGCGGGTGCTGCTCGCACTGGGTTCCCTTGTATAATCTGAGATTCGCTTTCAAACGGAAAAACTCTCGAGGACATCCTTGTCACAAGCGGAAATCGGCATTATCGGCGGGAGCGGGCTTTATTCCATGCCCGGATTCAGCGACGTCAAAGAGGTGCGCCAGGAGACTCCCTTCGGTGATCCTTCTGATCCGTACGTCCTCGGAACGCTGGCAGGGCGCAAGGTCGCGTTCCTGGCGCGGCACGGCCGCGGACACCGCATTTCGCCGAGCGAACTCAACTTCCGCGCCAATATTTACGGATTCAAACAGCTGGGCGTCGAACGTATCGTCTCGATGTCGGCAGTTGGATCACTGAAGGAAGAGCACAAGCCGTTGGATTTTGTGATCCCCGAGCAATTCTTCGACCGCACTCGCCACCGTGTGGATACGTTTTTTGGCGACGGCGTGGTGGCCCACATCGCTTTTGCCGATCCAGTCTGCGCGGAGATGGCTGGCGTGGTGCACGCAGCCTGCAAGAAAGCCGGGGTGGCCGGCAAACGCGGCGGGACCTACCTATGCATGGAAGGACCACAGTTCTCGACCAAAGCGGAATCGAATGTCTACCGCAGTTGGGGAATGGACGTGATCGGCATGACCAACCTGCAGGAAGCCAAACTAGCACGCGAGGCGGAGATCTGCTACGTGACCGTGGCCATGGTGACGGATTACGATTGCTGGCATCCGCATCACGATTCGGTGACCGTGGACCAGATTGTTGCTGTGTTGTTGAAGAATGCAGAAAACGCCTGCACCGTAGTTCGCGAAACGGTCGGAGCGTTGCCCGCCGCGCGGACTTGCAAGTGCGGATCGGCGCTGGCCCACGCCATCCTTACCGAGCGCAGCCAGATTCCGGCTGCCACGCGAGAACGACTGCACCTAATCCTCGGAAAATATCTGGAAAGCAAAACTGCATGAGCATTGTTGCTGTGGGTTCGGTTGCTTTTGACTCTATCGCTACGCCTTCGGGCCGGGCGCAGGACATTCTGGGCGGGTCGGCCACGTATTTCGCGCTGGCCGCGAGCTACTTCACGGAAGTGCGGGTTGTCGCGGTGGTCGGAGAAGACTTCGGCGCTGTGCAGGAAAGCGTGTTCCAGAAACGCAAGATCGACACGCGAGGCATCGAACGGGCTACGGGCAAGACCTTCCGCTGGGGTGGTCAATACCTGGAGAATCTGAACGAAGCCAAGACCGACTTCACTGAGCTGAATGTCTTTCAACAATTCAAGCCAACCATACCCGCGGAGTACATGGATGCAAAGTTTCTATTTCTGGGGAACATTCAGCCCACGTTACAGGCGGAAGTGCGTCGAAAGATGAACAAGGTGCAGTTGACCGGGTGTGACACCATGAACTTCTGGATCAATGGCGCGCGGGCTGAACTGCTGGAGACGTTGAAGCTGATCGACGTGTTGCTGATCAACGATGGCGAGGCCAAGATGCTGGCAGGGGAGCGTAACCTGCCGCGAGCCGCGCAGAAGGTGCTGGCCATGGGGCCGAAAGCGCTGGTCATCAAGCACGGAGAATACGGCGCGACTATTTTCTTTCGCGAAGGCGCATTCGGGATCGGGCGTCATCCCTTCCGCGCACCCACCTTGCCGATTGACGAAGTGAAGGACCCAACCGGCGCAGGCGATTCGTTTGCAGGAGGCTTCATGGGATACATTGCCTCTCAGGAAATCCTGAATCGAGAAGTGCTCAAGCGGGCGCTGTTCTATGGCGGGGTGATGGGATCATTCGCGGTGGAGCGTTTCGGCACAGAGCGCCTGCAAAACCTGAGCCGTGAAGAAATCGACGCCCGTTTTCAGGTGTTCCGCGAACTCACACATCTGGAATGAAGCTCCAGCCCACAGGCCGCTGGGACCGTGAGACCACACTGGTAGGCCAGCTTGCCGCTGCGGTGTCACTGGTGGCGTTTCTGTTTTACTTCCGGCATGGTGATCTGCTGCTCTACGGCGATGCCGTCGCCCATATCAACATCGCACGTCGGGTGATTGATTCCATGACGCCGGGTCTGCTGCAACTGGGCACAGTTTGGCTGCCTCTGCCGCATCTGCTGATGATCCCATTCCTGTTTTCCGATGCGGCCTGGCAGACCGGGATTGCAGGTTCGATACCGTCCATGGTGGCGTATGTGTTGGGCACTGTGGGCGTATTTCGGTTGGTGCTCGGGGCCTTGAGTCACGACGCCAAGCCGAGTACAACCGTACGAGCGTCGGCCTGGCTGGCGGCGTTGATCTACGCTGGCAACCCCAGTCTGCTTTATTTGCAAACCACGGCAATGACGGAGCCGTTGTACCTGGCGTTGTTCATCTGGGCGCTGGTGCATTTCAGCGAGTTTGTACGGGCCGGCGCCGGAACAGGCTTACGCCCAGCGTCCTGGTCGCTGACAAAGTGCGGGCTGTGCGTGGCAGGCGCGTGCCTCACCCGCTATGACGGATGGTGGCTGGCGGTCGTGCTGGGAATCGCGGCGGTGTTGGTGGCGCTGCGATCGGATCATAAGCATAGCCCGGGACGCGCGCTTACGCGATTCGTTTTACTGGCCGTGGCAGGGCCGGCGCTGTGGCTGGGGTACAACGCGATTGTCTACCGGAATCCGCTGGAGTTCGCCAATGGACCTTACTCCGCTCGCGCCATCGAGCACAAGAGCATGCAAAGTCATCCCGGGGCGCATGATCTGCCAGTCGCCTTTAGTTACTTTCTCAAGTCGGCAGAGTTGAACATGACAGAAGCAGGATGGCAGAGGCTGTGGGTGGGAGTGCTGCTGGTGGGGACCCTGATGATTTTCGTTTTCGATCTGAGGCTGTGGCCTTTGCTGCTGTTGTGGACGCCGCTCATCTTCTATGTGCTGTCGATCGCGTATGGAGGAGTACCGATCTATCTTCCGCCCTGGTGGCCGTTTTCCTTATACAACGTTCGTTACGGGTTGGAGTTGCTTCCGGCTTTCGCCGTATTTGCGGCAATGCTATTGCATTTCCTGTTGGCGCTCGCACGGGGCCGCGGGATGAAAGCCGCAGTGGGTGCCGTCATCGTCGGACTGGTTGCGGCCAGCTATGCATCGGTTTGGCGCGCCCAGCCGATCTGCTATCGCGAAGCTCGGGTCAACTCGGCTACCCGTATCACTCTGGAAACGGAATTGGCATCGAACTTGAGGCTGCTGCCACACCATAGCACTCTCCTCATGTATCTGGGCGATCATGTCGGCGCCGTGCAGAGGGCGGGGATTCCGCTGCGCCAAACGATCAACGAGGGCAACCATCGCACTTGGGCCAAACCCTCCGACCCTGAGGGTTTGTGGGAGCGAGCCTTGGCCGATCCCCATCAGTATGCTGACTACGTGGTTGCCATGGACGGCGATCCGGTTGCGAAGCAGGTGCAGAGACGAGGCCTTACTTCTGTGGTTGTCGTTCACACTGTGGGCCAGCCCGCTGCCACCATCTACTGGACCGGCCGTGTCACCCGGTAATCACGCGGGTTAACTGGGCAGTCGAGGAAGGGGTTCCGGCGCGGTTTTCCGGTGATAAAATCCAGCCAACTTACGCTTTCATGCCAAGCGCTCACCACATATACGAGATGTTGCAGACGGAGATGGCCACGACGGCTGGAGTCTCGACCGTACGGCTAGTGGTTGCCGCAATTTTGGGGGGCTTGATTGGGCTGGAGCGTGAGTTGAAGCACCGTCCTTCCGGGCTACGCACCAACCTTTTCATTTGCCTGGGAGCCGCCATGTACACCCTGCTCTCCGATGCCCTGGCGGTGGAACACATCGGAGATCACACGCGGATTGCGGCGCAGATTATTCCTGGGATTGGTTTCATTGGCGCCGGTACCATCATTCATGCCGGGCGCGATTTGGTCACGGGTATTACCTCGGCGGCGACGCTGTTTGTGGTGGCTTCGGTCGGCATGGCGGTCGGGGGCGGTTTCTATCTCACTGCCACTCTCGCCACTGGGCTGATTTTGATTTGTCTTTTTCTTCTCGGCCGCATGGAGGAACAATTCAGTCTTAAACTGGCAGTTCATACCTACGAAGTGACGGGACCAAGCGCGGAGGAAATCAGCGTAGAGGTCAACCGCATCCTGGAAAGCATCCACTCCATCACGCAAAATGTCCAGATTGCCGCCACCCGGGAGCACGTGCGATTTCAGTTCGACGTGGAAGGCACTCGCAAGGAACAGCAGCGGGTTTTCCATGGGCTGCAACAATCCACGATTTTGGCGAGTGCGGTTTCGGTGGGACGAGTGCAGGGCTAAATGAATCCGCCTGGCACTGTCATTCCCTTTGTAAAAGCCAGCGCCTGCGGCAACGACTTCCTGATCATGGAGGGCTCACCGACGCCGGGCGACCTGGCTGCACTCAGCAAGCGCCTTTGCGACCGTCATCAAGGGGTCGGGGCCGACGGTGTGGAGTGGCTTTTCCCGGCTTCGGATGCCGATGTGTGCGCCCGGCTCTTCAATGCCGACGGCTCGGAGGCGGAGATTTCGGGCAATGGCACCCGCTGTGTTGCCGCCTATCTTTGTGCGGAGCAAGCCAAGGAAAAGGTTGTGGTGCGGACCGGCGCCGGTTTGAAGATTTGCACTCTGACTTCGCGCAGCGAAACTCAGTATGAGTTCGAAATTGCCATGGGTGAACCACAGGTCGGAACTGAATTGCCAGTCAGGCTGGCCGGGCGAGAGGTTCGGGGAATTCCAGTGTCCATGGGGAATCCTCACTACGTGGTTTTTGTGAAGGAGTTTGCTTCGGGATGGCAGGCGGAGGCGGCTGAGATCGGGCGGCATCGTGACTTCCAGCAGGGGATTAATGTTGAACTGGTAAGCATTGAGGATGGGGGCAATATTGCCGCCCGGTTCTATGAGCGGGGAGTGGGGGAAACGCAATCTTCCGGCACTGGTTCCTGCGCGGCCGCGGTCGCAGCCATGGCTACAGGCAAGGCTGAATCGCCGGTGCGCGTGCACGCTCCCGGAGGCACGCAGACAGTGCGCTGGCATGGCGAAGTATTTCTGCGCGGCCCAGCTCAGTTGATCTGCCGGGGAGAGTTTTTCCTTTAAGATTGGACTTTACATGCCACCCACGCCGAGCCCGCGCATCAAACCACCCGCTCTTCAGCCCGGCGACACGGTTGGAATCGCCGCTCCCGCCAGCAATATTAAACGTGAGCTGCTCGATGCTGGATGCCAGGCCCTGCGTGCGCTTGGGTACAAGCCTTTCTATTTCGACTCGATCCTCGATCAAGACTTGTACTTCGCTGGATCAGTTAAGCGGCGCGCACAGGAACTTGAAGATATGTTTCTGCGGCCGGAAGTGCGCGCGATCGTTTGCGCCCGCGGGGGATACGGTGCGAACTATCTGCTCGAGGCTATCGATCTGCAGAAGATCAGGGCGCACCCCAAGATTTTTGTTGGCTACAGCGATATCACGACGCTGCTAACATTCTTTGCCGACGCGGTGGGTCTGGTCACCTTCCACGGGCCGATGGTGGCAAAGGATTTTGCGCACGCTGCCGGAGTGGACCTGGCATCGTGGAAAGCAGCGCTGGGCGGGGATGCGGAATGGGCGATTGATTCGAGCGATGTGAAGGCGCTGGTCGAAGGCTCAGCCGAAGGGATACTTTACGGTGGTTGTCTTTCGATGCTGGTGGCATCGTTGGGCACGCCTTATGAAATCCAAACTGCGGGCACGATCTTATTGATAGAGGATGTGGCGACGAGGCCTTACCAGATCGATCGCATGCTGATGCAGTTGAAGCTGGCCGGCAAGCTGACGGGAGTGCGGGGAATCGTGTTCGGCGAAATGCTGGACTGCGTGCAAAGCCCGAAGCAAGGCTACACGCTCAAGGAAGTTGTGCTGCGTGTGGTTGGAGATCTGCGAGTTCCGATTGCATACGGCCTGCGCTCAGGGCACGTCTCGCGCGGGAATGTGACTTTGCCGATCGGAGTGCGGGCTGAATTGAATGTGAAGGACGGGGAGGTAAGCCTCAGGATTGTGGAGCCAGCGACCTCGGCGAAATAAGATCATGAGCAACGGGAAGCACATTCATCTGATCGGGATTTGCGGGACGGCGATGGCCTCACTGGCGGGCATGCTGTCGCAGCGGGGGTTCCGCGTCACCGGATCGGACGCGGCCGCTTATCCGCCAATGTCTGACTTTCTGGCATCGCTGGGTATCCCTGTGCACCAGCCGTTCGCAGTTGCGAATCTTGAGCCGCGGCCAGACCTGGTGGTGGTGGGCAATGTGGTCTCCCGCGGCAACGTCGAACTGGAGCACATTCTCGATCAGCGCATTCCTTTTTGCTCGTTGCCGCAGATTCTGCACGATGAATTTCTGCGCGGCAAGGAAGTGCTCGTGGTGGCCGGTACCCACGGCAAGACCACCACAACCTCGATTCTGGCCTGGATTTTTCATACGGCCGGATTGCAACCGTCGTTTCTGATCGGCGGCATCGCGGAGAACTTCGGCAGCAGCTTTCAGCTGGGACAAGGCAAACACTTCATCCTGGAAGGCGACGAGTACGATACCGCATTCTTCGACAAAGGGCCGAAATTTCTGCACTACTTTCCCGACGCTGTGATTCTTACTTCGGTCGAGTTCGATCATGCCGACATCTACCAAGATCTCGATGCGGTGGAAACTGCCTTCAAGCGCCTGGTGAATCTGGTTCCCAAGCGCGGGCGGATCGTGGGCTTCGATAGCGGGGAGAGCGTCGTGCGTTGCCTGGCTGGGGCGTTTTGCCCGGTGGAGCGATACGGTTCAAGCCCGCAGGCGGGGTGGCGAATTACGGATCTGCGCCTGGAACCTGCGCGCACCACGTGGACAGTCCTCCATGGGGGCAAGGCGTGGGCGAACTTTGAGTTTCCGCTGGCCGGCGAATACAACGTTTGGAATGCGACCGCGGCGGCGGCGCTGGCGGCAGGCTGTGGCATTGGCACCAAGGAAATTTCCGCCGCGCTCAAGACCTTCAAGAGTGTAAAGCGCCGGCTGGAGGTTCGGGCGACCATAAACGGAGTGACCATCATTGACGATTTTGCTCATCACCCGACTGCCATCGCGGGAACTTTGAAGGCCCTGCGCTCACGCTATCCGGGAGCCCGCTTATGGGTGATTCTTGAGCCGCGATCCCATACGCTTCGACGCAATATTCTTCAAAATGATCTGGCTAGAAGTTTGGCGCTGGCCGATGAAGTCGTGGTGGCCGAAGTCTTCAAGTCTGAGGCAATTCCGGAAGGCGAACGTCTGGATCTGACTCGGGTTGCAGCTGAGGTACGAGAGAATGGCCAGCGGGCGCGGATCGTGCCCACGGTCGATGGCATCGTGCATCTGGTGGCGCCGGAACTGCGCTCTGGGGACGTGGTCGCGATTCTTTCCAACGGCGGCTTTGGGGGAATTTACGAAAAGCTGCCGGAGCGTTTAAAGTCACTGGCGGCGAGCCAGGCCAAAGCCGGGCAATAAAGTGGAGACCCAAACCGAACTGTGATCCGCACTCTTGCCATGCTGACGTTCTGGGCGCTGGCGCTGATTCCGGTGGCGCTGTTTTTCATCCCCTGGTCGTTTCTGGTGGGCAACGTTGATCTGATGTACCGGGTTTTCATGTGGGGCGCGGCTGCCGGCGTGCGTTTGACCGGCGTGCGAACGCGCGTCATCGGTTTGGACAAACTCGATCGCAATCGTACTTATGTGTTTATGTCGAACCACGTTTCGAATCTCGATCCGGCGATCACGGTTCCGCTACTACCGCGGCGCACTTCGGTTCTCATCAAGAGAGAACTGTTCAATATTCCAATCATGGGCAAAGCCATGCGTATGGGATCGATGGTTCCGGTCGATCGCGGCGACCGCGAGGCCGGCATCGCGGCGGTGCAGTTTGCCAGCGAAGTGGTCCGTCAGGGAATCAACATGACGATTTATGTGGAAGGGCACCGCTCTTTCGATGGCAAGTTGATCCCCTTCAAGAAAGGCCCGTTTTATCTGGCGGAAGGCTGTAAGGTGCCAGTGGTGCCGATTACGATTGTGGGCACGCATTACGTGATGCCCAAGGGACGATTTGCCATCAAGCCGGGGCTGGTGGATGTGATCTTCCATGACCCCATTGAGCCGAAAGATTTCGGCACGCGCGACGAGTTGATGGAGAGAGTACGTCGCGTGATCGAGAGCGGGTTGCCGGTGGAGTTTCACAATTCTGAAACCACAAAGGACACTAAGGTTCACAGAGGAAATCCAATGTGATCGGAGGATTGCTTTTTGATTCTGTTGGCTTAGCTTTTTCTTTCCCGTACTGCTTTTGCGATTTCCGGCAACCTACTCAGCAGGGCTGAATACTTCAACCACAACTTGTGCTCGACGGCGGGCGCTCCGCTGACAATGGCTCCGGCTGCAATGTCTCCGGCAACGCCGCTCTGGGGTGTGACGATGGCGCCATCTCCGACTTTGCAGTGGCCGACCACCCCCACTTGCCCGGTGAGAATCACGTTGTTGCCGATTACGGTTGATCCCGCGAGGCCGACCTGAGAGGCCAGCAGTGCGTCCTCGCCAATATGTGAGCCGTGGCCGACCTGGACCAAATTGTCGATCTTGGTGCCGCGGCCGATGTGAGTTTCACCAACGCTGGCGCGGTCAATGCAAGTGTTCGCCTGGATCTCGACGTCGTCTTCAATCACGACTGGCTGGGGCTGGGGGATTTTGTGCCAGCGTCCAGCGTCGTCTTTGGCGAAGCCGAATCCGTCGGCACCGATCACCACGCCATTTTGCAGGAGCACATTATTGCCGAGGTGACAGCCCTCGCGGACGACGGCATGGGCGTGGGCAAAGAAGTTGTCACCAATCCTGGCCCCGCGATAGATGACTACATGGGCCAGCAGCACGGCATTATTGCCGATCGCGACTTCTTCGCCGATCACTACGTAAGGTCCCACGCGCGCGCCCGCACCGATGCGCGCCGACGCGTGCACCACGGCCGTGGGATGCACTCCCGGCGCATATTTCGCCGGCTGATGGAATAGCGCCAGCGCCTTGGCGAACGCCAAATAAGGATTCTTGCTGCGCAGCATGGCCGATGGGATGGCAGGGAAGTCCTCGGCCACAATGACCGCGGCCGCCTTGGTGGTGCGGGCCGCCGCTGCGTATTTGGGATTGGCGACAAAGGTGACGTGGTGCGGGCCGGCTTCTTCAATGCCAGCTACGCCGGTGATTTCAGTCTCAGGCGAGCCATTTTCCAGCCGCGCGTCGAGAGTGGAGGCGATCTCTGCAAGTTTCATGGGGGCAAGTTTCATGATGGTTTCCCGTGGTGTCAATCAGAAGGGTGATTGTAATGGAGGGAGCGGGGTTAGGGTGAACGGAGCCGAATCGGGACGGAACTTGCCTCCGGGGCTGATGCAGACACAATTTTGGTGGCCTGTTCGCTGTCATCCGGGTTATATTTGTGTCCTCCCTCTCCACGTGACCTCGGTCACATGCAACGAACGCGGTTGTCGGGCATCCTATAAGGGTGACAACCTACCGCAAACCGCCGTGTGGCGTTAGGAGTTCCGACTTGCGATTCAGCATTCAAACTGACCGCGAAGAAGATGGCCGCTGGATAGCAGAAATTCCGGAAGTTCCAGGTGCGCTGGCGTACGGCGCAACCGTAGACGAAGCCATCGCCAAAGCTTACGCGATTGCCCTGCGAACCGTCGCCGATGAAGTCGAAAGCTGCAAAGAAGAGCCGCCCACGTCCATCAATTTCTCCCGCGCGATCGCTTGAGTATCTGGCCGAGCACGAAAGCAAATCGAGTATTGAAGGCCTTGCTTAAGATCGGCTGGTGCGTTGTCTCTCAACGCGGTTCCCACATCAAGCTGAAACATCCGCGCTTCCCGAACGCCTACACCTGGGCGTTTCACGACAACGAGGAAATCGGCCCGAAAATGCTCTCCCGGATCGCCAAGCACACTGGGCTCACGCCGCTTGATCTATGACACTTCCGCCTGGGCAGGCGGCGGCCAGATGACGCGGGCCGACAACCGTAAGACCCCGTTCTTGTTCGGTGACGCCATGCTTCGACTCGTTCGTTCGGGCGACCTCGAGCCAGGGAAGCCGCAAAATTCACTCAATCGTGAACCCATCATTTTCGGCCCTAAATACGAAGGAGAATGTCTTATCTACCCTGTCCCCGCGTAGGCGAATGTTGACGTTGAACTTGGTACCCTCCAATAGATGCTTCGGACAAACATAAAACTGGTCAACGTAATCGTAATTGTCGTTGTTCGAAGCAAAGTACTGCCCGCCCCCGTCACGATAGGCAACATCTAAACTTCGTTCCTCGCCAATATCCGTTTGATCGGCGATTGTTTGGGGGTAAACGAAAATCTTAAAACGCAGAGTACGCAGAGGTTTTGCGGAGATCGCGGAGGAAAGCTATTGTTCGCCGAACATGGGTACTTGCAGCGTGTCGCTCGGCAGGCCCCGGCGACGCCGCCTGGTTGCCCCGATTACCGCTAGCACCGTCAACGATTCCAGCGCGCTGCGGGGCACGAACATGCGCTGGGTATTGGAGCGCAGGTCGGGGGGATTGATCAGATAGCCTTCACTTGAGTTTTGCAACAGGTCGTTGGGCATCATTCCTTCGAGAACATCGCCGTCTTTAAAACGCAGGCGCACCCACAATCCTTCGGTGCGGGGGCGGGTGGTGAAAGTCTTACGGCTGGGCGAGTCGGATTCGCCGAACTCGCGCACGAAGTAAACGACCTTGACCTCGCGCAACTCAATGGCGATCACGTTGCCGGTGGTATTGAGCAGTTCCAGCTTGCCTTCGCGAACGAAATTTGCGGGCGCAACGTAGCCATTGACCGAATCACGGTCAAGTTTGCGGACTACGACTTTCTTGTGGGTCGAGGGCATGCTGGTGTAGCCAAAACCGCTCCGGTTGCGGCTTCCTGCGGTCCGGCGTAGTCCACATTCTCACACTTTTGTTGCGAACATAGTCAGTCATCTGGTTCGTAGTAGCCAAAACGTTAACCTTGTGATATTTTCTGTAGGTACTGAGGCCACGCCTGAAACCTCTAAAGCTAGTCTACAGAGCAGTTTACGTGGAAGTCGGCGGGTCTATCCCTAAGTCCCTGGTGTGTTCTGTGGAAAACTCCTGTCATACCGCGATCTGGGGCCGAAGCCTGCAAATGAGAGCCCAGCATGGCTGATTACATCTACACCATGGAGATTCGTCTGACGCCGGATCAGCAGCGGGGCGTCACGCTGGTGCAGGAGATTGCGCGCGCGGCGGAGATGAACATCTACCTGACGGGCGGAGCGGTGCGCGACATCATCAGCGGGTTTCCCATTCGCGATCTCGATTTCGCGGTTCAGGGCAATCCGCTCAAACTGCAAAAAGAGCTGGAGCGGGCGGGCGCGGTGGTTTCGTGGGCGGACGAAGATCTGAAAGCGATCTACCTGGTGCTGCCCGGAAAGGTGCGTGCCGAGATCAGCCCAGCCCGCACCGAACGCTACGAGAAAGTGGGGAAGCCGCCGCTGGTTGCGCCCGCGACCATCATTGAAGACCTGCGCCGCCGCGATTTCACTGTCAATGCCATGGCGTTGTCGCTGAATCCGGGTTCGCGGGGCTTGCTGATGGATCCGTTTAACGGGGCAGCGGACATTGAAGCCAAACTGATCCGCGTGCTGCATAACTACGCGTTCGTAGAGGATCCTTCGCGTCTGATTCGGGCCACGCGGTTTGCGGCGCGCTTTCACTGGCTGCTCGAGGAGCGCACCCAGGCGCGGTTTCTTTCGGCCAAGGAAAACAACTATATCGATCACGTCAACCACCGGGCGATTGGGATTGAGATCGAGCAGTTGGCCTACGAGGATGACCCGCTGCACATTGTGCGTGCGCTCGAAAAAGACGAGTGGCTCAAGGTATTGAATCCGCATTGGACCACGGCCAAAGTGGACACGGTGGGGTTGAGTTCGTTGGTGAAGGCGCGACAGCAGATGAATGAACTGGGCTATACGCCTGATCCCTCGCCGGCCGTGCTGTATTTCCTGACGTCGCGGCTCAGCGACAAGGATGTTGCGGACGTTCGCCGAATGATTCCACGCAAGGACCTGGTCGAGGCTTGGAAGGACCTGGAAGACAATGCCAAAGATTTGGCCAAGCGGCTGACCGGCAAGGAAGCTGCGACGCCGTCACGTACCTGGAAGCTGCTGTCGGAGGCGCGGCCAGAAATGACGTTGTTCCTGGCCGTAACCGCGAGGCAACAGGCGGTAGCGCAGAAGATCAAGAACTTTTTTACCAAGTGGCGGCAAGTGCAGCAAAGGATTCCACTGCCGGAGATGACCGAGTTGCACATCACGCCGCAGTTGCCCGAGTATTCCAAGATTGCTCATGATGTATTCATGCTGCTGCTGGATGGCAGACTGCGGTCGCGGACGGAAACACTGAAGTTCCTGAAGCCGCTGGCGCCGCCACCTCCCCCGCCGCCGCCACCGCCGAAGCGCGGACGGGCAGCCAAAGCCACGGCTGCGGCGCAGGTAGCCGCAGCGCCAAGCGCAGACGCCGGAAAGACGGCAGGTGGGAAAAAGGCCAAAGCCGCTCCGGCAGCGGCGCCGGTTCCGCCGCCGAAGCCGGCGATCATTGCGCAGCCAAAGAAGGCTGCCGTGAAGAAGCCTGCGCCCAAAAAGAAGGCGGCCAAGCCTGCTAAGAAGGCCAAGGAGAAAAAGAAGAAGCGGTAGAACCGCTGTTTCGCCCCTTCACGGCTGGTTCCACTTCCACCCGCGGCTTGCGCCGTGGGTTTGTTTTTGCGCGACAGCTTCGAAGTGCGATAACCGGTAAGTAGCCGCACGCTAGGTTTCTTTGCCTGGTGAAGCGGTCCAACCGGGAAGGTTCTGATCTCCGGTAATCAAGCGCGCGCCGCGCTCGTAGGTGAAGTATGACCACGCCCACTGAATCATCACAATGATGCGGTTGCGGAAACCGATCAGGAAGAAGATATGAACGAACAACCAGGCCAGCCAGGCGAGGAACCCGGAGATATGAACCTTGCCAAATTCGGCGACGGCAGCAGCGCGGCCAATGGTGGCGAGATTGCCCTTGTTGACATAATGGAAATTGCGGCGAGGCTCACCGCTAAGCTCGCGGCCGATGTTGCGCGCAACCGCGCGACCCTCCTGCATGGCGACCGGCGCGACGCCAGGAATCACTCTTCCATTTTCGTCCTTTAGAAAAGCAAGGTCGCCGATCACAAAGACCTCGGGATGGCCGGGAATGCTCAGGTCGGGATTAATCAACACCCGTCCGGCGCGGTCGATCGGTGCTCCCAGCTTCTTGCCCAACGGAGACGCGGCGACTCCAGCGGCCCACAGAATCACGGCTGCGGAGAGATGGGTTTCGCCCATGCACACGGCGCCGGCTTCGACGCCGGTAACCAGGGTTGAAGTGCGCACATCGACTCCCAGACGGCGAAGCTGTTCCTCCGCGCTGCGAGACAGATCCTCGGAATAGGCAGGCAGAACGCGCGGGCCGCCCTCGAGCAGGATGATGCGAGTGCTCTTGGGATCGATGGATTGAAATTCATCGGCCAGCACGCGATGTGAAATCTCGGCCAGGGTTCCCGCCAGTTCGACTCCGGTTGGCCCGCCGCCCACGATTACGAAATTCAGAGGTTGCTGCGGCTCTCCGCTGGCAGCCTGGCGTTCGTCCAGTTCGAAGGCGAGCAGGACGCGACGGCGGATTTCGAGCGCATCCTCGATGGTTTTCAAGCCAGGAGCGAATGGCTCCCATTCGTCATGGCCGAAGTAGGCGTGGCTGGCTCCGGCGGCCACGATGAGGTAGTCGTAAGGGATTTCGTGATTGGGGAGCTTTACCCGGCGTTGTTCGAGATTGAAATCCTGCACCTCACCCAGCAGAACTTCAATATTGCGGCGGCCACGAACGATCCAGCGAATGGGTGCGGCGATCTCGCCGGGAGAAAGGCCGGCAGTTGCGACTTGATAAAGCAGCGGCTGGAAGGTGTGAAAGTTGCGGCGGTCGATGAGGGTAATCTGAAGTGGCAACCGGGCCAGATGCAAGGCCGCCTGCAGGCCGCCGAAGCCGGCGCCGACGATCACTGCTCGCGGAATGTGGTTGGTTCCCATGCCATCCTGCGCACAAAAGAGTAGCATCCTACTCTTTGATTAGATTCCCGCGGTGGGGCGGAGGTCGAAGAGTTTCGCTCGGCAGTTGTTCGCCGGGACACCTGCCAGTCACTCATGCGGCGCCTGCCGGATCGGTTAACATGAGCGGGTCAGACCTGAGCCAACGCTTTGGCCGCCAAAACCTCACAGACAGAACCGCCGTCCAATGCCGCTCGCCACTGGCTTCTTTTTCTGGTGCCCTCGGCGAGCGACGTGCTTTTTGCCGGGTTGCTGTTCGGGCTGAGTTGCGGAGCGTTGGGGCGACTGCTGCTGCGCGATGCTGGCATCGGCTGGCACATTCGCAACGGCCAGCAGATGCTGCTGACCCACGCCATCACCCGCAGTGATTCGTTTTCGTCGACGATGATGAGTAAGCCTTGGTACGCGTGGGAGTGGCTCTACGACATTGTGTTTGCGGTGATTCACCATGCGCTGGGGCTCAACGGCGTCGTGTTTTACAGCGCAGCCATCATCGCAGCGACGTTTGTTCTGACCCTGCACCTAGGGCTGCGGCGGGGAGGAAGTGTTCCGATCACGCTGTTGCTTGTGGTTTTGGCACTGGCGGGTTCGGCGGTCCATTTTCTCGCCCGGCCGCATGTGGTGAGTTGGCTGCTGACGGTGGTGTGGTTCGAACTGCTGGATTCGGCGGGAGGCCCATCTGCTTCTGCGCAACGGCGGCTTTTTTGGCTTCCGGTGGTGATGCTGCTCTGGGTCAATGTACACGGCGGATTCGTGCTTGGATTGGTTCTGCTGGCGGTCTATTTCGCTGGCGGTGTGATTGATTATTGCAGGCAGCGAGAGCGACGCGAGGAAATTGCCGCCTGGTTGAAGCGGCTCGGCAAGGCGACGTTGCTGGTGGGGGCGGCCAGCTTCGTCAATCCTTATACGTATCACCTTCATCTTCACGTTTATGGTTATTTAACCGACCGATTTCTGATGGACCGGATCAGTGAGTTT
Source organism: Terriglobales bacterium (assembly GCA_049591935.1). Classification (GTDB taxonomy): domain Bacteria; phylum Acidobacteriota; class Terriglobia; order Terriglobales; family Acidobacteriaceae; genus JABCZH01. Next base: position 53,868 of record JBAWFN010000008.1, on the reverse strand, counting down.
CTTTCGCCGGACTTCCACGGCGCAGCACAGCAGTGCTTTGCCGTGATGGTGCTGATTGCGATCGTGGCGGTCGCGAGTGCGCAGAAAAAGCCGAGTTCGACGCATCTTTTGATTCTGCTGATTGCGGTTTACAGCGGTTTTTATGCCACGCGGAGTTTGCCGACGTCGTCGCTGCTGATTACGTTGATCATTGCTCCTGTAATTTCGGAAAGCGTCGCCGGGTTGGGCGGGAACGCCGGCGCTGCTGGCTGGTTGCGCGGGTTAGCTTCGTGGACGACATCTTTTGGCGAGCGCATGGGGACGCTGGAGAAAAGTTTTCACGGGCATCTCTGGTTGGTGCTGGTGTTCGTTCTGGGCCTGTGGGCGTGCGCGCATCAGGGGCGAATTGGCTCGACGCAGTTCGTCAATGCCTATTTCGACGACAAGAGATTTCCGGTGGAAGCGGCGGAAGCGATTGCAGAGCGGGGAATCCACGGGCCGATTTTCAGTTTGGATTATTGGGGCGGGTACCTCATTTATCGTTTGTATCCGGAGACGAAAGTGGTGGTGGATGATCGCCATGACCTGTATGGCGACCAGTTCTTCAAGGACTATTTGCAGGTGGTGCTGGTTCAGCCGGGATGGGATGAAGGTTTGGACACACGGCATGTGGATTGGGTGCTGATGCCGGCGGAGTCGCCTTTGGCAAACATCCTGAGGTTAAAGGCGGGATGGGAATCGGTGTACGCGGACAAGACGGCAGCGCTGTTTCGGCGGGTGAAGTAAAGAGGGATGGCTCAGTTCACCGGGTGTCGATGTCGAAACCCAGAATGGCGTTGACTTCGACGGGTTGTTCTCCGCGAAATGCGGGGCGGAACTTCCAGGCAGGCAGGGCGGCCAGAACTTTGATGGTCAACTCGTGCGCGCCCGGTGCGAGGACGCGAGGGTTGCGAAGCAGGCCGGAGCGATCAAGAACGCAGGCGATGATCAGCCGCGAGCGTTTGAGGTTGGCGGGGAGATCGGTACGCATGGGGTGAGGAGCGGTCAGGTCCTCTCCGTAAGGGTGCGTGACTGACGTGGGATCGGCATATTCCAGCACGGCGGGCCCCAAGGCAGTGTTGATATAGATGGTGTAAACCTTGTCACCCTTGAGGGTGCCGTAAAAGTTGAAGGCGCCTCCGGAACGCGAAGTGCCGACCACGGTGATGTCGGGGCCTTCCTGACCTTTCATGGCAGAGGTGCGGCCGGGAGCGGTGGCGGAGCCGCCGCCGTCTGCGCCAAAACTGGGCAGAGTAATGATGTTGTTTCCGCCATGCACGGAGACTCCCGGCAAAGGCGGCTTGCCGACGCCTCCAGTACCAGCGCCGCCGGAACCGGGGTAGGGAGAAATGCCGCCGTGCGCGGACGCATCCGCACCCAGTCCCGCGCCAGACTTAGCTCCGCCGGAGCCTTCTCCAGAAAAGCCACTGCCTGGGCCTGCACCGCGGGCGATGCCTTCTCCGCCTTGACCTTCTCCGACGCCGAGTTTGTTTCCGCCTGCGGGGGAGAGCGCCAAAGAACCGGCCCCGGCCCCGCCGGGCACGCCGACCTGCGCTCCGGGCTGGCTAGAAAGCACGATTCCATTGCCGCTGGTGTTGCCACCGGTGTTGCTGGGCGGCGCTGTGACCGAACCGGCGTCGAGCGGGCCACCGAGTCCCGTGCCACGGTTGCCGTGGCCCATTCCACCGGCCGAGCCAGCCCCGGACACGCTGGGTGGAGGTGGAACTACTGCCGAGCCTCCGCCGAGTCCCGCCACAGTCGTCTGCTTGCCCAGTGAGCCACCTCCGACCTGGACCGGAGGAGGAACCACGTTGGGACTTCCCAGACTCGCAGCCGTGCCCCGGCCGTTGGGGGCTCCCCCGACCTGGACCGGCGGTGGCACGACACTGGCACTGCCGAATCCGCCGAACGAGCGGCGTTCTGATGAGGCGCTGCCGGCCTGCACTGGCGGGGGCACGATTTGTTTTTGCAACTCGCCCGCGCCGAATCCCGGGCCTGAGGCTTTAAGGTCGCGAGCGATCTGGGTGGGAGGTGGCGCGACCACGCTCGGTGCCGGCAGCGTGAGCCGCGGATTGAGGTTGGTGATCTGTTCGGGAGCGGACACCGGCGGTGGAACCACACTCACGGCTTGTGAGCCCGGAATGCGGGCCGAAGTGATATTGCGCTGGGGAGTGCTCGGGGGCGGCGGAACTACGGTCGCACTCAGTGCCGGGGCACGCCGCAGTTTTTCTGGTGCGACTGCTGGAGCGGGCGCGACGGCAGTTTCAGCCAGCCTCGGCGCCTGCAAGGATGGTCTCAAACCCTCGGCGGGAGCGGGGCCGGGGATGGGCTTGTAGGCGAGCAGGTTGGCAACTGCGGAGCTCGACATCGGCAAGTTCAGCTTGGGGGCATCCACTATTTTTTCGCGCAGCAAGTCACCACGGGCTACGCGGATCACCTGGGTGCGGTGATGGGCCTCGTGTCCGCCAGCGCGTCCGGAACGGCCGGCGCGGGCTCCTCCACGATCTTCGGTTTGCGGCAGTTCATCCCCCGAAAAATAAATGACATCGTACTTCGGCATGGTCGGCGGCTGATAGGGCCGCAGGCTGGCCAGGCGGGCGGGCAGCACGATGACCGCAAGGATCGCAATGATTTCTACAAGCCAGGAAAGCAGCATTCCGCGATAGGGGAAGAGTTCCGTCTTGGCTTCGCCAGCCAAGTGCCTGGGAGACTTGCTCAAGGCCGGGCCGATGGCGGTAACGAACTCCTGCCACGGCGAGGACCACTCGATGAGAAGCCTAAGGTCGTCGTTATGGGCCTCAAGGGTCTGGCGATCGTCGGCCTTGAGTTCGCGGTCTCTGGGTTTGCGGCTCACGCCGTGCTTGCCTCCCGTGGCTGGCCCATCGCGATATCGATTTCATCTCCGACTGCGGTTTGCGTGGGACGCAATGTGTTCGCCGGCAATTCGAGCACGGAAGCGGCCCGCAAACTCACCCTGGCCACCCGCCAGGGCCGCAGGTTCTCCTCGATGTGGACCACGCAGTGGCGGCGATCAAGGTAGATCACATCAATGGGAAAATTCATGGCAAAGCTATGGACTCCGCGGCAGGGCACGATCCACAAGCCATCCCCGGTACGAAAATTCGCTGCCGCCGTACACATCAAGCCGCGGAAGCGGGACCAATGGGTTGCGGCAAGGGTGACATGAGTGGCCAGATACGCTTGTCGCGTCCGGTTAAATGCATAGCCTGTGGAACCCGGTAAAGACATCATAACTCCTGAATGCATTTCCTGGTTGGGGGACCTTCTACCGTGCCGTCTCGGGCATGAGCGTGCGGATCAACTGAATCACCGCCGGCCCGAGGGTGACAAAGATAATCGAGGGGAGGACGAAGAGTACGAGGGGGATCACCATTTTGATGGTGGTTTTAGCGGCTTGTTCTTCGGCCCGCTGGCGCCGCTCAGTGCGCAAGGAATCGGAGTGCACGCGCAGCGCCTGGGCCACGCTGGTGCCGAAACGGTCGGTCTGAATCAGGGTACCGACCAGGGAGCGAATGTCGTCGACCCCGGTGCGTTCGACCAGATTGCGCAAGGCTTCGGGGCGAGGCTTGCCGGCGCGCATCTCGAGGTTTACGAAATGGAACTCGTCACTCAATTCCCGGTGGGCATGCTGGAGATCCTGACCTACGCGCATCAGAGCCTGATCGAGGGCGAGTCCGGCCTCCACGCAAATGACCGTGAGATCGAGCGCGTCCGGTAAGCCCAGCTTGATCCGCTGCTGGCGGTTGCGGATCAGCCGCTTGAGCACAAACCGGGGAAGAAAGAACCCCAGGGCGGTGACGCTGACCAACAGCATGGGCGAATTGAAACCGCTGCTGACTGCCACCAACCCGAAACCGAAAAGCGCACACGCCAGGCGGCTGCCGACGTAAATGGTCAAGTGACGCGGGTCGCGGTAGCCGGCCTGGATCAGCCAAGCCCGGGCGCGGGAAACTTCACCGGGTGAGAGTGGAATGGCCTTGCTGAGGGGATCGAGCGCCTGCTCAATGCGTTCCCGCATGGCTGGCTTTTCCTGGGGTTTCTCGCGCTGCCAGCCCAGGGCGCGCAATCGGGCACCCAGCACCGAAGACGGCGCGTACGCCGCTGCCCCGAAGGAGAAAATCACCGCGACGACCGAGAGAAACACGAGGATGGTGAGGGCCAGCGCCATAGGTCAGACCTGAATCTGAATGATCTTGCGGATCACGAAATAGCCGATGGTCTGCAATACGATCCCGGCGACCACCAGAGTATGCCCGATGGGATCGGCGAACAGGGGGCGGATAAATGCCGGGTTGGTGGTAAGCATGACCACCACAATGATGGGAGGCAGTCCCATCAGAAGCATCATGGTGAGGCGCCCCTGGGCGGTGTACACGCGCACCTGCCGCATGATCTTGAAGCGCTCCCGAATCACATAGGAAAGATTATCCAGTATTTCGGCGAGGTTGCCGCCGGTCTCGCGTTGCAGCATGACCGCGGTCACAAAGAATTTAACGTCCACCAGGGGGACGCGCGAGGCGAGATTCATCAAAGCGTCACGGACCGGCAGGCCGAACTTCTGTTCTTCAAAAAGCTTACGAAACTCTGAGGCGATAGGTTCGGCGATTTCGTTGGCAATCAACTCCAGGGCGGTGGTAAACGCGTGGCCGGCGCGCACCGCCCGGGCCAGGGTATCGATGGCATTGGGAAACAACTCTTCGAATTTCTGAAAGCGTTTGGTGCGACGGTAGGAGGCGTAGGAATAGGGGAAGGTCCCGCCCAGTACGACGCCCACCATGACAAATAGAAGGGCTTGATTGGGGGGGAGGGATCCGGCGACAAAGTATCCGGTCACACCGAACGCCACGGCACTCACCACGCAGAGCAGGAGAATATTTCCGGCTCGGACTTTCAAATCGGCCTGCTCCAGAAAGATCTGGAAATTCGCCATGCGCTCGGAGCGGCGGAGCAAGCTGTCGAGCGCGGGAATCTTGCTCATCATTTCATCGCGCAGCAGAGCAAGCTCTTCCACGGTCTGTTGCTCGGCTTTTTGCACCGAGGCCAGGCGGTCGCGCAGCATGCGGGCCTGGGCGCTGCGCTGGTCGAGGAAGGAACCGACGGCGAACACCAGCAGCGCAACCAGCACGAACACCACGAAGGCGATGAGCGTCAACATGATCCGTAACTCCAGCAGCTCAAAAGGCGGTTCAAACTTCCATCTGCGCCTCAAACAAGTCGCGGCGCAGGCGGCAACCGGCGGTGGCGAGCCGGTCGGCGAATTTGGGTTGGATTCCGGTTCCCCGGAATCGCCCCTTCACCCTGCCATCTTTATCGATCCCGACGCGTTCAAACACAAAAACTTCCTGCATCGCGATGATGTCACCCTCCATGCCCGTGACTTCGGAGACGGAAATCACTTTGCGGGTGCCGTCCGCCATGCGCGCAATCTGCACCACGGCGTGGATGGCGGAAGCGATCTGGTGACGCATGGCGCGCTCCGGCAAATTGAGGTTCGCCATGGAGAACATGCTCTCCAGGCGGGCCAGGGCGTCGCGCGGCGAGTTGGCGTGTACGGTGGTCAGGGAGCCTTCGTGGCCGGTGTTCATGGCCTGCAACATATCGAAAGCCTCCTCGCCGCGAACCTCGCCCACCACGATGCGGTCCGGCCGCATACGCAGACTGTTGATGACCAGTTGCCTCTGACGGACCGCGCCTTTGCCTTCGATGTTAGGAGGACGGGTTTCCAAACGCACCACGTGTTCCTGCTTCATCTGGAGTTCAGCCGCGTCTTCAATGGTCACGATGCGCTCGGAATTTGGAATGAACCCGGAAAGCACATTGAGCAGGGTGGTCTTGCCGGCGCCGGTTCCGCCCGAGACCAGGATATTGAGGCGGCCCTTGACCATGGCGGAGAGCAACTCCAGCATGGATTCGGTGAGGGTCTTGTTTTCGATCATGTTGCGGGCGGTGAGGGGATCGTGGCCAAAGCGCCGGATGGAAAGGCAAGGGCCATCGATGGCCAGCGGCGGAATGATAGCGTTCACGCGAGAGCCATCCGCCAAGCGAGCGTCCACCATGGGCGAGGATTCATCCACGCGCCGCCCTACCCGCGAAACGATGCGGTCAATGATCTGCATCAGGTGGGCATCATCCTTGAAGCTCATGCCGTGGATGAGTTCAATCTTGCCCGCCCTTTCCACGTAGATCTGATTGTAGCGGTTGACCAGGATGTCGGAGATGGTGGGATCTTTGAGCAGGGGTTCGAGCGGACCCAGACCGAAAATCTCGTCCAGAATCTCTCGCGACAGACGTTCCCGCTCGGCGAAACTAAGCGGCACGGCCTCGCTATTGACGGTGTTGCGGATGAGCAACAACACTTCATCGCGGGCGGTGTCGTTGGGGGCGCGTCCCAGTTTTTCCAGGTCCAGGCGGTCGAGGATCTTGCGGTGAAGGTCGGCCTTGACCTGCTGGTACTCGGTCCTCTCGAAGGTCTGCAGATTTGCCATGGAATGTCCGAAAAGTTCTAACTAAACCGTTCTGCCTTACACTGTCTTAAACAACGACCAAGCCTTGCGTTTCACATCCAGATCATCTTCTGTCAGTCGCGCGGCCAGTCCGGCGAAGGAGCGGGCAATTTCAGTATTGTGCTGCTGGGAAAGCGGAACGCCGCGATCGATCGCGGTGGAGACTGCGAAGTACTGGTTGGGGATTTTCCATAGCAGTCTTACTCCGACAGCAGCTTCCGCATCGCTTTCACTGAAACCGGGAATCTTGCGAAAACGGTTCAGGACCAACTGCACCTTTTCGCGGTTGCCACTCTCACTCAAATACTGCTGCACCCGGGTTGCGCTCCACAGGGAAGCGACATCGGTGTGGGCCACCAGCAGAACCATTTGCGCCAGATTGGAAACCAGCCGCGTGGTGGCATCGATGCGCGACGAGACATCGACTACGACGTAGCGAAAATGGCCGACCAGCATGTCAAACAGCTTGGCGAACTCCGCGGTCGAGGGCTCTGTGGGCACGGGCATGGTCGGGCCCGCCAGCAGTTGCAAGCCTCCGCTGTGACGGGTCATGAAGCTTTCCAGCAGGGAACTGTCGAGACGGTGCAGGTTGCGGATGGCGTCCCCCACCGTGAACACCGGTTTCAAATTCAGGTGCAAAACGCAATGCCCGAGCGGGGCGATGTCCACCAGAGCGGTACTACCGTGTGCGGCTTGCAGTGCGAGAGCAAGATTGACAGCCACCGTGGTGCCTCCACTGCCTCCTTTGGCATTGACCACCGAGAACATTCTGCCGCGCGATTCCTCCCGGCGACTTTTGCGCTGGGCGGTGCTCAGGCGCACGAAGGCTTCCAGCAGATCGGTGGTGCTGGTGGGTCTTTCCACAAATTCCCGCGCCCCGGCCCGCATCGCATTCACGATGACCTGCGGCTGCGACAGGCTCCCCACAGCGAACAGGGCCGACTCCGGCAGCTGGTTTTGAAGCAGTTCAATCGCATGCAGCGCGGAACTGGAATTATCAGAGGGAATGTCCACCAGAACCACATCAGGGTTGGCGGCATGAATGCGGCGGCTTACCGGATCGGTGGGGGCAACCGGATAGCTGGCGCAAGTGTGCACGGTACGGGCGACGCTGGTGCCGTCCACCAGAACTTGCAAGACGGCGCGCTGTTCGCTATCCGATGCGACGATGACGACTGAAAGCTCGGGCATGGTACTGCGGTTTCTCCTGCGAACGCTTCCCCTGTCAAACTAAATCACGCGGCAAAACTCCCCAACCGGCTTCATTTGCCGCCGGTGGCCGCCGGCTTTTTGGGGTCGAACTTGTCCTTATTCAGTAGCGGCTCCGGAAAGCTCGGGCCAGCCGGGCTCTGGGTGCTGGGTGAGATGCGGTGAACGGTGCACAGCACCATCAACTCACTCTTGCTCTTTTGGAGATTTCTGCTCTGGAAAAATCTGCCCAGAATGGGGATGTCACCAAGCCCGGGGATCTTGTTGTAGAGGTCGGTGACGCGGTTGTCGAGGAGCCCGGCGATCACAAAACTCTGCCCATCCTGCAATTCAAATTCGGTCTCCGCACGGCGGGTGCTCAACGCGGGCACGGTAAAGCCAGAAATCTGCAAAGCGTTGGTGAAGTCCAGGGTGCTGACTTCCGGCGCGACCTTAAGGTGAATGTTTCCATTGGGCATGATCACGGGCGTGAATAGCAGCTTCACGCCAAAATCCTTGAACGCAATGGTAACTGCGGCAAACCCCTGGCCGGGCTGCACGATAGGGAAAGGGAACTGACCCCCGGCGAGAAAACTTGCTTCTTTTCCGTTGACCGCGATCAGGTTCGGTTCCGCCAGAATCTGCAACAGGTTCTTCTGTTGAAGCGCCTCCACCACCACGCCGAAGTTAATGTCGGTGCGAAAGAGGAACAGGTTCAGAGGGTTGGTGAGGTTGAGGGTGGGAGGGGTGGCGGCGGTGGAAGTGGTGGTGGTGCCACCGGCCGTGGTGGTACTGGCGGAAGTGGTGGAGACTGACATCCCGCCGAATTGACCGGTGGTTACGGTCCCGGTGGTGTGGCCGGTACCCGGCGTCAGATACTCGGCGCCCAGTTGCAGGGCGGCAGCACGATCCACTTCCGCGAACTTCACTTCGAGAAGGACTTCCTGCGCCCCCACCGGACCGAAGGTCAGCACGTTGACCACGTTCTTGGAATAGGCCTCGGCGAGCAAGCCGGCGCGCTTGGCGACATCCTCAGTCGACACATGGCCGGACAGCACAATCGCGGAGCGTGATGGAGTAACGTTGATCTGTTCATCCGGGAACACGGTCTTCTCTTCTTCCGCGGCGGCGCTCACGTCCACATCCACGCGCAGATCGAAACTGCGGGAACGGTCAAGTTCATCCCAGATGAGCAGCGACACTTCGCCTGCGGAACGGCCGTGCACCAGAATTTGTGTGGGCGCAACCACGATGGGATCAGCCACGGCCGCGTCGGTCACAGAGACTCTCTTGATGCGCTCGGTAGTGTTGATCAGGATGGATTTCCCCACCATGACCCGCAAGGGGGCCGAGGCTTGGGATTCCTGTGTCGGCGCCTGCGCGCTGGCTTCCGGACCCTTGGCTGCGGGCTGGTCCTGGGCAACGGGGGCCGGGGCCAGACTCAAAAGGCTCAGAAGAACCACTGCCGTCATCAGCGTTTTCATCTTTCGGTTCTCCCACTCACGGGAGTGAATCACCATGTTGTCCACCCTCAAACCCGGACTTGTGCTCAGAACTTGGTCTCTTCCTTCTTGTCCCCTTTGTAAACCTCGACCGTGAAGACGGTCGGCGCCGGAGGAGCCGCCGGTGCCGCCACGTGCTTTGTCCGATGCTCGGCCGGTGCTGGCGGGGTTGCCGGGGCGGCCAGCGGCATCTTGTAGAGTGATGCCGACCTGGCTGCCGCCAATTCCTCTTGCCGCGTGTCCAGCGGATTGCGAAGCGCCAGCTGAATGTGGCCCTGATTGCTCGCCAGGGTCAGCTTTTGGGCGTCATCGGGTGACACCAACAAAGTAATGACGGGCGTGGTTTGCGGTTCCCCCGCCGAGTTGCGCTCCAGCCTCTGTCCGGTGGCAATGACGGCCACGTTCTCCAAAACGGTGGTGGTTTGCGGATCGCTCGATCCTTGAGGACTTCCCGTCAATAGCACGTCGACATGCGTTCCGGGCAAGACGAAGCCAGAAACCGAGGTGGTGTCATTCACGCGCACCGACACGGCGCGCATTCCAGGCGGGATCAAAGACGGCAGCCCCGAGCCGGCGTTTTCTCCTGCCAGCTTGTTGGTGAGAATGAATTCTCCCCGCGCGATGGGAACCACAACCCCGCGGCCGATAACCTTGTTCTTCAGATGGAAGACGCCGGCGGGCAAGTCGGCGGAAGCGAAGCGCACCGCCCGGATGTCCTTCTCCTCGATCTTCGAGCCCACTTGCAGATCGTCGGCCGCCACCAGGATCTCTTCGCCCGGCGCCTGATTGCCACCCCGGCTGGACTGCAGATTCCGGTAAACGGCAAAGCTCACGAAGCTGCCCAGTACCAGGGCGACGACCCCAATCATCAATAGCCGGTTACGATTCATTCCTGCTCCTCAGGAAGCCAAATCCTGCCTGCCCAATAAGCACAGCCCGGGCCAGAGTGCGCCATCGGTCGAACTCTGGCGCTATTGCGCGATCGAGCTGGCGACGGACGAAAACACATTGTTGGCGTTGGCCCCGATGAGACGGATCGTGCCCACGACGATCACCAGAATCACGGCCAACATGACCGCGTATTCTGCGATGTCCTGTGCCTGCTCATCGCGCCATAGCCTGCGGAAAATGTTCTTCATTTGCTGAACCTCCTTGACTTCGCGCCCCACTTCAACAGTGACACTGCTGCGCCGACCCTGCACTGCGGCCAGACACGCAGCATCAGACCTTGTTGCGTGTTCCAAATCAACAGCTTGCGAAGGGGGAAGGACGCGCATTGCGTGTCCCCGCTCCATGATACCGCGAAGCAACGCGGGTTGGAGCGACAATTTATTGCACACCGGGCCCAGAAGAGTAACTTGCGTAATGGCTGGAGGTTGGCGGGGATGGTCCGGGAGGCTTTAGTGGGTCGCGCTGGTCACTGGCCGTCGTCAGGGGCTATTCGGGCCAGCACTACCGCCTGCTTATCGGCGAAGACTTCCTTCCAGGCGGGCATTCCTCGCAAAGCCACGATCAGAGGCGCATCCGGGGGAAGAACGACAGTTCGGATCCCCCATTCGTTCAGCGGATCTTGCCAGGATTTGCCCTTCAGATAATAGGTGGCGGCGAACTGGTCCATGAAGGTGTCGCCGTAAAGGTCGGCGCGGCCGTCGATGTACACCTTGTAGGCCGGGAACAGCTTCCAGATGAAATATCCGCCCCAGTTGTAGTGGTTGAGCAGGGGACCCGCGGGGCGGGTGGTCATGAGAAAAGAAGCGGCGGCGGCGGGGAACTCTTTGGCTTCGGTTGCGGGTTGGTGGATGACTACGTGATGCAAGCGCGCCAAGGTGAAGCACAGAAAGCCGGCAAGAAGGAGCGCATTGATGGCGAGTTTTGCGGGGGTAAGTGGGCTTGGCGGTCCGAATAAATCGAAAGCGCTCTTTCGCCCCTCCGGGGCTTGATTATCTCCGACGACCGACCCAGGGCTAGCGCCCTGGGCTTTATTCTTGCGCCGCTCCGCGGCTGCGGCGGATTTTTCTTGCAGGCAGGCTGCGATCATCGCGCTCAGCAGCGGGACCACGACCAGTACATAAATCGGGATGTGGCGCACCGAGCGCAGGGCGGCATAGGTGGTCACAGTGAGCAGCAATAATTCCCGCGGACGCAGGGGGCGCGGCGAGAGCGCAGGAACTACGAGCGTTGCCAGCATAAGAAAAAGCGTGGGCAGATAGCGAGGCTCGTGGAAGTTGGGTGAAAGCCATTCTCCGATGTAGGCCAGCATGGCGCGCGAGTGCAGGGTCGTGAAGGGATAGCGATACATTTCGAGCCCGTAGGGATTGAGGGCGACGACTGCGGTGCAAATGGCCGTGACCAGGGCCAACTGGCGAAATCGGGCTGGCGAGAGCGAAGGGGCTTTATAACCGAATGCCAAGTCGAGTGCGTCCCCGACCAGGAACATCAGCAGGAATGCGATGCCGAGGGCGAATCCGGCGTGCAAGTTCACCCAAAACAGCATGAGCGGCGGCAGCCACCACAGCAATTTCGGGCGCTCATAAGAGCGCTCCAGAAGCAGCAGGAAAATGCTGGCCAGGAGCAGGGTGAGCATTTGCGGACGCACTCCCCAGCACGGGATGGAGGCGACCGCGCCCCAAACCGTGATTGCTCCTGCGATGAAGGGTTGGCCGGGCGAACGGCGAAAGACCAGCAGAAATGCGGCGGCAATGATCACGGCGAAACCGGTGATGAGGCCGCCCCATCCGGCGACGCGATACAAGGCAAACATGAAGATCTGTGACAGCCATTCATGGTCTACCCAGGGCTCGTCGAAACGGGGGAAGGAATAGGGATCGTTGTGGAAGACGCGATGGTTCTGAATGGTTAATTGTCCGGTGCGCAGGTGCCACCACATATCGGGATCGGTGGCGCTGCGTGCGGCCATGATGAACAGACCCAGGGCGAGAATGAAGACGAATACCCGCCGGGTCTGAAACAGTTCTTTCATGCGATGGGTGGATCATAGCTGATTGCAGCTGGATGTAGAATGCACAGCGACCCTCGATGAGCAACAGACTCCGCCACGGCGTGATTTGTTTTCTGCTGGCGATGGTTCTTGTGGAAGCGGGCATCGCGTGGAATCTGCGCGGGAGGCTGGCTGCGGGCTATGCCGACTTCACGGCGTTCTACACGGCGGGGAAATTAGTTCGGCAGGGGCAGGGAAGCCGCTTGTACGACCCGCAGGCGCAGTGGAGAGTTCAGCAGGAGTTTGCGAGGGATGTGGCCATCCGGCAGGGGCCGTTGCCGTATCTGCGACTGCCGTTTGAGGCCCTGCTGTTTGTTCCGTTCACGTTCCTGCCCTATTCCGCTGCATGTCTGGTTTGGCTGTTGTTGAATTTAGGAGTGGTGATTGGGGTTGCGTTGTTCCTGCGAACGCAGTTGGGGCTGGCTCACGAATTTCCTGCGTGGTTGCCGGTGCTAATGGCGCTGGCGTTTGTTCCGGTGTTTCTGACGCTGCTGCAAGGGCAGGACTCGATCTTGCTGTTGCTGTTCTACAGTCTGGCTTTCGTTGCCCTACGTGAGGGCGCGGACTTCCGAGCGGGGTGCTGGCTGGGTTTGGGATTGATCAAGCCGCACCTGGTGCTGCCGTTTGTAGCCATTGGTGTGTTGCGAGGAAAACACAAGATGGCCGCCGGGTTTTTGTTGCTGACGGTCGTACTCTTGCTGGTCTCGCTGGGCGTGGTCGGCGGGAGCGGGTTTCTGCGCTATCCCGGCTATTTGTGGGAGTTGGAACGGCACACTGAACGCGGGTTGGTGCAGCCGCGGGACAATCCCAACTTGCGCGGACTTGTGGAGGGATTCGGCTCGGGATTGGCGTCGCCGCAGGCGATCACGGCTGTCATTGCGATTCTCTCTGTGGGGTTGATGGCTTGGGTGATCGCGCGAAGTCCTAAGAATGCGTCCAGCGGCAGAATTGCGGACCTGATTTTCTGCCAGGCGATAATCGTTTCGGTGCTGGTGAGCTATCACGCTTTTGCCTACGATCTGAGTGTGCTGCTGTTGCCGATTTTCCTGCTTATGACGAATTGGGGTGATGGACCGCGTGGGCCGGCACGCTGGGCATTGTTGGGGCCGGGTATGCTTTTGCTGTTCGGTCCCATCTTTCCGTGGTTGTGGTTGCAATGGCATGCGTTGAGTCTGCTGGCAGTGGTGCTGCTGGTTTGGATGTGGGGTGTGGAGCGGGAGATTGCGCGCGCCGCGGGCAGCTCGGCGCCGGCGAGTCGCTGAGGGGATGAATCCCTTATGACATCGACCAAAATCGCGGCAGGGGGTGGGAGGACTGGCAGGCTTCTGGTGAGTGCTGCCTGCATCGCGGTCGCGATCATGATCGCGCTCGACCGCGGCTTCTATGTCCGCATCGCGAACGACGTTTTCTTCTCGATTCTGATGGCCAGCGCAGCGATTGTGTTTGTGCATATCCGGCCGTGGCGGGAAGTCTGGCAGCTGGCGGTTGCGTTTGCTGTGCTGGTCGCGGGACAAGGGTTCGCGGTCGGCGTCCCCATCAGGGCGGCGCCCGCCGGAGCGCTTCTAGGTATCGCCAGCTTTGCGCTTTTGGGGTTACGAAGAATCTGGAGCGTGTTGCCAGAAGAGAAGAAGTTGATGCGTCTGGGGTTGCTGCCGCCGTTGCTGCTGGTGCTGCTTGGTTATTTCAGTTCCGGCCTGCTGGCATCGACCGGCGACCTGCATCCCAAAACGCTTGATCTTTATCTGTATGCATTCGATGGCAGCCTTGGGATGCAACCCAGTTTTGCAGCGGGCCGGGTGGTTTTCGCATCGCTTTGGCTTACCCGGATGTGTCTGTTCTGGTACCGCGTTCTACCCGCCGTCCTGATGCTGGTCTACGCTCAGCAACTGGTGCGGCGCGGAAGCGCCGCGCTGAGTGTTTTTCTGGCGTTCTTCCTGGCGGGCCCGGTGGGAATTATTTTCTACAATCTGTTTCCCGCTTGCGGGCCCATCTATCTATTCCCGCAGTTTCCGAGTGACCCAATAACGGCGTTGCAGGTGCGAGACCTGTTGCTTCAGCCCATATTGGTCAGTGGCAACCGCAATGCGTTTCCCTCGTTGCACATGGCTTGGGCGCTGCTGGCTTGGTGGTACGGCGAGGGATTGTCGCCCTGGGTCAGAAGCTTGCTGGTTCTATTTCTTGCCGGAACGGTGCTGGCCACGCTCGGGTTAGGGGAGCATTACTTTGTCGATCTGGTGGCCGCATTCCCGTTTGCCTTGATGATGTATGCCGCCTGCGCCGGCGGATCGCTTAGTGAGCGGCGCAGATTCCCGCCTCTTTTTTCCGGGCTGTTGTGGATGCTGGCCTGGGTTGGTCTGCTTCGCTTCGGTTTGGGGATGATGAGAATGTCTCCACTAATCCCGTGGACCCTGATTGGTTGCACTATCCTTTCCTGTATAGTTTTGCAGGCCGGGCTCCCGGGCATGGGGCGCGATCGGAGAGCTGGGTCACTCTAGGTGCGTGTTTCTCCCGTGAACCCGCAAGCAAATTCTTCGCTGCGTTTGTTCCTGGCCATGCTGCTGGCAGGGAGCATGTGGTTCTATGTGCAGCATGTGCTGATTCCGCACCAGCAGGCTGAGGCTGCACTGAATGGTATTCCGCGGGGGAATCTCTCTGATCTCTACCCGCGTTGGCTGGGAGCACGGGAGTTGCTGTTGCACGGTCGCGACCCCTATAGCGCCGAGGTTACGCGGGAGATTCAGGCGGGATATTATGGGCGGCCACTGGACCCGGCGCGGCCGCATGATCCCAAGGATGAGCAGGGCTTTGCTTATCCCGCGTATGTAGTCTTTCTGCTGGCGCCCACCATCTGGCTGCCGTTTGCGGTGGTGCAGACGGGATTTCGTTGGTTGCTGGTGGGGTTGACGGTCGCCTCAGTGCTGCTGTGGTTACGCACGTTGCGCTGGAAAGTCTCAGCGGAGACGACCGCGATCCTATGGCTGCTCACGATTGGCAGTTTTCCGGTGCTGCAGGCGATCAAGCTACAGCAGTTGAGTCTGCTGGTTGCGGGATTGATTGCGCTGGGCGCGATGTTGTTGGCCGAAGGCCATCTCTTCTGGGCAGGGGTCTTGCTGGCGCTCGGGACCATCAAACCACAACTGGCGCTGCCGGTCTCGGTCTGGTTCTTGCTCTGGGCCTTGAGCGATTGGGCTGGCCGGCGCAGGTTCTGGTGGGGATTTGCCGCTACTGTGGCGGCGCTTGTGGGTGGGGCAGAGTACGTCTTGCCGGGGTGGATTGGCCGTTTTCGGGAGGCAGTAGTCGCGTATCGCCGCTACAACCAGGGTGCGGATTCGGTGCTGGATGTTCTGATCACGGCGCAATGGGGAAAATGGCTGGCGATCCTGATTGTGGTGGCACTGGGTTTTGTGGCGTGGCAGCGGCGGCGAGCAGTGGCGGGATCGCGGGCGCATAGCCAGATCACCGTTCTGATTCTGACCGCCACCGTCGTGATCATGCCGAAGGCTTCCCCCTACAACCAGGTGCTCCTGCTGCCGGGAGTTCTTCTAATTTTGCGGGAAGGGCGCGAGCTGTGGAACCAGGGCCCGGGCAGACGGGCTGCGGTTGCGATTTGCGGGATAACGCTGCTCTGGCCGTGGCTGGCGGCGTTCGGGTTGTTGGCGGGATCCATCTTTTTGCCTGCGGAATCCATCCAAAGAGCATGGGCCTTGCCGCTTTACACAAATATGGCAATTCCGGTCGCGGTGCTGGGGTTGTTAGGGTTGGGCTCTGGGGATCGCACCGAATCCGCGTAGTCGCTGTCGAGGTGGGTGCCTGCCTTGCATTCCCCGGTCACCCGCGTTAGGCTTCTCGAACCAATCATTGTGTGCATTATTCGGAGGGTGTGATGAGCCTCAAAGTGGAAACGCGGCAAGTAGACGGAATCACTGTGGTTAGCTGCTATGGCCGCATTGTGCTGGGGGAAGAAGCCGCGGGGTTGCGAGATACGCTGAAGAAAGTGTTGACCACATCGCGGCAGATTGTGCTGAACCTTTCCGGGGTCGACTATATTGACAGCAGCGGGTTGGGCACGCTGGTGGGAGTGTACTCGTCGGCGCGCAAGGGAGGCGCGGACATTAAGCTGACCGGCCTGGGGCAGCGGCTGCGCGATGTGCTTCAGATTACCAAGCTGGTGACCGTGTTCGAAGTCTATGACACGGAGCAGGAAGCTCTGGCGTCTTTCGAGCGCAGTCCCAAGTGAGTGGCAAAGGGCTGCCTTGCAGGCCTTCCGGCGGCTGGGATTGAACAAAATAGCACTCTCCCCTTCCCACCGCGCTGCGATGCTGGCATTATTCTCATAGCGCTCCTTGCGGGTCGAGGAGTGCCTGGGCGCACATGAGCTTTCAGACCATAGTGAATCCTCCGCCGGAGTCGAGTTCGGGAGTATTTCCCACGCTCGTATTCGTGCAGGGGAACGAGCAGCGCATCATCAATCTCGACCACAGCCCCTTTAGCGTGGGACGGAAGGTGGACAAAGATCTGGTGATCGCGGATCCGCGTGTGTCCCGCGACCATGCTCTCATCGTTTCCGAAAACGGACAGTTCAGCGTCGTCGACCAGGGCAGCAAACACGGAACGTTTGTCAACGGCGAGCGGATCCAGCAGAAAAATCTGGAGCGTAACGACCGGCTGGAATTCGGAGTGCGCGAGGTCGCCTACGTCATTTTCAACCCGCTGCATGGGACCACCAACTCGGCTCGCGAATTCCTCAGCCAGATTTCCGGGATGCACATCTCGGATGAGACCACGGACCTGGAAAAGCTGATTTTGTTTCTGGAGGCGGCGCGCAAGCTGAATACGGTCGGGGTGCTGGATGAAATCCTGATGACGCTGCTCGACGTAACCCTCAAACTGACCCGAGCCGAGCGGGCTTACGTATTCATGAAAAACGAGCAGGGCGAGTTGCGGCTGGCGGCCGGGCGAAACTCGAAAAGCGAGCCCCTGCTGGAAGACACCACCATCTCGCACTCGATTCTGGAAGACGCACTGAAGTCCAATTCGGAGTTTGTGCTTACTGACACCAGTCGCTCGCTTGACCTGACCGGGCGCAAGAGCATTGTGGCCTACGATCTGCGCACCGTAATTTGTGTTCCCCTGCGCAAGCCGCAGGTGCAGACCACGCGCGATACCGATTCTCCCGCGCCTGCGGTTTCGGCCGAAGCCATGGGGGCGTTGTACGTGGACTCGCGCTTTGCCTCGCGGGACATTTCCGGTGTCAGCAACGACATTTTGCATGCCATCGCAACCGAGGCGGCATCGCTCATCGAGAATGCGCGCCTGGTGCAGGCGGAAGAGGCTTCCCGGCGCTATCAACAGGAGTTGGCGATTGCGGCGTCCATTCAGCAGCGCCTCATGGCGGTGACCATCCCTGAGGTCCGGTTCGCGCGGTTGAGCGGAAGAAATCTTTCCTGCAAAGAGATCGGCGGCGACTTCTTCGATGCCGTGAATACCGACGCCGGTTTGACCGTGGTACTGGCCGACGTCAGCGGAAAGGGAGTTTCCGCGGCCATACTGGCGTCCACTCTGCAAGGGATGATCTATTCGCAACTTACGGCGGGCATGCCGTTGACCGACATCGTGACGGGGGTCAACCGCTTTTTCACCGACAAGCACATCGGAGAGAAATACGCCACGGTAATCATCGCCCGCGTCAGCGACGCGGGCCAGTTGGAGTATGTGAACTGCGGCCACATCCCGCCGCTGGTAGTCTCCGGCGGGCAAGTCGAGCGCCCATCCGAGGGCAACCTTCCGGTGGGCCTGCTGCCGGATGCCAAGTACGAAAGTGGGCACCACCAGCTGAAGGCGGGAGATCGCGTAGTGCTGGTTACCGACGGCGTGACCGAAGCGGAAAACGCCAGCGGAGACTTCTTTGAGGATTCACGGCTCGAACAGGCTGCCAAAGGCGGCGGCTTGGAAGACATTTTTGCCGCCATCTCGAATTTCTGTTGCGGTACACCCCTGAACGATGACTGCACGGTGGTGGAACTGGTGTATACGGGGTAGGCTGCGGCCGGTGCGCGCCCTTCAGTTATTTTCTACGACCACCGAGAAATTCGTTCCTTCCCAGCGTTGCTCTTGCAGCCAATAGAAGGTGAAAACGATCTCTCGTCCGACCGGCAATTGATCGGAGGGCAAGTCTGCTACATCGGCGCCCAGACCGGTAGGATCAGTGTTGGTGTCCTGCGCGGTGCGCCAGCCATCAAAGCTCCAATGCACCAGTGCCGGCGCGGGCAGTACAAGGCGCAATTTCTTGCCGGGCCGCATGATCCGGCATTTGTTGTTGAACCGCCATCCCCAATACGGCGATTTCCTCTTCTCCACTTGGTAGCGTTGCACCGGCTGCGGCGGCTGGTCGAAGATTTTGCCGTCGCGCAGGGAGCGTATCAATTTGATGTATTCCGAATGCGCCCAGACCAATGGACAGGCCGAGCCGGTGCCCTTGCCGGTGAATAATTCCGCCGTTGGCAGGTCGGGGGCATCCCAAACCTGCTCGGGCAACAGGTGTCCACCCGCGACCGAGCCTTCCATGACTGCCAGGAGTTGCTCCGCCATTTCCCGATTCCCTGCGGCTAGTTCGTAATGGGCACGCTCTCCGGCCAGAAGAGGCCACGGGCGCCCGATTCCGGTGCCGTCAAAGGGCGAACCATCCGCATGTTCGCCGTAGCCGTCGCCGTTATAGCGATACCAGCATGGTCCTTGAGGCAGCTGCACGCGCAGTAGCGCGTCGATCACTTTGATGGTATTCAGGATGCGCGGATCGTCGGGAGCGCGCAGGCCGAAACGGACCAGCGCCAAGGCGTCGGGGCTGACAACTTGCGTGGCGGGAGCGTCGGTTTGTCCCGGAGGCCGATTCTTGATGGGCACAAAGCCTTGCAGCGGCGATGCTGCGCCGTCCGCGTCCGGGGGAGCAATGCGTACGTAGTAGCCTTCCACCCCGACCTGACGCGCCAGGTCGGTGTCAGTGGCATAGGTCCAGCGCTCGATGTTGTCGTTCCAGGCGTCGGCGGCATCGCGTAAATAGCCGCCGATCTTTTTTTCTCCCACTGCGTCTGCGAAGTCGGCGGCGGCGAGCAGCCCGGAAACCTCCACGGCAAGCGTGAATGGCGAATAGCCGCCGTCCTCCTCCCATCGATCCTGTTGGGTGACTGGGCCGTTTCGCAGGATGAAGGCGGCGGCACGGTAGACCATCATCCACCAGCGTTTGAACTCGCCCGGGACCACGTGCATCTCACGCCGCAGGGTGTCCACCAAAAGGATGGGGAAGGCAGCCTCATCCATCTGCACGCCCATCCAATAGGGACGTCCGTCGAGCCACAAATTCTGCGCCCAGTGCCCGTCGGCTTCCTGAGTGGACTCCAGGTATTGCAAGACGCGAATGGCGTCGAACTTGGCGCCGGCGGCCAGAAATCCGAATGCAGTTTCCACCAGATCGCGGGGCCAGACCAGATGGTAGCCACCGAGATCTTCATCGCCCTTGTTGAACCCCCAGGGAATGGAAAGGCTGGCGATCACGCCGCCCAGAAAGTCCTTGGACTCGTGGCTACGGAGGACCGCGGTGCTGGAGCGGTAAAGACCGCGCCCCGGCCGGGGTTGATCCAAAGGCAATAGCGTATCCTGCCAATTTCTCCACTGCATCACATATTGGTCGTGCAGAGCCTTGATCGGCTCCAGCAAGCTTGATCGCACTTGTTGCCCTGCTTCTGTCGCCAATCCGCCAAAGCCCAACGCCAGGACAAATTCACCGTTGCAGGCGGCCAGGTCAATTTCGCCGGTGAGTGCCAGGTTGCCATTCTCCGCGCGGGTGTAGTCCCAGGTCAGTTGATAGTTTTGGGAGAGGTCCTGCCATCCGTCGGAATAGCCGACAAAACCCACCGACATCTTTCGCCAGGGGGTTGAGCAGCCGAAAGCCAGCCCGGTACCCTCGCGTTCCGCGAACAACATGGGTACGCCTTTGTAATCACCCACCCAGCCGGTGTTACCGGCTCCGCAATTGGCAAGATGGGGAGAGAGCAGGGCGTAGAGGCGGTAGTCATCGAGCCTGCCTTGTTGCGGGAGGAACCGGACCTTCTGTAAGACGACGTTGCGGTAGGGATCAGTAAAGACTTCTTTTTCGATCTGATAACGGCCCTGCAATTCAGTGTTGGTCAAGTGAAAGAGGGGAATACCCGGTATGATCGGAGCAATCTCGCACCGGCAATGACGTTTCTCTTCAGAGAAAAAAAGCCTGCCATCGGTGACAATCAGCCCCAGGTCGCGGGTGCAGGCCTGGTCCACACGCGGATAATAGACTTCATTCAGAATGCCGTGGCTGGTGGTGAACCAGATGCGGCTGTGGAGGTTCAACGCTGTGCCCATGCCGCTCTTTGCACTCGAGGTCCAGCGCGCGGGGATTCCCGGCCAGCCGGGAGCATATCGTTCGGGGTCACTCACTGAGGTTCATCCTCGATCTTCATAGGCTGCGTTCTGGCATAGTACTAGAAGAGTCGTGGACCGGACGAATAAGACCCCCGCGGGTGTAAATGCCGATGGTGATCGGCAGCGTAGAATGCACGATGTTCTGATGATTCAACCATGACGACGGATGCTCACGCCGAGGGGTTTGCGGCCCTGCGGCACAAGATGGTCGAGGCACAACTGCGCGCCCGCGGCATTCGGGACGGGCGGGTGCTGGCTGCCATGGAGCGGGTGCCTCGCGAGATGTTCATCTCTGAGGAGTATTGGGGGCAGGCTTACGAGGATCACCCCTTGCCCATTGGAGCAGGACAGACGGTTTCGCAGCCCTACATCGTGGCTTTCATGTTGGAGATTCTGGCGCTCGGCGGTTCGGAGAAGGTGCTTGAGATCGGGACCGGATCCGGTTATCAAACGGCGTTGCTGGCTGAATTGGCCGGGCAGGTTTATTCGGTGGAGCGGATCGGCACACTGGCGCATTCGGCAGAGGAGATACTGCAACGTCTGGGATACAGAAACGTGGGACTGATTGTGGGTGATGGCAGCCGAGGAATAGCTGAGCAGGCACCTTTCGATGCCATTGTAGTTTCAGCGGCTGCGCCTCAGGTTCCTCAACCTTTACTTGAACAGTTGGGCGAAGCGGGACGGATGGTCATCCCAGTCGGACCGGCGGATGCGCAGGAACTGATCTTGGTGCGCAAGCAGGATGGCATCGGGGTGATTACGAACCTGGAAGGATGCCGCTTCGTGCCGCTCATCGGCGAACAGGGGTATGGCGAGGGTTGGTAGCAACTGGGAACGGTGGGTGTGCTTTACAATTTCAGCGTGCCTCTGCTGCGGAATCTGCGGGTGACGCTGGAGATGATCAAGTGGGAGCACTCTGTCTTCGTGCTGCCATTTGCGCTGTGCGGGGCGATGCTGGCGGCGAATGGCATTCCCAGGATCGGCGCATTGGCGTGGATTGTGGTAGCCATGGTTGCCGCCCGCTCGGCGGCGATGGCCTTCAATCGCCTGGCCGATGCCTCGATTGACGCTGCCAATCCGCGCACGCAGACGCGGGCATTGCCGGCGGGTGCGCTGACGCCGGCGTTTGTCGCGACTTTTGTGTGCGTTTCTTGCGCGGTCTTTATCTTTGCAGCTTCGCAGCTCAACCGCTTGTCGCTGATTCTTTCACCGGTGGCACTGGCGATTCTCTTGCTTTACTCCTACACCAAGCGATTCACACGCTGGTCGCATCTGGTGCTGGGGTTCGCCATGGGGATGGCGCCATCGGCGGCGTGGATTGCGGTGCGCGGATCGCTCGATCCACGCATTTTGTTGCTGACCGCCGCCGTTACCTTCTGGGGCGCAGGTTTCGATGTGCTCTACGCCTGCCAGGATTACGAGTTCGACCGGCAAAGTGGGCTGCACTCGATTCCACGCTACTTAGGCATCCGTGGATCGCTGTGGATGGCGCGGGGTTGTCATCTCGCCATGTTGTTACTACTGGTCTGCTTGATTGCGGTGTTCGGATTGGGCAAGCTGGCGATTGCAGGCGTCGCCACGGTGGGTTTACTGCTGGCTTACGAACACTCGCTGGTTTCGGCGGACGATTTGTCCAAGCTGGACGCCGCGTTCTTTACAATGAATGGAGTGATTTCGGTGATGTTCTTCCTGTTTGTGGCAGGGGATCTGCTGTGGAGGCGGTGAGGATGGCAATCTCCTTGGGTGATTTATTATCTGCCGAGCAGCACGGCCGGAATGTCACGAGCACCGTGCAGGATCGCGGCAATCTGAAGGGGAGTGGAATTATCTCGATAGACAACTAGATAGGAGCCGACTGGCCAGAACCGTACCTTGCGGTCAGTTACGTCGGAGCGGAAGTGACCTTGTCCGGGCCACTCCGCAAGTTGCTCGAACGCTGTGAATAGATTATCCAGAACCTTCTCTGCGGCTGCAACGCTGTCGGAGGCGATGAAGTCTCGGATACTACGCAAATCATCCAACGCCTCGGGAGAAAGCAGATACTCCGCCATTGCCTATTTGCTTCTTCGCAACCGCGCCCGCGCCTCAGAGCCGGGGATGCCCCGGCCCTTGTCGAGCTGTTCCAAGCCGCGGTCGATCTTCTGGCGCACCGCGGCCAGACGCTGTAACTTCAACTGTTCCTGCTCCTCCAACAACCGAAGCCCTTCGCGGATAACCTCGGAAGCGGTGGCGTACCGCCCGGTCTTTACCCTGTCGTCTACCATCTTCTCCAGTTCCGGAGTCAGAGAAATATTCATGAGACAGTCCTCAAGCATAGTATCGTCTGTGCTCAGGATGATGTCAAGAAATAGCATAAAATGCTATCGGTTGTTGCGACGTCAATTTGTTAGTGTCTGATGAGGAAGATCCCAATGACGCTAAGGGACGAAGTTGGACCGGAGCTTATGACTCGGACGGCGTCTTACGTTATCATGAAGAACCATGGGCAAAGTTCATGCCTTTCAGACCGAAGACGCCCGCCTGCTTCCGATTCACGAGAAGGTCATCGCGCGCGAGCGTCTGAGCGCCGACGATGCCTTGGCTCTGTATCGCACCGCGGACATTCTCGCCGTTGGCTGGATGGCCAACTCGGTGCGCGAGCGCATGCACGGCGATAAGACTTACTTCAACGTCAACCGCCATCTGAACCCGACGAACGTCTGCGTAGCGGCCTGCCGGCTTTGCGCCTTCGGCCGCAAGAAGGACTCTCCGGGCGCTTACACCATGGCCTTGGAGGAAGCATTCGAAACTGCTGCATCGGGCTACAGCGAGGCAGTCACGGAATTTCACATCGTGGGCGGGCTGCATCCAGATCTGCCGTTCCAGTATTTTCTGGATCTGGTCTCCGGCCTGAAGCAACGCTTTCCACAGGTTCATTTGAAAGCTTTCACCATGGTGGAAGTGGCGTATTTGGCGAAGCGTGCCAAGCTCTCAATCGAGGAGACTCTAAGGCAACTGAAGAACGCCGGGGTGGACTCGCTCCCTGGCGGCGGAGCGGAGATTTTTGCGGACCGGGTGCGGCACATCATTTGCGATCACAAGATCGACGGCGACCAGTGGCTGGAGACGGCGAAGCTGGCGCATGAAATGGGGCTGAAGTCGAATGCGACCATGCTGTACGGACACGTCGAGAACGATGAAGATCGCGTGGATCATCTGCTGAAACTGCGCGCCCTGCAGGATCAGACTGGCGGCTTCCAGACTTTTATTCCGCTGGCATTCCATCCCGACAACACTCCGTTGCAGCATCTGCCGAAGACTACGGGCATGACCGACATCCGGCAGATCGCGGTCAGCCGGCTGGTGCTCGACAACTTTCCTCACATCAAGGCCTACTGGCAGATGATGACGGCGAAGATCGCGCAAATTGCGCTGCGCTTTGGCGCGGATGACATTGATGGAACCGTGATCGAAGAAAAGATTTACCACGACGCCGGTGCGACCACTCCCCAGGGTATGCGCCGGGAAGAGCTGATGCGGCTGATTCGCGAGGCCGGGCGGGAGCCGGTGGAGCGGGACACGCTGTATCGGCCGGTGACGAGGACGGAGACTTCGGTCACGGTGGCGGTATAAGCTCGGATCCGCCGTTCCGCTAAGAAGTTTTTGCCCTCGGCTCACTTCCGTTAGCAACATCATCCAGCATCGCGTTCCGCAGCAGCCGATTGAGGCGACTCTGATAGCCCTTGCCAGGCATGCGCAGCCAGGCGATAACATCCGCATCCAGCCGCACCGTAACTTGGCGCTTCACCGGACGATAGAATGGGTTGCGTAGCGCGCCTTTCCAGAAACCCTCCCGTAGCGGGGCAATGTCGGAATAATCGATTTCGCTGTCCGGTTTGGCCGCGATCGCTGCAATCTCGCGACGCTGGCGCTGCGTCAAGGGCTTACTAGCCCCGACTCTTTTGACGCTCTTTAGCATAGCGTTGCCTCTCCTTCCTGTCCGCCTTCCGGGCTGAAATGATGCGAATGACTTCCTCCGCGTCATCCTCGAATCGCACCGTGTGAGCCACCAGCAACAGCAGGACTCCTCCCACTAGTCCCAGGGTCTGCCACCGTCTCTCACCGCCCTCGATTCGATCCTGTTCGACCAGAGCATTGTGATCTTCGAACACATGCAGGGCAATCTCGAAGCCTACGCCGTGCTTGCGCTCGTTGCTCCTCGCCTTAGCAGGGTCCCATTCGAAGCGGATCATACTGACACCATTATAACACCAATTATGTAGTTACAATATGAAGAACCAATTTCGAACGAATCCCACACTCTGGAAGAAATGTTCAGCCTGGGGACCTGCATATCGCTACGGCTCCGGCTTTGCAAGGGCGGCCATCACAAGCTGTTGTGATACCCATTGTGACCGACTGGGTTCCCCGTTATTTAGCTAACCTTGTTTCCTCGCGGGTGTAGAATCGGTTTGTAAGGAACCGGAAATCTGTGCGGGATCTGTTCCCGTGTTCCGAGGCCTGGCATGAACGTTCATTTCAGCTACAAAGACCACCGAACTCCGGACGTCGAAAAAGAAATCAACCACCTGATACAGAAACTAGGCAAGCGGCTGCAGGTCTTTCGACCCGAACTGGTGCACCTGAAAGGTTTGGTCGAACAGAGTTCACCGCGTGAAGGAACGACGGTTTCTTTGAACCTGCGTTTGCCGTCGGGCCAGCTGGCGGTGCAGAAATCGGCGCAGTCAGCCTCGGCCGCGCTCAAGGCGGCAGCGGAAGATTTGCTGCACCAGATCGGCAAGCACAAGGATCTGCTACGAAACTCGCATAAATGGCCGCGCCGCCGGGTTGCTGATTTCCGCACGCAGTCGGAAGCTCAGTTTGAAGACACAGTTGCGGCGGTTCACGCGCCTACCATTTCTGGGGACGACATCCGCTTCTTTGTAAATGCAAATCTAGTCCGGCTGGAGCGTTTCGTCGAGCGGGAGTTGTATTTCCGTGAAACCAGTGACGAAACGCCTGCGGACTCAGTCACCAAAGACGAGGTGATCGACGAGGCCATCGCGCGGGCACTGGGAGACGGCGCCGACAAACCGGAGCGCCTGGCGCTGGAGCCGTGGTTATACCGTCTGGCGCTACGCGCCATAGACGACCTCACGGCTGGCACGGCGGAGAACCGGGATTCCGTCCATTTGGAAGATTCGGCGCGCAAGCGCAACGTGCGTGACAGTGATGAGGCTGAGTTGCAGTTCCATCAGCCCGACGAAACCCTGACCGGCGAAAACGTAATCGCCGACAAGCGTGCAGCTACGCCGGAGGACATCGCGTCCTCCGATGAAATAATCGCCTTGGTGCAACTCGCCCTCGAGGGCGCTCTGCCGCCGGACCGGGAATCATTCCTCTTGCATGCGGTAGAGGGGTTTTCGGTTGAGGAAATCGCCGCGATCACAGACCGTAAGCCCGATGAGGTGCGCGGTTCGATTGCGACCGCCCGTGAACGTCTGCGTCACTCCGCGCCACTCGCGGGCCGATGGAATCGATCAAACGGCAGAATGCCGCGGGTCACTGGAACCTGAAAAACCGCATCCAAGCATGCAGGAGAATCCGTAATGATAACGCGCGAAGACATCCGTGAGCTGGCGCAATTCAACCGCAATGGACGCGAAAGCTGCGCCCTCAGCTTTTATTTTGAACCGGGCACGCCACACGACAAGTCTCACCGCGAAGAGGCGATTCTAGTCAAGGATTTGGTGCGAACCGCACTGCGCGAGGCGGAGAAACAGGGAAAGAACGGCAGCACGAAAGCCGACCTTGATCGTATCCTGGCACTGGCGGAAAACCTGCACGGCAAGCAGGCGCGGGCCAAGGCGGTCTTTGCCTGCGGCAGCCGTAACTTCTGGCGGGAATTCGACCTGCCCTCGCAACTGTCGGGAACGCAATTGTTCGTGAACCGTCAATTCCACCTGAAACCGCTGGCCCAAGTGCTGGGGGCGCAGCCCGTGCTGTGGGTAGCGCTGGTGGACCGTCAGAAGGCCCGGTTCTTTGATCTGCGGCTGGACGAATTGCAAGAACTCAAGGGATTGTTCCGCACCCCGGGGCTTCGTCAGGAGCGGCGCAATGGTCACGCCAGCTACGAGGGCGGGCAAGCCCAGCGGCGTTTACAGGACGACGCGTTGC
The DNA here is from genome assembly GCA_049591935.1 of Terriglobales bacterium. GTDB lineage: Bacteria > Acidobacteriota > Terriglobia > Terriglobales > Acidobacteriaceae > JABCZH01. The sequence goes on along the minus strand of JBAWFN010000008.1, from coordinate 27,031 downwards.
ATCATTTCAAGGAGGTCGCTGAACATCTGCGGGAAGCCCTGGAAAAGGGACTCTGCGAAAAGCTGATTATCGGTTGTCATGATACCAATTGGCATCACCTGGAATCGCACCTTCATCCCTACGTGAAGGAGCGGCTGATGGGCCACTTCTCGTGCGATGTCAGCAAGATGACCAGCGAGCAGATCAAGGATCAGGCAAGCCGGCTGTTGCGGGAGTCAATAAACCAGCGACGGCGTGTGCTGGTGGGCGAGGTTCTCAACCTGGCCAAGAGCCATAGCCGGGGAGTGACGGGATTGCGGCGAGTGCTGCGCTCCTTGGAGCTAGGGGAAGTACAGACATTGCTGATTGGAGAGAGGTTCTCTCACGCGGCGGTAGAATGTACCGGCTGCGGCCATCTCGACGCCCACATTGTGCGCTATTGTGCGGCTTGCGGACACGAGACCCGGGAACTGGAAGATGCCTGCGATGCCATGATTCCTATCGCCATCCGCCGCGACATTGAGCTGTTCTACGTGAACAATGATCCCGAGTTCGACAGTGCCGGCAACATCGCGGCACTCCTGCGTTTCCGCGCCGATCAGGGCCGTGGGCGTGCCTTGTCGGCTGCTTCCTGACCGGGTGAGAAGTGGAAACGGATCATCAGCCTTTCCGGTGGTTTTTCTTAACCCATCCTTCCCTGGCAGTCGGGTAGTGGGTCAGTTTCACGGTTGAGGGCTACTCAGACTTTGCGCCCTTAGCGGCAGTTCTTTGCGATCTTTGCGGTAAGAAAGCGTTCACCGCAAAGGCCGCCAAGGATTCGCAAAGCCCGCGAAGCATTGCAAACCAAGCTGACCCACTACCTGGCAGTCGTGTCCGATGCTGCGGCGTGATATTCTGGCGCACGCTCCACAAGCTAGCATTTCGCCGGAGGTCCAATGACCGTCTCACGCCGCGATTTTTTGGGCGCCGCTGTTGTCGGTTCCCTGTCCCTGGGATTGCTTGATCCTAAAGGCCACGGGCAGGACGCGAAGACGAGCGCAGCCGGTTTCTCCGGTAAGCGCCCCATCATGATTTCCGCCCACAATGGCCTCAACTACCTCGACGATGGCTTCGCGTTCCTGGCGGCGGGAGGAGATACGCTAGACGCGGCGCTCAAGGTCGTACAAGGTCCGGAGAATGATCCCAACGACACCAGCGTTGGTCTCGGCGGACTGCCGAATGAAGAAGGCGTGGTCGAACTCGATGCCTGTTGCATGCACGGGCCGACCCGGCGCGCCGGCTCGGTTGGGGGTGTGCGGAATATCAAGAATGTGTCACTGGTGTCGAAAGCAGTCATGACCGACACCGGCCACGTGATGCTGGTGGGCGAGGGCGCAGAACGATTCGCCGTGGCCATGGGATTTCCCCGCGAGAATCTGTTAACCGATCATTCCCGCAAGATCTGGTTGCTATGGAAGGAATATCACTCCACGCAAGACTGGTGGGGCCCGGGGCTGGCCGACCCCCACTGGCAGGCGCCTGACGCCAAGCCGCAGTCTGAATTGTGGCGAGAGCGTTTCCGGCGACTGGAAGAGCATGCTGCCGATCTTGGAATCGCACCTGAGTTACGGCAGGAAGCCGTACATAAAGTATTGTTTCCTCCGACGGGGACGATTCACTGCTCAGCCCTGAACTCCAAAGGCGAAATATCCGGGTGCACCACCACCAGCGGCCTGGCCTACAAGCTAGCGGGACGCGTGGGCGATTCGCCCATCATTGGCGCGGGCTGCTACACCGATCAGGATGTGGGCTCGGCGGGCGCGACCGGCAGCGGAGAAGAAAACATCAAGGTGGCGGGAGCGCACACCATTGTCGAAAACATGCGCCGGGGAATGTCGCCGCAAGAGGCGGGCACGGACGCGCTGAAGCGCATCGTTCGCAATTACAACGGCGATATGAACAGGCTGCGCTTCGTAGACATGACGTACTACATCCTCCGAAAAGACGGCGCCTATGCCGGAGTTTCGCTGTGGGAGGGCTACGAACCCGGCAAGCCGCATACGATCGCGGTGCACGATGGCAGGAAGAGATCAGAAAAAACCGTAGCACTGCTGCAGGGCGCGTCGCAGGATTTTCCCGCGGCGCCAAAAGTGCCGGCCGAGGTGATGCAGGAATTTAAGTAGAGTACCCGCAATGTGCCGGCGGTTAATCTCCGGTTCCCGTCAGACTAATCACCTGCGGATTTCTCATGTCACTGTCAGTTACCGTCACCGTCCCCGTCAGAGTGCCCTGCTGTAGCGGACTGAACGTAATGCTGATGGTGCAGGAGTTCCCAGGGGCAAGCACATTGCCACAAGTGTTCGTCTGACCAAAGTCCACGCTGGCTATGATGCTGGCGATGGTCAGGTTCGTGGTGCCGAGGTTGGTCAGCTTTACATTCTGGGGTTCGCTGGTACTACCCACTTGTTGTGGACCGAATTTGACGCTCATAGCAGAGTAACCGGCTTGTTCAGCCGCCCCGCCAAGCAATACCTGGCTCGGGCTGCCGGGATCTGTGGAGTTGACGAAAAGGGAACCGAAGATATCGCCGGAATAGGTGGGAGTGAACGTCACGTTTATCGTACAACTGGCCCCGGCGGCGAGCGAGGTTCCGCAGTTATCGGTCTCAGCAAAACTTCCCACCATTTGAATGAGTGAAATCCCAAGGCTGGCGCTTCCGTGATTGGTAAGGGTTACGGTCTTCGGAGGCGAGGTTTTATTTAGGCCACCGTTAAATGAGAGCAGGGCAGCCGGAGATAGCGTGATGTTGCTGCCGATCCCGGTCAGGTTCGTTACCTGCGGGCTGCTGGGGTCGCTGTCGGTGACGGTTAACTGGCCGCTGACAGGTCCCGGAGCAGTGGGTGTGAATGTGAGCCCGATGGAGCACTTTCCCCCCGCCTGGACTGTTTTGCCGCAGTTGGTGGTGTAGGCGAAATTCGGGGTGGTGGTGATGTTGCTAATGGTGATCGGCTTAGGCCGGTTGTTAAAGAAGTCGAAGGAGGAAGCTGCGCTGGTGGTGTTCACCTGCTGGCTGCCCATGGACAAGTTCTTCATACCGAGCAACGGGCAATCGCTTCTTGGAGTCAAAATTAGCGGCGGCCGAGGCGGTTGAGTGAAGTCAAAGGCATCCAGCATGTTTGCCGAACTTCCGTCCAGGTTGGTGAGCGGGGGCAGGCCAAACAGTGCCTCCACGAATGTGAGAAACGAGTAGTCCGAGTACAGGGTGTGAACTATGTGGCCCGGCACCACAGTGGTGGCGGTCCTGGCGAAAGGCGAAATAATGAGCAGCGGGAGGCGCAAGCCGAGCGTGTAGTAGCCAGTGACGGGCGGAGGTACGTGGTCGTAGAAGCCACCGCTGTCGTCCCAGGTAAGGAAAATTGCCGTCGAATTCCAGAGCGGCCCTTGCATGATGGCATTGATCTGTTGCACCGTCCAGTTCTCGCCGTCACAGGTGCTCGACCCTGCCGGCAATTTGCCTGGATGCTCGCTTGGCTGGGAGTCGGGAACCAGCCAACTCACCGTGGGCAAAGTTCCGTCCATCGCATCCTGGACAAATTGGGTTTCGTTGACCACGTTGGTATTCCACACTGGGGAGTTTCGGATGTGGTTGATGGCGTCAGGGGCATTCCATTCGTAACCACCATCCGAACTTGTCGGCCCGTAAAACTTCCAGGTAAGGCCAGCGTTCGTCAGACTGTCCATCAGAGTTGGGAAGTCGAAGCAGGGGAACTGGGTCGTGACATTGCCAACCTCATCAAACACGTGCACGGTTTGCCCTACGTAGGAATCGCAACCCCAATGTACGGGCTCATTCTTTAGCGGATTGGTGGGATTATCGAACGCGCCGCCATCATTCGCGGCAATGAACGTCAATTGGTTGGGGAATCCGGCCGATTGATTGGCAGCGAACATGTGGTCCGCCAGCACGTAGTTCTCGGCATACTTCCAATAATTGGGGATGTCTGACGGGAGTTCCTGGCTAAACGATCCCAGGTTGCCATTCTGATTTCCCAACGCGATGGTGTCGAAGCGATCCATTTTGCCCCCGTCAATCGCAGCCGTGTTGCAGGCGGGTGCATTGCAATAGTTGGCCTGCTGGTCGTTGGCTTCGGGCATCTTGATCACCTGTCCATTGGACAGAGGAGCCGTCGTGGTGCCGTCGACGCCGGGAAAAGCGCCGAAGAAATGGTCAAAGCTCTTATTCTGCTTGACGATGATGACGACGTGCTGAATCTGGGTTTGTCCCTGCGCGATTGATGCGCCCGTAAGGAAAAGGAACAGCAAGGATACAAGAAGGATAGCAAACCACGAGGTTTTCATAGGCGCGTTTCTCCGATTGGAAGAGGTGTCGACGGAATTCAAATAGTCGCCCTCTTTCGCGGGCAGTAGCGATATAAGATAGCCGAAATGGAGTCCGCAAACAACCATAAACAACCACTGTTAGGCATGGCTTACTGACGCTTCTGTGAGGCGGGACGCCCAGGGCTGTGATTAACAGGCAAGGGACACAATGGTAAGATATTACACTTAAGTAGTGTACACTATTATAGTATGAAAAACATCACGTTAAGCGCTGAGGAAACTCTGATCGAGCAGGCGCGGCTGGTCGCACGTTCGCGCCACATGACGTTGAACGCGGCGTTTCGGGAGTGGCTCGAACAGTATGCGGCGCAAGCCGGCGATGGTGCCGCCGTGGATGCGCTGATGCGCCGTCTCCAACATGTACGTTCGGCCGGCCCTTACACACGGGACGAAATGAATGAGCGGTAGATTCTTTCTCGATACCAATATCTTTGCCTACACGTTCGACGCCCAGGCGCCAGCCAAGGCCGAGAAGGCCGCGCAGCTTGTCCGACAAGCGGCTGCCACCGGGCAGGGAATCGTGAGTTATCAGGTGGTGCAGGAGTTCTTCAATGTTGCCCTGCGTCGCTTTATCGAACCGATGAGTGTGGCCGAGGCTGAGCAATATCTGACCACGGTATTCCGCCCGCTGCTTGCAATCCATTCTTCGCCGGCTCTCTACGTCGAGGCGTTGCGAATCACTGGAAAGCACCGGATACGCTGGTACGACGCCCTTATTGTTGCAGCCGCTTTGGAGGGACAGTGCGAAACGCTTTATACCGAGGACCTGCAACATGGGTCGAGGATCGAAGGACTACGGATAGAGAATCCGTTTGCCTAGGCGTGCCTTAATGCAAAACTACGGTCAAGAGCCAACGACAAACGGCCAACCACCGCTCCTACGCGAACCTTACCTTCACATCCGGCCCTTTTTCCAGGTGAATGCTGTCGATGAATCGCACTTTCCCGGTGCGCAGAGTCATGATGACGGATGACGTCCGCGTGCCTTCCCCGAAGAAGCGCACACCTTTCAAGAGCGCACCCTCAGTAACGCCGGTCGCCGCAAAGATAAGCTGCTTGCCGGGGGCCAGGTCTTCGGCTTCGTAGATGCGGTTCTTATCTTTGATGCCCATCTTCGCAATGCGCTCTTCGAGTTCGGGCTTATTGATGATCAGTCGCCCCTGCATGTAGCCATTCAGGCAACGAATGGCGGCGGCAGTGATCACGCCTTCCGGCGCTCCACCGGAACCCATCACCGCGTGCACCCCGGTTCCGATGACAGCCGCGGCGATGCCCGCGGAAAGGTCGCCGTCACCGATCAGGCGTATGCGCGCGCCGGCGGCGCGAATGTCGGCAATCAACTTCTCGTGGCGCGGACGCTCCAGCACGATCACCACCAGATCCTCGACGTCGCGGTCCAGCCGCTTGGCGATGTTCTTCAGGTTGTCGACCACAGGAGCGTCGAGCTCAACGGCGTCTTTGCAGGAAGGCCCGACCACAATTTTGTCCATATAGCAGTCGGGCGCGTTGAGCAGTCCGCCGCGTTCCGACGCCGCCAGCACGGTGATGGCTCCCGGCGCACCGGTGGCGCACAGATTGGTGCCTTCAAGCGGGTCCACGGCGATGTCGACTTCCGGGACTTCGCTGCCGTCGGGAAACGAAGCGCCGACTTTTTCGCCGATGTAGAGCATGGGGGCTTCATCGCGCTCACCTTCGCCGATGACGATGGTGCCGCGCATGGGAATCGAGTCCATAGTCTTGCGCATGGCCTCGGTTGCCACCTGGTCAGACAATTTGCGCTCGCCCTGGCCCATGGTGTGGGCGGAAGCGATGGCCGCGACTTCGACTACGCGCAGGAAACGCGAAGCCAGATCGCTCTCAATGTTCTCGCCAAAACTGCGCACTTTGCCTTCCGTCTTAGGTTGAGTAGACATGAATGCCTCCGAATGAACCGGGTGAGACTATAGCGCGAAATGAAGCTCGGAGGGAAGGCGGGCAGCGATTTCGTGGGCCTCGGTGGTAGGCGATCCCAATGGTTGTGCTGCATGGGGCGTGCAGCCTTCGGACATGGGTTACATAAACTCCGCCAGCGACACACAGATCGGGCAGCCGTCCGCAACCAGCGTTCGCACTGGCACCAGTATTTTGATCAATGGGACTCAGTTTTGATGACTGGGATAGGGCCTTTCGACTCTATGTGCTTGCATAAGACGTGAGGTACAACTTGTGGGTTTTCATCGAGGTTCGATATGAAGCATAAGACGTTTCTCCACATGGCCGTCATCGCTTTAAGTTGCGGCTTGGCCCTCGGACAGCAATACAAGGTGCTCTACAGCTTTACGGGCACGCAGGCTGGCGATGGAGCGTGGCCGCTCAGCAGTCTTGTTCTTGATCGTGCAGGAAACCTTTACGGGACAACTTGGGTCGGCGGCACTGCCTGCTCCAGCGGCTACGGCTGCGGCACGGTATTCGAACTCTCGCCCACTTCCGGCGGCATATGGACTGAGACAGTGCTGTACGACTTCTGCTCGGGCGGCAGCTTGTGTCCCGACGGAGCGCTCCCCACAGCAGGTCTGATGGTGGATACCAGAGGTAACCTTTACGGTACCACAAGTGGGGACGGGGCTTATAGTTATGGGACTGTGTTCGAGTTATCTCCTCCATCATCTCCGGGCGCTGCATGGACCGAAACTGTGCTGTACAGCTTCTGCGCGAATTACCAGAATCAAACGTGCCTAGACGGCGCTATTCCTGTCAGTCAACTTACCCACGACACGACAGGCAACTTATACGGAACGACATCTACCGGCGGTACCGGAGGCACCAGCGGGGGGTGCTGCGCGGGAGGGACTGTTTTTGAACTGTCCCCGAGTGCGGGTGGATGGACGGAGACCGTACTCCACAACTTCTGCGCCGCCGGGGGTATTTGCGCAGATGGTTTAGCACCGCAGGCGGGCGTAACCTTCGACAAACTCGGCAATTTGTATGGTACGACTGAGAAAGGGGGCGACTACAGAAATTTAGGGACGGTGTATAAGCTCGCACCAGGCTCGAACGGCTGGACGGAGACCGTGCTGCGAACTTCCAAGCAATCCATGGCTAGCTCTCCGTTAGGAACGGTAAGCATCGACCCAGTCGGCAATCTTTACAGCACCTTCTCCTCGCTAGCAGGCCAGATTGGCGGTGGAGGCGTGTTTCGGCTACGTCCGAACGGTGGGGGTGTTGATTTTTTGTTCAGCGGTAACGGTAGCAACGGTAATATGCCGGCTGCTGGCGTGCTCATCGATTCCAAGCACCCTGCCCTTTACGGCACCACTGGGCTAGGAGGGGTCAACAATGCGGGCACGGTTTTCAAGATGGTGGCTCCGGCACAAGAGACCGTTCTGTACAGCTTTTGCTCACAACCCAGTTGCACGGACGGGCTTGGACCCCTGGCAAGCCTAATTGAGGACGCATCCGGCAACCTCTACGGCACGACGAAACTTGGTGGGGCGAACAATCAGGGCGTGGTGTTTGAAATCGTGCAATCGCTTCCCAAACAGAAAGCATTGCAGCGTCGGCCAGTTTGGCACGCTATCCTGCCCTCGAAATGACGATCACGGTGCCGTCGAGCTTGCGCACGCGAACGTAGACGCAGCTCGCTGGCCTGCTGCTGCCCAGGCTGTTAAAATTACCTGACGCCAATATGCTGGTGGGTCGGCGTGGGGCTATAGCTCAGCTGGGAGAGCGCATCGTTCGCAACGATGAGGTCGTCGGTTCGATCCCGACTAGCTCCACCAAGTTCTTGCCGGTAGGTCGTTCGACTGCGCTCAGGATTTCGCCCTTCGACTTCGCTCAGGGCAGGCTGTGCGGGCTCGCGCTGCGCTCACGCCCGCAAAAACGGCTCAAGCCTACGGCACCGGCTACGGCGTTCCCATAAACCCATGCACCGCGCCGGAAAAGTCGGTGTAACGTCCGACCACAGTTCCGGCTTTGTTGAGGCCGCGCACGCGAGTGTCCGGCGCGCCGGGGAAATTGACGGTGGTGAAAGTGCTGCCGCTGGCGATGAAGCCGCTGAACGGACCCAATCCGTCAGCCCCGTAATAGCCCACTACTTTATCGCTGTCGTTGATTCGGGTGGCCACGGTGTCGGCGGCGTTAGGATAATTCACCGGAACGAACTTGCCGTTGGCCAGGGCGAAGCCGTGCTGGTTGCCGTTGGAGTCATCGTAGTAGCCAACGATTACGCCGGAGGCGTTGATCCCGGTGACGGCGGTGAGAATTGCGTTCGGAGCGTTGTAAGTAGTGTAAGAGTTGTGCGAGTAGGTGAAGCCGTGATGCAGCCCGCTGCCGTCCACGAACGTGCCCACGATAACTCCCGAGTTGTTGATGCTCCAAGCGTTGGTCAGGGTCGAGCCGGGAGGATCGAGCGTGGTCACTTTGCCGGCAATATACAGGAAGCCGTGAGTGACGAAGCTGCCGTCGGTGTACCATCCCACGGCCTCATTCTGGTCGTTGATCCCGTAGAAAAATGTGGCCTGGGCGCCGGGCACATCGAAGAAATGGAAAGATCCCTGGATCAGGCCAAAGCCGTGGTTGGTCCCGCTGGTGTCGACGTAATAGCCGACCACGACGCCACTCTTATTGATGGCATTGCAGTCGGTTTCCTGGGCGCCGGGAACGTCCACGGTAGTGAGTCCGTTTTGGGCGTGGATGCGTGGCGAGATCCAGATCAGCAGTAAGGCAGAAATCAAAATCCTGCTTTTAACACGGGGCATGGACACCTCGAAATTGGTAGCGTCCAATTGTGTCACCGGCACAGCACAGCTTCAATCGCGGATTCAGGATAGAGGTGCACAGTTTGGTGCCGGGATTTCTAAGCTTAAGGTCGGCAGCCAATGACGCGATTAGCGCTCTTGCGAATCACCCAGCCTACTTCCGGCGAGGCGGAATTCTCCAGATCCCTGACTCCACCTCAGAAAGTAGCCTGAGCTTCTTCCTTGAACATCTGGTCGATGGTCACAATATCAGCTAACCCGGAGCAGCCGTAGAGTGCGGGTAGAATGCGATCCGCCGGGTGGATGCGGCGCAACTGTGCGACTCGCTCCGTTCCCGCGCGATACGCCGGAAGATACATTCGGCCCAGCAGCGGATGTTGACCCCAGGCGCCGGAAAGCTTGTCGGCGCGCTCTTCGGTAACCAGGAAATCCTGACGGAGAACAGGCGCGACTTTTTCGCGCGGCATTCGTTCTCCCCAGGTTAAGTAAGACGACTGATTCTTAGCGTCATCCTGCAGTAACGCCAGCAGCACCCCGATCTGCAAGTCTTCGTCGGGGAGTTGCTCGATTTCGGTTACACCATGGGCGATCAGAATGGCATTGTTCGCGATGCCCTCGAACAGGGTCGCGGAGCGGGTGTTCATGGTCAACACGGTGGCTTCGAAACCTGCCTTCCCGCGGACGTAAAGATCCTGCAGGTAGGCAAACGTGGTCACGTGCCCAGGCACCACTTCGTGGCTGATCAGTTGCTCGAACTCCGGCACCGAGATTTGCAACGAAGCATTAATCTCATAGGTGGCTTCGTACTGCGGACTGCCATCCGGCTTCCGCGCCCGGCCAAGGTAGTTCATCGAGCCGGAAAACCAGGCGTCCTTAATCGGCAGGAATTCGATGTTGGCGCGAGGTATAGACACGAAATCCTTGGGAAGATAGGGCAGCAAGTTGGCTGCGCTGAGGCGGTCAAAGTGGGCGATCACCGCCGTGCTGAGGGCGCGGACCGAAGCCATGGGAACCACGCGATCGCGACGCCATCCATCGACCGCCCCCAGAAGGCCGGTGGAACTGGAGGTGGAATAACCCGCCCGGCCCAGCAATTCGGCTACCTGCTCCCGCTTCGCCTTCGGATCCGAGGGTTCCGGGGGCCGGCCGGTCGAGGCCTCAACACACCGCGCATACGGAACCGACTTGCCTTTGCCGAGCACTTCCATGGCAAGCTCCCACATCGTCTCGAGACTGGTTGCCATGCCTTGCAGATACTGACCGCGCAGGCCGCCGATGTTGCGGGCCTGATCGCGGATTCCGGCGATGGCTTGGGGGAGATCCACTTCGCGCAGATACTCTTCCACTGCCGCTCGATCCACCTTCTTGCTCGCGACGCCACCACTTTCCCGCACCCGCGCGGCCGCCGGAGCAGTGTAAGCCTGAGGCAGCGGCTCATCCGAGAACCACGAGTCAGCAATGAAACGCCCGGTGCCCGAGGGACACAGCACATCTCCGCCCCAAAGCGTGTCGATACCAAGAACTGCATCGGCGACAAATCTGCCTAGTGTATCCATCTGATCGCCCCTCACTTTCATTCCGCGGATGCTTTCTTCAGCGAGCCAAACCATACATACAAACATAGACCAACAAACAGCAAGGCGGAAAGGCTTTGCGACACCGCCTCGTTGGCGTAGAAAGGCGTCTGGATCCAGTCTTCCTTAAAGCTTGGCAGCACGCGTAGCGCCGCTCCAATGACTCCGCCGAGTGCGCCGCCCGCCATCAAGCCGCCGGCAATGATGATGCCACGCTCGCGAATGGCATTGCCGTGCTCGCCGCCGACCTTTTCCCCGCGCTGGTTCACCAGGTGCGAGAGGAATCCGCCGGCCAGGATGGGCGTGGTCAGCTGCAGCGGCAAATAGATTCCCAGCGCGAAAACCATGGAAGAAAGACCAAGCATCTCCAACACCACGGTGACCATGGCGCCGATGCCGAACAACATGTAGGCGACGGGCTGGCCGCTCATGAATCCTGACACCACGGCCTTCATGGCGGAGGCCTGGGGCGCAACCAGGACCTGCCGCGGGTCTCCGGGCGCGGCTTCTCCGAATTGGAAGGCCTTGGCCAGCAGGATGATGGTCAAGCCTGCGGTGATGGCCGCGGCGACGACCCCGATAAACTTTACCTTCTCCTGCGCGGAAGGTGTGGAACCGAGCCAGTAGCCGGCTTTCAGGTCGGTAATGAACTGCCCCGAGGCGCAGAGGGCCACGCAAACCATGCCGGCGAGGGCCATCACGAAAAACATGCCGGTGGTTCCGGAGAGCCCGAACTTCAGCAGCACTACGGCGGAGACGATGACCGTCAGTAAGGTCATGCCGCTGGCGGGATTGTTGGCCGTGGTGGCAATGGCGTTGGCAGCTACTGTGGTGAAGAAAAACGAGAAGAGAAGTGTCAGGGCCAAGCCCACCGCGACCACCGTCCACGAGACATGAAGGTACCCGAAGAAGACGGCCACTCCGATGATTACCACCACCACGCCGAGGAGGATGGTGATGATGGGAATGTCACGGTCGGTGCGTTCCATCTGCGGCGCTTCGCCGTGGCGGAAGGCGTGCAGCGCGATGCCGAACGATCCGACGACGATACGCAGCGACTTGAGGATGCCCACGAGGCCGGCGGTGGCGATGGCGCCGACGCCGATGAAGCGCACGTAATAGCGGTAGATCTCCGCGGCCGTCATGTGTGAAATAGGGAAGGTGGCGGGATAGACGGTGAGGTCGCCCATGTGACTGCCGATGAACCAGATCATGGGGACGAGCACGAAATTCACCAGAACGCCACCAGCGCAAAAAATCAGGGCAATGCGCAGGCCCATCACGTAGCCCAGGCCGAGGATGAAGCCGACCGCGTCGAAATTGAAGACCATGCGCCCGCGCTCGGCCAGGTAGCGTACCGGGGCCAGGAACTGGAAGTTCAGATACTCTTTCCAGACGTGGAAGGTGGTGACCAGAAAATCGTAAATGCCGGCGATGACGGTGGCCTGGAGCAGCAGTTTGGCTTGCGATCCACCTTTTTCGCCGGTGACCAGGACTTCGGTGATCGCCGTAGCTTCTGGGAAGGGGAACTTGCCGTGCATTTCGCGCACAAAGTAGCGTCGCAAGGGAATGATGAAAAGAACGCCAAGACATCCCCCGGCCAGACAGATGAATATGGTCTGCAGCGGATGCGGATCGAGATGGAGAATGTAAAGCGCCGGCAAGGTAAAGACAGCGCCGGACACCACGGCGGCGGAGGCGCCACCCATGCCGGTGATGATCATGTTTTCCAGAACGGTGGAGCGCCGCTGGTAGACGCGCGCCAAGCCGATGGCGAGGATGGAGATGGGAATCGCCGCCTCCATTCCCTGGCCGACCTTCAGGGTGGAGTAGGCCGACGCGACGCTGAAGAGGATGCACAGCAATGTGCCCCACAGCACCGCGCGCCAAGTCACCTCCGGTGGCGCCATGCTGGTAGGCACCAGCGGGATATAGATTTCGCCATCCTTCAACGGCTGGTAGGCGTTCGCAGGGAGCGATTTCGTTTCGACGTCTGCCATGCGTGAACAAGCCTCCGGACCGGGGCGAAATATTCGGCCGTCATGGTTGCCCCGGCGCGCTCACTTGGGAAAAAGGTACGCTACTCTCCACTGGAAAGTCGAACATCGGGGCCGCCCCACAGCAATGACAGGGATCACAGCGTGACGTGATGTGCCTCGCGTGCGCGCCTGCGCATCATGCAAAATGCTCCGGCCAGCGCTGCAAAATGCAGTTGCTGAACGGGCATATCCATCCAACCCTTCATGCAAGTCGATGCCCTGCAACCAATCGCGGCACACCTTGAAGTTGCCCTTCACATGCACTGAATCAAGGTGCGACCAGGCGCCGAAGAGGCGCCAGACAACCAAAGCGACGGGATCGCAACCGCGAGGAGGTTCTATGTCAATCCTGTTTGTCCTGCTGATGTTCCTGCTGATCATCAGCGTCAGACATTTCATTGAACCCAAAGTTCAACCTGGGCTGGAGCCCGAAATCATAGCCAGACCGCAACCCCCGCTGGTGAAGCGCGAGTACGGGTTCGAGATCCCACAAGGTTACGGCTTTCATCTCGGACACACCTGGGTCATGCAACAGGGCGGCGAGGATGCGCGGGTCGGGGTAGATCAGTTCGTTACCGGTCTGATGGGAAAGATCGACCACATTGAGGTGCGCGGAGCCGACCGCTGGGTTCGTCAGGGGCAGAAGCTCATCACCCTCACAAGCGGAGAAACCAGCATCGATCTGCTCTCCCCCGTGGAAGGTGTGGTCACGGCGGTCAACGACGACGCTTTGCGAGATCCGAGCCTGGTCATGAACCATCCCTATGAGCATGGTTGGATCGCGATGGTGAAATCTCCAGACCTCAAAGTCAATCAGAAAAATCTGATCCAGGGTTCGATGGTGGCGCCCTGGATGCAAAACAACCTGACCCGGCTGAATGCGATGGTATCGCCGTCACCGGGGTTGGCGCAGGACGGCGGACGCCCGATCAGTGGTTTGCTTCCGCGGCTTACGCCGGAGTTGCGGCAGAAAGTGGTGAAAGAGTTCTTCTTGTCGTAACCGGACTTCGCCACGGAGAGGAGAAAAGTCATGGCAACGAGTCGAGCAATCCTGGTCGATATCACGAAGTGCATCGGGTGCCGCAGTTGCGAGCAAGCCTGCAAACAAATCCACGGATTTCCCATGGGTTCGGAGGTGAAGCTTTCGCCGACCGCACTCACGGTAGTGGAGGAGCGGGGCGATCGCTTTGTGCGGCGCATGTGCATGCACTGCCAGGACCCGGCCTGCGCCTCGGCGTGCCTGGTGGGTGCGCTCAAAAAGACCGCGGGCGGTCCGGTCACTTATGATGCGGCGAAATGTATTGGCTGCCGCTACTGTCTGGTGGCGTGTCCGTTCAGCGTGCCCCGTTACGAGTGGACGAAGCTTGTCCCCTACGTCAAGAAATGCGATCTGTGCGCGGCACGCCAGGCGCAAGGCCAACCGCCTGCCTGCGTAGAGGCTTGCCCGGTGCAGGCTTCGATCTCCGGCACCCGCGAAGAAATGCTGGAACAAGCGCAGCGCCGCATTCTGAATGATTCGAAGTACGTGAAGCATATTTACGGCAGCGAGGAAGCGGGCGGAACCTCGGTATTCTTCATCTCCGATGTGGCTTTCGAGAAGTTGGGGTTTGCAGCTGCGCCCAAGCAGGCGCTGCCGATGCTGACGGCAAGCGCGTTGGGCGATGGACCTACCGTGATCCTGGTCGGTGGCTCTGTGCTGGCTGGCTTGTATTGGATCACGCAACGCCGGGCGGAAGTCGCGCTGGCTGAAGCCCGCGAGAAGTCTGCCAAGGAAAGGAGTTGAGTCATGACTACCCTAGAAACGACTGCCACAGGAAAGAGGATCAAAGGATTTCCCAAGATCAGTTTCTGGCGCACCGTGGTAGCGTTGATTTTCGCTGCTGGTCTTTATTCCATGTATGCCCGGTTTGCGCTGGGCTTCCAAGCGGCCACCAACCTTACGGATGCCCAACCGTGGGGCTTGTGGGTGGGGTTGGGCACCCTATGCGGCGTCGGACTATCAGCCGGCGGGTTTGCCATCGCGGCCTCGGTATATCTCTTGGGTTTTGAGCGCTACCGGCCGATCCTGCGCACCTCCGTGCTCATCTCGTTTCTGGGGTACTGTACGGTCTGCATTGGAATGATGTACGAACTCGGCATTCCCTGGAGAATCTGGCACCCGATTGTGATGTGGAACCGGCACTCGGTGTTGTTCGAGGTGTCATGGTGCGTGATTCTCTATACCACGGTGCTGATGTTGGAGTTCTCACCGGCGCTGGTGGAAAAAATCCCCTGGGTGCGGGCACGCGAACTCTATCTGCGCTGGCACCATAGCATTCTGATCGCCCTGGTACTGGCCGGCACATTGCTTTCGTCGATGCATCAGTCGTTCCTGGGTGGACTTTACTTGATCACCAAAGGACATCTGGATCCGCTCTGGTATTCGCCGTACCTCACCACCATGTTTTATCTTTCCGCGATTCCGGCAGGATTGTCTGTAACCATTATGGCGATTTACCTGTGCGTGCGCTCACTCAACGCTCGGGTTGATATGACCATCCTGAGCGACGTGAGCCGGGTGATTGCCCCGCTGCTGGCAATTTACGGTGTGTTCCGGGCAGTCGATCTGATTAGCCGGGATGCGACCCAATATCTATGGATGTGGCGCGAGGAAACGCTGCTGTTCTGGCTCGAGATCGCGTTGCTGGTGATTGCCCCGCTGGTGCTGCTCAACCTGGAGAAAGTGCGCAACACTCCGCTTTACTTGTATTGGACTTCGGCCGTGATCGTGATGGGCTTCATGACGAACCGGCTGAACGTCTCCATTACCGGACTGCAAGCCAGTTCCGGCATCTACTATGAACCGAAGTGGACAGAGTTCGCAGCCACGCTGGCGACCATCGCGGCTGCCGTAGTGGCCTTCCGCTACGCCGTCATCTATCTGGACATTTTGCCGAAGAACCCGCCGCAACGAGTGTTGGCGCTGAGCGCTCCCGCGAAAGCATAGGCTGGAGAGTTGGCACTAGCCCCGGGCGCTCGCCCGGGGCTTTATTCATGGTGCAGACGCGTAACCGGCGGGCCGACGCTAGTCCAGCGCCTTGCCTTTTAGCCGGCGCAATAACGAGGTGGGATGAATGCCGAGAATCCGGGCTGCCTGGGCTTTATTTTTGCCAGTGGCTGCCAGCACCTGCTCGATGTAGTTGTCTTCGAGCGCCCGCAGAGTCAGAAACTGGTCTCCGGTCGGAGAAATGTCCTCGGTGGAAAACGTCCCATTGGGCTTCTTCGGCAGGTGTAGGTCGCGAATTTCTTCGGGTAGGTCTCCCGCGTCAATTTTGTCTTCGGCGGTGAGAATCATGGTGCGCTCAATGACATTTCTCAATTCCCGGATGTTGCCGGGCCAGCCATACTGCTCCAGCAGGCTCGCGGCTGCGGGAGTGAATCCCGTGAAGTTCTTTTTCAATTCACGGTTGAGCTGCTGCAGGATTTCGAGCGCCAGAGGCACGATGTCCTCCTTGCGCTCACGCAGCGGAGGAATGTAGAGCTGCACCACATTCATGCGGTAGTAAAGGTCTTCGCGAAATCGCCCTTGGCTGATGGCATTCTTCAGATGCTCATTGGTAGCCGCGATCAGCCGGATGTTGACTTTGATCGTGCTCGTCCCTCCCAGCCGCATGAACGTTCCTTCCTCAAGCACCCGCAGCATCTTAGCTTGCACGCTAGCGGACATATTGGCGATTTCATCAAGAAACACGGTCCCACCGCTGGCACGCTCCAGCAGGCCCTCCTTGCGCCGGCGCGCGTCGGTGAAAGCCCCAGGTTCATAACCGAAGAGCTCGCTTTCCAACAAAGCATCGGGAAGGGCGGCGCAGTTGAGTTCCAATAACGGCATGGCCGTGCGAGGGCTGGCGTAGTGAATGGCTCTGGCGAGCACGCCTTTGCCGGTGCCGCTCTCACCCAGGATCAGAATCGTCGTATGGTCGGTTTCGGCGGCTTTGCGGGCCACTTCCAACATCTTGATGGTGGCCGGATTGTGAGTGATTACCCGTCCGAAGTTGTAACGTCCCTTTTCCGATTCCACCGAGTCGCGCACGCGCACTCGTAAGGTGAGCACTTCGGCCGCGCGATGCAGGGTGGTCATCAGCTCGTCTAACTGAAATGGCTTGACCAGATAGTCAAAGGCACCCAGCTTCATGGCTTCGACGGCGCGCTCCACCAGATGATAGGCGCTCATCATGATCACGATCGCATTGGGGTTGGCTTGTTTAATTTGGCGCAGCACTTCGACCCCATCGATGCCCGGGAGGACGATGTCCAACAAAATCAGGTCCGGCTTCTCATCGTGAAAGAGCTTCAGACCATCCTCGCCGGAGAGCGCGGTGAATACCTCAAATCCATCCTGGCGCAAGCTGCGCGAGATGGTATGGAGCGTGAGTTCTTCGTCATCGATGATGAGAGCGGAATAGGGCATGTCAAGCCACGGTTTCGGAAAGTTCGTTGACTTTGTGGGACTCCTCCTGCTGGATGGGCAGCGTAATCGTTACGGTCGTGCCATGGTTCACCACGCTATCGATTCGAATCTCACCTTTGTTTCTGCGAATGTAAGTGGCACAAATGCTAAGGCCAAGGCCCGTGCCTTTGCCGCCCTTGGTGGTGAAAAAAGGTTCAAAGACATGCGGCAGAATGTCACGCGGAATGCCGCAGCCGGTGTCGGTGACCCGGATTTCGATGCTATTCGCGAGGCTGAGCCGGTTGGCGGAAATGGTGATTCGCCCACCTTGGGGCGTGGCTTCGGCGGCGTTGATCAGCAGATTCATCAGGACCTGTGAAAGCTGATTGGAATCAACCAGGATGCGGGGCAAGTCTTCGGGAACCTGGTTCTCCGCTCGTTTGCCGCGCAGCGCCGGTTGGCCCTCGAGAAATCCGAGGGTATCGCTGACCAAGCGGCGCAGGCTGAGGTTGTTCAACACCTGAGGTCCAGGGCGGGCGTAATTGACCAGTCCGCGCAGGGTGGCAGAGATGCGCGTGGTGCCGGCAATGCACTGCTCGATTTCCCATCGCTGCTCGGCATCGCTGGCACTCTTCAACTCGAGTTCCAGGTGCGACAGGATCCCGAGCAGTGGATTGTTGATCCCGTGCGCCGCCCCCAGGGCCAATTGAGCGAGGGTCGAATATTTTTCGTATTCGGCCAGTTGAGCCTGAAACTGAAATTTCTCCTTGTTCAGTTCACGATCTTCGTAGAGGCGGCGAAAGAGTTCTTCCTGGGTCAGATTGCGCTCCCGCTCCAACTGCTGCTTCACTTCTGTCGCCTGCTTCAAGGCTTCGCAAGCTCTTTGCCATTCATGGCGTTGCAGCCGCCACACTGCGAACATCACCACCAAGGCGGCGAAGGTAAGCGGAAAGAGGTACTGTGCCTGCAATTCGAGGTAGCTATTTGCTCTTCCTGAGGCCAATATAAAAGCCGGCAAAAAGCCGCCTGACACATCCCAGGAAACTCGCGCCTCTGCCCAGTGCGTATGCATCCTTAATTAGCATGAAGTGGATCATGACAAGACGCTGTGATGCCGGTCACAGTGGGGAGTGCGCGGGATGGACGTGGCTGCCGAAAACATAATCGAGTCTTGCCCCGAAGAGCTTTCTTCTTCATCGCTTGCACGTTTCTCGGGGAGTGTCTAACGTTCCCAACGCAACTAAGACCTGAATTCAGGGTTCAGCTAGGTACCGTTCTTCGCTGTGGGCCGGCCTTGCTTTCGCACCGGCGGACCCCAGGGTGACAAAGTCGGGTGGGTACTGACCGCGAGCTGGAAGAACCGCTTGTGGCGGATTGGAAGATAGGTTTCACCTCGGGGGAGCCTGGGTGGGCCAGTGAGAGGCCAGGGAGAGGGAAGATGAGACCCCAAACGTACCTGCACGCATCGTGCCCCAAGTTTTCTCGCCGGCTGCGTGATTCGCCCCGCGATCGTTCTCCACACCGCATGGCGCGGCCATTCAAACGTGTGATCGCAGTGACGATGGCGCTGCTTCTTCTGCTGGGTCCGGAACAGCTGTTGGCTCAGCAAGCGCCCCCACCGCCAGCTTCGCAGAACGATCCTGACAATGGACAGTACACACCGGACCAACAGTCAGGCGAGGGACAGCAGCAGCCTTACGCGCAACCACCTTACTCAGACTCCGGTCAGGTTTCTCCGCAACCCGGTGATGGACAGTCACAGCCTCCGGGAGAGCTGCTCAGGGCGCAGCAACTGGAGCAACTGGTAGCGCCGATCGCGCTCTATCCCGATACTCTGGTGGCGCAGATGCTGGCCGCGTCCACGTACCCCACGCAGGTGGTGGAAGCCGATCGTTGGCGGCAGGCGCAAGGCTATGCCTCTCCTGACCAGATTGCAGCCGTAGCCGACGTGCAGAACTGGGACCCGAGTGTTAAAGCGCTGACCGCGTTTCCACAGGTGCTGGCGCAAATGGATCGGAACCTGCATTGGACCACCGACCTGGGCAGCGCTTACTACAACCAGCCGCAGGACGTGCTCCAGGCAGTGCAAGTGATGCGCCGGCGCGCGCAGGCCGCCGGAACCCTGCAAAGCACGCCGCAGGAAGTGGTGAGCTACGACCAAGGCAACATCGAGCTGGCTCCGCCAAGTCCCCAGGTGGTCTATGTGCCAGCCTATGATCCGTGGAGTGTTTACGGACAGCCGGTTTCGCCCTATCCGGGATTTTCACTGCTGGGCACGCTGGGGTCATTTTTCAGTTCATCTTTCGGTTCGTCGTCCGGCACCTCGGCAGTAAGGTTTGGGCTGGGGATGGCGATGGCCGCCTTCAGCCACACGCCCTGGGGCTGGCTAGCCTGGGGTCTGAACTGGCTGAGCCAGTCGGTGCTGTTCAATCATTCGAACTACTATTCGTCCAGCACCACCGTGGCGAATTGGGGCTTTCCGCACGGCGGCCCACACGGCTTTCCCGGACGGGGAGCGATTGGCGGGTTGCCGAATATGCCGAACCGGCCGCTCGGCAGCTACGGACCGCCGCGTGGTGGGAGCAATCCGACACTCGGGCAGGGATTCGTCCCACGTCCAACGCAAAGCTACGGTCGACCGGGCAGTGGACGCAACGTGGCGCTCGGACAGGGATTTGTCCCTCGACCACCGTCTAGCTACAGTCGGACCGAGGGTGGTCGTAACGCGACACTTGGGCGGGGCTTCGTCCCCCGGCCGCCGGAGAACTACGGCAGGTCAGGCGGCGGATACAATGCCGCTCGTGGAAGCGGATTCGTCCCGAGGCCGCCGGCCAGGTATGCGGCGAACCGGCCGAGTGAAGCCTCCCGGCAGCTCGCATACAGCGGAGGCAGGACCGCCTACGGCAACCGATCGAGTGTCGCTTATCGTAGTCCGCAGCGCGCCTATCGCGCGCCGAAGAGTGCCTTTCAGCGCGCCAATTTGAAGCAGCGTTCTTATAAGGTCCCTAAGGGCAGGGGTTTTGCCAGGTCGTCGGGCAAGCCGCCGAAGAGTTTCCGTGGTGGCGGGCGTGCGCCGAAGTTCAGCGGCGGAAAGGGTTTCGGTGGCAAACATTCCGGCGGAGGCGGTCATTCGGGCGGCCACGGACGCGGCGGACATCACCGCTAGACGCCCGACGGCAACTTTTGATCCGTTCTTGGGTTCATATAAGTGAGCAATTCAGATTGAAAAACTGATTGCTGAAGGGCCTCCGGATTCGGATAGAATTCGGATAGTAGGCAGGAGACAGGGGGGTCTAAAATGCGCTATCTACGATATCTCGCTTTGCTCAGTATTTTCTTTTTACCGGTAGCTTCCGCCCACGCCGGGGTCGCGGTTGGCGTTGGGATTGGGGTTGGTCCGGGTTACGTCGGCCCCCCGGCTTGTGCATACGGCTACTACAGTTACTACCCCTACGCGTGCGCACCGTATGGCTATTACGGTCCTAACTGGTTCGCGGGTGGTGCGTTTATCGGTGCGGGTCCGTGGTACGGCGGCTACTGGGGCCGCGGATGGTATGGCGGCTGGCGTGGTGGCTGGGGACCTGGCTGGCGCGGGGGTTGGGGGCCGGGTGGGTATGGCCGAGGCTTTTACGGGCGCGCTGGATATGGCTATAGAGGCGGATACGGCTATCGCGGCGGAGTTGCCCGAGCCGGGATCGGTGGCGGCGGCTTCCGCGGTGGCATGGGCGGAGGCGGTTTCCGCGGCGGCATGGGTGGAGGCGGCTTCCACGGTGGAGGCGGTTTCCACGGTGGCGGCGGACGCCGGTAATTAGATCGACGCGTCGAGGAGAAAAGGAACGGCTGGCAGGATGCCAGCCGTTTCTGTTTGGTTGATATGCAGAAGCTGCGTCCGGCCGAGAGGCAGTCCGTGCATTTGTTTGTGTTACATTGAAAATCAGTGGGCGCGTAGCTCAGTTGGTAGAGCAATGCCCTTTTAAGGCATGGGTCGCAGGTTCGAGTCCTGCCGCGCTCACCAAATAATCCGCAAAACAGAATCTATAGCCACCCTTTAGTTCGCGCGATCCGCGCGGCTTCAACACGGTTATTCGCGCCCAGTTTGCTGATTGCTTCCGAGAGATAGTTGCGCACGGTTCCTTCGGAAAGGCCGAGATCGGTGGCGATGTCGCCGCTGCCCTTACCGTCTCCGGCCAGACGCAGCACCTGGCGCTCGCGGTCGGTGAGGGGATCAGGTTCGGCCCAGGCCTCAGTGGCGAGTTCAGGATCGATGACGCGCAAGCCTTGCTGTACCCGCCGCACCGCTTCGGCGAGTTCTTCGGCGCGCATGTCTTTCAACAAATATCCGGAAGCTCCGGCTTCGAGCGCACGACGCAGATAGCCAGCGCGGGCGAAAGTGGTGAGGATGATGACCCGCGTGCCAGTGTGCCGCCGCTTCAGTTCTGCTGCGACGTCGAGACCGGTCATCTCCGGCATTTCAATGTCGGTGATGAAGACGTCGGGCTTGTGTTCCAGCACAGCGCGGAGGGCTTCTTTGCCATTGCGCGAGCGGGCGACGACGCCGATGTCGCCTTCAATCTCAAGCAGCGCGGCGAGCGCGCCCAGAACCATCCCCTGATCTTCCGCGATGACTACGCGAATGGTCTTGCGCCCGGTTTTGGAGGCTGTGGTCAACAGGTCTCGTTTCGTGTCAAAGAAGTGATGGGAAACTCGATGGTGAGGCGTGTTCCGGAGTTGGTCTCCCGTTGCAAAGTACCGCCCAGGGCCTCGATGCGCTCGCGCATGCCGCGCAGGCCGTTGCCTTCGGCATCACCACCGCCGCAACCGTCGTCTTGAATTTCGAAGCGGCAGGTTCCGTTGACCGGCGTGAGCCGTAGCAGGCAGTTGCGAGCTCCGGCATGACGCACGACGTTAGTGACCGCCTCGCGCACTACTAGCGCAATCACGCTTTCCTGTACCGGCGTGAGCCCAACCTCGGCGGACTCAGATTTCACCTTCACGCCTGCAGTTTCGAGAGTTGCGCGGGCTTGTGTAAGCTCTGCTTCAAGACTGTAGGCGCGATAGCCTCGGATGGTGGTTCGCACTTCAGTCAGCGCTTCGCGGGAGGTCTTTTCTACGTCGGCCATCTCGGCCTTGGCCCGCTGGGGATCGCGATCAATCAGTTTTCCCGCCAACTCCGATTTCAAGATGATCACAGAAAGCGTGTGACCGAGCACATCATGCAAATCACGGGCGATGCGTTCCCGCTCCGCGACCTTGGCCAGGTGCTCAATTTCTTCGTTGGCCTTTTTCAGCTTGTAGTACATGCGCGTGCGCTGCGCAAAATAAATGTTGGTGCCGCCGACCACCACCGATAGGCCCGCGCCGTAGAACGCAAACCAACCCGAGAGGTGCAGCAGCCAGGTTTCGAGGCCAACCAACGCCGCAATCACGCCGATCAAGCCGAGGACGCCGAGTTCGGTGTCGACTATGTAAGGCAAAAGGGCAGCGGCGAAGATAAAGAAGCAGCATGCGCCGTTGTTAAATGGAGCATACAGAGTTCCGACGATGACCAGCGCGGCCAGGCCGGCCATTTGCCGGGGCTTGCGGTCAGTCCAAAGTACCCCGAGGTAAAGTGCAAGAAAAATGATGGTGCCAAGCACGGTAAGCAGCCACTGCTTCCGGCTGGTGTGTTCGAAAATGGGCTGCAAATAAAAAAAGCCGAAGTAAGCTAACGGCATGTAGAAGGCCCAACCGTGCTCCGGCTTGGTGACGAGTTTCATTTTCAGCTCTAGGCTACCGCTTTTCCGCGTCGCGCGTCAGCTTGGTATGGTGATTCCCTGACCGCATCATGGCGCACGCCATTAGCAGCGAGATCGGCAGTATCACAGCCAGCAGGCCTATCCTGCCTTGCAACATGAGCAGAAGAATGGCTAGCCCAACTAGAATCCAAATCGCCGAGTTGCAAGTTCTGGTTTGCATGGGAAACTCCTTCTTTGTAATTCCTAGCCGTAGGTCTTGCCTTCGTCGCGCTGGAAGCCGATGCGGGCCACGCCCAAGCAGATCAGGGTGAATCCAATGAGGATTTCCCAATGCATCCAGGCTGATTCGTTCTGTCCCCCGCCCACGACTCCCAGTGCGAGTTGCGCCAGATGGTATGGCGGCAGAACATGAGCAAAGCCCCGCAACACCTTGGGAAGAAACATCAGCGGAACCCACAACCCGGAACAGACCGATAGAGGAAGATAGACCAGGTTGATGATAGGCGTGGCCGAAGTGGGACCACAAAAGTACCCGATGGCCAATCCCATGGCGCAGAAGGGAAGGGAACCAAGGGTGAGGATACCCAACAGTTTCAGGGCTTCCGAAGCCGAGAGGTGAACTCCGCCCAGAGCAATTCCCAGCGCGAAAAGCGACAGCACCACGGCGGCGCTGAAGATCATGCTCATCACCACCTTGGCGGCGAAGTAAGCGAATGGAGGCATGGGGCTGGCGCGCTTCACTTGCAGCCATCCCAAGCCGCGCTCCGAAGCCAATCCGGCAGCCGTGCCGAACAGCGACGCCCCCATGACTCCGAAGGTGCCGAAAGTGGCGATCAGGTAAGTGGCATAGTGTGTGCCATTGACAGCCGCTTCTTTCCCATTCAGCACCAAGCCGAACAACACGTAGAACATCACCGGGAAGCCGATGGTCGAAAGCGAGAAAGCCCGCAAACGCAGGCGGGTGAGGAATTCAAATTTCGCCTCTTTGGTATAAATGGCCAGAGTCTTGCCAAAAGGCCGAGCCAGAGCGGGCGCAAGAGTATTGACGGTAGTTGCAGCGGCTGCCATTTCATTGCCTCCCTGAAATCTGTGGTGGGGAATTGCCATTGCCGTTTTGGGTGAGTGCAAGGAACGCTTCTTCAAGTCCGGCGCCAACCACCTCAATACCGTGCACGCCGGAATCGCGCTGCAACAACTCGCGCAGTACCAACTCCGCCTCGGCGACACGGATCTCGTAAACGTCGCGGTCTCTCCGTACCTCCACGACGCCGGGGAATGCTCGCACCGTTTCTATGTCGAGCCTGCTCACACAGCGGATGCGGCGTCCACAAGTCTTGGCTTTGATCTCGGACGGCGTCCCTTCGGCAATAATTTCGCCGCGGTTGATCACAGCCACGCGGTCTGCCAACGCGTCCGCTTCCTCCAGATAGTGTGTGGTGAGCAGGATGGTCTTGCCTCGCTTCACCAGTTTGCGAATTTGCTCCCAGAGAAGTCTGCGGGCTTCGACGTCCAAGCCGACGGTAGGTTCGTCGAGGAACAAGATATCGGGATCACCGCACAGCGCGAGGGCAAACAGCACTCGTTGCTTCTGCCCACCAGAGAGTTCGCCGAAAGGACGGTCTTTGATCTCCTGTAGACCCGCAATCGCCAAGGTTTCAGGGAGCGGCAATGGCCGCGGATAATAAGAGGAGAACAAATCAATATGTTCCCCCACCTTCAAGGTTTCGGGCACCTTGGCGACCTGCAGCATGGCGCCGATGCGGGTGCGGACTCCCGCGTGAATGGGGTTTCCGCCGAGGACGCGCACCGTCCCTGCCGTGGGCCGCGCCAGCCCCAGGAAGAGTTTGACCGCAGTGGTTTTCCCGGCGCCATTCGGTCCGAGTAACGCCAGCAATTCACCTGCGCGCACCGAGAAGTCCAGGTTGCGAAGCGCCTGCACCTCGCCAAACTTCTTGCTGACTCCCAGCAGTTGCGCGACCACGGTTTGCGAAGAATGAGCGCGCACGTCGCGATGTTCTTGGATGTCTGGCATGGGGGCTAACATTCTCAGCTACCTCATTCCTGCCGGCGGTTCCAGACCAGCCTGGCAAGCTCATCTTCGGAGATCGGGGGCGGACGCACCAGTGGAGATCATCATCCGTGGGCGATGACAAATGTCATCCGGCGGAGAAGCGTTCTCTGGCTGAAGGCCTGCCGTTGCTTACCGCAGACCGCGAGATCCGACGGTCCCGGGCAGTCCACACCATTTGGTGAAAATAGTTCAAGAGGCTTTACCTGCCTCCCACCTTTGTCTTCCGATCGTGGCCCAAGTTCGCGGGCAGGTTTCGCTCCGCCGCGCGACAACAACTTCCACACACAGCGTATAATCACAAGTTTCATGCCGATTCGACCGGGTATTGAGATGGCCGGCCTAAGCGATCTGGGCTGCCAGCGCGAGAACAACGAGGATAGCTATGCCTATTGGGAGCCAGATAGTGACGTGGAATTCGCCCAAAAGGGAAGGCTCGCGGTGGTGGCCGATGGCATGGGCGGTCACGAAGGCGGGCAAGAAGCCAGCCGGATTGCGGTTGAAGCCATCCAGGAGACCTATGCCGACGTTCCTGCGGTCGATCCTCAAGCTCTGCTGACTGCGGGCTTTCACGAGGCCCACCAGCGCATTCAGAGATATGCGGCCGCCAATTCTAAACTGCGCGGCATGGGCACGACCGCCACGGCAGTTGTGCTGCTGGCCGACCGTCTGTATTACGCCCATGTCGGCGACA
Organism: Terriglobales bacterium; assembly: GCA_049591935.1. Taxonomy (GTDB): domain Bacteria; phylum Acidobacteriota; class Terriglobia; order Terriglobales; family Acidobacteriaceae; genus JABCZH01. The sequence goes on along the minus strand of JBAWFN010000008.1, from coordinate 1,400 downwards.
GCCGTTTGTACCGCGTGAACAGGGAAGAGGTCACGCGGTTGACCCACGATCATTCCTATGTAGGCCGCCTGGTGGCGAGCGGCGTGATCACCCCGGAGGAAGCCGAAGCGCATCCCCAAAGAAACATTCTCACTGCCGCGTTGGGCGCGGGAGCGGAAATTGTCGTCGATGCCCCGCAGACGCCGATCCCGCTGAAAACAGGGGATGCTCTGGTGCTCTGCACGGATGGACTGTGGGGTCAACTCACCGATCTGGAGCTACAACGAACCGTGTTGCAGAACCCGCCGGTCACGGCCTGCCGCGCCCTGGTGAATCTTGCGCGGGAGCGCGGAGGGCCGGACAACATTACCGTGCAAGTGCTGCGCGTGGCCTAGTCTGCACTCTTCCATCTGTGGCTTTTCTTCCACAATATTTCACTGCAGTGTGCAGGGAAGTGCAATCCGGGTTCGGATGCTGGCTGCCCAGCGAGCCTACAAGATATTGATCAATCAGGAGTTCCGCGAGATTCCCAGCGGGATTGGATTGGCAAGGCGTGTGCTAATCTACTGCAAGTCAATAAACTCTATTGCAATCATAGGGTTTTATGGCATACTGCCAGCATTATGAAGATTTCGCAAAAAGGACTGTACGCACTCCAGGCCATGATGATGCTGGCCCGCCACTACAATCAGGGGGCGATTCGCATCCGCGATATCGCTTACGAAGAGGCACTACCGGAAAAATTCCTGGAACTGATTCTGCTGGAACTGAAGAATGCCCGCATTGTGGAAAGCGTGCGCGGCGCCAAGGGTGGGTATCAATTGCGGCGGGCGCCGTCGGAGATCCACCTCAGCGAGATCATCCGCCTGATTGACGGTCCGCTCGCCCCGTTTGGTGACGCCGAGCAGTTACGCAGCCTGATCGATCGCGACGCCGAGCACCGCACCCTCTACCAGATATTCCTGGATGTTCGCGACGCCGCCGCCAAGATTCTGGAACACACCTCGTTGGCCGACATTGTGGGCCCGAATTCGCCAAGATCAAAGAAGGGCCGCAAGAAGAAAGATGAAGCCAGTGTTTTGCCGATGGTAGTTCACGGCAACCGGCCGAGCAACTGACGACATAAGCATTACGGTCGCTCCCTTTCTAGTTTTTCCCGGTTCAGAAATGAGAGGACAAAAGTCGGGCGAGGGGCTGCCGGTAATACAAGTTAGTCGATAGACATAGTGTTAACGACCGAATATGGTACTGACATCCAAGATCGCGGCGGGGCAAGAAGAATCCTGTTCCGGCGTTCGCGGCTTTCGTGAAGTCCCCCGGGATTGTGAGTTGGTTAAGCAGGCACGGGCGCTCGGTTCCGGCGAATACCGGCACTGGCCCTCAAGTATCCGTGTAGGAGAAAAACGACAATGAAATCGCTA
>JBAWFN010000007.1:0-2761 GCA_049591935.1 Terriglobales bacterium | reverse complement strand
GGCGACCACCCTTGCGTTCCTTGCGCATAGCAGCAATCTTTCTGAAGTAGTCGGAGCCGCGTTTTGCGGTTTCCTTGCCGCCCTTTGCGCCTAGCGTGGCCGCTGGCGATTGCTCCAACAGTGCATCGGTTAAACTGACGGCGACGGTCAGCAATTCATAGGCGCGTTCTGCTCGTCGCTCTGGGAGGGTGGTGGTGCGGAGAATATCGTGGGCTTCGCCTATGATCTGGCGAAGTGCTTTTAGGTCTTGTTTGCGTGCCATGGCCCAAACGTAGCACCGACCCGAACCGAATGCAACCGCTTGCTGTTTAGCGCAACGCTAGTTTAGGACAACACCAAAGGTTTTGAGTTCGGAGGGAGCCACGCCGGGTTTGCTACTATTGAAAATCTAATCGAGTTGCGGTATCGGGATAGCGTCCTGAACCGGAACCGGCGGGAGCCTGATGAAAGTTTCGACGGCGATCACTCTTTCTCTCTTTGTTCTGGTCACGGTTTCTTTTGAGTTCGGCGACGCCAAGTCGTCGAAGACCGCTTCCTCCTCGGCGATCTTTGGATTCCAGGATGCCACCGCTGAAACGGCGGTCGAGAGCCGCTTTCTCGCGGTTCCCGATCCCAAACTCGCGGAGGCGCACTTGCACACCCTGACTCAGGCGCCGCACATGGCCGGGACTCCAGAAGACAAGGCCACCGCCGACTACGTCGCGCAGAAATTCCGCGAGGCCGGCCTGGAAACTGAAATTGTCGAGTACCGCGTCTGGATCAACTATCCGGCCGAAATCAGCGTAGATGTGACCGCCCCGCCCGGCGTCCGGATGCACGGCCCCACTCGCGAGCACGTGGATGGCGACCCGCTGCCCGACGATCCCCGCGTGGTTATGCCGTTCACCGGTATGTCGCCCTCCGGCGATGTTGAAGCTGAAGTTGTCTACGCCAATTACGGCTCGCCCGAAGACTTCAAGAAACTCGAACAACTAAAAGTCGACGTACGCGGCAAGATCGTGCTGGCACGCTACGGGCAGAATTTCCGCGGCGTGAAGGCGCTGGTGGCGCAGGAGCACGGCGCTGCCGGACTCATTATTTATTCCGATCCTGCCGACGACGGCTGGCGGCGCGGCGACAAATATCCTGACGGCCCCTGGCGGCCCACCACGGGCGTCCAGCGCGGGTCGATAGGGTTCATGTTCGAGTTTCCCGGCGATCCCACGACGCCGGGAATCGCCTCGTTGCCATCGCTCCCTGACTCCAACCGCACTCCTCCGCAGCAGTCAGCTCAGTTGCCCAAGATTCCGACCACGCCGCTTTCTTACGGAGACGCCTGGCCAATTCTCGAACACCTTGCCGGTGCTGATTCCCCGCGCGAGTGGCAAGGTGCGCTGCCGTTCACTTATCACGTCGGCCCCGGCCCGGTGAAAGTGAAAATGCATCTCAAACAGGATTATCAGTTCCGCACCATCTGGGACGTGATCGGCCGTGTGCAGGGCAAAGACTCGCCGGAGGAGTGGGTGGTGGCGGGGAATCATCGCGATGCCTGGGTGTATGGCGCAGTCGATCCCAACAGCGGTACCGCGGCCATGCTTGAAGCCGTCCACGGATTGGGCGAACTGCTGAAATCAGGCTGGAAGCCGAAGCGCAGCATCGTTTTCGGAAGCTGGGACGGAGAAGAAGAAGGAATCATCGGCTCGACGGAATGGGGCGAACAGCACCCAGCGGAGCTGGCCAACGCAGTTGCCTATTTCAACATGGACGTCGCCGTTTCGGGCGCGTCGTTTGGGGCCTCTTCCGTTCCGAGCCTCAAGCATTTCATTTCGGATGTGACCAAAGCTGTGCCCAGTCCGAAAGGGGGCACGGTGTTTGAGGTTTGGAAAAAAGCCAACCAGCCGGGAGGGCAACCGACGTCGTCTGAGGCGATAGGAGAAATGAGGCGGGTGCCTGCGGCGCAGGGAAAATTGGACGTTCCGGTTGGGGACCTGGGCAGCGGGTCGGACTACACTGTTTTCCTGCAACATCTGGGCGTGCCCTCGACCGACATTTCGTCCACTGGTCCCTATGGTGTCTATCACTCGGCCTTCGATAATTTCACTTGGTTCAAGCGTTTCGCCGATCCGGATTTCTTGTACGAACAGCAAATGGCGCGGGTGTTCGGCATCGAAGTCCTGCGCATGGCCGACGCTGACGTGTTGCCCTACGACTATGAAGAATACGGCAAGGAAGTGACCGCTTACATCGAGGCGGCACGCAAGAAAGCTGACACCGAGTTCGGCGCAGAGCAGGCGGTCTTCCTGGATGCGGTGAAGGCAGCGCGGCGCTTCGAGCAAGCCGGCGCGAAGGTTCTTGGGAAACAAGCGGATCCTGGCAGCGGCTCTGCCAAACTGAACCAGGCTCTGCTGGCCGCCGAGCGCGGCCTGCTCATCCCCGAGGGTCTGCCCACGCGTCCCTGGTTCCGCCATACGATCTATGCTCCCGGACGTTATACCGGTTACACCGCGGTAGTAATTCCGGGCATCAATGAAGCCATTGACCGTCACGATCTCGACCAGGTACGGCAGCAGATCGCAGCGCTGGCGGCGGCGCTGGATCGGGCGACCGCGGAACTGGAAGGCCGGCACTAACCTGGCATGACGGCAGCCCATCCACTGGCGCGTATTCTCGAAGGTCTTCCTTCCGCGGCGGTCGCGACCTTTCTGGCATTGTTTCCCATCGTCAACCCTTTCGGTGGAGTTCCGGTGTTCTTCTCGCTGACCTCGAGTTTGCCTGCGGCAGA
>JBAWFN010000006.1:0-43879 GCA_049591935.1 Terriglobales bacterium | reverse complement strand
GGATGACAGGCGGTGAGAAGTCGATGTCATCCTGAGCGAAGCGAAGAGCCTGCCCTGAGCTTGTCGAAGGGACCTATGCATTCAGCTCGTACGCGATGCCCTCAGCCATCCGAGAATACATCCCGCTCCCCCGATGTCATCCCGAGGCAGCGCAGGCCTTCGCAACGCGAAGGCCTGCCAACGAAGGACCTCTGCATTCGGCTCGCACGATGCTCCTTTTCACCCATCCCAACCGCCGCCCCCTGCCCCAATGTCATCCTGAGCGAAGCGAAGGACCTATGCATTCGGCTCGTGCGCGATGCACTCTCCCGAGCAGCGCATCTGAGCAGCAGCGGCGTGTACAGAATCGCACCGTTCGTTCTTGCCGAAATAGTAGGGGGACGGGAAAAGGAGATTGTAGACAGCCACGTGATTCAGATATTTCGCTTCACGCAGATTTCACGCCTGGCACTTATAGTTTTGGCGATCATGACCGAGCTGAGCACCCATTTTTCCTTCGGCAATTTCGACTCGGTGTCTTACCTGTGGCAGACGCTCTCGGATCAAGCTCCCGAAGGCAAAGATATGTTCGATCAGCGATATAAGACTCTCATCAACAGCTCACGCACTTAGCAGGCATTGACACTCCGCCCCGACGAACCCTACCCTATACCTCATGGAAGTAAACCTGAGTCCCGACCTACAAGCCAAGCTGGCACAGCTTGCTTCCCAGCAAGGCCGCGACAGCGCAGCCTTGGTGGTCGAAGCCGTGCAACGCATGGTGAACTACGACGAGTGGTTCATCCGCGAAGTCGAAAAGGGCATCGCCGCCGCCGATCGTGGCGAGTTCGTGGATCACGACGAAGTCAAAAGGCGCATTGAACGCCGGTATCCGGGCTAGATGCGTATCCGTTGGACCGAACCCGCGGCCCGCGACCTCACCCAAATCGCCGACTATCTCGAAAAGCACGGCAGCGGTGCGACTGCCCGCCGTGTTGCCCTGTCCATCAATAAACGGATTGGAGGACTGACGCGCTTCCCCGAGCAAGGACGCACCGGCCGCAAGTCGGGCACTCGCGAACTCGTTCTCACCGATTTGCCATACCTCGTCGTTTACCGTCTCGGAGGAGACTCGATAGAAATTCTCCGCATTCTGCACGGAGCCCAGATGTGGCCGTAATTTGGGACACCGATCAAACCCGAACGCCCGCCACCTGCTCAATCCGCCGCACCCGAATCAACTTCTCCCGCTTGCGCGTCTGCGCGATGTCATATGCCGATTGCATCCTCATGAGTGTGTCCATCTTCACTCCAAAGGCCTTTTCGATCCGCAGCGCCATGTCGCCCGATAGATCAGCTTTGCCGTTCAGCAGGCTGGAGAGTGCCGGCCGGGAAACCCGAAGCGCCACCGCTGCCGCCGTCACCGTAAGGCCAGCAGGCTCGACAATCTCCGTCCGAATGAAATCCCCAGGATGGCGCGGATTCTTCATAGACATGTGATTACTCAATGCGTAGCCTGTAGCTTAACACTTGTCAACCCCAGTCTTGGCCTTCTCTGTGCCTCTGTGCCTCTGCGGTGGAGGTTCTTGCCTAAGATTTTCTCGGCGCTCTCGGCGTGCTCGGCGGTGAATACCCAAGTGCCTTCGCTCACGCACCCCCCAAATACTCTTCCTGATCCGTTGCGATTTTGTTAGACTTCGGCCATGGAAGTTCATTTCACACCCGAACAGGAAGCCCAGCTTTCCGAGATTGCCAGCCAGGCTGGAGTCGACCCCGAGCATCTGGTAAAGGACGCGGCCCTGCGCTTGCTTGAACGGGACGCACGCTTTCGTGCTGCCGTTCAAAAAGGGCTTGAACAAGCCGATCGTGGTGAGTTTGTAGACGAAGACGAAATGCAAGCTCGTCTCGACCGGATGCTTCAGTCCTGATGCGCGTTCGGTGGACGCCCGCTGCGGCCGACGATCTTCAACACATCTTCGATTATCTCGTTGAACATGACCCTGGCCTGGCCCATCCGACCGTCATCTCGATTCGTAATGCGATTCTCTCGCTGAAGCAGTTTCCCCGCCGGGGAAGACCCGGTGCAATTGAAGGTACGCGGGAGTTACTGCATGGCCGCCTGCCGCACATCATCGTCTACCGCGTACGGGAGGAAACGATCGAGATACTGCATATCTGGCACCCGGCTCAGGACCGTCGCTGAGTTGCATCAAGCAAAACAAAACGGGGCAGCTCACGCCGCCCCGTCCTGGCTGAATGCTAAGTGCTGAAAGCTACGTTCCCTCACTCCACCCCGCCAAATACTCCTCCTGCTCCGGCGATAGCTTATCGATCTTGATCCCCATCGACTCGAGCTTCAGCTTAGCCACGCGCTTATCCAGATCTTCCGGGACTTTGTAGACTCTCTTTTCCAGAGTCTTCGCGTTCTTGACCATGTAGTCGACCGACAGCGCCTGGTCGGCGAAACTCATGTCCATCACTGACGGCGGATGTCCCTCGGCCGCAGCCAGATTAATCAGCCGGCCTTCGCCCAGCAGATTGATTTTGCGCCCGTCTTTCAGCGAATACTCTTCCACGAAATTGCGTGTGGTCCGCTTCGAAGATGACATTTTCTCCAGCGTCGGAATGTCGATTTCGACGTTGAAGTGCCCCGAATTGGAGATGATGGCGCCGTCTTTCATCGCCTCGAAGTGATCCCGGGCGAGGACGTTCTTGTTGCCGGTCACGGTGCAGAACACGTCGCCGAGTTTCGCAGCTTCGTGCATCGACATGACGCGGAAGCCGTCCATCACCGCTTCCAGCGCCTTCGTCGGATCGATCTCGGTAATAATCACTTCCGCCCCGTTGCCGCGGGCCCGGCTGGCGAGGCCACGTCCGCACCAGCCGTAGCCGGCAATGACGAATTTCGATCCTGCCAGCAGGAAGTTGGTTGCGCGAATGATGCCGTCAATCGTCGACTGTCCGGTGCCGTAGCGGTTATCAAAAAGGTGCTTGGTGTCAGCGTCGTTCACCGCGACGATGGGGAACTTCAGCACGCCTTCCTTGGCCATGGCGCGAAGACGGATCACGCCCGTGGTGGTTTCTTCGGTGCCGCCGATGACGCCCTCGAGCGCGTCGGTCCGCTTGGTGTGAAGGATGGTCACCAGATCCGCGCCGTCGTCCATGGTGATGTGCGGCTTGTGGTCGATGGCAGCCAGAATGTGGCTGTAGTAGGTGTCGTTGTCTTCGCCCTTGATGGCGAAAACCGAAATACCGTGATCGCGCACCAGGCTGGCAGCGACGTCGTCTTGCGTAGAAAGAGGGTTGGACGCGCACAGCACCACATCGGCTCCGCCGTCGCGCAGCGTGATGGCCAGATTGGCGGTTTCAGCAGTCACATGCAGACACGCCGAAATGCGAATGCCGCGCAGCGGCTGGTTCTTGATGAACTCCTTGCGGATGATCTGCAAGACTTTCATCGACTGGTTGGCCCAGTCAATACGCTTCTTGCCCATATCCGCGAACTCGATGCTCTTCACATCGTTACGAACTTGCGTCGGTATCGTTGCCATTACTTCTCCTGTGGCGCTATTTACAGATTTTCTTTGCCACCTTTGCGGTACCACTTTGCGTGCTTTGCGGTCAAAGGCTTCTAACCGCAAAGTGCGCAAAGGATTCGCTAAGGGCGCAAACAAAGCAGCATCAACCTCACTCCATCGAAGATGAGGATACGAGCTACTTCTTCCCTGCGTGCGCCGGTTCCCGCAAACCCGCATCGCTGGCCAGCTTCGCGGCTTTGTTCGTCAATTCCCAAGTGAAGTCGGGATCGGTGCGTCCAAAGTGTCCATACGCCGCGGTCTTGCAATAGATCGGCCGCCGCAGATTCAGCGATTCAATGATCCCCTTGGGCGTCAACTTGAAATGCGAACGAACCAACTGTTGGATCGTCGCATTGTCGACTTTGCCGGTGCCGAACGTATCCACCAGAACGCTGACCGGATCCGCCACGCCGATCGCATAAGCAAGCTGCAATTCGCAGCGATCGGCCAGTCCCGCCGCCACAATATTCTTCGCAATGTGACGAGCCATGTAAGCCGCCGAGCGGTCTACTTTGGTCGGATCTTTTCCGCTGAACGCCCCGCCGCCGTGCCGGCCCATGCCGCCGTAGGTGTCGACAATGATCTTGCGCCCGGTCAGGCCGGTGTCGCCCATCGGTCCGCCAATCACGAAACGTCCGGTGGGATTGATGTGATACTTGGTGTCTTCATCCAGCAGATGCGCCGGAATGGTGGCCTGAATCACGTGTTTCAGAATGTCGCCGCGCAGTTCTTCGTTACCGACGGTCTCCGCATGCTGGGTCGAGACCACGACTGCATCCACTCGCAGCGGCTTACGATGCTCATCGTATTCCACGGTCACCTGGGACTTCCCATCCGGCCGCAAGTATGCCAGCTTGCCATGCTTGCGCACCTCCGCCAATCGCATGGTCAGCTTGTGCGCCAACGAAATCGGCATCGGCATCAGTTCCGCCGTCTCATTACAAGCATACCCAAACATCATTCCCTGGTCGCCGGCGCCGCCGGTGTCCACGCCCATGGCAATGTCGCCGGACTGCTTATTGATACTGGAGATTACGGCGCAGGTGTTGGAGTCGAAGCCGTAGAGGGCGTTGTCATAACCGATGGACGAGATGGTGCCGCGGACCAAGGTCTGGAAATCGACATAAGCCTTGGTGGTGATTTCGCCGGCGATGACTACGAGGCCTGTCGCGGTGAGAGTTTCGCAGGCTACTCGGCTGCTGGGGTCGTCAGTCAGGCAAGCGTCGAGGATGGCATCGGAAATCTGGTCGGCGATCTTATCGGGGTGACCTTCGGTGACTGACTCGGATGTAAACAAAGAACGATTCTTGTGCGACAAGCGGTTTCTCCTTATGGACGTCTGGCGGGAAAATCAGTACACAACGGCCAGAATACGGGTACTTTGGGTCTCTAAAAAGCTATCAGAGATGGGGGTTGGGGCGCAATTGTTTTGGGCTGGAAGGCGGGCGCGATCAGCGAATGGAAGTTCCTAAATGGTAGATGGGAAAAGGAGACGGGTGAATGGGGACGGCCAAAGTTTCTGGTTTCCAGTTTCTGGTTTCTAGTTTCTGGTCTTCGGTCAGGGTTGTTGGGTCGGCGGCTCCGTTGGCGGGGCGGGGGGGCGCAAACCGGTGGCGTCGAAAGTTAGGGTCTTGACTTCGCCGTCGGCGCCCTGGGCGGGTAGCTTCTTTCCGTTGAATTCAAAGTCGATGGCACCGACGTTGCCGGCTTTTACCACGATCTCTCTGGTAGCGTGCACGGTTTTTTCGGTGAGCGCGCCAAAGCTGCTGCCTTGCAGAATTTCGCGTCCGTCAGCGGTGACGGAGAGCCAGGAATCGGCATGCAGGAGAAGGTGCAGTGTCAGAGGCCGTGGGACTGCGGCCAGCGGCGCGGGTTGGCTGATGGCTCGGACTGGTGTAGCTGGGACTGGCGTGGTTGGGGCTGGTGTGGTTGGGACCAAGTTGGGGGACGTGGGCGGGGAGATGGTCGTCGATGAAGGTGTGGGTGAAGTAGTTTTTCTGGTGTATTTTCTGGCTTCGCGGGAATAGAAGCCCCATGCGGCGAAAGCCAGCGCCACCAACAGCAGCAAGATCGCGAATGTGCCCCAGGGAAGGTTCGACTGGTTGGGCTCAGCTTCTGCCTGGAGTTCGAAGGACGAGACGTCGGAGACGCCATCGGATTTTTTGTCTTTTTCTTTTTCTGAGGGAAGGTTGCCGGAAGCAACGAGGTAGTCGGTGATGGCCTGATCTTCGTCGATACCAAGAACGCGGGCGTAGGCGCGGACAAAACCTTTATTGAAGATGCCGCCGGGGAGTTGGTCGAAGTGGTCTTGCTCGAGAGCGACCAGCATGCGAGTGCCGATCTTGGTGGAACTGGAGATTTCTTCCAGCGTGATGCCACGCTGCTCGCGCTCCTGTTTCAGGCGGACGCCGAATGAGGCCACTCGACGGATCTCCTTTCGTCTTTAATATACGTGAAGTGGATTGCATTGGGGAGGAAACCGTTTGACCGCCGAGGTCGCCGAGGGGTAGAGAAAACCTTTTAACCACGAAGGACACAAAGGTGCACAAAGGAAACCGTTTGACTGCCGAGGTTCGAGGAGAGGGCAGAGAAAACCTTTTAACCACGAAGGACACAAAGGTGCACAAAGGAAACCATGGACCACGGAGGTACGGGTGGAGGAAGAGGAAGTTCCCGGATTTCCTCCTCCCTGCAGGCTACGGGTAGTATTTCCCGTTCATTTCGGTGCCCATGACGGCGAAATCGGCTCTGGAGGTCTCCAGCGGGTCGGTTTTGAAGGTGAAATCGATCGAGGGCACTCGAACTTCGGCTTCTAATTGTGCCAAGGCTTTGAAGCCTACGAATCGATACTGGCGGGTTGGATCTTGGTAGTTCACCGGTTCGTCGCCTGCTCTAAAAACCAATTTGAAATCGAGAAATGCTGGAGTGCTTTCCGCATCCATCGCCGGCCAACGGGGTTGATCGATAATGGGGAGGTTAGCCATCTGCAAGGTTGCAACCTTGCCGTCGGTACTGAAAGTCAGTCCGTCGGGAGGGACGGGGGTTACCCAGTACAGCCCTTGGGGAGAGATGGGGGAATGGAAATCATGAATCTGGTTTGCGGGGATCGCCGATCCCTTGAAGACGGTCAGTCAGGTGTGAGCAAAGATCCCCTTCTGAGCCTGCCGTGCCGCCCAGTATTCCCCAGCCATGTAGCTGTAGTCGGTGGTAGGAGTGCCCCAAGCCAAGCGGTTGCCTTTATTATCCGTGCCCATGCCGTGGAACCCGCTGCAACGCGCCAACTTTCCTGTGAAGTGATAGATGCTGGACAGTTCGACGTTGGGCATGGCGGGTTGGTTGTGATCACCGTTTTTGTCGAGCCAAGGGATCGGGTACGGGCAGGTCCCGCCGTTGGATGGTTCATGATTCTGTGGGACGGAGGGGGCGCAGCTCTGAGCCACGGACTGCGCGTTCAGCAACGTCCCCGCCAACTTCATGCCCAGTGCGGAACTGACACCGAGTTTTAACCAACGCCGTCGATTCAGCTCGAAGCTGAGAACGCGATCACTCCTCATAGCATCTCCAATCTCCGGACTCTGATTCACCGCAGAGACACAGAGTCACAGAAAAAACGTTAAGCGTGCACACGCCGCTTGCACCAAACGCCAGGAGCGGGGCCGGTATCAAGGTGCGTAGTGAGTAAAGACGAGGTCGGTGGCCTTGGCCTTCTGGTGGCAAGGGAAGCAGGTTTTCATAAACTCGGCGGCGCCGGGTTTGCCGTCAGTGGTGAAGTGAGCGAACCCCCAGCCTCCGGTGGCGGCGTACTTGGTTGAGTCCTTGACCATAAACTGAATGTTGGTGGGTGTGCCGGGAACGAAAGATTGGGCCTGGCCAAACACTTTGTTGTTTTCGTCCGATGGGGAGTGACGATAATGCAAAGCAGCAATGATGGTGCCGTCGGGGAACGGAAGCTTGCCTTCGCGGTAGGCGTTGATGGCTACGTCGTTGCCCAAGACGGCGCCTAAACTGTTGAGGCTGCCGGCTTCATGGGCGGAGGAGATCCACCTCCAGTCGCGGTAGCCGTGAGGGATTTCGGTAACGAAGGGGGCGGATTGCCCATCCGCGAGTCCTGGTACCGGGGCCATGAGGGCGACAAGGCCGGCCATGGTTGCAACTGCAAGCAAGAAGAATGTGAAGTTTTTCATCGGGGTTTTCTCCGTTCCATAGGCTGCGGTAAGCTGAAATCAGAAGTGCTTTTCAACGCGGGCGGCACCAGGAAAAAAGTGTGGCCATTGTAGCGCGTTCACCGCCAGGACGCAGAAGAAACGCGTTAACCACGAAGGACACAAAGGTGCACAAAGGAAAACCTTCACCACCGAGAAGACGTTAAGCGTGCACCCGCCTCCTGCAGCAAACATGTTGGGCCTCATGACGGCTCATCTGCCGTGCCGACGGCCTTGCGGGAAGCGATATGCTTCCGTATAGTGCCGTTCATGCGCTGGCTCGGGCTGCCGCTGCTGCTTGGTCTCGTTGTGCTGCCGTTCGGCGGGGCGGTGTACGCCGCCTGTCGATCCTGGCGGAAGATGAGTGCGGGCAAACGGATCATGGGCGGGTTGCTGCTGTCGCCACATTTTCTGCTGCTCGTCTGTTTTGTGGTTTCGTTGCTGTGCGGCCATCCCCGGCAAGGATCGGATTGTTTCAACAGACAGTTTGTATGCGGCGTTTTCATAGTGTTCTATCTGCCGCTTCCAACTTTGGTGGGCACATGCGCGGCGTTCCTCATGTTCAGACGGGCTCGCGTGGGTTAGCCGGTTTCATCGTGGGCGAGCTCCCGTCGAGGCTGGATCTCTGCGAGGAAAACCCTTTTTGAGCTTGGCTCCGCCGGACAGCCGAGGGCGGCTGTCCGCACGCGGGCCTTGCTCCCAACATGCAGGGTCAACAGCGGCGGAGAAGAGTGTCCGCCCCACAGGAAAACTCCGGAACTATTCTACGGTGAGCGTAATGGTCTCTTTCGCGGTGACCGCTTGACTGGCGCCGTTGGCGCTGGCTGGCGCGGTTGCGGTAACCGTCACGGTGTAAGTCTGCGCCTCGGTGGTCGAAGAAGATCCACCACTGCCGCCGCCGCATCCGAACATGGTTATGGCCGACGCCATCAAGGCAGCCGCGAAGAAGGCGGCAAACGCGCTGCTCGAGAACTTGCGCTTTCGGGCACCGGCAAGGACCAAGCTCGCGACTCCGAGTGGTATCCAGAAGGCAGCGTAAAGCCGGGGAACGGCGTGGAGCGCCGCACTCGAAGCCGGCTGAGCGCCGGAAATTTTCAGGGTGGTGCTCGAGACCTTGGCACCGGGGGTCACGGGGCTGGCTGAACATGTTGCCGACGATGCCGGCGAGAACGCACAGGAAAACGAGATCTCGCTGGTATACGTGCCACTCGGAGTCACCGTCAGTTTATAGCTGGCAGTCGCGCCGCTACTGATGGTCTGGGAAGAGGGTGAGGTGGCAAATGTGAATGAGGCGGCATCGAGTTTCTGGGCGACGGTTTTGGAGGTGCTTGCGCTATCGAAGGTATCGCCTGAGTAGGAGGCGACGATGCTATGAGATCCAACCGCGAGCGTCGAAGTGGAAAAGCTGGTCGAGCCGGAGCTGAGAGCCTGGGTGGCAAGGATGGTGGTTCCATCTTTGAAAGTCACGGTGCCGGCCGGCGTATTGATGCTCGAACTCTGCACGATTGCGGTGAAAGTCACCAACTGGCCGGGAAATGCGACGGGCGCGGAACTGCCGAGCAAGGTAGCGGTTGTGGCCGTCATGACCTGAAGAAGGACAGGAGACATGCTCGACTGGTTATTGGCGTCGCCGGCATACAGTGCGGTGATGGAATGCCGTCCGGCCTGCAATGCAAACACGTTGAGTTCTGCCGTCCCAAAGGCCTGACCCGTGGGGGTGATAACGATTTGTGAACCGATCGGTACCCCGCCATCCAGAAACGTAACCGTGTTCGACGCGTTATTGCCGTAGACGTCTGCGGTAAGACCGAGCGGTCCGAGGGGCAACGGATTCGCATCCGAGCTCAAGGTGACGCTTGTGGCCGTGCCGATTGTGGTGTTGAGGACGGTTTCTATCAACGGCAAGGATTTCGCCGCTGGATTCTGGGCATCGCCGCTGTAAGTTGCGGTAATGGAATGGACGCCAACCGCCAAGCCCGAATTGGTAAGGACAGCAACTCCGTTGGCATTCAATGAACTCTGGCCCAGTGAGTTCCCATCTGCATAAAACTTTACGGTGCCGGTGGGAACGCTTCCGTTGGCCCCGGTGGCTGTAACCGTGAAGGTAACCTGGGCTCCGGAATCTGCGGGATTAGGGATCGAGGAGAGGGCCAGGGGGGTGGAACCGTTCCAGAATGCCACCAAGCCGTTTTCGCGTATTGACCCTAAGCCAGTGGCCTGGTCATATCCGGTTCCAACCAGGAACCCTTCCAGCCCAGCGGTGGATGGATCGGTGGTGTTAGGGACGCTGTTGTTGCACATGCTGGGCACATGCAAATCACAATCAGCGACGCCACTGGAGGCTCCGGTTACATCGTTAAATGGTGAGTGATAGAAATCGGCACCCAGCAGATAAAGTTCGGGATTGAGATTGCCTTGGGCTTCATTCTGGCTCTGATTCAAGATGGCTGCAATACCCGCCATGCTGGGCGCTGTTGCGGAGGTGCCGGAGAACACCACGAAGCCGAAACCGCCGTTGCTCTGGGTCACGCAATCTAACGGGGCCGACTCTGTTCCCGCGGATGCAAGGCACCCGAAATAACCATCGTGTGCGGAGGCAGAAAACGCAACGTCGGGTGTATAGCGCCCAGTGCGTGCTGCCGGTACGCCGGGCCCTACCTGCCATGCGGGCGTCGGAATGAACTTGCTTACGCCCCCGCCTCCGCTTGCCACAATCGGTTGGCCATTGTTGTCGGGTTCGTTCCATGCACCTTCCGGAATGTATTCCGTGGCCTGACCATCCTCCCCATTCCAATAGTTGGAGCCGGGAGGATCGTTGAACTCTGTGCCCCCGACACAGGTTCCATAGCTTGACGAGCAAATGTAGTTGGTGCTGGCGGTCTGCGATGCCGGAGGAGACACGAATGGCTGGTCGCAACCTGCCGCGCCTGAATCTCCGGCCGCGACAAAGACCGAGATGCCCTCGGCAGCGGCCTGCCGGAACAACGTGTCGTACATGGTGACCCCGGCGCTGCCGGCGGAGGCTTCACAATTGCCGAAACTGAGACTCAAAATCTTGGCGGGCACAGGATTGGTGTCGATTACGTAGTCCACAGCGATTAGGACGCCATCCTCGCTGGCGGTGGAAGCGCTGGCTACCAGGTTCACCGTGGCTCCAGGGGCTACGCTGGTGGCTCTGGTCACGTCCAAAGTAGCCTCTCCCTGGTCACCGCAGATCGGGCTCGGGGCGGTACAATCGCCGGTGCCCTTGGCGGCTCCGGGATCGGTTCCTGCGGGTGGAATGGTCTCGACCTGGTCTTTTTTTGGCAGTTCTGACTGGTTTTCGAAATTCTCCACGTCGGGTTTATAAACCCGCGACCGGCCAGCAATGGCGATGGTTTGCCCCTCGCCCAAAGTAAGAATGGGAAAGGAGCCGAAGCCGTAGATGTTCGCGAAATCCAGTGGGAAAATGAAACTTTGGCAGACATCCAAGTTGCAGAATTGCCCCTGCGGCCCGAACGTCACTTGCACGTTGCCCTTCATGTACTGCGGCTGCGCCTGCAAGGTATACAGCCCGCTCACCGACTTGATGATCCCTGCCAGGGCCTTCGGAATCTGCGGATCGGAGGAGATGGAGAAGCGCTGCTCTCCGCTCACCTGGTAGTAGCGCAACGGTGCTCCAAACGCGCTTCCAACGGCCGAGGCTGGGCCGGTGAAGTGAATGCGGTTGCCGGCGTTGGCCAGCGACACGCCGTGCAATCCCTGCGACTCGAGCCACGTCTTGATGGCCGCCACGTCCTGCGCGGACACACCGAACTGCTGCCCGATCTCAAGCGGCGTCAGCCAGTGATGGTAGTTGGCAGAGCCAAGCGTCTGCTGGTCTTCAAGCAGGCGCTGAAAGGCGGCTTCCCGCTGCGGAGTCCGCGCAAGCACCAGCGTCAAGCGCCCCAGCACCACATCATCCGGGACCGCGCCGGCATCGTTGGCGGCGGCGGCCCACGAGGGGTGGTGGCCGCTCAGGATCACCCGCTGGGTAACGTCCACTTGAGCATGCACCAGATCATTGGTCTGTCCGTAACTGAATGGCAGCGCCCATAAGCTCCAAGCAACCAGGCTTAAGACTAGAAGGACGGGCGGATTGATCCGATGGGCAACGGTGCGAAGACTGCGGAGATGTGGCATCTCGTACTTCCCCTGGAAGGAGATTCAGTTTTCCCCCTCAGGAAACTGTGCATAGCAACGTACGCGGGTCTGGTCGGGGTGTCAAGGGATCCGGCCGATCGGGTCAGGTGACGGGTGATGCCCGCGCATGTCCATCCATGGCGGTTCTCCGGGTCAGCCGGCTAACGCAACGAGGAAGCTGGGACACCGGCCCGGGCACCGGAATGACAAGGGTTGGAAACTGAGACAGTCGCGTTGAAAGCGTAGCCCTAGCGACCGAAATATTTGGCGTTGCGCTCGGTGAAGGCCTTCCATTTTTCCGGCAGATCGTCGAGGGCGAAGATGGCCGAGACGGGACACACCGGGACGCAGGCGCCGCAGTCGATGCACTCCACGGGGTCGATGTAGAGCATTTCCTCTTCCGCGTAGGCGGGCGCGTCTTTCTTAGGGTGGATGCAATCCACCGGGCAAGCGTCGACGCAGGCGGTGTCTTTGGTGCCGATGCAGGGTTCTGCAATTACGTAGGCCATAGAGTGTGTCTCCCCCTGATATCTATACCTTAAATAAGAACGGACATTCTAGCAAGAAAGGCGGGCGGGGGTACAGGGCATTACGCCAGTCCGGCGAAGGGATTCGAAACGGTTACGCCGAAGTACTTCTGGCCGGGATTCAGATCTTCGGAGAGAAGACGCCCGCATCCTCCGCGCTCGGCCGCGGCAAGAATCAGGCCGTCGTAAAAGTGCACACCGTAGGCGGAACGGGCTTCGACGGCGCGGCGGACCATGCCGGCATCTGGAGCGATGAGCTTAACTGGGCCCAGGGCATCCAGGATAGCGATGACCGTTTCGGGGGTTGCCGGGGGTGTGAGTTTGTGAAGCAGAGTGGCCGCGAACTCGGCGAGCACTTGGGGTGAAGCCATGGCTTCACCCGCCACCGCGCGTTCGACAAGGGCCTGCGCAACACTCTGTTTCTTCGGGTTGCTGGCGTCGTAGGCGTAAACCAGAATGTTGCTATCGAGGAAATCAGTGGCGAGCATAAAGGTCTTCGCGCTTCCAGGTTCGCTTTCCGACATGGAACTGGAACTGGGTGAAAGTGCGTTTCAAAGCTTCGCGCTCACGGCGTTTCCTGCCCGACGCCGCATTTTCCGCGGCAAGTTGCTCGAGATAGTCACGCACCAATCCGGTCAGAGTTGTGTCCCGGTCGACGGCGACTTTGCGGATCTCTTTGACCAGTTGGTCGTCGAGAGAAAGGGTGATGTTCATAGACCCATATTAAGGGTTTCCCTTATTATGTGTCAAGCTAACGCAAGGGATGTGGCCGGGTAGGTGATTTTGAAGTCAGTTCTCGGTTCTCAGTTCCCGGTTCTCAGACATGCGCGAGTTCTCGCTCTTGGCTGGGTTCGTATTCGACGATGTGGCCGGCAACCGCGCTGGCAGCTACCGTCAAAGGAGAAGCCAGGTACATTTGGCCGGGGCCGCTGCGGCCGGGGAAGTTGCGGTTTTGGGCGCTGATTACTACCTGCTCTGGACGGGTTGTGACGCCGGGGCCGGCGTTGATGCAGGCGCCGCAACTGGGCTCGATCACATGGGCTCCGGCTTTCTGGAAGACTTCGAGATAGCCTTTGCGCAGACAGTATTCGCGGGTTTCTTGCGATCCGAACTGGATGTAAAACTTCACGGAGTCGGCGACGCGCTTGCCGTGTTTTAGGGCGTCGGCCAGGACGGCGGCGTACATGTCCATGTCTTCGTTCTTGCCGGCGGTGCAGGTGCCACCGTAGGCGAGCTCGACGGGGACGGGCGTATTGAGATCGCGGATGTATTTGCCGTTGCCGGGATCGCCGGGAGTGGCGACCATGGGAGTGATTTCGGCGGCGTCGAGTTCGATGACGTGCGCGTACTCGGCGCCGGGATCGCTGTAGAGGCCTTCGATCATTCTTTCGGCCTGGTCAGGTTTCATGCCGCGGCGCTCGATGAGAAAATCTACTGCTTTCTGGTCAGGCGCTACGATACCGGTGAAGCCGCCGATTTCGGCGGCCATGTTGGTCATGGTGGCGCGCTCGTCGACGCTGAGGGCTTCGATGGCTTCGCCGGCGTACTCCATGACTTTAGCGAGGGCCTTGCCGCTGCGGACGTAGTCGAGACTGAGGATCTTGAGAATGAAATCTTTGGCGGTGACGTTGGGATGCTTCTTGCCGCGGATGATGATTTTTACGGACTCGGGAACCTTGACGCGGACGTCTTTGGTGATCCAACTGTTGAAGACGTCGGTGGTGCCGATGCCGAAGGCGACGCAGCCGATGGCGCCGACATGGGGCGTGTGGGAGTCGGAGCCGATGTTTAGCTGGCCGGGCAGAGCGTAGCTTTCAAGGACGATGGAATGGCAGATGCCTTCGGAGCCTTTGCGGTCTTTTAGTTCGCCGTGGAGCTTGATGCCTTGTTTGACGGCGAAATCCTGTTGCTTGAGTTTGAGTTGAGTAGCGAGGTCGAGCAGGCCTAGCTTTTTCTTTTCCTCGGAAATGACTTCGTCGAGGAAGGTTAGGTGATCGCGGAAGAAGAGAATTGTCGAGGCGTCGTTAACTTTGGCGTCTTTGCCGACGTAGCGCTCGAAGAAGATGGCGGCCATGGGGGTGACGTATTCGTGGCTGAAGCGGAGATCGGCGCGAGCGAAGCCGGTGTCGCCGGGTTTTACGGGGTTGCCGTCGGTCATGTGGCGGGCAAAGATTTTCTCCGCGAGGGTCATGGGGCGCTTTTCGGTTTTGATTGCGGGAAGAAATACTTTCTTCTGCATGCGGGCTACGTTGAAGGGGAAAAGGCCGCCGTATTCGATGACTTGGCGGGTGATTTCGTCTTCGCCAGTGGTGAATTCGGCGAGCGGGATTTCGGCGCCGGCGCGGATTGTGTCGATCAGGGAGAAATTGGTGGAGGTCAGCAGGCCGAGGTTTTGGCAATTCTGTTTGTAGATGCGCTCGATGTTTTCGGCGATGACGACGCGGATGCCGGCGCACATTTCGGCGTAGGGGGACTGTTCACGGCTGGAACCTTTGCCGCGGCGCTTGCCGCTGACGGCGGCAACGAATCCGCCTTTTTTTACGTCGGAACGGCCGATGGGCGTGAGGTTGCCGCATTTCAGGCCGAGGTAGGGGATTTCGCCCAGCGTTTCGTCGAAATAGAAACAGTAGTGGGCGGGAGTGATTTCGTCGGTGGAGATGTCGTCGCGGAGCTTGGGGTTGTTGGCGGGGTTGTGCGTGTCCCAGGGCAGGTCTTCACCGGCTAGCTGGCGTTTGATGAGTTCGGGGTCCTCGGTGAGAAACAGGATGCGGCCGGAGAAATGGACTTTGTCGGGGCGTTTGTCGATTTTGCGGGTTAGGAGTGAGTCGGGCACAGGTCTATTGTAAAACGTTTTCAGCCGCAGAATGCGCAGAATACGCAGGGAAAACCCTTTAACCACGAAGGACACAAAGGTACACAAAGGAAAACCTTAACCGCCGAGTACGCCGAGAGCGCAGAGAAAAAGACCTCAGCACGGAGACACGGAGTCACGGAGAAAACCTGACCCCAAAAAGCCTTTAAACGCAGAGAACGCGGAGGGTCCGCAGAGGGCGCGGAGAAAAGCCTTAACCACGAGGACACAAAGGTACACAAAGGAAAACCTTAACCACAGGGGGCACGGAAGAAAACCTGTTGACCACGAAGGACACACAGGTACACCAAGGAAAAGCTTTTTAGTGGTGGGCGTGGGTGTGGTCGTATTTTTCGCCTACTGGCAGGGCGATGGTGAGGCGGTTTTCTTTGGGGGCCAGCGGACAGGTCGCGTAGGGGGTGACCGCACACGGGGGATTGTAGGCGCGGTTGAAGTCGAGGACTACGGTGCCGTTTACTACCGGATCGGTGTCGAGGAAGCGTCCGCCGGGATAGGTTTCGGTTTTGGCGGTGAGGTCGTTGAAGACGATGAACAGGCCTTTGGCGGGATCGCTTCCCAGGTCGGTGAGTTGAAACTCTTGTCCATTAATTTTGAACGCTACCGTTCCGGTAATTTTTGTCGGGTTGACGTCACCAAGGACGGTGGGCACGTCGACGGTTTTCTTGCCGTCAGAGGGGACCCATTTGGCGGTCACGCGATAGTTGAGGTCGAGCGGGAAGAAGACCAGATCATGGAATTTGCGGGCGGCTTCGCTGTCGAGGTCTTTGAGGCGAATGCCCAGACGTGCGCCGCGTTTAATGACATAGAAGCGCAGGCTGCCCATTTCGACGATGGTGCGTTTGCCGGAAGAGTCGGGCAAGAGAGTTTCGGTGGTGGCAGGTTTGCCGGCGATGATGGCGTGAGCCTCGGGAGAGAATTTCGCGACTACGTCTTCGCCCTGGAGGGTAAAGACGCCGGCGTTAGCGGGTCCTTTAGGGAAGACGATGGCACTGGCGGCGTCGCTGCCGAAGGTGTTTTCGCCGGGCTTGAGCCAGAACAGGCCGGCTAGCACGAGCCAATTTTGCTTGAGGTCGTCGACTTGCTCAGCTTTCCATTTGTCGAAGGATTGCTGGTAGGCGGGATCGACGGTGGGGGTGTTGCTGGCTGTGGCTACGATGGCGAGCACGATCGAGAGGCTGACGAATTTGAGTTTCATACGACACCTTCCATAAGGAGGCGAGCCAAACGCGCCACTATTGTGTCGCAAAAAACGCGACACATCGCGCGGCTCGCTTAGAGCCTTCGCTGCGCAAAGAACGCGCGCTCAGGATGACATCAAGTTCTCAGTTCCGGTAAGGGTTCGAGGCCCTTGCCGGAGAAAATGTTGTCGAACTCGTGCAACAGAGCTTCATGTATCAAAGTGTTAGACGCGAGAGTCTCACGGCTGGATAGCTCAAAAGGGCCGCCGTGGAAGTCGGTGATCCTGCCGCCAGCCTCTTCAACGATCAGCACGCCAGCTGCGGTATCCCAGGGATTGAGATTGAATTCCCAGAAACCATCGAAGCGGCCGCAGGCCACACAGCACAGGTCAAGGGCTGCGGAACCGGCGCGGCGTACGCCGTGAGTGCGCAGGGTTATCTGATGATAGAAAAAGATGTTGGGATTCTTGTGGCGTTTATGGCTGGGAAAGCCGGTGGCTACCAGGCTCTCGGAGAGTTTGGCGGTTTTTGAAACGCGGATACGCTGGTCGTTGAGATAGGCTCCACTTCCCTGCTCTGCGGTGAAGAGTTCGTCGCGAGTGGGATCGTAAATCACTCCGGCGATGCGCTTGCCTTTGTAGCCCAACGCCATGGAAACACAAAAGACGGGGAAGCCGTGGGCAAAATTGGTGGTGCCGTCGAGCGGGTCGACGTACCAGCGGTAGTCGCTGCCGGTATCCTGCAAGCCGCCCTCTTCGCCCAGGATGTCATGCGCAGGCCAGTGTTCACGAAGACGCTGCCGGATGAGGGCTTCGGATTTGCGGTCGGCGATGGTGACCAGGTCGGCGTCGCCCTTGTATTCGATGGCTACGTGCTGGCGAAAATGCTCCATGAGGAGAGCGCCAGCCTCGCGGGCGATTTGGGCGGCAGGTGAAATGACGTCGGTTTTGGTGGTGGAGGTCATCCGCTACTTACGCCTGCCAGTATCTTCGGCGATGTACATGATTTCGTGCTTGAAGATGAAGAGATTGGGTTTGGCTTCGCGGGTGAGGCGGACCATGTTCTTGTCGTAGTACTCGATCCAGCCGTTCACGACTTCGCCGTCTGCCAGCTTGATGTTCACCGGCTTCTGCTTTTCAGACAGCGACTTCAGGTAGGAGGCTTCTTCCGAGGTCTCTTCTGGAGGTGAGCTCTTCGGCTTGCGTGAGAAGCCTGGCGAGCCTTGACCGTGAAATGACATAGAGACATTTTACACGCGAGCTTCACCACAGGGGACACAGAGATACACAGAGGAAAAGCGGCCACGGATTTACACGGATGCACACGGATCAGCAAAAGACTTCATCGAAACCCCAAGAGAGCCTTTAACCGCAAAGATCGCTAAGAAAGTCCGCAAAGGGCGCAGAGAAAAGGAAATCGCCTCCACCTAGAACGTGACTTTCACGGAAAATTCCAGGGCGCGGGGAGCTCCCAGGGCGAACACGCCGGAGCCGAGGCCGAGGCGGTTGCTGTTGGGCTGCTGGCCGGAGGTTCCGTTGACCGATCCGGGAGTGCCGCTGAGGACGCCGCTGAGCGGATTGGAGGGGCCGTCGAAGTTGGCAAAATTCAAGACGTTGAAGAAGGAGACGCCGGGATGAATCTCGAAGCGCTCTTTCACTTTGTAGACCCAACTGAGGCTGAGGTCGAGGGCGCGGAGCCAGTCCATGTTGGCCTCGTTGGCGGGCGCGAGGGGGATGAGTTGTTGCACTCCTCCTAAGCCCTGCAACTGACCCAAGGTGAATAATCCGTTATTGATGAGGACCTGGCCTGCGGGAGTGGGCTGGCTAGCGAAGTTCTGGTTGTAAGAGGTGATGAAGGTGTTCAGGTTGCTGGCCTTGACGCCGCGGCCAAACGATCCAATGTTGGTGCCGGGCAACACGTCGCCGGTGCCGCCGTTGGAACCGAAGCTGCCGTCGCCAGTGCCGTCGCCGGTGAGGTCCGTCTGGAAGATGCCGCCGGCGTTGCCGGAGGGGGCGAGGGTGAGAGTTGCGGGCAGGGGGCTGTAAAAATGCGCGATCATGCCAAACCGGAATGAGTAGGGCAAGTCCATGGTGCCGCCCAGGGAGAATTGATGGCGGCGGTCGAGGCCATTGGGGCCGATGTAATGCAAGGGAGTATTGAAATCCGTGGCAATGTTGACGAAGTCATTGTCGGTGGCCGGGGCCACATATTTCGAATAGGAGTACGACATCTGGAGGTCGAGATTGGAAATTCTCTTGAAGGGATGGGCCAGGTTTTGTTTCAGAGACATCTGTAGGGCGTTGTAGACGGAGCGGCCGCTGGGGAACAACATCTGGTTGGCGCCGAGGTTTTCATTGATGCCGGGGAAAGCAGCGGTGGGGCAGGGGGCGCCACTGCACAGCGAATAGCCGGAATCGAGGCCGTTGGAGGCGAAATCCGCGATGGTGGCGGGCTGATTGTAGCCGGGGGCAGCGGTGACGGGATTGTTCGGGCAGTTGGCAATCGCGAGATTGATGGCATTGGCGCCGCTGACGCCGCAATTGGCCAAGGTGGTGTTGATGGCGGCGACGGCGTTGGTCATATTGAAAAAGCGGGCGTCGCCGACGTGGTTGGTATCGACCGCGAGCAGGGTGTGGGTCTCGATGTTGCGAAGGTAGTCCGCGGTGAAGACCATTCCCGGGCGCAATTCGTGCTGGATGCCGAAGTTCATCTGAAGGGAGCGCGGGCTTACGTACTTGGGAGCAAACAGGGCGGTGCCGGTGGCGTCAATTCCATCGGAAAGCGCGTTGCCGATGAAGGCGGCATTGCTGGCGGGACCGGCGGCGAGAGTGGCGGACTGATATTGGGCTTGCAGAGCGGCGATCTGGTTGGCGACTTGGCCAATGGGTTGACCGCAGATGGGCGCCCAATTCTGCACTTGCCCATTGGGTAAAGTGAAAGCGCCGCCGGTGCCGTTGGAACAAACCGTCTGGTCGATGAGGAACAATCCCGAGGGCAGGCGCGGAGGGCGATCAAACAACTCGTTGTTCCAGATGGAGTTCTCGTAGAACAATCCGATTCCGGCGCGCAGCACGGTTTTGCCGGCGCGCCAGGGATCCCAGGCGACGCCGACCTGGGGAGCGAAGTTGAGATTGGGCTGGTTGACACGGTTGCCGAGTCCGGCGCCAAACTGATTCAGAACCGGGATCGCCGCCACATCGCTATCGGTGCGACCGGTATCGCGGACGTAACGCAGGCCATAGGTGAGAGTCAGGTTGCGTTTCATCTTCCAGGTATCACCGAGATAAAGCGAGATGCGATTGTCGGGGCCCAGGCCGCCGGCGGGAAATCCGAAGGCGGGAATCTCGGAGCTGAATCCCTGGCCGTTGCTGAGGGTGATGCTGTTTGCGGGATAGTTGAGGGGATTGGCAGCGCCACCGGGCAGAGCCAGGCAGGTGGCAGCGCAATCGCCGACGCCGGCGCCGACCGCGGGCGCGAGCGCGAGGAAGCTGGCGAAACCGCCCCCCAAGATGCGGTTGTATCCGCCGCCGTAGCGCAGGATATGCGCGCCCACGGCTTTGCTGCCGTCGTACTTGATCTGCTTATTGGACTGATAGGTCTGTTGCGGAGCAAGGAAACCGGGCCCGGAGCAAAAGAAATCAGCGCCCGAAGTCAGGCAATCGGGATCGCTGCCGATGGCAAGTTCGAGGTTGGGAGCGGGATTGAAAATTGGAGAACCGCCGACCGCATCGGTGATCTGATTACGGAACTTGGTGTAGCCGAAACGAATGCTGTGAGTGAAACCGCCGGTGTTGAAGTCGAGTCCAAAAGCGTGGACGGGGGTGTGATTGTTGTTGGCAAAAGGCTGAAAGGAGTTAGGAATGATGGCCAAGACGCTGCGATTCTGATCGAAGGAAAAACGGTAGAAGAACTTGAAGCGGTTGTTGATCTGCCAATCCAGACGGCCGACGCCCTCGGCCTCGCGGAAGGGAGAATCGAAACTGCCGGTCAGGGCTTGAAAGGGGCCGCTGGGCAACACCGGATCGAGCAGGTCTTGCTTGGTACGCTCCGCGCTTAAGAAGAAGAACAGTTTGTCATGAATGATGGGGCCGCCCAGGCTGGCGCCGAATTGATTTCTCTGAAAATAAGTGCTGCTGGCTCCGGGAAGATTGGCGTCGAGGCTGTGGTCGCGAAAGAAGTAGTAGCCTTCGCCATGGTAGGCGTTGGTGCCGGACTTGGTGGTGACGTTGACCGCGCCCGAGGAGGTCAGTTCGGTGGAAAGATCGAGCGAGGATTGCTCGATCTGAAATTCCTGGATGGCGCCCTCGGGGATGTTCTGGGTGGTGGTGCCGACGGTTTCATCGCTGATGTCGAGACCGTCGACTTCGATGCGGGCGGTACGGCCGAAGCGGCCACCGAAGGAGATGGAAGAAAAACCGTTTTTGGTGGGATCGAAGTTGCCGCCGTCCTGGATTTGCACGCCGGGTTCGAGTTGTGCGAGATCGAGGAAATTGCGGCCATTGATGGGCAGGTTCTCAATCTGCTGGCTGGTCAGGACTCCCTGCACGGTGACTTGCTCGGTGTTGACTTGAATTTGCGAAGCCTGGACTTCCACGATTTGATTGGTCTGTCCAACCTGCAGCCTGACGCTTCCCGCAGTGGTAACTCCGACCTGCACGGTGAGAGGAAGTTCGGCGCTCTTGAAGCCCGTGGCTTCGACGTGAACCACGTAATCGCCCGGGGTCAACGCGCCTGAGGTGTAAGCTCCGGCGGAAGTGGTGGTGACATTCACCACCTGGCCGGTGGCGATGCGGGTGATGCGAACCTTGGCCCCAGTGACGACGGCTCCGGTCTGGTCCACGACGATGCCTTGAATGTTGCCGGTGGAACTGGTGCTCTGGGAAAAGAGCAGGGACGAAAGAGCGAGCAGAACCACGACGGTGCGGAACGCGAAGGTGGATCGAAAGAACCCGGGGGCCATCGGCACTTTCCTTTCAGATGAGCAATATTTATAGCACGCGAGCTTGGTATCGAGCAGGTCGCAGCAGGCCCCAGGAGCGCTTCTTTCGCCCCTCCGGGGCTGGGTCATGCTTGGCTGTTCGCCCACGGCTTACGCCGTGGGCTTTATTCTGCCGCCGCTCCGCGGCTAAGTTCGCAATCCAGGCAATGCGCTCGAGCGGCCACATTAAATGCAGTCCTTAACCGCTGCTCCGTCCAAACCCGTGTTTTACTCGCCTTCCAAGTCTTGCGATTCCCAACCTGCGTTCCCCGGCCACATGTGACAAGCGCCGTCTTGTTAAAAATGCGACTTCCTGGTGTAGTAGCCGGTGCGATGGTGTACCTGGAATACGGAACTGCCGGATGTTCCTGTGACCTTTACTTCGATGCGGCGGTAATTGGAATCAGAATTGCGGCGCGACGGATAGTAGGCCAGCAGATATTGGGTGCGCAGCTCATCGCTGATTTTGCGGAAGGCTTCATCGAGTTGCGGCACTGAGGTGGCATAAAAATACTTGCCGCCGGTATCTTCGGAGATCTGGATGAGGGCGTGTTCGCCGCCGAGGTCGCGTCCGGCGCTGGCTTCGATGGGGACGTCGATGATGCTGTAGACGATGACTTCGGCTTCCTGGGCGGCGCGCACGGCTTGCTTGTAGTCAACCCGACTGACGGTATCGCCGCCATCCGTGATGATGACCATCACTTTTCTTCCCTGTCTGCGGTCCACTGCGTGCGAGCCGAGATAGATGGCGTCGTAGAGCGCAGTGGCAGCGCCGTAGTGGACGCGGTCGATGCCGCGGTCGATGGCTTTCAGGTCGGGAGTGAAGGGAACAACTTCATCGACGGTTTCGCTGAATTCGTAGAGACAGAGCGCATCCACGGGACGAAGAATGGCGTGGGCAAAGCGCCGGGCCGAGGTCAATTCGAGGGGCAGATCTTTGCGCGTGCTGAGGCTGGTGTCAATATCCATAACGATGGAAAGCGGCAGGGCGGACTCTTTGTCGAATACCGAGATGGTCTGGGGCGTGCCGTCTTCGAGCAAGGCGAAATTGTCTTTGGTCAGCCCGCCCACGGGAGCGCCATGATCGTCGGTGACGGTAACGAAGACGTTGACCAGCTTGACATCAACTTTGAAGGTTGCATCGGGATTCTGCGCGGCGTCGGGGGTGGAACCCTCGACGATCGGCTTCCGGGACGGAGTGGCGCCGCCGGCCCACGGCGGCTTGGGCACCTGGGCAGGACAAACCGCGACGGCCGCCGCCAGAAAGAGAAGGAGCTGTTTCATACTTACTAGAGGATAGGGCAAAAGGCTGGTCATTTAGATGCGGGCTTCCCGGAATGGCTGCCTTCGCCGGGCGTAAGACCAGGCGGAAAAGGGTCGCCATCGGCCCACACCGCGCCGTCCTCGAAGTATTCTTTTTTCCAAACGGGCACGGTGCGCTTGAGAGTATCGATGAGCCAGCGGCAGGCTTCGAAAGCGGCGGTGCGGTGGGCAGAGGCGACCACAATGGCGACGCTGGTCTCGCCGATCTGGAGACGGCCGAGGCGGTGCACCAGGGCAACATCGCGGATAGGAAATTTTGCCAGCGCCTGTTGCGCCAGCAGTTCCATCTGTTTGAGCGCCATTTCCGGATAAGCTTCGTAATCCAGGTAAAGGGTTCGGCGACCGAGGGTGTGGTTGCGGACGACGCCCTCGAAAACTACGGCAGCGCCGTCGTCGGGTTGCTTGATTTTTTCTAGAAGCGCGCGCGTGTCGATTGGGTGATGGACGATGGCAGCGTAATGGCTGTGTCCGGCTGCCTGGGCGATGGAGTTCGGCTGGGTTGAGCCACCACTGACCGGCGGAAGCAGAGCAACTTCGTCCCCAGATTTGAGCTGGGAATCGGGTGGGGCATATTCCTGATTGATGGACATGGCGAGGGAAGAGGCGAGGTTTTCCAGGCGGGGGATTTGCCGCTGGTAGTGGGCGAGCAGATCGCGGAGGGTGGAGTGATCGGGTAGATCGAGCGAGTCAGCGCTCCGTCCAGCGAGGTCTTTGAGCATTCCGAAGAATAGGACGCGAATGTGCATGGGGAATGCAGCTTCTAGCTTCTAGCTCTTAGCTTCTAGCTTCTCGACGAGCTGGCGAATACGCTTTCGCCCCTCCGGGGCTGAGTCGTTTCTCACTCCACCCACGGCTTGCGCCGTGGGCTTTATTCTGACGCCGCTTCGCGGCTAAATCCGTTTCAATTTCTTGCGACTGACAGACTGGAAACTGGAAACTAGTTCCCGGTTCTCAGTTCTCAGTGTATCGTG
Source organism: Terriglobales bacterium (assembly GCA_049591935.1). Lineage (GTDB taxonomy): Bacteria > Acidobacteriota > Terriglobia > Terriglobales > Acidobacteriaceae > JABCZH01. Next base: position 20,110 of record JBAWFN010000006.1, on the reverse strand, counting down.
ATTGCCGCAAAAAACATGCCGGCTCCCGCGAGGGGAGCCGGCGAGTGGGATGAAGCTGGGTTAGCGTCCGCCCTTGGGCTTTCCCTGGTGTGCCGGCGGCGCCGAATGCGAAGCTTTTGGTGCAGGTGGGCTGCGGTGCTGCTGCCAGGTGCTGAATTTCTGCGCCTCACTCTGATTGCGCTCCGGCCGGTCCTGAACCGGCGGAGCGGACCTGACGAGCGGATGGGCTGGGTCAACCGACGGCCGTGGAACTGCCCCTGGCCGTGGCACATTCGGCGCTGGGGGACGATTGCCGGCGCCGGGCGTCGGTTCCCGAGGCGCAGTTCCCAGCTCCTCCAAGCGCGGGCTGGCAGGCCTTCCCGGGGTTTCTGGACGAACATTCGCAGACGGCCTTTCCTCGAAGGAAGCGCGCGGAGTGGGGGCGCGAGTGCCGACCACGGACCGGTTCATAACTGCGGCGGGTGGCCTTGCCGCAGCAGAGCGTCCGGCGCCGGTCACGCTGGCACGGGTGGGCTGCGCAGCGATGTTATGAACGACGGGAGCTTCCGCCAACTGCCTGGCGTCTACTTTGACCATACCCTGGGCCACGGGGCGAGCGTTGACGAAGGTTTCGTGCGAAACCGCGGTGACCGCGTTGGCCACGTGCTGATTGGCATAGGCAATGTGAGCCCCGCCGTAGACGGTGTTCACCTGAGTAACGGTGACCCGAGTGTTGGTGATGTTCACATTGTTCACATAGACGCGGCTGGTGTGGTACCAGGGGACGAACACCTCACGCGGCCCCAGCGGGAACCAGCCGACGGGTCCGACGCCAATGCCAAAACCGCCGCCGCCGACGAAAGCTACCAAAGCAGGAGCGTAAACCGGCCGCACGAGCACTGGACCCGGCACCCATCCCCAGCCGCCGCCGATGAATGCCCAGCGACCGTAATGGAAGGGAGCAAAGCCCCAAGGCTCGTTTTCCACCCAAGTCCAGCCCCAAGGCGCGACCCAGACCCAATGGCCGAAGCGGTAAGGAGCCCATCCCGGGGCAACGCCGACGGGAGTCCAAACCGGACCGTAGTCGGCAGCGTAGTTCCAGTGACCATATTCGTCGAGGTCCTCGGCGCCGGTCATTTCAGGAGAAATGTAATTCGAGGATTCGGCTTTGTCTTCGTGCTGGTCACGATCGAAGGCGAAACTGTCGAAGTCATCGTTGCCGGGGACTTGCCCGATCTGGTGATCCAGTTTGTCGGCGCCGTTGAAGGTCGCGCGCTGGCCAGCGATGACGGTGAACGAATCGCCTCCACCGGTGACCTCGCCGCGGCCTTTCCATACGGTGACATCGGTTTCATCGCCGGCGGCATTTACGTCGACGCGATACTCACCGGTGCGCTGAACCTGGAAAGCAGAATTCGGAGTATCGATCTCGAAGCGGTCGTCGTCATCGAGATGGCGGACGCGGAAGACGAGCGAGCCCTGGGACAGGCGCAGTTGGGTGGTCTGGTCGTCAAGCTGGAGAAAGGTGACGCTGGTTTCAGAATCCATGCGCACGGAAGTGGAGCCGATCTGGAACTCGGCGCGAGAATCCTTGTCCGCCCAAAGATTGTCCCCGTTGCTGAGAGGACGATTCTGGACAGCGGTTACCCAGTCGCCCTGGCCGCCGGGCTGAAACGAAACGGAACCGTTGGAATCGCTGAGCCGGGCGACGCGGCCGGGAGGGTCCTGGGCGGGAGAGGCATCGGGCTGCGGCGGAGCTTGGTCCGGCTGGGTTACGGTTTGATCCTGCGGCGCTGGCGATTGGTCCGGTGATGGCGCCTGGTCTGGTGGCGCGGCTTGGTCCTGCGGGGCGGACTGGTCCTGGGCCAACACTGGCAGCGAAATGGGCAACGCTAAGAATCCGGTTAAGACTGCGGCAATCAGTAAGAATCGTGGCGTGTTCATTGGTTCATTCCTCGTTTGCGGTGGCACTCGACCGCGCATCTTCTCAAGAAACGTCTCAAAGGATTAAACACTATTGGAGGACGAAAGTTCTACCCGGGGGAAACGCTGGAGTTAGCTGTTTTACGCATAAGGATATGGAGAGATGCCGCAGTCCCACCCTTTCGCGAGAAACACGAAAAACGGCAACGGCTCAATTTTCAAAACCAGTTCTCGGTTCTCAGTTCCCGGTTCTCAGCTTAGGCTACCGGCTGCTCGCTGAGGACTTTTTCCCGCTCCTCGGCATCCTGTTTTTCTTCGCGTGGTGTCGAGGGTAGGGCCAGTTGCAGGACTTCGTCGATGGTCTTGACGTAGTGGATGTTGACGTTTTCCAGTTGCTCGGGAGTCAGGTCTTCGACGACGTTCATGCGGTTTTCCGCCGGCAGGATGATGTCACGGACGCCGGCGCGCTTAGCCGCGAGAACTTTCTCTTTCACACCGCCGATGGGTAGAACGTTTCCGCTGAGAGTGATTTCTCCGGTCATGGCGGTCAACGGACGCACAGGATGATTGGTCAGCAACGAAACCAGCGCGGTGGTCATGGTGACGCCGGCGGAAGGGCCGTCTTTGGGAATGGCACCCGCGGGGACGTGGATATGGATGTCGTGCTCGGCGAAGAAATTCTCCGAGATGCCCAGTTGCTCCGCGTTGGAGCGTACCCAGGTGAGTGCGGCCTGCATGGACTCCTGCATGACCTGGCCGATTTGGCCGGTCATGGTGAAGCCGCCCTTGCCTTTCATCACATTGGCTTCGACGAACAGAATGTCGCCGCCGGAGGGAGTCCAGGCCAAGCCGACGACGACGCCGGCGCGCTGGGTGCGTTCAGCGATTTCGCCTTCGACGCGGATCTTGATGCCGCCGAGGAATTCCTGCACGATTTCCGGAGTCACCAGCAACTTGTCCGGCTTGCCCTCGGCGAGACGGCGGGCTTGCTTGCGGCAGATGGTGCCCAGAGTGCGTTCCAGGTTACGCACGCCGGCTTCGCGAGTGTAGTGCCGGATCACGTATAGAACGGAGTCTTCAGGAAAATCAATCTGCTCTTTGGTGATGCCGTTTTCTTCGATTTGGCGCGGGATCAGGTACTGGAATGCGATGTGTACCTTCTCTTCTTCGGTGTAACCCTGGAGTTCGATGATCTCCATGCGATCGCGCAGCGGTTCTGCGATGGGATCGAGCATGTTGGCGGTGGTAATGAAGAGCACCTTGGAGAGGTCGAAAGGAACGTCCAAGTAGTTGTCGCGGAAAGTGAAATTCTGCTCGGGATCGAGGGCTTCGAGCAAGGCGGAGCCGGGATCGCCGCGAAAATCGCGGCCGACCTTATCGATCTCGTCGAGCATGAAGACGGGATCTTTGGTTTCGGCGCGGCGAATGCCCTGGATGATCTGCCCAGGGAGAGCGCCGATATAAGTGCGGCGATGGCCGCGAATCTCAGCTTCGTCGTGCACGCCGCCGAGCGAGATGCGGACAAATTTCCGGCCCAAAGCGCGGGCGATGGATTTGCCGAGCGAAGTCTTGCCGACGCCGGGAGGGCCTACGAAGCAAAGAATCGGCCCCTTCATGGTGGGCTTTAGACGGCGGACGGAAAGATAGTCGAGGATGCGATCCTTGACGCGTTTCAGGTCGTAGTGGTCGGCGTCAAGGACTTCCTTGGCTTTGATGATGTCCACGTCGCCGCCGGAAGTCTTGGCCCACGGGAGCACCGCCAACCACTCGATATAGTTGCGGGTCACGCCATAGTCGGCGGCCATGGGCGACATGCGAGTGAGGCGGCCCAATTCTTTGAGGGCTTCTTTCTTGACGTCGTCGGGCATACCGGCGGCTTCGATTTTCTGCCGCAGTTCTTCGGTATCACGCTGGCCCTCGTCTTGTTCGCCCAATTCTTTCTGGATGGCCTTCATCTGCTCGCGCAGATAGTATTCGCGCTGGGTTTGTTGAACCCGGTCCTGGACTTCGGACTGAATCTTGTTTCGTAGTTGCTGAACTTCCAGCTCCTTGGCGAGATGCTGGTTGATTTTTTCCAGACGAATACGAACGTCAGTGGTTTCAAGGGCGTCCTGCTTATCGGCAGTGGAGAGCGAAGGCAGCGAGGAGGCAATGAAATCGACCAGGCGGCCAGGGTCATCGATATTCATGGCCACGGTGGAAAGTTCATCGGAGAGAGTTGGAGATCCGGCGACGATCTGCTGAAACAGAGTCAGGACGTTGCGCTGCAAAGCTTCCACTTCAGAGCTTTTGGGTGGAATGGCTTCGGGGACGGTCTCTACCTGAGCGAGCATAAAAGGCGCCAGTTGGGCGAATTGTGCCAACCTCACTCGTTCCAGACCTTCGGCAAAGACGAACAGACTCTGGTTGGGCATTTTGACGACTTTGTGGACGATGGCGAGGGTGCCGACGGTGTAGAGATCGGCGGGCTGAGGAGCGTCAACCCGGGCTTCGCGCTGGGCGACCACGACGATGGTCTTGTCTTCCCCCAGAGAATTGATGAGCTGGACAGAGCTTTCCCGGCCCACGGTCAAGGGCAGGACGGCGTGGGGAAATAACACGGTATCTCGAACCGGCAGAATGGGGAGCGCCCGTTCGGGCTCTGGCTTGTCGGTGGTTTCTTTACTACTGCGCTCGGGGCGCGCGGGCTGTGTCATGTTTCACCTTGAGTGTATCGTGCTCAAGTTTGGATGAGAGCAGTGCCCCAAAAGATGCAATTGGGCCGTCGAGGGCCGGTTTCTTAGGAGCGCACTGAGTCTAAACCTTAATGGCTAGGTTTGCACCCATCCAAAAGGACAGGGCATAAGGTGCTGGAAAAAGGTGACTTTGATAGCTCCCACAGGGTCACGCGGCCGGGTAAATCCCCAGCACTTTGACTAAGCCAGTCAGCTGTGCAAGATGGCGCAAGGCGCTGCGGGCGACGGCGTCATCGCCGCGAAGAAAGTCAGCATAGAAAACATACTCCCAGGGGCGACCCCGCATGGGCCGAGACTCGATCTTGCTCAGGCTGATTTTTCGCTCGGCGAACACCCCCAGAGCCTTGTGCAAAGCCCCCTGGACGTTGCTCAGGCCAAAAGCGATCGAGGTCTTATCGGCGCCCTGGAGGACGCGTCGTGTCTTACGAAGCAGGAAAAACCTGGTGAAATTATGCTTGTCGTCCTCAATCCCCGCGGCAAGGATGTGCCCCTTGTAGACGGCTGCCGCGGGGCGACCAGCGATACCGGCCGCATCCGGCATGCAGTTCTCAATGACGTGCTTCACGCTTCCGGCAGTGTCATAGAAAGGGACGGCTTCAATGCCGGGGTGCTTGCGGAAGAAAGTCCGGCATTGGTCGAGCGCGACGGGGTGCGACAGGACACGGCGCAGGCGGTGCTGCTTCACTCCGGGGGCTGCGATCAGGTTATGCACAATGCGCAGGCGGAATTCACGCTGGATGAAGACCTGGGAAGCCAGAAGCAGGTCGAAATGTTCAGCCACGGAACCAGCCAGTGTGTTCTCGATGGGAATCACGGCGGCGGCGACGGAAGCGCGAACCACCCGGTCGAAGACCTCCGCCGAACGCGGGCAGGCGACGATGGTGCAGCCCGGAAGCATGCGCTGTGCGGCTTCGTGACTGAAAGATCCGGCCTCTCCCTGGATAGCAACTCTCATTTTCGGAACTTAGCTGCTGGAAGGGGTGGAATGCAAATCTTTTTCCAGAACTAAGGCGTCCACTCCATTCGAGTAGTAGCGTGGGATGGTCTTGAGCACGCTGAATTGGCGCCGTTTGTAGAAAGCCAGGGCGCCAGCATTGTCGACTGCGGTTTCCAGCACCACGGTATGACACGGGGCCTGGCGCAAGCGCTCCTCGGCGGCAGCCAGCAGCTTCGAACCGAGGCCGCTGCGACGGCTTTCGGGGAGCACATCGATGGTGATGATGTGACCCACGCCACGGCGGCTGGCTTCGGCGACGATGAAACCGGCCACGCCGCCGGGTTTTTCGCCCCGGTGTTCGGCGACGAGAGTGAAGGAGCCGCGGCGGTGGAGGTAGGCGGCCAGCTCCCGCCGGGGGTAGGCGATGCCAGGAGCGAAACACCTCTGGTCGATGCGCCACAGGAGCTCGAAATCTTCAGGCTGAAACTCTCGTAGGGAAAACTCCACCCCGGGATTCTATCCGGAAACGCCAGCCCGGCGGCGGGATGGAGCAAGAAGACGCATGCAGGAAAAGGAGTTAGAAGCGGTCAAAAAACCTTCAGGAAACGGTTGCGTGGAGCGCACCCCAAGACGTACCATGCGCATCTGAGATGGTTGTGGGGTACCTGTTTCTTATCTACGTGGGGTTGGTGGCCGGCCTAGTTGTGCTCTGGTATTTCTGCCTTGCAGGGTATAACCGCCGCCGGGGAATCCTTGCCCTGCGAAGAGTGGAGGCGGCATGCTCGCACCGTGCCCGGGTGGTGGACGCTCGCTGGGTTGGGGCGTCGCGGTTGCAGGCGCATGTGCGTTTTGCCGCGCACTGGTTTGAGAATGCGCAAATCACCATCCGGTTGCTGCCTCGGCCCTCGCCGGTGCAATGGTTGTTGAGCCGTTGGCACAAACAGAGAGAAACGGTGACGTTTGAGGCGGATCTGAACCACGCCCCCGGGGTACAGATGGAAGTGTTCCGGCATCACTGGCTGAGCGACCGCGATCGCGAGATGATCCGAAGTTCGCGCGATTGGACGGTTGTGCGTTCGCGGCCGGTGGTGCTCACGACCTCGAACCAGTGGCAGCAGGAACTCCCTCCGATCGTGAATACGCTGATGACTTCGCGCGGACACAGCTTGCTGAAGGTGCGTCTGCGGCCCGAATCGCCTCACCTGGCTGCGACCGTGGACTTGGATGCGCTCTCGGGCGAAGAGGCGGTGGCGGGGTTCCTGGGTGTGCTGCGGGAGTTGGCGACTGGGGCTTCGCGGTCGCGGCAGTAAGAGGTACCGACTGAGGGGCAGCGGGTTTCGTTTTCCACCTTCTTTATCCGCCTGATCCGCGCGCGGGCTTACCCGAGGATGCGGCCTAGGGCGCGGCTGAAGCCGCACCCTTTCTAAGGCTTCCACCGCAACGGTCAATTCAGGAACTGGCGGCGAGGCTTCGCGGGGCTGGCGGAAAGTCTGGGGGTGTCGACGGATCGCCAAGCACAGTCGATAAATTGCACTTTTTGGAGCGCGTCTTTTGGCTTTGGGGCGGCGGCATCGAGGCATGGGCGCTGCAGGCGAGCAACGGCGCGATCGACCAGGCGAGCCAACTCGGCGGCATAGTCAGCGCCCCGATCCTCACGCAAACAGCGCTTCGCCTGCTCGGGCGAAAACCAGGTGGGATTGCGTCCCGACTCCGGTGGTGGTTCCAGCCGTGTGACCTCACAAAGATAAGCATTGACGGTTTGCGCTTTGGCTGGGGATTTGCGGGAGGCGCCGGGCTTACGGCGAAGGTAGCTGGCGAAAGCGACTTCTTCCATGCGGCCATGAACTCCGGCTTCTTCGAAAGCCTCGAGGGCGGCGGCCTGGGCGTGGGTAAGTCCGGGCTCGGCGCCGCCTTTGGGGAAGGTCCAGCGGCCACTGCCGCGAGTCCGGACGAGCAGGAATTCGATCCCGGGGCTACGAACGCGGTAGCAGACGGCGGCGACCTGGTGGCATCCGCGCAGACGGCGGAGATGGGCGAGGCGGACAAACTTCCGGGAAGGCCGCGGAGCAGTGCTCATGGAAGCAGAGTGCACGATGGGGGCGGGGTGTGGGTAGAGTCAAGGTTGGTTCCGGGGAGACCAGCTAAGACCAGTTGTCAGATCCCAGATCCCAGTTCCCGGTTCTCAGTTCTCAGTTCTCAGATGGGAACGGGCTTTCGGCAAAACTTGTCGAAGGCTTTCTTGAGTTCAGCGGCAATGTCAGCGGCGTCGCGATGCTCAATGTCGCTGCGCTGGAGGATGTGGAGCAGCCTGCCGTCGCGGAGAAAGGCGATGCACGGCGAGGACGGCGGATATCCGGTGAAGTAACTGCGGGCGCGTTCGGTGGCCGCGACATCCTGCCCGGCGAATACGCTGAACGTGTTTTGGGGACGGGTGGAATGCTGAAGTGCCATGCGCACCGCGGGCCGCATACGGCCGGCTGCGCATCCGCAAATGGAATTGACGATGACCATCGTCGTTCCCTCTGGGTTGGCGATGGCGCGATCGACTTCTTCCGGAGTACGCAACTCTTGCACGCCCAGGCGAGTCAATTCCTCGCGCATGGGAATCACCATGATGTCGGGATACATGCTTCCTGGGCTCCTCATTGACTTGCGTGTCTATCCTAACTCAGGATTCGCAAAATGTGGTTGGCGCAGGAAGTGCAAAACCAGGTAACCACAGGGGGCAAGGGAAACACAGAAAAAAGCTTAAAACGCAAAGAACGCGAAGAAAAACCGTGCAAAGGACGCAGAGAAAAGCTTAGCGACCGAGGCGTCGTGACAGGCCCGCCGCAGAGATCACTGGGGGAATTGCGTTCGTATATATTGGTTTCGTCCCATGAAGGTCCAGGAAAATGTTTCGCTGGCGGCGCTGACCACGTTCCAAGTTGGTGGGCCGGCGCGCTATTTGGTGGAGGCGACGACCAACGCCGAAGTGGCCGAGGCGGTGCAGTTCTCGCGCGCACAAGGTTTACCGCTGTTTGTGCTGGGCGGCGGGAGCAATCTGGTGGTCGCGGATGCGGGATGGCCGGGTGTGGCGCTGAAGATTGCGATCGCGGGAATTGATGAACGAACCGAGAACGGTAAGCTACTGTTTGATGTGGGCGCGGGCGTGGAGTGGGACAAGTTCGTGGCGCGGGCGGTGGCGCGGAACTGCTCAGGGATTGAATGTCTGAGCGGCATTCCGGGAAGCGTGGGCGGGACTCCGGTGCAGAATGTGGGCGCGTATGGGCAGGAGGTGGCGGAGACGATTGAGGCGGTGCTGGCACTGGACATGAAGGACGGCCAGATTCGGGAGCTGTGCAACGAGGCCTGCGGGTTCAGCTATCGCACCAGCATTTTCAATACCCGCGAGCGTGGGCGGTACATTATTTTGCGGGTCACGTATGCGCTGGAGCCGGGAGGCGCGCCACGAGCTCACTATGCCGACCTGAAGCGATATTTTGCGGGGCGTGAGGCCCCGACGCTGGCGGAAACGCGAGATGCGGTGCGCAGGATTCGCGCCGGCAAGGGCATGCTGATTACGCCAGGGGATGAGGATTGCCGCAGCGCGGGGTCGTTTTTCAAGAATCCGATGCTTTCGGCGGGCCAATTTGGAGAGCTGGCGGCGCGGGCGAAGGCCAAGAATTTGCAGATTCCAAGCTATCCGGCGCTGGATGCGCAGAAGAAAGTTTCTGCGGGGTGGCTGGTGGAGCACTCAGGTTTCGGCAAGGGGTTCGGGTTCGGGCGGGTGGGCATTTCGCGCAAGCATGCGCTGGCGATTGTGAACCGGGGCGAGGCGACGGCGGGTGAAGTGGTGGCCTTCAAGGAAATGATCCAAGAACGGGTGGTGGATTTGTGGGGAATCCGGCTGGAGCCGGAGCCGGTGTTTGTGGGGTTTTGAGTAGTGGTGGGGGCAAGAATGCATAGGTCCTTCGTTGGAAGCCTTCGCGTTGCGCGAAGGCTCCGCCGCCTCAGGATGACAAATTATCTTGGGAAGCAGCCGCCAGCCCCAGACGGCGACCCGCTTTGAAATTCCCCATGTGAGCGGGAGGGTGAGCCAGTCCGGCTCCGGCGGCGGCCGCCTCCCCTTACGCATCGGCAAGTTTTGCCGCGTCTTTAAAAACGCGGCTAAACATGGCCTTGGTGAGCTTCCCGGTTTGAGTGTTCTGGTTCGAGGGGTGGTAAGAAGCAAGCAACGTCTTTCCATCTGCCATCTTGTAACGCGCGCCGTGTTGGAACGGGTAATCACGCTTGCGGGTGACGAGGCCGCGGCGCTGCAAGTAATTGAGGTAGGCATCAAAGCCGATCTTGCCCAGGGCGACGATGACCTTCAGCCGTTTGAGACCCTCCAGTTCGCGATCCAGATAAGGCGCGCAGTTGGCGAGTTCCTCGGGCAAGGGCTTGTTGTCGGGCGGGGCGCAGCGAACGGCGGCGGTGATGTAGAGGTCTTTGAGTTTGAGCCCGTCATTGCGGTCGGTGGCTGTGGGCTGGTTGGCGAAGCCGGTTTCGTACAGAACGGGATACATGAATTTGCCGGAGGCGTCGCCGGTGAAGGGGCGTCCAGTGCGGTTGGAGCCGTGGGCGCCGGGAGCGAGGCCGAGAATTAACACGCGCGCATTGGGATCGCCGAAGCCGGGGACGGGCTTGCCCCAATATTCGTGGTCACGGTAGGCGCGGCGTTTCTCGCGGGCGATTTTTTCTCGGTAAATCACAAGACGCGGACAGAGAGTACAAGAGATTACTTCGGCGTTGAGGATGGCGAGGGAGTTGGTGCGGTCGTTGGTCGTTCGTCGTTGGTCGTTGGCCAGATTAGCGGTTGCGACGTTACTGGGCATGGGGCAGCTTCGCCAGATTGCGTTTGCGCACTTCCTCCCACGGGGTTGTCTTTACAGCGCCGGAGTCAAGTTCCGCAATCCGTTTCCCGATCTCAGCTTCCCAGGCTGCTTGTACTCCCTCATCGACGTGACCGCCGAGATTCGAAATCAGGGAGTCTGCCAATGCCTCCTGCTCTTCCACCGAGAGCGCTAGCGCCTGTTCCAGTAGCTTGGAAACTTCTGGAGTCATTTGTGCCATGAGCACCTCGCTTGGTTCATTTTATCGCAAGGTGCAAGAAGGGCAGGACCGATCGGAAACTCAGGTACGCCGCTTGCCTCATTGCTTCAGATCAGCGGGCCAGTTGGTGATCAGGGTGAGGGGTTCGGTAACGGATTGCGGCAGTACCGTGTTCATCACGAATTTCTTGCCGTCGGCGGAAATGGTGTAAGGTCCCGAGGAACCGCTCACGGTGGTCGCCTTGAACAGGGCTTGGGGTGTGCCCAGTTCCAGGCTGGCGCCCTTCTGGTTAACGTCCACCGCCATCATCTGCTGGTCCCCAGTTGAGCGTTCAATACTTTGATGGCGACCGTGCGGTCTAATCGGGTGTCGCGAGCGCGATAGACCTCTCCCATGCCACCGGCGCCGAGCGGCGATTCGATTTCGTAAGGGCCGAGTCTGGTGCCAGAGGTCAGAGCCATGCGTGGGCGCAATTATAGCGTGTGTAGCAGGTTGTCCTCACGTGCTCGGTGGGTATGCCTCTTTCGCCCCTTTGGGGCTTGCTCGTTTTCGACTTGCACCCAGGGCTTGCGCCCTGGGCTTTATTCTTGCGCCGCTTCGCGGCTAGTGCTGAGGAGTTCCGTCGGTCTCGCGGCGGCCGAACGCCCCCGGTTACTAAAGTCCCGAAATGGACCCGAAAATCCGCCTCGGGCGTTTGACGGTGCTCTCTATATCTCTTTACACTCATGATTGTGAGCCCCACGGAAACTCCTACGAATACCAAGCGTGAAATTCAGGTGGAAGTGCCTGCCGCGGACGTTGCGCGCGAGACTGACACCTTGATTCAGAAGTATCAGAAGCTGGCGCGCATTCCTGGCTTCCGGCGCGGGCATGTGCCGGCGTCGGTCATCAAGCAGCGATTTTCAGAAGACATCAAGAGCGAAGTGGTGGACGCACTGGTGCCGCGTTTCTTCCGCAAAGAGGCCGATAAACAGGGGCTGGTTCCGGTGTCGCAGCCGCGCGTGACCGATCTGCATATTCACGACGGCGAACCGCTGCGCTTCAAGGCTACGTTCGAGGTCATGCCGGAGATCAAGGTGGAAGGCTACAAGGAACTGCGCGCCGACAAGCCTGCGGTCTCGGTGACTGACGAAGAAGTTGAAGAGTCGCTGAAGGGAATTCAAGAGCAGCGCGCGACGTTTACTGCGATCGAAGGCCGGGCTTTGGCGGATGGCGACTTTGCGCAGGTCTCGCTTGACGGCAAACCCAAAGACGGCGATGGCAAGCCGGTGCACATGGACGACATTCTAGTAGAGGTTGCGGGCAAGACTACAATGCCCGAGTTCACGGAGAACCTGCGCGGGGCGGCGGCGGGAGATGAGAAGACTTTTGATGTGCTCTACCCGAAAGATTTCTCTGACCAGCGGCTGGCGGGCAAGACGCTTACCTACACCGTGAAAGTGCAGGGAGTGAAGCAGAAGAGTCTGCCGGAAATGAATGACGCCTTCGCCAAGGAATTGGGAGAGTTCGCCAGCCTCGAGGAAGTACGAAAGAAGCTTCGCGAAGGCATGGAAGCGGAGCGGAAGCAGGCAGCGGAGCGGGAATCCAAAGACAAACTAGTCGCCGAGCTGATCAAGCGTAATGATCTTGAAATGCCTGAGGCGCTGGTGGAGCGGCAGATTGATCTGCGGCTGGAGCGAGGATTGCGGGCGCTGGCGGCGCAGGGCATGAAATCGGAAGACATGAAAAAGATGGACCTGAACCGGCTGCGCGCGGGGCAACGCGACCAGGCGGTGCAGGAATTGAAGGCGGCAATGTTGCTGGAAAAGATCGCCGACCAGGAAAAAATCGAAGTTGGAGATGAGGAGATCAATCGCGAGGTCGAAGCGCTGGCGGAGCAGTCAAAACAGCCGGTAGAAAGCATCCGCGCCCGTTTGACACAAGAAGGGGTGCTGGATAGAATCCGGAACAGAATCCGCAACGAAAAGACCCTCGATTATTTGTACCATCAGTCCGCGTGAGTAGCCGCTTTTGCCCCCACAGAAGCTGAAGGTTCACTGGGGCAGGAGTGTGAGAGCGAGTGCAAAGGAGCAAGTGATGCTGGTACCGATGGTCATAGAGCAAACCGGACGCGGGGAGCGGGCGTACGACATTTATTCCCGGCTGTTGCGGGACAACATCATCTTTATTGGGACGCCGATCGACGACAACATCGCCAATCTGGTGATTGCGCAAATGCTGTTTCTGGCGCAGGAAGATCCCGAGAAGGACATTCAGCTTTACGTCAATTCCCCTGGCGGGTCGATTACCGCGGGCATGGCGATCTACGACACCATGCAATACGTGAAGAATGACGTCATGACTTTGTGCGTGGGTCAAGCGGCTTCGATGGCGGCCTTGTTACTTTCGGCTGGAGAGCCCAAGAAACGTTTGGCGCTGCCCAATTCGAGAATTTTGATTCACCAACCCTCGATGGGCGGGCTTTCCGGGCAGGCGACCGATATTGACATTCATGCGCGGGAAATCCTCCGGATGCGGGAAATCACCAACCAGTTACTTGCGAAACATAGCGGTCAGAAGCTGGATAAGGTAGAAAAGGATGTAGAACGGGACTTCATCATGAATGCCCAGCAGGCTAAGGAATATGGAATCATAGACGATATCATCTATAAGACCGCAAAAGCGGTATGATCGGGGTCGTTTGCCAGGCTTTCGCAAAAAGCGCGAAGGGATGGGACACCCAGCGGGTCTGAAGGTGAGTCTCGAGGAGCAGGCTGAGTGAAAAGCAGAAGTGGCACTGAAGAAATCTTACGTTGTTCGTTCTGCCATAAATCGCAGGACGCGGTCGCCAAGCTGATTTCATCCCCCAGCGATTACCCCCGGGCGTACATTTGCGATGAGTGTGTAGCGGTTTGTAATTCCATATTGGAAGACGACCGCGCCTCCACGCCTGCGGCGAGCACACCCAACCAGCTTCCCAAGCCGCAAGAAGTGAAGACCTTCCTGGATGAGTATGTGATTGGCCAGGAGCAGACCAAGAAGAAGCTGGCGGTCGCGGTGTACAACCACTACAAGCGCATCTACATGAACCGGCAGAAGACCAGCGACGGCATCGAGTTGGCGAAATCCAACATCATGCTGATCGGGCCGACGGGCACAGGCAAGACCTTGATGGCGCAGACGCTGGCGCGCATGTTGGATGTGCCGTTCGCGATCGTGGATGCGACTACGCTGACCGAGGCCGGCTACGTGGGCGAAGATGTTGAGAACATCATCCTCAAGCTGCTGCAAGCGGCGGATGGAGACGTAGGCCGGGCGCAGACGGGGATTATCTACATCGATGAAGTGGACAAGATCGGACGGAAAGATGAGAACCCGTCGATTACCCGGGATGTTTCGGGCGAAGGGGTGCAGCAGGCGCTGCTGAAGATTCTGGAAGGGACCATTGCCAATGTTCCTCCGCAGGGGGGACGCAAGCATCCGCACCAGGAATTTACTCCGGTGGACACCACCAACATTTTGTTCATCTGCGGCGGGGCTTTTGTGGGACTAGAGAAGATCATCGGGCGGCGCGTAGGAAAGAAGTCTCTAGGCTTCCGGGCTACGGAAGAAGCCGAAGCCGAAGAAACCACGACGGCGACACGCAAGCGGAATTTCGAACTGCTCAGCGAAGTGCAGCCCGAGGATATGATTAAGTTTGGCTTGATTCCTGAATTTGTGGGCCGTTTGCCGGTGGTTGGCATCTTAGAAGATCTGGACGAGTTTGCGTTGATCGAAATCCTCACCCGGCCAAAGAACGCTATCGTCAAGCAATATCAGAGGTTATTCGAGTTCGAAAATGTCCGCCTGAAGTTCAGCGACGAAGCCTTGAAAGCAGTGGCCCGTCAAGCTATGGCGCGCAAGGTAGGAGCGCGCGGTCTCAGGATGATCCTGGAAGAATTGATGCTCGAATTGATGTACCATTTACCTAGCCAGAAGAAGGTAAAGGAATTCGAAGTGACACGAGAAATGGTGGAGAAGCGCAATGTTTCTCTCGCCATGATGGAAAAAGCAGGATAAGCTGCTACTTCTGGCTCTGCCAGACCTGAGATAATGAGACAACCGGCGTGAACCAGGGCCGGCCAGGAGTTCTGTTGGGAGACCCTTTGACCACATCCAAAGAGAAGTTCGAGACCAAGAAGTTGCCCATGATGCCCATCCGGGATGTGGTCATCTTCCCTTACATGATGACCCCGTTCGTGGTGGGCCGGGAGTCGAGCGTGCGCGCGCTGGAAGAAGCCCTGGCGGCCGACAAGAAGATTTTTCTGGCGACCCAGCACGATGCGGGTGTGGACGAACCCAAGCCCAACGAGATTTATCAGGTGGGGACGGTGGTCAACATTGTGCAGAGTTTGAAGCTGCCCGATGGCAACATCAAGGTTTTGGTGGAAGGCATTGAGCGCGGCAAGCTTCTGCAGGTCACGGAGACAGAGGGCTTCATGCAGGCTTCGGTGCGACTGGCGCGGTATACGGTCGAGACCAACCCGCAGATCGAAGCCGGCATGCAGCGGGTGACGACGCTGTTTGAGCAGTACGTAAAACTCTGCCAGTCGCTGAATTATGAAACCATGATCGCGGCCGTGCGCATGGAAGATCCGGCCAAGTTGACCGACACGATCGCCGCCAACCTGCAATTGTCGATTGAAGAAAAACAGGAACTGCTGGAGATTTTCGATCCCGCGGAGAGATTGAGCCGGATCGGGGACGTGCTGGACATTGAGATTGAAAAGTTGAACATGGACCGCACCATTCAGTCGCGGGTGAAGCGGCAGATGGAGCGAGCGCAGAAAGAGTACTACCTCAACGAAAAGATCAAGGCCATCCAGAAGGAACTGGGGCGCGGCGAGAAGAGCGAATTCGACGAACTGAAGAAGAAGATCGAAGCCTCGGGCATGCCCAAGGAAGTGCGGGACAAGGCGATCCAGGAACTGAAGAAGTTGGAAGCCATGCCGCCGATGTCAGCGGAGTCCACCGTGTCCCGCAATTATCTGGACTGGCTGCTGGCGGTGCCGTGGAAGAAACGGTCGAAAGAGATTCGCAACATCACCCGAGCCGAGAAGACCCTGAACGAAGATCATTATGGGCTGGAGAAAATCAAGGAACGCATTCTGGAGTTTCTGGCGGTGCGGCAACTGGTAAAGAATCCGAAGGGATCGATTCTGTGCTTTGTGGGACCACCGGGGGTGGGCAAAACTTCGCTGGGAATGTCGATTGCGAAAGCCACGGGGCGCAAGTTTGTGCGTATGTCGCTGGGCGGAGTGCGGGATGAAGCCGAGGTGCGGGGCCATCGCCGGACCTATATTGGCGCGTTGCCGGGCCAGATTATTCAGATGATGAAGAAGGCGGGGACGAAGAATCCGGTATTCATGCTGGATGAAGTGGACAAGATGTCGATGGACTTCCGCGGAGACCCGTCGGCGGCGCTGTTGGAAGTGCTCGATCCGGAACAGAATTTCATGTTTGTGGACCATTATCTGGATGTGGAGTATGACCTTTCGCAGGTATTTTTCATTGCGACGGCGAACGTGATGCACACCATTCCTCCGGCTTTGCAAGACCGCATGGAAGTGTTGCGGCTGCATGGGTACACCGAACCGGAAAAAGTCGAGATTGCGAAGCAGTTCCTGGTGAAGAAGCAGATGACGCAGGCGGGGTTGACGGAAAAGAACATTAAGTTTTCTGACGACGCGATCCGGTCGCTGATTCGTTCGTACACGCGGGAAGCGGGAGTGCGCAATTTGGAGCGGGAAATCGGCAACGTGTGCCGGAAAGTGGCGCGCAAAGTGGTGAAGGAAGGCGAAGACTACAACGTCTCGATCACGGGCGAGAATGTCAATGATTTCCTGGGCGTGATCAAATTCCGCGACAGCCTGGCGCATGAACGCAGCGAAGTTGGTCTGGTGACAGGACTGGCCTGGACCGAGGTCGGGGGGTCGATTCTTAGCACAGAAGCCACCGTGGTGGACGGCAAAGGCAAGCTCACCTTGACTGGCAAACTGGGCGATGTGATGCAGGAGTCGGCGCAGGCGGCGATGTCTTATGTGCGGTCACGGGCGCAGCGACTGGGATTGCCTCGCGACTTCTATCGCAGCCTCGACATTCACGTGCACGTGCCGGAAGGCGCGATTCCGAAAGATGGGCCATCGGCAGGAATTACGATCGCCACGGCCATCGCCAGTGCATTAAGCAAGATTCCGGTGCGCCGTGACCTGGCCATGACGGGAGAAATCACGCTACGCGGCAAGGTCCTACCCATCGGCGGATTGAAGGAGAAGTTGCTGGCGGCGCATCGGGCAGGATTGTTCGAAGTGATTCTGCCGCTGGAGAACGAGAAGGATGTGGCGGAAGTTCCTGAGAATCTACGTAATGAGATGAAGTTGCACTTCGTCGATACCATGGACCAGGTGCTGGCGGTGGCCCTGGAACGTCCGTTACCCGAGTTCAACGAAGAAACTGCCCAGCCGATTACGCCGATTCCTCCGGCGGTCGAAGGGCCGACGGCGCACCAGTAGGCGAGCTGGGCCAATACAGCTGCTGCCCCAGAACTCGCTTTTCACGCATCCACTAGTCATTCCGTTCTGAGCGCACGCATGGGATCCACCGAGGCCGCCCGCCGAGCCGGCAGCAGAGCCGCCAGAAATGCCGCCAGCAGAAGCACGGCGATACTTGAAATGATGACCGTGGGATCGCCGGCTTGGGTTTCGTAGAGCAGGCTCGCGATCGAGCGGGATGCCGCAAACGCCAGCGCCAGGCCAGCTAGAATGCCTCCTACGACCGGAATGGCCGCCTGTCGCAAGACCAATTGAATGAGCGCAGTTTTGTCGGAACCCAGGGCAACGCGGATTCCGAACTCCTGCTGCCGCAGCGACACGGAATAGGCCAGCACGCCGTAGACTCCGAGCACGGCGAGCAGCAACGCTGCGATGCCAAAACTCGACAGCAATATCGCCTGAAAGCGCTCCGTCGCTAGTGAGTCGTTGACTTGATCGTCGAGTGATTTCAGCGTCGGAATGGCAACCTCGGGATCGATGTTCCAAATGGTGCGGCGAATCGAATCGGCCAATGCAGAGGCCGGTTGCGGACTGCGGATGAAGAAGAACGCCCTCCACCACGGATTCTGCCAGTAAGGCACATACACCATACTGGCGGTGTGCTTGAGGTCGTTGATGCGGGCGTCGGCCACGACCCCGACGACGGTGTAATTGGATTCTCCTCCGACCTCGAAGGTTCTGCCGACGGGATCTTCGCCGGGCCAGGCGGCGCGCGCCGCCTGCTCGGATAGGAGCACGTTGGTCGGGTGATTCTGATCAGAAGGCTGAAGATCGCGGCCGGCGAGAAGGGGGATCTTCAAGGTGCTGACATAGGAGGGACTCACCCAGCGAATATTGGCGCTGGGCTCCTGTCCGGGAGGAACCGGATGGTCGGAGCGGATAATGTTACTGACCCAGGTTTCGCCGGCAATGGGCATTTCACTGGTCATGGCGACGGATTCGACTCCGGGAAGCTGGCCCAGACCGGTTAATGCATGATCGATGAAACTGGCACGGACTGGGCCGGCCTCCTCGGGTGAATTGCCGTATCGGGGAGTGCCGAGGCTGACGCCGGCCAGGGTGATATGAGTGGCGTCGAAGTCACGTTGCTGCAACAACAGCCGGGAAAAACTGCGCACCAGTAATCCGGTAAGGACAAGCAGAACCACGGTGCAGGCAAGTTCTCCGCCGACCAGCAGGTGACGTGTGCGCTGGCCTTCGCGAGTGTTGGCGACACGGGCGGGATTGGCTTGCATGGCGCGCTGGGGATCGACGCGGATCGAGCGGAGCGCCGGCAGCAGGCCGAACAGCAGCGCGGTCAGGATCGACAGACCCGCGGCGGCGAGCAGGGCCAGCCAGCTTACGTGCACTTGATCCAGACGCGGAAGGTTGGCGGGAGCGGCGGCCACAAACAGACGCACGCCGGTGAAGGACAGGAAAATTCCGAGAGCGCCTCCAAACACGGCCAGCAGCAGGCTGTCCATGAGCGCAGACCATACCAGGCGTCCGGGGCCTGCGCCCAGTGCCGCCCGCACCGCGATCTCGCGCTCGCGGGTTACGGCGCGCGCCAGTTGCAGATTTGCCAGGTTCACACAGCCTATCAGCAGCACGGCACCGACGGCCGCCAGCAAAAGCCATAGCGCGGTACTCACCCGGCCTGCCACTTCCTGCGTCAGCGGCTCGACAAGAACAGTGGTGTCGGCAAACGTATGGGGGACGGTTCGCAAATAAGCTTGTTGTAGACCGTTGAGTTCACTTTGTGCCTGGGTCAGAGCAACGCCAGCCTGGAGGCGGCCAACGACCAAGTAATTGTAGTTGCCGCTTTCCGACATATCGGGCAAGAGCGGTTTGAAAACTTCATAGGGGCGGACCGCGCTCTCGGAAACGGCGGTCGACATTTCAGTCATGTGCGGGAAGGTGAAGTCCGGGGGCGCGATTCCGACAACCGTCTGTGGGATGCCGCCGATGCGCAGCGTACGGCCGATGGCATCCGGATCACCGTGAAAATATTTCTGCCATGCGCTCCAGGAGAGAATGAGCTCTTGATCGTGCCCCTCAACCGCTTCGGCGGGCAGAAAACTGCGCCCGAGAAACGGCTGAACCCCGAGCACCGAAAAGAGATTGGGGGAAATTTCCAGGCCATCGACGATGCTCGGGTGATCGGTATCTGCGGAGACGCTGTAACCCCGGTTGCGAAAGATGGCCGCGTCGGTCAGAGTCTGCGAGTTGGTTTTCCAGTTGAGATAGTGCTTGTAATTATCGGGACCGGGCGGCTCGTTGCGCTCGCGCGCGATCTCGCGCAACACGACCAGACGTGCAGGGTCGTGGAAGGCGAACGGCTTCAGGAGAACCGAATTCACCACACTGAATACCGATGTGACGGACCCGATTCCCAGTCCTAAGGTCAGGACGGCAGTGAGCGCAAATCCTGGCGACTTGCGCAGGGTGCGAATACTGAAGCGCAGATCCTGCAAGAGAATGTGCATGGCAGCCTCTAGAGACACCATTCCGCGTGGGTTGTAAGGGCATTTACCATGCCAACGGCTGGACGCGTCCAAATGATTAATCTACCAACAGATATGCGTTGGAGCTCAGGGTTTCTGGGGTTGAGCGGTGTTCGAAATTAATCACGGTTGTTCGTTAGCGAACACTGCTCCCAAGCCGCAACTCCCATCACTTTCGGTGGACTTCGACTTCCCTGCCGGGCTTGACACTAGCCTTCCGCGCCCGTAGATTGAGATCACTTTCCAGCCTCCCGAAACCGCGGTAGTGGGTCAGTTTCGCGGTCGAGGGCTACTCAGACTTTGCGTCCTTAGCGGCGGTTCTTTGCGATCTTTGCGGTAAGAAAGCGGTTAACCGCAAAGGCCGCCAAGGATTCGCAAAGCCCGCGAAGCATTGCAAACCAAACTGACCCA
>JBAWFN010000005.1:0-4663 GCA_049591935.1 Terriglobales bacterium | reverse complement strand
GGCACTCGGGGACAATTCACGTGAGCCATGGGGAGGTGGCCGGTTTTGGAGGCGCGGCGCTGATCGGATCAGGTGGGCTGACTTGGTTCCGGGAGCCTGAAAGGAGGGCGCGGGTAGTTCTATCAGACCATAGCCGCGCGATTTCCTCATACCTCGGAAGCTAGCGGCTTGTTTCGCCAAATTGGAGCCATTTCAGAACTCGCGGGCATGCGCTACTGGTCGACCACTCACAAGCAGTGGCGAACGCTAATTGTGGACGCCTATGCTCTGACCGGTTTGCAGTCCGGTCGACGCCGCGGAGACTTTACGTCCGATGAGATGAAGGAAGGCAAAGTGCTCTACTTCGAACAGGTCGACAACCTTTCTGGCAAGGCCATCTACCGAATGCACATTGTAGAGGCTTCGGCCAGGCGACTCGTCTTCGATGTGGAGAACGTCAGCACGATGCGCTATTTCCTCATCCCTATCCTTCACCCGGGTGACCTGCAGTCGATGTACTTCTTGGATCGCGAGTCGGATAGCGTCTGGCGCTACTACAGCATCGTGCGCACGGGAAAGAATGCCAACGGGCTGATCGCGGGAAATGAGTCTTCCTCGGTCAACCGGGCCGTTGCGTTCTATCGCAACCTGGTCGGAATTCCAACCGCACAAGAGCCGCCGGGGGCGCGATGACGAAAGAGAGTGGTGAAGCCTTCGCAGCTGTGGCGACCAGTCCGGCTGTACGACCGGATGTGGGACAGGCGGCCGTCAAGACGGCTCTAGTCTCTACTAGCCCCAACTGGCGAGTATGCAGGGTCTGTTTGCAACCCGAAAACCCAAACATCAACAACGAGGGCGACAGCGACATCGGATGGTCGTTCTTAAGGGATGGTCTTCGACCTTGTGGCGTCACAATTGCGGATTTGCGCTGACCTAAACTGTTCTTATCTCGGCATTGGTTGACGGTGTGGTCCGGTCATACAGCGAACGATCTCGCTGACCTCTTCGAGCGTCAAGATCTGACTTGAAAGCTTCGCCGCCTGAATAACCCCTTGCACGACTTCGACTGTGTTCGGTAGCCCATGAGCGTTGAGATAGTAGATGACGTTCGAGTTGCCCGACATCGGGCCAATCTCTATTTCTTGAGTGCGCGCCAGCCAGGTCGCGGGGACACCAGAATAGACTCGATCGGCCAGCCAGCTGTCACCTTTCTTGTGGGCCTTGATGACCGCAGAAGCATGCACGCCCGTCGCAGTGCGAAAGGCGTCTCGGCCCACGATGGGAGTGTTCACGGGCACTGGTACACCCGTGGCTTGCGAGACTAACTCCACGTACTCTGGCAGCCGGCTGAGGTCGTCGTTACGAATACCAAGCAGTTTCAGATTGACTAGCAGTTGCTCGATGGGAGTATTGCCAACCCGTTCTCCGATTCCGAGAGCTGTGCCGTGAACGCGGCTTGCCCCTGCTTCAATGGCGGCCAGGCTGTTGCCCATGTCCAGGCCCCGATCACGATGGCCGTGCCAGTCGATGCCGACGTCTACACCTAATTCCTCGATCAGCGCTTTGACCCACGAAACCAGGTTCCAGACGCCATCCGGAACGGCCGAGCCACAGGTATCACAAAGGCAGAGTCTCTTAGCTCCGGTCTCGACTGCGGCCGTAAGTAGGGTTTTGAGATGATCAGGAGAGGAGCGCACGGTGTCTTCCGTGACGTACATCACCTCCAGTCCTTCCCTGACCGCAAACCGGATGGCTTCGCGCGTGTGCCGCAAAATGTCTTCCAGAGACCATTCCTCAGCGTACTGTCGAATCGGACTGCTGCCAATGAACAGGCATGCCTCGATGGGAACACCAGTAGCCTGCGTGATCTCTGCGATCGGCTGGATATCGACCATCATCGTGCGTGCCGCACAGTTCGGGCGGATGCGCATGCGTTCGTGATCGATCTCGCGACACAGCGTGGCAACGGCCTCACGTTGGCGGGCTCCGGCTCCGGGTAGCCCTACATCGGCTGTTTCGATTCCCAGGCTTTCCATGAGGTGGAGGATCGCTACTTTGGCCTCGAAGGCAGGATCACTGACGGAGGGACTCTGCAGGCCGTCGCGCAGTGTCTCATCGTCGATCATCACGTGGTCCGGCAACTGCGCTTGCCTTGGACCGTTAGCAGCCCAATCGAATATCAGGTTGTTTTGTTCCGCGGATTTCATACTGCCTTTGCTGAGCACACCGCTCAAACTACGCTAGCTAGCTGCCCTTTGTGCTTGGCCGAATTCACGTGCACGCCGAAGCAGTTCGTCAGCTCCAGCGTCATCATTCTGTGCGCGGTGGATCATCGCCAAGTGATAAAGGCTGCTCACTTCTCCAATACTCTCCTCGCAACTGCGCTCGAATTCGCGGGCTGCCTTTTCCATGTCGCCTTGCCGTTCGTAAATCACGCCCAGATGATAATGGGCCATAAGGTATTCGGGAGTGAGTACCAGGGACTGTTCGAAATGTTCGCGCGCTTCCTCGAGTAAGCCGGAATGAAACAGCGAAATCGCGAGGCGGTAGTGCGCTGCTTCGTAGTCGGGATCGATTTCAAGACAACGCAAGAAGGCGCGTGCGGCCTCAATCATGTTGCCGCGGTGATACCAGGCAACGCCTAGATCGTAGTAGCCCAACACGAACGAGGGCGCAGCCTTCAGCGCTCTCTCATAGTGCTGGATCGCCAACTCCAAGGTGCCTTGGTGAAAGTAGAAACTACCCAGCAAATGGTTGGCGAGCACGTGATCGGGTTCACCCTGCAGCAGCCTCTGCAGTTCGTGCCGTGCTTCCTCACTGCGGCCTTCGCGTTCGTGTACAAGAGCCAGCAACAGACGCTGGTCGATGTGAGCGTCGCGCAGGAAGAGGCCACACTCGGCGCAGAACTTGTCAGTCTTTGCGGCGACACGGCCGCACCTTGTGCATCGCTGATCGGAACTCTTCGCTTGCTCGGTCATCGGTTACCCTCCGCCTTACGGCAATATTTCAATAGGCTCCAAGATACTGTCCGCCATCCACACGCAGTATCTGCCCAGTGATGTGACTGGCTCCAGGCCCACACAGAAATAGCACTGCAGCTGCAACGTCCGAGGGCTCCAGTAGCTTACCGAGCGGGCTCTCGGCCACGGCAGCATCTCGAATCTCTTTGGGTAAGGCTTCGGTTAGCGGAGTGCGAACCCACCCTGGCTCGACCACATTAATGAGAATCCCGAAACGGCCGACTTCACGGGCAACGCTCTTCGCCAATCCCAGCAGGCCGGCTTTGCTAGCTGAGTACGCCGACGTCCCAAACTTCCCGCGTGACCCATTGATAGATCCGATCAGCACAATGCGCCCGTCTGTGCCGCGGCGCATCACCGGTATGGTGTGGCGCAGCAGCAGGAAAGCTCCACGGAGATTGACAGTGTGAATGACGTCCCAGTCTTCCACCGCGAGTTTCCAGACAACATTTTCGCGTGAGACCCCGGCAGCGTGAATTGCCAAATCAATGCGGCCGTGTTTCTGGGTGACTTCTGCGATCGCCGCAGCAACGGATGCGTCGTCGCGTACGTCGCTCTTGATCCAGGGCGTCTCTTTATTCTGCGGCGGAGAAACATCCAGGGATATAGCCCGCGCGCCGGCGTGATGGAGAGCGTCAACAATCGCGGTCCCGATCCCGCCGGAACCGCCGGTAACCACGGCCACTTGGCCGGAAAATGGCGACTTCTCCTCCAAGGTCATTTCTCCACGTTAGCTTCCTGATCGGCCGTTTCCTGATTGACCGTTTTCTGATTGACCCAGGGAGCGATTTCACGAATAAGATCTTCATTCCACCGTGCACCTTCCGCCAGGCGCTGCCGCAGAAGGACAAAGTTTGCCTCTCGTTCGTTCTTCGTACCGCAGTGGAAGGCACGAAAACCGGCGTTTGCCTCGGTCATCATATTCAATGCGAGCCAGGCACGGTTGCTTTCACGATTGCGGTCCCAGTGTTCCAGCTTGTGCTTGCGCAGACTTTCGAGGGTTTTGGTCAGGCAGTCGGGCATGGTGTAGAGAATCCGCGTACACAATTTCTCCACCGCTTCGTCGAGAAGAGTGAAATCGATATTGGCCTTCGCCATTAGGGCCTTGCCCTCTTGCTGTGCGGCACCCGTCTTCCATTCGCCTAACACCACTCGGCCGTACGGGTCGAGCATGTGGTCGGTTACTACCCTGGGATTGGGAATCCAGTCCCCGTTCAGCCTGAGCACCGGCACAATCTCAGTGAGGCCACCCAGCCAATAAAACCGATGCGCGGTCCAAGGCTGACAGAGCGTGCCGCTGTACATGGCCCGTTCAATTCCCACGAATAACGGCAGAAAATCGGTACTGCCCCCATCCGGTACAGAGCCGTGTTTGGGGCCAGCCTGGCTGAAGATCGCGAGATCGCTCGCGATCGAGAAGTCGCACGCCATCCCGATCTCCTGGCCTCCGCCAACTCTCATCCCGTTGACCCGGCATACCACCGGCTTGTCACACTGCAACACGGCACTGACCATGTCATTAAACAGGCGCATGTACTGCCGGTATTCTCCGGGGGCGCCCGCATAAACCTCCGCGTATTCACGAGTGTTGCCGCCGGCGCAGAAGGCGCGTGAACCGACGCCTGTGAGAACGACGGTGACCGCCGCGCGGTCATTGCTGGCCT
>JBAWFN010000004.1:0-20064 GCA_049591935.1 Terriglobales bacterium | reverse complement strand
GCATGGCTCATTGCAACTTTCGTCACCAAACCCGAGTCCGAATCAACTCTGGTGGCGTTCTACCGTCGCGTCTATCCTAGCGTGTATGGTTGGAAACATATCGCGCGCTTGGTTCCCGAACTGCCGGAAGTCCGCGACCTGGCGGGTAATGCCTTTAATTGGGGAATGGGCGTCATCCTGGTTTATGGCTGCCTCTTCGGCATTGGCAAACTTGTCTTTCAGCAATGGTTCTGGGGAATTACGCTGTTGGCGATCGCGGGCGTGGCTGGCTATCTGATTTTCTGGGACCTTACGCGGCGGGGCTGGGAGACATTGTCGGGAGCTTCCACCACTAAGAACCGCTGACTTAGCTGCTCTTCACCCCTGTCCCTCGCCAACTGTTGCGGTTGCGGCCAGAGATCTCCACCTGCTTCAAATTTGCCGCAGCGAACCAGTCCTCGACTTCTTCTCGCTTGATGTAGAACGCCGTGGGCGCGACCAACTGGTCAAACACATTCCACAGGTTTTCAGCAAAGGAATAGCCGGAGATCGCCAAAAGATAGTCCGCGTACGGCAGCATCCTCTTTAGCGGCGCCAGTCTCCGAATCCGATGGACCGGGAGATAGACCAGCTTGAGCGCCGCATACAAAGGCAACGACAAAGCGAATGAGATGACGCGAGTGATGAACTTTGGCAAGCGCGACGTCACATGAATGCGAATCGGATCAACCAGGAGCTCGATCCAGCGGTTCCCTTCTTTGCCGTACACCCAGATCGCGATCCGCCCGCCCGGCTTCAGCTTTTCTACCAAGCTTAGAAATCCCTGTTTCGGTTCCGGCAAGTGGTGGAGTACGCCAATGCTGTAAGCAAACTCGAACGGACTAGCAAACGGCAGATTGTAGATGTCGGCCTGGACGACGTGCGCATTCGGCAGGTGGCGGGTGTTTTGGTAGGCCGATTCCACCGCGTCAGACAAGTCAATCCCAATTGCGTCGGTAGCGCCGAACTTGGCGGCCAGGAACAAGTGTCTCCCTTTCCCGCAACCTCCATCCAGTACAACCCGATTGGCGAAAACGCTTTCGTCGAGGGGCTTGATCCAGTCCAGAAACTCCTCTCGGTCGGCTGCGGTGAGGTCCGCGTAGTGCGTCCATTCATAACCAAAGGCAGCCGCAGTCGCGCGTTTGGCGGCAGACAATTCCGCAGGCAGGAAGCGGGGAATCCCTCGAATCACCGGAAAGCTGGCCTGGCAGCCGCGGCATTGTAGAAAGCCTTCGACGATTTCGCCCTCTCGTTCGCTCTCAGTTCGGACGTCAAAAGACGATCCGCACTGCGGGCAAACGATGTAGGAAAGCAGGCGTGGTTTCATCCGGTGCGGTCTTGAGAATACGTAGGCGCCAAGGTCGAGTCAAGCTGTGGCCTGTAGTGGTAGTGGGTCAGTTTCACGGTTGAGGCTACTCAGACTTTGCGTCCTTAGCGGCGGTTCTTTGCGATCTTTGCGGTAAGAAAGCGGTTAACCGCAAAGGCCGCCAAGGATTCGCAAAGCCCGCGAAGCATTGCAAACCAAACTGACCCGCTACCCCCGTAGTGGCTCAATTTGAATTCTTCTGCCTCATACATGGCGTCATCCCGAACGCCCGCGATTTCACCAGCGGGCGAAGGGATCTCAGATAGCGTGCTGTTGAGGAGCGGGAGATCCTTCGCTCCGCCTGAAGAACGGCTGCGCTCAGGATGACGCCCCATTTTGCGGTTGGCTTAATTCTTAAAGAGGGCCACTACCCTGCGCCCTTCCGTAAATCTCCCCCTCCATTTATCATCTACTACAGCGTGTGCGGCATCGTCGGATTCACTCATGAAGACCGTCCGGTTCAGCCCGGCCTGATTCAAGGCGCAACCTCGTCTCTCATTCATCGCGGCCCCGACCAGCAGGGTATTTTCGAGACCCGAAACATTTCTCTAGGCGCGGTCCGGCTCACCATCATCGACCTGGTCTCTGGCGAGCAACCCATGCGCAGCCAGAATGGCGACACCGTGCTGGCATACAACGGCGAAGTCTACAACCACGCCGAACTGCGCGCCGAATTGCAGGCGCTCGGACATCGTTTCCTCACCACGAGCGACACCGAAGTGGTGCTGGAAGCGTTTCTTGAATGGGACACTGACTGTTTCCGGAGGCTGCGCGGCATGTTCGCCCTGGCCATCTGGTGCGAATCGCGGAAGCGTCTGGTGCTGGCGCGTGATCGCGTGGGCATTAAGCCCCTGTACTTTGCCCGCAAAGGTGACGACATCTATTTCAGTTCAGAACTGAAAGGAATCTTGTACCACCCGGAGATCGATCGCACCCTGAACCTGGACGGACTGAATTGTTATCTGCGGGTGAATTACGTCCCGGCGCCGTACACGCTGGTTCAGGGAATTGAAAAACTTCCTCCCGGCCACATTCTCACTTGGCAACCGGGTATGAGCAACGTCGAATCCTACTGGCATTGCCCAGCGCCTTCTGCATCCGGGAAAGTGTGGACGCTCGACTCCGCCAAGGAACAACTTGATTTTCTACTGAGGGAGTCGGTCAAGGAACATTTGGTTGCAGACGTGCCCGTCGGCCTATGGGCCAGCGGAGGCCTCGACTCCTCTACCATTTTGCATTACGCGGCGGAGGCGTCGGCAAAACCTCTGAAGACGTTCTCCATCACCTTCAAAGGCCGCAGCTTCGATGAAGGCGCGTATATCCGTGAAGTCGCGGAACACTACGGAACCGACCATTACGAAGCTGACCTGAACGCGGACTCGGACTTGCAAAGCGCGATCCAGGAATTTGCCTATTATTCCGATGAGCCCAGCGCTGACGCCGGCTGTTTGCCGGTATGGTTTCTGGCCAAGATGAGTTCCCAGCAAGTGACGGTCGCCCTCAGCGGCGAGGGGGCCGACGAGTTGTTTGGCGGTTACTTGACCTATCTCGCTGGCCGCTACGCGCAAACCGCGCGAATGGTGCCTGCCACTCTGCGACGAATGGCGATCGCGGGCCTGCAACACTGGCCCGTGTCGGACGACAAGATCAGCTTCGAATACAAGCTCAAACGGTTTCTGCGCGGATCTTTGCTGCCTCCCGATGAAGCGCATATTTATTGGAATGGCACCTTCTCCGAGCAAGAAAAGGCCGAATTTCTGCGGGGAGCTGACCCTGCGCCGATGGCCGGGATTCTGCGCAACATGCCGCCAGTATCGGGAGTCAACCGCTATCTCCTCTTCGATCAGCAGTACTATTTGCCGGATGACATTCTTTACAAAGCCGACCGCATGAGCATGGCTCATTCGCTGGAAGTGCGGCCGCCGTTCCTCGATCATCGTCTGGTCGAGTTTGCCGCTTCCCTGCCAGAAGACTACAAGGTCCGCGGATCGCGATTGAAATTCGTGCTTAAAGAACTGATGAAAGGAAAACTTCCCCCCGCGATTCTGGGCAGGAAGAAAGTTGGATTCGATATCCCCGCGCACGAATGGTTTCGCGGCGTGCTGAAACCGTTATTGCTGGATACACTGACCGAGCAAGCCGTGAAGGACACACAGATTTTCCGTTGGGAAGGGGTGCAAGCCGTCATGAAAAGACATATGGATCGGCGTGACAGCTTCGGCTACCACCTTTGGGGATTGCTGATCTTATTCCTATGGATCAAACGCTGGAACATTCAGACGGTATCGCAACCGGAACCGGCAGGCAAAAGCTTCGTGAGCCTCTCCGCGACAGCCTAAGTTTCGTTCGCAGCGACCTGGTCGTCCTTCTCTTCGCGGCCGCGATTTTCTTCGGCTGCGCCGTATCGCCCCCGTCCCTGATGGACGACTCCGACGCGGTGCTGGCTCAGATCGGCCGCAACATGCTGCAATCCGGCGATTGGGTAATCGCCCGTCTCGACGGTGTTCCTTATCTGGAAAAGGCGCCCATGGGCGCCTGGCTGATGGCCATTTCCTACCGGGTTTTCGGCCCTCACGATTGGGCCGCTAGACTTCCACTCGCGCTCACAGTCGTCCTCCTGGCCTGGGTCACCTGTCGCTATGGCCGGTGGGCATTCGGGGGGCGTGCCGGATTCTATGCGGGGCTGGTGATCGCCACTTGTGTAGGTCTCTTCCTGTTCACTCGCATCCAGATTCCCGACGCGATGCTCACACTCTCGGTGTGTATCTCCTTTTGGAGTTTCCAGCGCGCCCTTGATCGAGATGAATCCCACCCGCGGTTGTGGAGCATCGTCCTGGCGGCAAGTCTCGGAGTTGGACTGCTGCTCAAAGGACTGATCGCGGTTGTGTTCCCTGGCGGCGGCATATTCATTTATCTGCTGGTGACCCAGCAACTCTTCTCGCGCACCGTCTGGCGGAGGCTCCATGTATTCACCGGAGCGATGATTCTTTTGGCGATTGCCGCACCCTGGCATGTGTTGGCGGCCTTACGCATGCCTCCTTATTTTGATTTCACCATGCACAGCGGGCCGGGCCAATACCATGGCTTTTTCTGGTTCTACTTCATCAACGAACAGCTGTTGCGTTTTCTGAATCTGCGCTATCCCCGCGATTACGACACCGTCCCGCGGCTTTACTTCTGGCTCTTTCATCTGCTGTGGCTGTTTCCCTGGAGCGTCTATTTTCCCGCCATCGCCAAACTTTCGTTCAGGCCGGTCGATCGCGCCGGACGGACGCGCCTGCTGGCGCTCTGCTGGGCTGGCTTCATCCTCATCTTTTTCACTTTTTCCACCACTCAAGAATATTATTCAATGCCTTGCTATCCTGCGCTGGGGCTGCTGCTGGGCTCCGCACTGGCCACCGAAGGCGTTTGGATACGGCGCGGCACGCGTCTGCTATCGCTGATCGTGGGATGCGCCGCCTTGGCCGGGATCGTCATCCTGTTCCTAAGCCGCGGAGTACCCGCCGTTGGCGATATCTCGTCGGCGCTGAGCGCGCACCCCAACGCCTACAAATTATCGCTGGGACACATGGAAGATCTCACCCTGGCGTCGTTCGCGTACCTTCGGCTGCCGCTGGCGATGGCGGTTTTGGCTTTTGCTTTGGGCGCAGTGGGAACCTTCAAAGCCGGCGCTCGGCGCGCAGCGCTCTCGGCGGCCTTGATGATGGTCGTCTTCTTTCACGCCGCGCGTGTGGCCATGGTGGCCTTCGATCCTTACTTGTCCTCCCGGCCGTTGGCCGAGGCCATCCAGAAAGCGCCGTCAGGAACGTTGATCGTCGATCGGCATTACTACACCTTCTCTTCCGTGTTCTTTTACACCAACCGCAGCGCATTGCTGCTGAATGGACGCAGAATTAATCTCGAATACGGCAGCTATGCTCCCGGGTCGCCGGATGTATTTATCGACGATGCACAATTCCGGAACCTGTGGCTCCGTCCGGACACGGCCTACATCGTGGCCATGGAATCCGCCGTCCCGCGCCTGGAAGGCCTGGTGGGCCACGATCAGCTAAATGTGTTGGCGGCGAGTGGCGGGAAAATTGTGCTCACCAATCATCCGCTGACGGCTTCGGCCGCGAAAATTCCTCCCGCCGGAGCACCAAGTTATCAACTTGCTGCGATACAATAAAGCCATCCCATAGAGATTGCTTGGTCCGCAGGGTTAGGCACGGACAAGATCCCCAAGAAATCTTCGGGGATGCTGTGTGGAGGAGGAGCAATGAAGATCGCTGTACTTGGGGGAGACGGCTATTGCGGGTGGGCAACAGCCCTATATTTATCGAATCGCGGCCACTCGGTCGCCATCGTTGACAACTTCATCCGGCGCCAGTGGGACTTCGAGCTGGGCGTACAAACTCTCACCCCGATTCGCCCGCTTTCCGATCGCCTGAAGATTTGGCAGGAACTCACCGGCAAGCAGATCGACCTCTTCGTCGGCGATGTCATGGATTACGACTTTCTCTCCGCCACCATGAAGGCCATTGAACCGGACGCAGTGGTGCATTTTGCCGAACAGCGTGCCGCTCCCTACTCCATGATTGACCGCAAACATGCGGTGTTCACCCAGGTCAACAATGTGGTCGGCACGTTGAATTTGCTGTTCGCGTTGCGCGAGTTCCGGCCCGATTGTCATCTCATCAAGCTGGGAACCATGGGCGAATATGGCACGCCCAATATCGACATCGAAGAAGGCTACATCACGATCCAGCACAATGGGCGCACCGACACCGTGCCCTATCCCAAGCAGCCCGGGTCTTTTTACCACCTCTCCAAAGTCCACGACAGCCACAACATCATGTTCACCTGCAAGATCTGGGGCCTGCGCGCCACCGATCTGAACCAGGGCGTGGTTTACGGCACCATGACCGATGAAGTGGGCATGGACGAGGGTCTCATCAATCGCTTCGACTACGACGAAGTCTTCGGCACGGTCCTGAATCGTTTCTGCGTCCAGGCAGCCATCGGAACCCCGCTCACCGTCTATGGCAAGGGCGGACAAACCCGCGGCTTCCTGGATATTCGCGACACCGTACGCTGCGTCGAGATTGCCTGCCTCAATCCCGCTGCCAAAGGGGAGTTCCGCGTCTTCAACCAGTTCACCGAGCAGTTTTCCGTGCTGGATTTGGCTCGCATGGTGAAGGCGGAGGGCAAAAAGCTGGGTCTGGCGGTCGAAGTCGATCATATTCCCGACCCCCGCGTCGAAGCCGAAGAGCACTACTACAACGCCAAACACTCCAAGCTGATCGAACTGGGACTGCAGCCTCATTTGCTCTCCGACTCGTTGCTCGACTCGCTGATGAACATCGCCATGAAGTATCGCGACCGCATCGATTCCTCCATGATGATGCCGCAGGTCAACTGGCGGCAGGCGCGTAATGATCGGCAGTTGCAGCTGGGAACCGCCGCGCCCGCGCCCAAATCGCATTTGCAAGTGGTGGGCGCGGGAGCCGAAAAGGGCAACGGACACCGCACTGCCAAGACCGCGAAGCGCGCCGCCGGCTACAGCAAACGTTAGGATTCAGCGGGGAAAGTGGTAGTACACGTCCTGTTTCGAAGCAATCGGCGTTCCGTTCCGCGTGGCGGGCAGGAACTGCCACTGGGAAACGGCCGCCAAGACCAGTTGATCAATGGGCTGCGACAGGCTCTGAATCAACTTCAGTTCAATAATCTTGCCTTGCTCGTCGATGGTCACTTCGACCACCACGTCGCCGGTTATCTCACGCGCTAGATCGGACCCAATCGCCGGATCACGAGCCACAATGGGCAGCGCCGGCCGCACCTCGGGCCCAGTCGCCTTCCCGTAATAAAGCGATCCATAGGGAGAACCAGCGGGCCGCTCGTTGGGCGCAAGGGCGGCAGTAATTTCTGTCTCTGACTCGACCTTCGAGACCGGAGGCTGCTGGCGCGGCTTTTTTGCATTCTTCGGCGTTTGCCTCCAGGTCAAGTGCGCTTGCTTGGGCGGTTGCTCCGAGACCTCAGGCCTGCCGGGAAAATAAAGGTACTGCAACCCAGCGCCATGCTCCCCTTGCATGATGGAAGATGGAGAAACGAAAATCGGCGCTGGACTGTGAAGCACCCACGCCAGCAACAACAGATGTGCCGCCACGGAGCTTCCCAATATCGTTGTCCGTCTGCCCGCAATGACCGGATTAAGCTGGGTAAACATCGGCGTCCGAATTGCTAAATCCTACTCCCATTGGACGCTTAAAAGCCCGTGTAGTCTCAGGTACGTCCGGGCCGCCTCGCGATTGCCACTCTGTCATTTCGCTAAATCCTTGTTTTTGAACGCCCAACCAAGCCCGGACTTTGCCGCGACCCGCTTCCCACTACGGACTTCAGTAACGGCATGGTTGCACCTTTTTTGTTGCATTTTAATACTCCTGAAATATTCTGCCTTTAGGATGGCTAGGTTGGGACTCTCCGCGGAGGATGGCAGTTGTCAGCACCCCGATTTCTTCGGTTCGCTCTGCCGCTGCAGGTAGCGGCCGTTTGCTACCGCCGGCGCACCTCCTCCATTGAGTTCCTGCTGGTGAACACCAACGGGGGCAACAAGTGGACGTTCCCCAAGGGCGCGCCCGAACCTTCCTTGTCCCACAGTCAGGCAGCCGAACGCGAAGCCTGGGAGGAAGCCGGCGTTCGCGGGCACATCGAACCCCGCCACTTTCATCTCTACATCCATTCCAAGGGCGTGTTCTGGAAACAGCCCGGCGTGCGTGAGTTCGTGGTGAAAGCTTTTCTCATGGAAGTCGAACGCACCGAAGAGTCTCACGAACCCATGCGCAACCCCACCTGGTACGCCCCCGAAGAAGCCCGAAAGATTCTCGCCAAAGGCCGCGAAGTGAAATACGCGCGGGAAATGCAAACCGTGGTCGATCGTGCGCTTGAACATCTCGGCGCCGCTAACGCTGTTGCCGCAAAGTAGTCTCTCACTTGCATCCCGTTCCGCAATGGCCCAGAATCGCTGAAGTCATCCGCGTGCATCCGCGTAAATCCGCGGCGAAGAAGTTGACTTATGTTCGCGAAAATTCAGCGCATTCATTTCGTGGGAATCGGCGGCATCGGCATGAGCGGCATTGCCGAAGTGCTGCTGAACCTCGGCTACAAAGTCTCCGGCTCCGACCTCAAGACTTCCGCCGTAACCCAGCGACTCGCCAGTCTGGGCGCGACCGTTTTTGAGGGACATCACGCGGATAACGTCACCGCAGCCGAAGTCGTCGTCGCCAGTTCTGCCATTTCGCCCGAGAATCCCGAGCTCAGCCAAGCGCGAGAGTTGCATATCCCAGTCATCCAACGCGCAGAAATGCTGGCTGAGCTGATGCGCTTGAAGTACGGCATCGCCATAGCCGGCATGCACGGCAAGACCACCACCACCTCCATGGTCGCGGCCGTGCTGGCCGCCGGCGGCCTCGACCCCACGGTCGTAGTCGGCGGGCGTGTCGATGCTTTGGGCTCGAATGCCCGTCTGGGAAAATCACACTATCTGGTCGCCGAGGCCGACGAGAGCGACCGGTCATTTCTGAAGCTGTCGCCCATCCTCTCGGTCATCACCAACATCGACCGCGAGCACATGGATTGCTACCGCAACATGGGCGACGTCAAGCGCGCCTTCGTCGAGTTCATGGATCGCGTGCCCTTCTACGGCATGGTTGTGGTCTGCAACGATGACCCGATTCTTCGCCGCCTGTTCCCGCAGATTCGCCGGCGCATGGTCACCTACGGCACCCGCCGCGGTTCCGACTTCCACGTCAGCCTGGGGAAGAGTGTTCCCATCACCGGAGATGCCGGCCCGCTCACTGAATTCAAGGTCAACTACAAGAATCAACCCTTGGGCGAATTTCGTCTTCATGTCCCCGGCGTGCACAATGTTCTGAACGCAACTGCCGCGATTGCTGTGGGCGTTGGCCTTGATATCCCCGCTGACCAGATTCGCTCTGGCCTGGAAAACTTCCGCGGCGTAGATCGCCGCTTCCAGCTCCGTGGCAATGCGGCCGGGGTCAGCGTGATCGACGATTACGGCCACCACCCCACGGAAATTCGCGCCACCCTGGCCGCCGCTAGGCAATGCGGATTTCGCAAGATCCACGTCATCTTCCAGCCCCATCGCTACACCCGCACCCGCGACCTGATGAAGGAATTTGCCACCGCTTTTGGCGATGCCGATTCGCTGCTCATCCTGGATATCTACGCCGCCAGCGAACCGCCAATCGAAGGCATCACCGGCGAAGCCCTGGCCCGGAACATCGAAGACGAAGGCGAGCGGCCAGCTCACTACGCCGCTTCCTTCGCCGAGGCTGCCGCAGAGGCCGTCTCCGCCGCCCACGAAGGCGACATGATCCTGACCCTCGGTGCCGGAAGCGTATCCCAGCTCGGGCCCATGATCCTATCCAAGCTAGGGGCCAGGGCTCTGGAACCCTCTCTCCCTTTGTCATCCTGAGGAAGCCTATGTCCTTCGCTTGCGGAGGACATAGCGACGAAGGACCTATGCATTTCTCCCGGGGAACTCCCGTCCCTGGAACCTTTTCCCACCCCCAACCCGTACATAACATTGTTGAACACGGGAGATAACGAATCTTGGGGTCCCCCGTCTAACCACGTAACTGGATGAGGAGCAACAACATGGCTTCCGAAAAAGCGATGTACTGGATGGCGGTCGGGATTCTGGCCCTGTTTATGGGCAATCATCTTGTCAGCAAGTACGAAGGCAATTGCTTAGCCAACAAGGCACGGGCCGCCGTGGAACGGATTTCCGGCCAGGCCACTCATCTGATGGCGATGGCCGAAGTCGCGATGGGAAGGACATCGACCCATTTCGACCGCGCGCAGGCCGCCATGGCCATGGCCCAGGTTCGCATGGCGTCGGTGCAGACTCAGTTTGCGCGTCAACAAGCCGCTTGCGCCCGGCTGGAAGCCGGCAGAGCGCGGATGATAGTGCTCCGGGAAATGCGAATCCCGGTGGTTTCCCCACGCGTAGGCTTGGCCATGCCCCGGCCTCCGGCGCTTCCCAGCGCGGACCCGATCTAGCTGCATTTTTACCGAATCCTTTCGTCCTCGGTGTGGTCTAAATAGCGTTCACACTGACTCGCGGGAGGACTTCCATGCAGGAAACGCCCCAGCAATACATCCAGCGCACTCTCGGCTATCTCGAAGGCAAAGAGCCGCTGCAAGTGCAGCAGGAAACCGTAAAGAAGCTGCAAAAACTCATCAAACCCCTAAGCAAGAAACAACTCTCCGCGCGCCCCGAACCGGGCAAATGGTCAATCACCGAAATTCTGGCCCACTTAGTGGACACAGAAATCGTAGGCAGTTGGCGCATGCGGCTGATCATCGGCAGCGATGGCGTGCCGATTCAGGCTTTCGATCAGGATGTGTGGGCCGAGGCTTTTGAATACAGGCGTCGCGATCCGAAAGTGTCGCTCGAAACTTTCCGCGTGCTCCGCGAGAACAATATTCGCATGCTCAAGGCCCTGCCCAAGAATCTATGGGAGAACCATGGCATGCACTCAGAGCGCGGGAAGGAGACGGTTACGCATCTGGTAAAAATGTTCGCCGGGCATGACCTGAACCACCTGGCGCAGGTGGAGAAGATTGCGAAAGCGGGTCAGGGCAAGCGCAAAAAAGCGGCGTAAGCCCGGTTGGGGTGGATTACGAAGTCGAGCGCCCAGCCGACGCTCTCATGACTCAGCCGCGGAGCGGCGCTCATGACTCAGCCGCGGAGCGGCGTCAGAATAAAGCCCACGGCGCAAGCCGTGGGTACAAAGCAAAAAATGACCCAGCCCCGGAGGGGCGAAAGAACGGCTACGGCGTACGCCGCTAAAGCGAGAGCTCTGCCGTTCCCGCGGACGCTCCCCGGGTTCGAGCACGGTTCGTTGATGCCAACGCCCCCCGCACCAAGATTTCCTCTACCCCAACTCCCCAAAAGCCGTTATAGTAAACACGCTCAAGCGATTCACCGACGACAACTGTACCTGTATTGATGGCGAGAAAGTCTGGTTCCACCATCTCGCAGGAGGAGTTGTATCCCCAGGCCGACGAGCCTTCGCGCCAGGAACTGGACGACGCGCACCGGCTCGACTTGGATGTGGATGACGAGTCACCCTTCCTGCGCGGACAAAAACGGATCTCTGTCCGTCGCGGTACCCTGCCCAAAAAGGCCGCTGCGCGCCTGACCTGGGCCGCATTGGCTGCGCTGGTAGTGCTGGTCTGCGGCCTCGCGGTCAGCGCCGTCTACCACTACGGCGAGCATTCCTGGCGTTTTCGCGTCGAATCGAGCGACGACATCGAAATCAACGTCCTGGGCAACGTTACGCGCCCGCAGGTGATGGAGGTCATGGGCGAAGACATTGGCCGCAACATCTTCTTCATCCCGCTCGACCAGCGGCAGAAACAGATCGAGCAGATTCCCTGGGTGGAATCGGCCAGCGTGATGCGCTTCGTCCCCAACCGCATCAAGATTGAAATCCATGAGCGCACCCCGGTCGCCTTCGTGCGCATCGGATCGAAAATTCAGTTGATTGACTCAAGCGGCACGCTGATGGACTTGCCCGTGGGCAGCAAAGGAAAATTTTCCTTTCCGGTGATTCTGGGGATGAATGCAGGCGAGCCGCAATCCACCCGCGCTCCCCGCATGAAGATCTACAACCAATTGCTCAGAGAACTGGATTCCGAAGGCGCGCACGATTCGCAGGACTTGAGCGAAGTCGATCTCTCGGACTCCGACGATGTGAAAGTCCTGGCCAATGACGCCGGTGGCGAAGTATTGGTGCATCTGGGGTCGTCAGACTTTCTAAGCCGCTTCAAAATCTACATGAGCCACGCTCAGGAATGGCGCCAGCAATTCGCCCGGCTCGACTCGGTGGATCTGCGCTATGAACATCAGATCGTCGTCAACCCGGATTTGCAAGGCCCGGCAAAGCAGCCGCCGCTTTCGCTGTCAGTCGCCAAAGCAGCTGTGGCGGCAGGTGTGAAGCCGGCGGCGTTGGTTACGCATGAAGTGACTCCGCCGAAGCCGGCAGCTCCAGCGCCGGCGCTGGCTCCTTCTACTAAACCCACCGCCAAACCGAAAGCTCCGGCCGGCAAAAAGAAATTCGCCAAGGTACACCATCGCAAGCCGCCTGCGAAAAAAGCCGAAGCCAGAGTGCATCCGGCCAACACAACCGCTCCGCAGCTGAGGGCGGCGACGCAAGCGCCATCCCCTGCAACCCAAACCGCGCCTCCTGCAACCTCAACGGCAAGCCCCGTCGTACGGCCGGGCACCAACGCCACAAAGCCGCAGAAACCAAGCGCGGGCATTCCCAAGGGGCAGCCCTAATGGCGAATCCGCGTCAACATTTCGTGACCGCCATCGACGTCGGCAGCGCCAAGACCTGCGTGCTGGTGGCTGAGGTCACCGACAACGGCCTTCGCTACCGCGGACACGGCCTGGCGGAATCGCGCGGCTCGCGCAAAGGCGTGATCTGCGATCTCGATAAGGCCGTGGCTTCCATCCAAAAAGCCGTCGAGCAGGCTGAGGACTGCTCTGGCACCGTCATTGAACACGCGCTGCTGGGCGTTGCCGGTGGCCACGTGCGCGGCGTGAACAGCCACGGCGGGCTAACCTTTGGCACCCGCGCCCGCGAGATTGCCCGCGATGAGATTAAGTCGGCGGTTGATAAGGCGCGTGCCATTCCGCTGCCCTCGGACCGCGAGATTCTGCACTTGCTGCCACAGGATTTCATTCTCGACGATCAGGGCGGCGTGCATGACCCGCTGGGCATGATGGCGATGCGCCTCGAAGTCCGCGTACACATGGTCACCGCCGCCGCCAGCGCCACGCAAAACGTGGTCACCGCCGTAAACCGCGCCGGAGTGCAAGTTGACGACACCGTGTTTGAGCCGCTGGCCTGCGCAGAAGCTGTCCTTAGAAACGACGAACGCGAGTTGGGCGTCTGCCTGGTCGATGTCGGCGCGGGATCGACGGGCGTGATTGTCTTCCAGGAAGGCGCCGTGATCCACACCGCTGTGGTCCCGGTTGGCGGGGACCATTTCACCAGCGATCTTTCCGTTGGCTTGTGCACACCTCTGGCGGAAGCCGAAAAGATAAAAAAGATGTACGGCAACGTGGTGGTCACGCTGGTTCCGGAAGCCAATGAAGTCGAGGTTCCATCGGTCGGTGATCGACCCTCTCGACTGATCCCGCAGCGCATGGTGGGCGAGATTCTTGAGCCGCGAGCTCGGGAATTGTTTGAAATGCTGCGCGACAACCTGCGCCACAGCGGCACGCTCGAGGTGTGTGTCGGCGGCGTGGTGCTGAGCGGAGGTGGTTCGCGACTGGCGGGGATCGTGGACGTTGCCGAATCGGTGTTGCGGCGTCCGCTGCGCTTGTCGTGGCCGACGCCGTTGGCAAAAATGCCGTCGACATTGGCGGAGCCGGAGTTTTCCACAGTTCTAGGGATGGTGCTTTATGCTCACCGTTCGCGCATTGCGCGCGGGGTGCAAGACACACGCTGGAGTTCGCGATTGATGGGATTGTTCGCCAAGAAAGGGGCGTAGAGAAACCAGCATTTAGCAGTTAGCACTTGGCATTTAGTCAGTAGAGGTTTTGCTGACTTCTGAAAACATTTCGCATGACCAAATGCCAAGTGCCAAGTGCTAAATGCTCGCAGTTAACCCCGAGGCGTAAATATGAAAAAAGACGAAAACATTCGCATCAGTTTCAACGAAGAAGCCCGCAACGACGCCAAGATCAAGGTCATCGGCGTGGGCGGCGGCGGCGGCAACGCGGTGAATCGCATGATCGATGCCGGCATGGAGGGCATCGAATTCATCGTCGCCAACACCGATCTTCAGGCGCTGCGCATGTCCCGCGCCGCCATGAAGATCCAACTGGGCGTGAAGCTCACCAACGGCCTGGGCGCGGGCGCCAACCCCGAAGTCGGGCGCAAAGCTGCGCTCGAAGATTCCGACAAGATCATCGAAGTGCTCGAAGGCGCTGACATGGTGTTCGTCACCACCGGCCTCGGCGGCGGCACCGGTACGGGAGCGGCTCCCATCATTGCTTCGCTCGCAAGTGAAATGGGCGCGCTCACCGTCGCCGTGGTCACCAAGCCATTCGCGTTCGAAGGCAAACGCCGTATGCAGCAAGCCGAGCGCGGCATTGCTGAGCTGATGGAGTCGGTAGACACAACGATTGTCATACCAAACGAAAAGCTTCTGGCGGTTGCGCAAGATGCCGGCTTCTTTGAATCGTTTCGCGTGGCCGATGACATCTTGCGCCAGGGCGTGCAGGGCATCTCCGACATCATTACCATTCCCGGGATCATCAACCGTGACTTTGCCGACGTGAAGGCGATCATGGCCGGAATGGGCTACGCCGTGATGGGCGCAGCCACCGCCAGTGGCGCACGCCGCGCCATTGAAGCCGCGCAAAAGGCCATCGCCTCGCCCTTGCTGGAAGCGGGGGCGATCGACGGCGCCCGCGGCATCCTGATCAACATTACCGGATCAACTTCGCTCAAACTGGCGGAAGTGCAGGAAGCGTGCAGCATCGTGCAAAGTGCGGCCGACGAAGACGCCAACATTATTTTTGGAGCCGTACTCGATGAAAAGATGAAAGATTCAGTCAAGATCACCGTGATCGCGACTGGCTTCCGGGATTCAGAAGTACCGCGCCGGCGTCATGAGAGCCAGCCGGTCTTCATTTCCTCGCGCGCGAATAACGATTTCCCCGAACCTGAGCCTGAGTCCGATCCACTTCCGCCGCCACCGCCGATGGTCATGGAGGAAGCCACTCCTCAACCGGCGATGAACACTTCTCGCGAGGTGACTGGAATCGACGCTATGCGCGATGCCATGATCGCCAATTTCGAACAGGCAGATCTCGACGTACCGGCGTTTCTGCGCAGGCGCGGCGAAACCATGTAGCACCAGAGATTGGTAGGGAGAATTTGGACTGCGTGCTTTGGCTCTGCTGGGAAAAGTTTTGCCGCTTCTTAGGAGTATCGTTCCAGTAACCACCAAAAGGTTACCAAAGCCGGATGCCCGGCGGGCAGAAACGTAGCAACTCCTGTGTTAACAGCGGGTTATAACTATAGAGGCTGGTTTTGGCGCATGTTACTTTTTGATTGCGTCTCGAGGCGGAGTTCCATAACATCGGCATAGGCAAGCACTTACCTGTGGGGTAGCCATTGGCATCTGCCGTGCTCCTCAAATAGAGCCACTTCGGAGATTGACGTTGGGGAAATTCTTTACGCGCCTGAGCCTCGCCATTGTTTTGCTGTTGCTGTGCCAAGCCAGCTTCGGCGCCACCGTCAACACGCACGCGTTGACCGCCAAGAAATCCAAGTCCCAGAAGATCAGTGAGACCCAGCACGCCAGGAAGCGTATGCGGCGCTTAGCCCGCAGCCGCGCGGCCGCCACTCCACGGATTCAGGCAACAGCCTCCCATCGCCGTCATCGGTACTACGAGCGCTTCTCCACCAGTTCTTTCGCCCAAGACGTGACTGAAGGCGACGCCATCGCGGGTGAAGATCCGGTGGTGCGGCAGGCCGCCATCGACGCGCTGGGTAATCTCAACGGCACCGTAGTCGCCATCGAGCCCACCAGCGGCCGAATTCTGGCTATGGTCAACCAGAAACTTGCGCTTTCGAGCGGCGCCCAACCCTGTTCCACCATCAAACTTTCGGTTGCGCTCGCCGCCTTGAGCGAAGGACTCATCACCAAGGACACAGAGGTTCGTCTGGGCCGCGCGTCCACCATGAACCTGACCACTGCGCTGGCCCACTCCAACAACGCCTATTTCGAAGCCGTGGGCCGCGAGTTAGGTTTCGAGAAGGTCAGTTACTACGCCCACCAATACGGACTCGGCGAAATGGCCGGCTACAACATTACCGGCGAAAATCTAGGGACCTATCCTGAAGAAGAGATCTCTACGAAACTCGGCGGTGTCGGCAAGATGTGCTCCTTCGGCGAAGGCATTTCCATGACCCCGCTGCAACTGGGCGCCATGGTTTCAGCCATCGCCAATGGCGGCACACTTTACTATCTACAGCATCCCAATTCTCCGGAAGAAGTCGCCAACTTCGAGCCTCGGGTAAAACGCCGTTTAGATATCGCTCCGCTGATTCCAGAAATTTCCGACGGCATGGCTGGAGCGGTCACCTATGGCACCGCTCGCCACCTGCGAGTGAACTTCAGCGAAGAAGAAATCCTGGGCAAGACCGGCACCTGCTCCCACGCCGGCACGCGTTACGGATGGTTTGCCTCCTACTCCAACACTGATGTAGGCCGCGTGGTAGTGGTGATTTTCCTCGAAGGCGACCGTGCGGTGTTTGGGCCGAGAGCCGCGGAAATCGCCGGCGTAGTCTACCGCAACCTCTACGACCACAGCTTCTTCGTCAGGCCCGCGCTGTCCAGCGATGCTACGGCCACGAAGACATCCGCAAGCACGAACTAGCGTACCGCTTACGTTCCCGCGCACAACCCCTGGTTTGTGCTACTCTGCTCAGCGCATCACGGTGAGCCGAAACGATTTTCTTCTCGATGACTGGTTCTAAACCTCGCAAGCTGATTATCGCCATCGACGGTCCCGCTGGCGCGGGCAAGAGCACCATTGCCTCTCGCCTGGCCCGCAAGCTCGGCTATGCCAACCTCGAAAGCGGCGCCATGTACCGTGCGCTGGCGCTCAAGGCCATCTTGTCGGACGCGTCCTTCGACGACGAGGCGGCGCTGGTAAAGCTCGCCCATGACTCCCGCATCCACCTGGAGCCGACTTCAACCGGCAACCGCGTCTTGCTGGACGGGACGGATGTAACTTCACGCGTTCGTGAAGCCGACGTGACCGAAGGAGCTTCGCGAGTCTCGGTTCATCCCCAAGTCAGAGCATGGATGGTCGCCCGCCAGCAGGAAATGGGCGCGGG
Organism: Terriglobales bacterium; assembly: GCA_049591935.1. Taxonomy (GTDB): domain Bacteria; phylum Acidobacteriota; class Terriglobia; order Terriglobales; family Acidobacteriaceae; genus JABCZH01. The sequence goes on along the minus strand of JBAWFN010000004.1, from coordinate 2,748 downwards.
CGGTGGAGTGGTGATGGAAGGACGCGACATCGGGACCAAAGTCTTTCCCCACGCCGACGTGAAGATTTTTCTTGATGCCGACCCCGTGGTCCGCGAGCAGCGGCGGCTCCAGCAGCAGAACCTGCGCGGCAGCGCCGCCCAGGCTACTGCCGCCGAGTTACGCGAGCGCGACCAGCGTGACCGCACCCGGCCCGTCTCCCCTTTGCAGCCCGCGCAGGACGCGTTAGTTCTCGATTCGACCAGCATGTCAGAAGACGAAGTCCTGCGACGAGTCGAACAGTTGGTCCAGAGCAAGCTCCAGACGTAATGGACGACGGGCGTCCCCGCCCGTCGCCATCGGAAGCCTACGGCTCCACTTTGTACATCGTGACCATCCCCATGTCCATGTGTTCTTCGACGTGGCAGTGATACAGCCAGGTACCAGGGTTGTCGGGGACCATGTCCACGGTCTCCATCTGCGCCGGCCCCAGAAGCAGGACATCGGTACGCCTGCCGTGGTCAAGCACGACGTTTCCGTGCCAGTGCGGCGTATGAAAGTTGACGCCTTCTCCCATGGTCAATAGGTACCAGCGCACGCGTTCACCCTTCTTCATGGTCATCATCGGTCCATTGGCATAAATGTAGCCGTTGATAGTGCCCTTGAAGTTGGCGGCCGCGAATCCGGTGCCGGTCACTGAGAAATTACCGTCCGTATCCGTAGGGCTGAACTCCTCTTTGTTTACGCCCTTCGGATCACTGGTGTAAGCCTGGATGTTGTGATCGAGATACCAGCTCGTGTTTTCATTGAAAACGATGTAAAGGTTGACAAACTCGCGGTCCACGTCTTTGGGTTTGCCGTCGGGACCGGCCATACCCCGCGCCGTAATGATGATGGCGCCGATCAGGCCGCTCTCCAGAGCTGCATTCCCATGGGAATGGTACAGCCAGACCAGCGAACTCGGGTCGCCCGGCCCGGGTCCGGCCCTTTCGGGAACTTGCCAGGTGTAGACGTGGGTTTTTCCCGGTGGCACATCGTCATCTGCTTTATCGTTCCCGGTAGTGCCGTCGTCGTAGCTGGCCCCCTCGGAGTCCTTTTTGTAGAAGACGCCGTGGGAGTGCATGCTGGCGGGATGAGTGGCATTGTTCTTGAAGGTCACGCGGATGGTGTCGCCCACTTCGCCACGGATGATTGGACCGAGAATTCCCGCGTGCTCCCACTCCGGCGCGCGCGGCTTCAGAGTGGTGAAGGTGTCGTCAGTGTATTCGCGATAGACAGCCTTGCGATATACGGCCCCGATGCGATGCGGACCCTTTTCGACGAATACATTCGGATAGCCGGAGAACTTCATGCCCATCATTTTATTTATGCCGTCAGGGGCATAGTTCCATTCCACCTCGTCAGCGGCGATGTAGTAGGTGCGGACTTTGCCCGATGAAGTTGTGGCGGACTGTGCTCCGCAAAATGGCGCGATTCCTAAACTCAGAACCGCCAACCAAACCAGGGTCTCGAACTTGCGGCTTGGGAGCGAGCGCATATTCGTCCTCCTCAGTGTCTCCGTGTTTATTTGCGTGCAAGAAGTCGCCAAATACTAACACGCATCGTTCCCGCATCGGGAAAAACAGCAAAGAATGTTCGCAGCTCACAGAACTTCGCTCCCCATACCTGTTATACAAAGGAAGCCCGCCGTCAAATCTGGACTCACCGTAATGAGAATTCCCATGCAGGTGAGAGCCCTATGGCGTGCACTGCTGATCCGTCTTCTTTCTTTTGTCCTGATGCTCTACTGCTTTTTCTCTCATTTCTTGGAACGCTACCGGCAAGAGCAGTATCCCTGATCGGGCTTAGCCGAGTGCGTCATCCTGTGCGCTTCTCGCGAACGGTGGGGCCAACAGCGGCTCTGGTTCTGCTGCTGGGCTTGGCTTTCGCGCAAGACGCCTCGACCGGCGCCCTGCGCGGCACGGTCGTCGATAGCAGCGGCGGCCGCATTCCCGGCGCCGTCGTAGTGCTGGTAAACGATGCCACCGGATTCCGCTACTCCATGAGCACCGATTCGAATGGCCAGTTTGTTTTTCAACTGCTTTCGCCCGGCGACTACTCCGGCCGGGCAACCGCCCCAGGCATGTCGCCGGAAGTCACTCCCCGCCTGCATGTGGCGGTGGGCGGCACAACTGAAATTGAATTCAAGCTGGCGGTGGCAGGCGTAAAGGAGACGGTTACGGTATCCGGCGAACCACCGCTGGTGGACACCCAGCCCACCGCCATCTCCTCTCTGATCGACAAGAGAGCGATCGATGAGTTGCCGCTCGATGGACGTCGCTTTACCGATCTCGCCTTGCTGACGCCCGGGGTGACCCAGGATCCGCGCGGGATGACGTCAGGCTCCAACGGCGACTTGGCCTTCGGAGGCATTCGCGGCTACCAGTCCAGCTACCTGGTCGACGGCGCCGACGACAACAATGCATTCTTCTCCCAGGCCCGCGGCAGATACCGGGCGCCCTACCAGTTCTCGAACGAGGTGGTGCAGGAGTTTCGGGTGTCGTCCAATACCTATGGCGCTGAGCTCGGTCGCGCCGGAGGAGCGGTGATCAACGTCGTGACCAAATCAGGTTCCAACCAGTTGCACGGCAGCAGCTTCTTCTTCTTTCGAGACAGCGGGTTCGGCGCCACTCATCCCTTCCTCGACTTTAAGCCTCACGGCCAGCAGCAGCAATTCGGATTCACTTTGGGCGGGCCTATCCGCCGCAGCAAGGCCTTCTTCTTCGGCGGAT
>JBAWFN010000003.1:0-4026 GCA_049591935.1 Terriglobales bacterium | reverse complement strand
GAGGAGGGGACGGCTACGCCAAGAGTAATGACATCAGCGGCCTATAGCCGCGACGGATTTGGTCGGCGGCTTTAGGTTAACCCCCAGCAAACTGACCGCGACCCCTACGAGGCCATCTTCGATCTGATCCACTCGCACTATTTGCCCTGTGTAGTTGGCATTGGGACCAAAAAGACCTGAATTGGGTACGAAGCTGATCGTGAGACGCATACCCTCGCGGTAGCTGAGGAGCCCACTCTTGAAATAGAGACCGTCACGGGAAATATTCTGCGTGATACACACATCCCTAACCTCACCGTTTGACTCCGCAGCTTGGCGAACTTGTATGGGCAAGGAACATTCGACTCGTCGAAAACGGCGGGGCACCCGAGGCAGCTTGCGTTCGGCGGGATGCCTGTCTTCAGGGGGAAACGCAACACCCCAAAACCCTGGGACGGGTTGCGTGAACTCCAGTCTCACCATGGGCGGACACGGCTCAAACCCGCTGATGCGGCACGGTGCCTGAACCTCGTTCCGAGGATTAACTAAGAGCAATTCTTGTCTCAACTTCACAGTCGCGCTTAGAACTAGGACACCGCCACGGGCGTAGACCACCAGAGAGCGTGCCATCTCGTGCAAAGGCTCCTGATCGGTCGAGCGGCTATAAACAAACACTGGCAGCTCGAGACGTAATCTCTGGTTCCTATTGATGGGAACACCATGGCGTTGTTCGACTACGCGAGCGAACTCGGAATACACTCTTGCAGGAGCTTTTTCGATAACGAGCGTATCCGCGAGGCACTCGGACCCGCTTTTTGCCATGCCTTACTGTCCGCTTAGTTTCAGCGACTGCCAATGGAACCTGGGTACTACCGTTTCCGGGAGCAATAACTTAAGTTGGCCGACTGTTGATGGCTTGAACCCGATTCCCAGTCTCCGATAAGGCCGTTTGAACAAAGCCGCCCGGCGGCGGACGCTACGCGTGCGGCGACCCAACGTTGGTTGCTTGTCGGTTGAGATAAGTTTTGGGTCACAAGGAGGTCCCTGTGACCCATCTACGAAAAATAATGCTGGAGGAAGTCCAGCGCCGTAATTACTCGGAAAATACCACACGTTCTTACATCCGCGCAGTCGAGGATTTTGCTCGGCGCTTCCACCGCCCGCCCGACCACTTGGGGCCACGGCAGATTCGCGAATATCAAGCTGAGTTGTTTCAGAAACGAAACTTGTCTCCGGGGACGGTCGCGACCCGCTTGGCGGCTCTGCGTTTTTTCTACACCAAGACTCTCAACAGGGCCTGGAGCATCGCCGAAACACCCTACCCGAAAAAGACACATCGCATCCCGACCATCCTGAGCCAGCAAGAAGTCGCGCAACTGATCGACGCGGCCGCTTCTCCCCACCAACGCATCCTGCTGATGACGCTTTACGCCACCGGCGTGCGGAACGCAGAGTTGACTCGCCTGAAAGTCAGCGACATCGACAGCCAGCGCATGGTGGTTCATGTCCAAGGCGGCAAAGGGCGCAGGGATCGCGATGTGCTGCTCAGTCCAAAGCTGCTGGAAGAACTCCGTGCGCATTGGCATCGGTTGCGGCGAAAACCCAGCCTATGGCTGTTTCCGGGCAACCGCCACCATAGCGGCGATCAGCCCATCGACACCAAAACCGTCTGGCACGCCTGTCAGAAAGCCGCCGCGCAAGCGGGCCTCAGGAAAAGAGTCCACCCCCACACCCTGCGCCACTGCTTCGCCACGCATCTGCTCGAAGCAGGCGCGGATCTGCGCACCATTCAGATCCTGTTAGGCCATGGCGATCTGAAAGAGACCACCATCTACCTGCATCTTTCGCAGCGCCACCTTCACGCGACCGCGAGTCCCTTGGACTCGTTGCAGCTGAAAGACAGGTCCGTACAGGAGGAGTAGATGAGCCGGCCGCCCCTGGAGGTGGCCGATCTCATCCGCGCCGCAGGAACTGCCTTCCTCCAACGAAGCCGCCAGTGGATCGGCTGGAAGCATGTCAAAGTGCTACTGGCCATCGCGCGGTGTCGCACCGCCGCACTGGGCGGGCATCTGGATCAATGCACTCGCTGCGGGCATCGTGCCACTATCTCTTACAACTCCTGCCGAAACCGGCATTGCCCGAAGTGCCAGACCGCCGCTCGGGAACGCTGGATCGCTGCACGTCAGTGGGAGCTTCTCCCGACTCCCTACGTCCATGTGGTCTTCACGCTGCCTGGTGAGTTAGCACCACTGACTCTGCAGAACAAGAAGGTCGTCTACGATCTTTTGTTTCGCGCCAGTGCGGAAACCCTTCTCGAACTCGCCCGCGATCCCAAACATCTCGGCGCGCAGATCGGTTTCTTCAGCGTTCTCCACACCTGGAACCAGAAGCTTTGCCTTCACCCGCATGTCCATTGCGTCATTGCCTCCGGTGGTCTGTCTCCTGATGGCACGCGCTGGATCAGGCCCCGCTATGCTTTCTTTCTTCCCGTCCAGGTGCTCGCTCGCGTGTTTCGCGGCAAGTTCGTCGCTGGTCTCAAACGAGCGTTCCAGGACGGCCAACTCAACTTTCACGGAAATCTCGCACTGCTCGCCCTGCCGAAAACCTTCGCCGCCTGGCTAAGACGACTGTTCCGAAAGCACTGGGTGGTCTACGCCAAACCGCCCTTCGGTGGCCCGGACTATGTGCTCCAGTATCTGGGCCGCTACACGCACCGCGTGGCTATCTCCAACCATCGCCTGATCTCCTTGGTAGACGGCCAGGTCACTTTCCGTTGGCGCGACTCCGCTCACCACAACGAACCGAAGTTGTTGACCCTATCGCTGGATGAATTCTTGCGCCGCTTCCTGTTGCACGTGCTTCCCAAAGGCTTCGTGCGCATTCGGAACTTCGGCTTCCTGGCCAACCGACGACGCACCACTCTGCTGCCGCTTTGCTTTCACCTACTCGGCTCGGCACCGCAAACTGAGCAAGAGCTATCCACCGCCAATGACGCGCACGATTTTCGACTCTGTCCCCAATGTGGTGGACCGATGATGGTCATCGAAAGGCTTACCGCCGCCGAGATCCAACTTCGTTCTCCCCCAGCCCTGGTCCCTGCTGCCGCATGAAACCACTCTCCACAACACCAAATTTGTGCGTGTCGTGGCACGCTCGGTCCCTGTGTGCCTTGCTGCTCTACAAAACGCGTATTCCCACCTTCTTCCGTCTTCTCTTCGCGAGAGTTTTGCGCTTACATCACTTTTCCCTCTCCCAGGGACGCCCGCTGTGCTCTGTCGCGCAGCTCCGGCGGATCTCCACACGGCACCTTCCCTCCATTGAATTTGCATAGGGCCCGCGTCCGCCGCAACCACAGGCGGCTTCGTTCAAACGGCTTTATCGAACGCGCGCCGAGAACCCTGCCTGCCTTCACCCATTCGTGAAAAGGCGCGTCCGATAAAGCCCTAACGTTTATCGGAGGCAGCCGGAATATGATCCTCGTCGGATCGTCAGATCCTCAGATTTGCGTTTCGAGAGCGCCAGGGCACGACTGAGGAGCGCCGGGCCAGGCGTCGCCGCGATACTTGCCGAGCAGCCATCCGACGAAGACGATGGCCGGAAGCATCACACGCTGAACGGCCCACGGGATGGCAGCGAGGCGCTGCGTGCGACGATGCCGGTACACAACGTGTGCAACATAAAACAGTGGCATGCGGCTGGCTTGCCCCGCGTTGGCAACGGCAAAGATGCCTTGCAGATACCGGTCGCGATCGGCGACGGGAACCACGCGGCCTTTGGTTTGGAGCGGCTGGTCCTCGGCGTTCCACCAGCGATGGGGAACGCCCGCAGGAAACACAGCCGACTCACCGGCTCGCACCTTGATCGTCTCGTCCCCAACGACGGCGCTCAGCACGCCGGCGACGACCTCGCCTTCCTCGCGCTCGATCAAATGAACATGCAGTGGCGGGCCCTCCCCTTTGGGCGGGACGCTGCCTTCGAGTTCAAGGACGACCTGATCGCCGCGGCGCACTCGGCGCATGATGAGGACTTCGTGGGTGTGGCGGTTTT
>JBAWFN010000002.1:0-5613 GCA_049591935.1 Terriglobales bacterium | reverse complement strand
CCCGCGCGGAGCACAGGGCCGGGGCGACGCCGGCGAGCGCAGCTACAACGAAAGCCAATGCCATGGTGAAGAGAAGAACGCTGAAATCAATCGGCGGTCGAAGCATGGTGGGAATTGCGGGCGCAGGCACCAGCCATTGCAGCGACCCACCCAGCCACTGCACAATCACGAGTCCGGCCAGTGCTCCACCCATCGCGATCAGCAAACTTTCGGTGAGCAGCTGGCGCGCCACGCGGGAACGCGGCGCTCCGAGGGCCAGCCGAATGCTAAGTTCTTTCTGACGGCTGACGGCGCGGGCCAGCAACAAGTTGGCAACATTGGCGCACACAATCAGGAGCACCACGCCGCACGCGCCCATTAGAATGCTGAGTGGAGCGAGCAACGACTCCTGAATTCCGTAATGCGATTTCCACAAAGGCAGGAGCGTGGCGCTCATGCCCTGGTTGGTGTCGGCATCGACCTGGGCATTATGCAAGGCCAGGGCCTGAACCTCAGCCCGCGCCTGCTCGATTCCAATCCCGGGTGCAAGCCGCACCAGCACGCGAAACATGCGAGTCTTGCGGTCACGCAGCATCCAGTCGCCGGTGGAACTGAGCTGCCCGAACATCGTGGCCGGCGCCCACATCTCGAGCGAAAGTCCCGGCATGGAGCCGTGGAAGTCCTCGGGTGCAACCCCGATGATGGTGTAGGGGTAGCGATTGATGCGCACGGTTGTACCCACCACCGCTGGGTCGGAGTGATAGCGGTTCTTCCACAGCGCATGGCTGATGACCGCCACGGCGTGAGCATTCTGTTCGTCGCCCTGTTCGGCCCTGGAAAAGAACCGTCCGAGTTCCGGCTTCACTCGCAGCACTTCGAAGTAATTGCCTGAAACTGCTTCTCCCCAAACACGCTGGACTTGTCTTTCGTCGCCGATCGCCAGATCCATCGGCTGCGTCACAGTCATGGATTCGAGCAGCTTCGTGTGATCGCGAAAATCACGAAAGTCCAGATACGAGGTGGGCGTCCATTCCCCGGAAGGAGTCAACATCTCAAGCGCAACCACACGCTCCGGCTGTGCCGCGCCGGGCAACGGATTGAGCAGCACGGCACGAATCCAACTGAATATGGTGGTGCTCGATCCGATGCCGACCGCGATGGTCAGAATGGCCACCGCTGCAAAACCGGGGTTCTTCGCCAGCATCCGGAGCCCATAGCGCGCGTCTTGCAGAAGAGTTTCCATAGAGTTCACTCGTACCTCAGCGCCACCATGGGATCGACTCGCGTGGCCCGGCGAGTGGGGATCCAGGCGGCGAACAAAGCCATCAGCCCGACCAGCAGTGTCACTGCCACCAGTGTTAAGGGATCGTAGTTCGACACTCCGAACAGTTGGCTGCCAATCAGACGGCCCAGCACCAGCGCCGCCGGCAACGCCAGCGCAATGCTCACCCCTGCCAGCCGTGCCACTTCGACCAAAACCATCTGGGCCACATTGCCACGGCTTGCGCCCAGGGCAATGCGAATTCCAATCTCGCGCGTGCGCTGCACGGTAGCGTAGGCCAGCACGCCGTAGAGGCCGACGGCCGCCAGCAACGTGGCCAATACGCCGAAACTCGCTGCCAGCAGGGCGATCATTCCCTCTGTGCTCAGGTTGTCATTGATCTGCTCGTCCATGGTGCGCATGGTGTCGAGGGCTAGTTTCGAATCCAGATTGCGCATGGCTGCGCTCACCGTGGCTTCGGCGGCCTGTGGCGCTTGCCAGGTACGCACATAGAATTCCAGCGGGATGAATCCCGCTTCTTTCGCCTGAAGATAAGGAACGTACACCGTCCGCCTGATCTCGTTACGCACGCCTTCATGGCGCGCATCCCCCACCACGCCCACAATCTCCATGTCGGGCTTTTCATCCCTGTTTCCGCTACTCACCAAAAAGTGGCCAACCGCCTGTTGCGCGCCGCCGAAGTAGTGGCGTGCCAGGCTTTCATTGATAACCGCGACCTTGGCGGTGTCCGGGCCATCTTGCTCACTGAAAGTGCGCCCCGCGATTACAGGTTTCTCCAGCGTGGAAAAATAACCCATGGTGACCACCGACCATTCCGCGTCCATATTCTCATCGTCTTTGGCCACGTAGCCCCCAATGGAAATCGTTTTTCCCTCGGTGTTTCCCGCGAGTTCAGGATCATTCGTGGCCGCGACGGAGTGCACCCCTGGCAGAGCTGCCAGCGTACCTTCCACCCGGCGAAACAGTGCGGGAATGTCCTTGGGGTCATAGCCCGCTAGTTTGGCGTCAATACCAAAAGTGAGTAGATGATCGGTGGAGAAACCCACGTCCAAGGTTTTCAGGTTGTAGAGGGTGCGAATGAACAATCCCGATCCCACCAGCAGCAGCAGACTCAATCCGATCTGTAGGCCGACCGAGACCCGGCGGAAGCGCAAGCCGCCACCAGCGACTGTCGTGGTCTGTTGTTTCAGCGCCGGCGTCAGATCGGGCCGCCAGAACTGGAAGGCGGGAGCAAGGCTAAACAACAGGCTCACCACAATCGCCAGACCGAAGTTGAAAACAAGAATCCGCAGGTCGGGCTGAGAGGAAAACGGCGTCTGGCCATTGTTGTCTGCCAGCATTCTGCGCAACAACAAAGCCGAGACCTGTGGCGCAAGAATCACCGCCAGTGTGCCACCCACCACTCCCAGCATCGCCCCTTCAATCAGCAACTGGCGAACGATGCGTCCCCGACGCGCCCCCAGCGCATAGCGGATGGACATCTCGCGTACCCGCCCTGCCGCCCGCACCAGCAGCAGACTGGCAACGTTGGCGCACGCGATCAACATGACCAGGCCCACCATACCCATGAGGATCAACAACGGCGTCCGAATATTCTCCCGCAGCGGTGAGTACCCACGACCTCCGCCGAGCAGCGTGAGATGACTCTTGTCGATGAACCGTTCCTTGAACGACGCCGAGTGAGCCTTGATGGTCTTGAATTCTTCCGTCCGCAACCCCCGCCACAAAATGTTGACACCGGCTTCGGCTTGGGCGGCAGGGGTTCCGGGTTTCAGCCGGGCAAAAACGTTCAGCCATTTCGAACGGTGGTTATCCAGATCGTTCCAGCCCGGCGTAATTTCCGGTTTCATCATCATGGGGACAAAGAAGTCCGGTGAATCCCCGACCACCACGCTGTGAAACCCGGGTTGCACCACGCCAATCACGGTGAAGGGATGGCTGTTGAGAAGCAGCGTCTGATTCAGAATGCCGGGATCGGCGCCAAAACGCCGTTGCCAGGAAGTGAAGCTCAGCACTACGAGCGGATTCGCGTTCTGTGCAGTGTCGTCGGACTGCACGAACAAACGGCCAAGTGCTGGCCGTAGTCCCAGAGTCTCGAAGTAGTTGCCGCTGACCAGTTCCGTATTCACCAGTTCTGGCTGGTTATGCCATTCCAAGCCGACCTGAGTAAAGAACGTGGCCAGAACTCCACTGAACACGGTGGTCTGATCGCGCAGATCGCTGTACATGGGATAGGAAAAATAATCACCAGAGTTGTTGCCGCGCGCGTTTATGCGACCTGAGTCCGCTCCGGAAGATCGAAATTGCACCAGCTCTTGCGGATCACGTACCGGTAGACGGCGTAGGAGCACTTGATCAAACAACGTAAAGATCGCGGTGTTGGCGCCAATGCCCAGCGCCAACGTGATGACGGCAACGATGGTGAAGACGGGATTCTTCGCCATCATGCGAAGACCATACCGAACATCCTGCAGCAGGGATTCCATCAGCCGACCTCAACGCTCTCCTCGACGACCCGGCCGTCGAACAGGTGGATCTGACGGTCGGCGTGGCGGGCAAAGCGCGGATCGTGCGTGACCATGCAGATGGTCGCGCCCTCGCGATGCAGATCGCGCAGCAAGTCCATGACGGCCTCGGCATTTCGTGAATCCAGATTTCCAGTCGGCTCGTCAGCCAGCAGAATCGACGGTGTTCCGGCCAAAGCCCGTGCCACGGCCACGCGTTGCTGCTGACCTCCGGAGAGCTGCGAGGGATAGTGCTTGGTGCGGTGATTCATGCCCACGCGTTCCAGAGAGACGTGCACGCGCTCTTTGCGTTCGGTGGACGGCATGCCGCGATACGTCAGCGGCAGTTCGACGTTCTCGTAAACGTTGAGATCACCGATGAGATTGAAACTTTGAAAGATGAAACCGATCTCGCGGTTGCGAATGCGCGAGCGCTCGCTGATGTCGAGATTGGCCACCGAGTGGCTATTCAATACATAAGTCCCGTCGCTGGGGGAATCGAGTAAACCGATGATCGCCAGCAACGTCGATTTGCCCGATCCCGAAGGGCCGGCGATCGACACGTACTCGCCCTTGCGAATCTGCATGTGGATTCCGGAAAGCGCGTGGGTCTCAACTTCATCGGTGTAGAAAACTTTGGTGATGTTCTCCATGCTAATCATGGTTCCCGCGTCAGCCATCGAAGTTCCTTTCCCATGTCTTTGATCTCTGTGCCCGTCTGTGACCTCTGTGGTGATGCCTTCTCTTAATCCATCACCACAGAGATCGCAGAGGAGCACAGGGTTGCTATTCCAGGCGAATCCGGTCGAAGTTGTCCCAGCGCGACATGTCCGACAGAATCACCTGGTCGCCCTCTTTCAAGCCTTGCAGAATTTCGACCGTATTCACCGAACTGCGACCCAGCTTCACCTGGGCACGCACCGCGTTGTTTCCATCCGCTTCCAGCTTGAACATACCGACCGTGCTTTGCTCCTGGCCGAAGGCCGGACGCCCCACATAGAGGACGTTCTGCATTTTTTCCAGATCGATGGTTCCGTCCACACTCAGATCCGGCCGTGCCCCTTGGGGAAGCGCAGCGTCCAGGGCCACGTCAACGGTGACCGTCCCATTTACAACCGACGGATCAATGCGCACAACGTGACCGGGAATAACACCATTATGTGTATCCACCGACGCCGGCTGCCCCAACTGGATATCTTTGGCCTGGGTTTCGGCGATCTTCAGCTCCGCCTTAAGCCGCTGCGGCTGGACGACCTTCGCTAAAGTAGTCCCCGGAGTCACAAACTGGCCGATCTTCAAGGTCTGCTCTTGCAGAACTCCATCAATACCGGCGCGGACCCGCAGCCGGTCAAGCTGGCTCTTCTTCAAATCCGCCAGCGCCCGAAACTCCTCGACCTCGGCTTGTTTGGCCTGCAACTGCGCGGTCAGAACTTCGCTGCTGTTGGTCAAACGCTGCTTCTCGATGTCATTGCGGGTGGAAAGTTCCTGCGTCTTCTGATTAGAAACTTTTTCGCTCAGCTGCGAGATGACCCCCAGCTTGGCGAGTTCAGTGTCAATGTCGGATTGCATTTTGGCCTGGCTGTATTCCGACTGGGCCTGCGCCGACAGCGATTTTTGCGCCAGCACCTGGCTGGCGAGCTGCACCTGCAAGTTCTTGTAGTCAGCTTCTGAGGCTTTCAGCTTCCACTCCGCATCCAGCGCTTCCTGGGTAAGCTGCGGATTGCTGAGTTCGAGCAAGATGGTGTCGGCTTTGACCTGGGCGCCGGGAAGTTCGAGAATCTTATCCACTCTGCCTTCCGTGATGGCGGGCAGAAATTGAATCGATCCCTCCATCGGAACCAGAGTTCC
>JBAWFN010000001.1:0-1645 GCA_049591935.1 Terriglobales bacterium | reverse complement strand
ATTTTTTTTGGGGCGTTATTGGTGTCGTCATTGTCTTTGTCTTTTCCTTCCCACGCCCAGACCACCGTCAGCCAGGGCAGCATTCAGGGGACGGTCACTGATCAGACCAACGCAGTCGTGCCGGAGGCAACCATCACGATCACCTCCCCTGCTACCGGGCAAGTCATCACGGTCAAGACATCCTCGACAGGCACCTACAACTCGGGCGGCCTACCGGTCGGCGATTACCAGGTTCGACCGCAGACCAAGGGCTTCAAGACGGTGCACCTCACCATCCCGGTACAGGTCGCGGTAACGTCGTCTGGCAATGTGAAACTGGAAATCGGTCAGGAGACTACGACGATTGAAGTGCGAAGCTCCGCAGTCACCGTCAACACTGAACAATCCGCCGTGCAAGGTGTACTTAATGGCGAACAGATCGACAACATGCCGGTGAACGGACGCAACTTCCTTGACCTCGCCCAATTGGAACCCGGTGTCCAGATGCAGGATGGAGCTTCATTTGATCCCACCAAAGTCGGCTACAATTCCATTTCCATCAACGGCGATTTCGGGCGCACGCCCCGCATTGAAGTGGACGGCCTTGACGTCAGCGCCGAATCCGTTGGCACCACCACCCAGAACATCGCGTTAAGCTCCATTCAGGAATTTAGTATTGGTCGATCCTCGCTCGACATTTCAACGGAGATCACCGGTTCAGGCTCGGTCAACCTGGCCACGCGTTCCGGCACGAACGACTATCACGGCCAGGCCTTTTACTTGTTCCGCGACTACCGCGCCGGATTTGCCGATCTTCCCGGTGCCGTCTCCTCTGAGTTTCAGCGCAACCAGTTTGGGGGCCGCTTCGGCGGCGCGATCAAGAAGAACAAATTGTTTTTCTTTATTGACTCCGAACGGCTCAAGCAGGACAGTGCCGATGCGATTGTTGTGGGCGCTCCCTTTCAATTCCTGACACAAGGCATCAGCTCTCCCTTCAAGAGCTCGCAGGCCAGTGGGCGCCTCGACTGGCAAGCTACACAGCAAATCCACGTTTTTTATAAGTTCGCCTACGACTGGAATTTTTCTCCGTCCTCCCAGGGGCAGCACCCGTATCGGGAGTAAGTCGATAGTAATAGTTCAAAGTTCGCCAGTGCGCCCTACTGTACAACGGATTGCCCGCCTTCAAAACCGGCTCGCCTGGAGTGTGGCGTTGACCTGCTGGCGACGGGCCACAAAGTCTTGCTGGCACTGGATGCCAGCTTGGCGTAGTTCGGCGAAATCGGGACGCTGACGAATGGGATCGAACAGCGGGTCCTTCTCCATGGCCGGATAAGAACAGTATTTTCCTTCTATAGCCTTTCGCAATTGCCTGAGTGCCGCGCCGGCTTGACCACAGAAGCTCAGCACGGCCGCGTTGACGTAGAGCGTTTCCGGATCGCGCGAGGATCTGGGCTCAACTTCGAGATCAGCGGCGGCCCTGCGTAATTCCGCTTCCGGCGCATGGTTCAAGTAAACGCGCACCAGATCTGCAAGCCGGAATCCCCCTTGTGATACTGCATTCGACTCCGCCAAGGCGGCTGCAGTGTTTCCTGTGCGGAGCGCGATCAGCATCCGCATCATTGCACCAAAGCCTGAATGCTCATCCAGCCGAATGTAAGTTTGGGCG